>JAGWRO010000040.1 GCA_028876495.1 Bacteroidota bacterium
AAATATTAAATTTGGGATAAGGAAAAAAAAATCTTGCGAAGGGGAAAGGTTTAAAAATCCTTTTGAATCTTTCTCTTTCAAAAGAAATTAGAAAAAGGAACTACCATATTAACTCTCTCACCGGACTTTAGGTACATAGGAGGCTATTTGTTAGGATAGCTTTTTTTATAAATCTTTCCTTCACTTTGATGATTTATCAAATTCTTGTAAAAAACACTACTAAAAATATTTTTTGTGAAAATAATGTTATTTGAAATAAAAGTTTACCTTTATGCTTTGTTAATGGGTTTAGTTTGTTTTTCTTTTGGCTGATGTTTCTCTTCAAAGATTTCTTCAGTTCATTGTAGCTACTGATTCATTAATAGTTATTTTTATTTATTAAACAAAAGTTTTTACAATGAACATCTATGTAGGTAATCTCAGTTGGTCAATGACTGATGACGATTTAAGCAACTTATTCAGTCAGTACGGTACTGTTTCAAGTGCAAAAATTCTTAAAGAAAAAAATACGGGCCGTAGTAAAGGTTTCGGTTTTGTTGAAATGGAAGACGATGAGGCAGCTAAAACTGCAATCGCTACATTAAACGAAAGTGAAATTCAGGGCCGTAAATTAATTGTTAACGAATCACAACCTCGTCCGGAAGGTAGCGGCTACAAGAAAAGTGGCGGCGGCGGATATGGCGGCGGTGGCGGCAGAAGCGGCGGTGGATATGGTGGCGGCGGCAGAAGCGGCGGCGGCGGATACGGCGGTGGCAGAAGCAGCGGCGGTGGCAGAAGCGGCGGTGGTTATGGCAAAGACTATTAATCTTTTTTAATACCAGATTTTTAAATCCTTTTCATTTACTTGAAAAGGATTTTTTGTTTGGGGTAGTTTTGTGTTTTTCAGTTCGTTTGTAGTACAACAACAAATTATTAGAATTCCTGTTTTAGTATAATAAAAAAGGATGACCATTAAAATCATCCTTTTAAAGTAGTTATATGTAAAAATTATTTTTTCATTGCTTCAGCCATTGTTTTTCCGATGTCAGCCGGGCTGGCTACCACATGAACTCCACATTCTGCGAGTATTTTCATTTTAGCTGCAGCAGTATCTTCAGCACCGCCTACAATAGCACCGGCGTGTCCCATTCTTCTTCCGGGAGGAGCGGTCTGGCCTGCAATGAAACCAACTACCGGTTTGCGGTAATTATCTTTGATCCAGCGCGCAGCATCTGCTTCCATACTTCCTCCAATTTCACCAATCATCACAATTCCATCTGTTTCAGGGTCATTCATAAAAAGTTCAACGGCTTCTTTGGTGGTTGTACCAATAATGGGATCACCGCCTATTCCGATAGCTGTCGAAATTCCCAAACCCGCTTTCGCTACCTGGTCTGCTGCTTCATAAGTAAGGGTGCCTGATTTTGAAACAATTCCAATCTTTCCTTTTTTGAAAATAAAGCCTGGCATAATGCCAACTTTACATTCATCAGCCGTAATAACGCCCGGGCAATTCGGCCCTATCAATCTTGATTTTGAATCCATTAAATAGTTTTTCACTTTTACCATATCCTGAACAGGAATTCCTTCTGTAATACAAACGATTAGTCTAATTCCTGCATCCGATGCTTCCATAATGGCATCGGCAGCAAATGCCGGAGGTACAAAGATGATGCTTACATCTGCGCCGGTTTCTTTCACTGCTTCTTCAACTGTATTAAAAACCGGTCTGTCAAGATGGGTGGCTCCGCCTTTATTGGGAGTAACTCCACCTACTACTTTTGTTCCGTATTCTATCATTTGTGTGGCATGGAAAGTTCCTTCAGTTCCTGTAAATCCCTGTACTAATACTTTCGAATTTTTATTAACTAATACTGACATGAAAAAAGATTTTAAAGTTGCGCAAATATATGAAAGTATGTTTGAGGTTTCAGATTTGCTAATTCATTAACTTGCGCCTATGCAGCAATATCTTCAACTTTTAGAAAAAATAATTGAAACCGGAGTTGATAAAAATGACCGGACTGGTACCGGAACAAGAAGTTTATTCGGTTACCAGATGCGCTTTAATTTGCAGAATGGATTTCCACTGGTAACTACAAAAAAACTTCATTTAAAAAGTATTATTTATGAATTATTGTGGTTTTTAAAGGGAGATACCAATGTGAAATACCTTCAGGAAAATGGTGTAAGGATTTGGGATGAATGGGCTGATGAAAGTGGAAATCTTGGGCCGGTTTATGGAAAGCAATGGCGCAGTTGGGCCGGAGCAAACGGAGAAACTTTTGACCAGGTTTCGGATTTAGTCACACAATTAAAAACAAATCCTGATAGCCGCAGGCTCATTATAAGCGCATGGAATGTTGCAGATCTTCCAGACATGAAATTGATGCCCTGCCATTGCTTATTTCAGTTTTATACGACGCCGTCGGAAGATGGTGGCAAAAGAAAACTTTCCTGTCAACTTTATCAAAGAAGTGCGGATGTTTTCTTAGGAGTGCCCTTTAACATTGCTTCTTATGCTTTATTAACGATGATGATTGCGCAGGTTTGTGATATGGAACCTGGTGAATTTGTCCATTCATTTGGAGATGTTCATTTGTATAAAAATCATTTTGAACAGGCACAACTTCAACTTACCCGTAAACCGTTTTCACCTCCACAAATGAAAATAAACCCGGAAGTAAAGAATATTTTTGATTTTCAATATGAAGATTTTGAGCTTCAGAATTATGAAGCTCATCCATCTATAAAAGCACCAGTTGCTGTATAGGAAAGTTAATTGGTTTATTTACTTAATGAGTTTATTCAGTGAAATGAGTTGGAATATGGTTTATAAAGACTCTATATTTCAAATTATCTAATTATGGAGTACACATTAGAAAAATTAGAAGTTTACAATCTGGCAGAAAAATTTTCCGATGATATCTGGAACATTGTTTCAGGAAACAAAATCCTGGCTATCTAAATGCCTGAGAAGAAAGATTATTGCGCCTGAAATAGGTAACTCATTAATCGAACTTTGCAAAAAAGTACTCTTAATGTTAAATGCTTTTATAAAATTTGTAAAAAATTCTCAAAAACAAACCTAATTATATTAATAGGAGAAGTAACTAATTAACCATTGAACCATTTAACTTTTTTAACCCATGCTTTCACATATTGTAGCTGCTTCCGAAAATAATATTATAGGAATAAAGAATGGTCTCCCATGGAAACTACCAAACGATTTCAAATATTTTAAAAATAAAACATGGGGAATGCCCGTGATCATGGGACGAAACACTTATGAGTCTCTTAAAAAAGATTTACCGGGACGGATAAATATTGTGATTACCCAAAAGAAAGATTGGCATCCGCAAAATGTCTTTGTTTCGCATACCATTGATGAGGCAATTGACAAAGCAAAAGAAAGTGATGCAAAAGAAATTTTCATTATCGGGGGTGGAAAAGTTTTTAAAGATACAATCAACCTGGTAGACAGGATTTATCTCACCCGTGTGCACACTAAAGTTGAAGGCGATACTTCTTATCCGGAAATTGATACTTCCCGTTGGAAAATGGTTAGGGAAGAATCACATCCGGCAGATGAAAAAAACAATTATCCTTATACTTTTGAAGTGTGGGAAAAAACCGATAATGATTAAATTCAAATATGTATTCATCACTCCAGCTAGCTAAAAAATATTTTCATTATTATTTTCATTCAAAAAACGGTAAAGGCCATGGAGTACATTCGCCGTTTGTTTTCGACTTCATCATTCATGTTTTGAATGATAAAAAAAAATACTGTGGTTATGATAGAATAGAATCTTTACGGAGATCGCTTTTAATAAATAGTAATGAAATTGAAGTAGAAGATTTTGGCGCCGGCTCAGCAGTAATCCCATTTAAAAAAAGGAAGATAAAAGATATCGCGCGTACCTCTTTAAAAAAGAAAAAATATGCCCGGTTACTTTTCAGGATAGCTAAATATTATCGATCTAAAAATATTGTAGAATTAGGCACTTCTTTTGGGATAACCACCTGCTACCTGGCGGCTGCAAGTAAGGATGCAAAAGTGGTTACACTGGAAGGATCAACCAATATTGCAAAAATTGCACTGCAAAATTTTAAAGAAGCGCAATTAAGTAACATTGAATTGATAGAAGATTCTTTTGAAAAATCGATTCCTGTTGTTCTGGCGAAATTTGAAACGATTGACCTTCTTTTTATCGATGGGAATCATCGTAAAAATCCAACTTTAGAATATTTTGATCTATTTCTGAGGAAATCAACCTCTGACTCCATTTTTATTTTTGACGATATTCATTGGAGCCCGGAAATGGAAAAAGCCTGGGAACTGATCAAACAGCATCCAGCCGTTACCTTAACCATTGATCTTTTTTTTATTGGCCTCGTTTTTTTTAGTAAAGATTTTAGAGTAAAACAAGATTTTTCTATAAGGTTTTGATTTTTATGATACCTTAGAAGCATATTTCTAAATTATGACGATTGGTGTTTTAAAAGAACCGTTAACCGAAACTCGAGTCTCCCTTTTACCAGAGCACATTGGGATTTTAAAAAAATTAAATGTTGATGTATTAGTCGAAAGTAATGCAGGCGAAAAGGCATTTGCTTCTGATGAAAAATATGTGGAAGCAGGAGCAGGAATTGATTCAAGACAAAATGTGATCAATAAGTCTGAAATTATTTTGACTATTCATCTTCCCTCAGCATCAGAAGTTGAATCACTAAAAACAAAAGTGATCTTAGGTATTTTTCAGCCACTGTACAATGTTGATTTTGTGAAGAAATTAAATGTTAGTAACATAACTGTTTTCAGCATTGATATGATTCCAAGAACAACGCGTGCGCAAAGCATGGATGTGTTGAGCAGCCAGGCTAATATAGCAGGGTACAAAGCCGTTTTATTAGCAGCGAATTTATTCCCGAGATATTTCCCAATGTTTATGACCGCAGCAGGAAGTATTCCTCCTGCAAAAGTTTTGATATTAGGAGCAGGCGTTGCCGGTTTGCAGGCAATTGCCACAGCCAGAAGATTAGGCGCTGTAGTAGAAGTTTTTGATACAAGGCCTGCGGTTAAAGAAGAAGTGATGAGCCTTGGGGCTAAATTTATTGAAGTTGAAGGCGCGGCTGATGCCAGCAAAGCCGGTGGTTACGCGGTAGAACAAACTTCTGAATTTTTACAAAAACAAAAAGATAGAATAGCCGCAAGTGTTCAAAAATCAGACATCATAATTACAACCGCGCAAATTTTTGGTAAGAAGGCACCGATTTTACTTACAGAAGAAATGATAGCTAAAATGAAAAACGGATCAGTAATTATTGATCTTGCTGCAGCTACAGGTGGAAATACTGAGCTGACAAAAAATAATGAAACTGTAATTTATAAAGGTGTTTCAATTGTTGGAAATTCTAACCTTCCTTCAACGATGCCTTATGATGCAAGCAAGATGTACGGAAAAAACATCTGTAATTTTTTGCAGTTAATTATTGATAAAGAGGCCCGCCCGGATGACCCGGTCGGACGGGGAAAATTGAATTTGAACTTTGAAGACGAATTGGTAAAAGGAACTTTGGTTAGCTAATTAGCTAAAATAATGATGTGAGGTTGGATTTAAAAGACAGATAAAATAAAATTTATGGAAGAAATGATTCATTTTATTCAACAAAATATCCAAATGGTTTACATCGTGATCCTGATGATATTTTTGGGAGTTGAAATTATTGGAAGAGTGCCAAGTGTATTGCACACGCCTTTGATGAGTGGCGCTAATGCAATTCATGGAGTAGTAATTATAGGTGCAATCATAGTAATGGGCAAAGCTGAAAGTGGTAATTATGTGGCGCTGGTACTTGGCTTCCTTGCTGTGGTTTTAGGAACATTAAATGTTGTAGGAGGTTTTGTTGTGACAGATAGAATGTTGGAAATGTTTAAAAAGAAAAAGTAAGAGTTGAATAAATTTTTATAGTAAACCAACAAATAACCCAAAAAGCTAATTAACTAATTCACCAATAAATGGGGCCAAGTATTTTATCAGTTTGTTATATCGTTGCTTCAGTTACATTCATTCTGGGGTTGAAAATGTTGTCAAATCCTTCTACTGCGAGACGAGGAAATTTAATTGCTGCAGCCGGAATGATTATAGCTATCCTGGGTACTATTTTTTTGTATGAGGATGATGGAAAAAGATTGGGGAATTATCCTTGGATATTTTCTGCGATTTTTATTGGAAGTATTATTGGTGTACTCGTAGCCAAAAAAGTGAAAATGACTGCAATGCCAGAACTGGTAAGCTTTTTCAATGGCATGGGAGGCGCCTGTGCCGCTTTAATTTCTATTGTTGAGTTTGATTATTTGTACAGGGAAAACAGGGCGGTAAGTAATTCTTTTTCTGATGTGGTAGCATCGGGGCATTACCTGGCTATCATAGCAGGAACAATTATCGGCAGTGTTTCATTCATTGGAAGTATGATTGCCTGGGGTAAGCTTAGTGGAAAATTCAAAGATTATTCTTTTAAAGGACAGCATCTGTTCAATAATTTAATTTTGATTTTGATTCTTGTATCTGCTGTGTATGCGTATTTTTCTAATACGCAATTTGTAAATATTCCTTTCTTTATTACGGTAGCCTTGGCATTGTTGTACGGCGTATTTTTTGTATTGCCGATTGGTGGTGCAGATATGCCGGTGGTAATTTCATTATTAAATTCATTTACCGGAGTAGCTGCTGCTTGTGGAGGATTTTTGTACAATAATAAAGCAATGCTTACCGGAGGAATTTTAGTGGGTGCTGCAGGAACTTTACTTACTATTCTAATGTGTCGAGCAATGAATCGCAGCCTGGTAAATGTATTGATTGGGTCATTTGGTGGTTCAAACAAAGCTTCAGGTGGCCATGATACAGAAGGTAGCATTAAAGAGATATCCCTTAGTGATGCCGCCATGCTCATGGCTTACTCAAAGAAAGTAATGATAGTTCCCGGGTATGGTTTAGCAGTAGCGCAGGCACAGCATACCTGCCATGAATTGGAAAAAGCGCTGGACGAAAAAGGGGTGGAAGTTAAATATGCTATTCATCCTGTTGCCGGCCGTATGCCGGGGCACATGAATGTTTTGCTGGCTGAGGCAGATGTGAGCTATGAAAAATTGTTAGAGATGGATGATGCAAATGAAGAATTCAAAACAACCGATGTTGTGTTGATACTGGGTGCTAATGATGTAGTAAATCCTGCTGCAAAAAATGATCCTTCTTCTCCCATTTATGGAATGCCCATCCTGGAAGTAGAATTAGCGAAAAATGTTATTGTAAACAAAAGAAGTATGAAACCCGGATATGCAGGGATTGAAAATCAACTTTTTTATCAACCTAAAACTTCTATGCTTTTTGGTGATGCTAAAAAGGTTTTGCAGGAACTGCTCGCTGAACTAAAAAATATTTGATTGAAAAATATTAACGGAAAGCTGCAAAATTAAAATCTCTTTTTTTATTAGTTTACTGAATTGCAGCTTGCTTTTATTGTTATAACTATCGCTTGATATTACTGCGCAACTTATATGCTTGCTATTTTTTCATTCTTTAAATCTAAAAAGGCTTTACCAGGCAAAATTTTAAAGCGCCCGATTATTGCATGTATGCTTTACCGTCATATCAATCACTTTCTTAGTCTTGCTTTTCTTCTTTGCTTTACTAAAAAAGAATGGCGAAGGTTTTGTTTTCAACCTTCGCCATTCTTTTATAAATAGAAATCTTAATTATTGGTTTGTTTGCTACAAATTACTCTTTTACAAACTTGCTAACCGGTGTTTGACATCCGTTATTGCAAACAGCTTTTATAATGTAACTGCCTGCAGACAATGCAGATACATTAAATTCAAGATTGTTGCCGCCTTCCATAATAGAAAATGCCTGGCGACTTACAATTTTACCTGCAAGGTCAGTGATAATAACATTGATATTATTGTTAACCGGCGATGAAACAATCACGTTCAGTTTATCTTTTGCCGGATTAGGATAAACAGCATTTAAAGAAAGTGCATTGATTAGGCTTCCTTTTACTAAAACAACATTTGAATATTTGAAACTACCATCTCTATCAACCTGCATCAATCGATAATATACATTACCTCCGATTGCTTTAGTATCAGTATATTGATAATTTAAAACAGAACCACTATTTCCAGAATTTTGTTTTGAATTTACAAAGCCAAGTTTCCTGAAATCTTTTCCGTTAAATGAATACTGAATTTCAAATCCCTGGTTATTTAATTCTGTGGCTGTTGACCATGAAAGTACGTTGTTGTTTCCTACATGTTCGCCTTTAAAGCTTAAAAGAGAAATGGGCAAAGGAGAACCGGCAGCAGAAATTGTAAATCCTCCTCTGTCACTAAGGTTAGGCCCAAAACTATAAACACGGATTTTATAGCTGGTTCCTGCCAGGGCATTTACGGTTACTGCTTCACTACCTCCTTTTTGAGTGACATCGCTGCAAGACACATAAGTTAAAGATCCACAACTTCCTTTGAATACTTCAAGAACTCCATCAAAGTTACTGTTTCCGTCAAGTGTGATAAGTACCTGCCCGGTGGTAAGGGCTGTAAACTGATACCAAACATCATCATCAGCGGATCCGGTAAAACCTCCACATGGATCTGCAGGTTGGCTTTGTGTAGCGCCAAGGGTAGTTCCGGTTTGTGTGGTAGTAAGATCTGTTGCCCCGACACAATCATCATTAAATGGAGCAGGAGGGGGTGGGCTGGTTATAAAAGTAGTGGTATTTGCGCCGCATCCTATAGCCGATCCTGATCCGTTAACCGGAACCACATACCAGTAATAAATGGTACTGTAATCTGCATTATAAAAGTTCACACTATCAGTTAAAACCTTGGCTAATATAGTAGTAGGAGGTAATTTAGCATCGAGGTAAACATTGTAAAGAACCGCACCCGGTACAGGATTCCACTTTAAAGTAATGTATGGAGTAGGGCTTACATTAGTACTCGCATTTGCAGGGGAAACATTGGTTGCGCAATTTGGTACCTGGGCTTTAATGCTTGTAAAACATAAGAAAAGAATAATTAAGGTAAAAGTTTTTTTCATAATGGCTAATTTTGGCTAAAGTTATTCAATTCCAATAAATTATAAATTGATTTTTAAAATTTTCTGAGTAAAAATAAATTCAATTGAATTTCAATAACGAATTTAAACAATAATTAATTTGAAAAGAAGTAATTATTAATAATCTTTCTGCTTTCTTTTGAAAGCGTAAGAGGTATTCAATATGTATTGGTAAAACTGGGTAAGTGTGCTGCTCACTACAAAATAATAATCGGGCCGGTACATCTTCTTGTACGTTTCCAGTGAATCGCCGGTAAGTCCGGTAATTCTTGTAATGGTTTTAGATGAAAACTTGTAATCCACATACCTATCCTCTTCTTCCTGTAGCAAGCGTTTTTTAAAAGCCAGTTGTTCTTTATTTTTCCTGAACTGAAACATTCCAATCAGTGCATCAAGATCCAGGCCGGCAGCGCCTCCCGGGTCGTAAGTGGAATGAATGCCCGGTTTTTCGTCACCAAAAATTTTCGCATATTCTTCCCGGTTTTCTAAAGAATCAAATTTATAAGAATCTGTAAATACAGTTACCGGGTCCAACAATTTATATTTTTCTTTGACTTTTGCATGTATTGAAATATCGAATGCGCTATAATTTTTAATATCCTTTACGGGAAATTTCATGGTGGATTTTCCATTGTAAGTAAAAATAATAGAATCATTTGTCGATACATTGATTTGATATGAACCTGTGGAGTCGGTTACATCAGAGGAACCGGAAGTGCTGCTTACCTGTACACCAGGCACTGCATACAATTTGGAAACATCATACACATTACCGCTCACAGTTACCTGCGCCGATGCACCTGGCGAAAGAACCTGCAGACAAGTAAACAGGCAGAAAATATTTACAATCAGCTTTGTATTCAAAATGAGTTACAATATTAGAACAATGATGTTGCGAATTTAAAGGCAGATAAATTTTTAACTTTCGTTTTTGGAATTGATAAGATGGTAAAAAGTATTTTCTATGCTTCCGCGCACTTCATAATAGTTTTTTGTTCCGTCAAACGAAGTTGTGTATCCCGAATCAACAGGATATTTTAAAATGGTTGGTTGCGTTTGCGCAATTGAATTTTTGAAAATAAAAAAACAACCTAAGAGGAAAAGTATTTTCATTTAGTAATCTTTTTATGAAGATATAAATTTTGCACTAGTTACGTTTAAATTGTACTAAGTAAAATATTAGCTTATTTCAGTGTGATTTGTAGCATTAAATAAACAAAAGGATTTGCAAATGAAAGAACAATGCAAATGATTTATAAAGTAAATGGTGTTAGAAAGAGAAACCTTTGGTATAGAGATATTTCCTCTCCCCGGAACGTGAAATGTTCTCATGATTTCAGAAAATGATGAACCTAAAGCTAAGCCTGTTTTATTTTGATCAAAGTATTGTGAATAATACGATCAATACTAAAACCGCTAAGGCTAATAAAGCAAACAATGAGGCCCAGAATGCAACAGCGAATATGGTTTCATGTTCTTTCATGAAATATAATTAACTATTAGTTTATACAAGCAAACATATATATTGGGTTCCGTTTTTACAAGCGATAGCAGTCATGAAAAAGACTGATCATTATCAGGAAACGGATATCGGGAAATTTGAGAAGAAGATAACTTTCATTTTACAGATTTGTATGTTTTGTAGCGTCTTTTCATCCACTGGTAATTTTAAAAATTAGAATTCCTGATATTTGTTTGTCTGCTTATGCGATATTCAATGCAGTTGCAACTGAAACAATTAAACTTCATATTTGCCGGCTAAATATTTATTTCTCAATCCATTTTGGAAATGTTTAATTTTATTCTCCAAATAAATTTTATTTAAAAACTTAAACTTTTACAACAATGAAAAAGATATTCTTTAAAGGGCTTGTATTAACATTGGTTGGTATGTTGATGACTTCCTTGATATTTGCACAGCAGGATAAATCAAAAAGAGCAAGTCCTCCTGAAACCGCTACAGGCAATGTGTCCGGTTCAACTATCACTATTAATTATAGTAGTCCCGCTGTAAAAGGAAGAAAGATTTGGGGCGGCCTTGTTCCGTATGATAAAGTGTGGAGACTGGGCGCAAACGAAGCAACCACTTTTAAAACCAGCAAGGATATAATGGTAGAAGGAAAAAAACTGCCTGCAGGCACATATGCATTATATGCTTTGCCAACTCCAACTGAATGGACTTTTATTTTTAATTCAAAACTGACACAAGCCGGTAAGCCGATTTGGGGTATAAAAGATGAAGAGGGAAATACTACTGATGATCCTAAAACAGAGGTATTGCGCATTATGGCCAAACCAATGAAATCATCTGCTTTTAATGAAAGAATGAAATTTGTTGTTGGTGGTAGCGGATTTACTCTTGAGTGGGAAAACCTTAAAGTTCCGGTTTCTGTAAAATAATTATATTTTATTTATTGAAAGCCTGGTTGGTAAAAGCCGGGCTTTTTTTGTGCCGTGTCTGGTAAAATATCATAACTGATTATTCTTCGTGTATTCATATTTGTTATATATGGATTATAAAATAAAAATCCGGCTAATTTCTTTGTTTGCTGTAATGTTTTTATTTCTAAAAACCTTCCTCCTTATCGTTTGATAACCTTAGTTTAATTAATTGTTTATGAAAGAACACAGATAAAATTCAAATTAGATATATAGGATTTTTACAATTTCCTATTCTTTTATTTTTTGCACTTTCCAATTATTTATCTTTATTGGATAAATGACTTTCATGAAAAAAATCTTTCTGCTTTTATTCTTTATTCCCATCCTGGCTGCTGCGCAAAAACTCCCTTCCATCGCCGACAAAACAAAAGGAATGGAAAAACACGAAGGTTTTTTGAATTTTTATATTGACCAGGAAAATGGAAAAATATATCTCGAAATAAATAAGCTGGATTCTGAAATGTTGTATCAAACCTCTTTGCCCGAAGGTGTCGGCTCAAATGATATTGGTCTCGACCGGGGATTAACAAACGAAACCAGGATTGTAAAATTTGTAAAAACAGGTAAAAAAGTGTTGATGATACAACCCAATTATAGATACCGGGCAGTTTCAAACGATGAGAATGAAAAGCGTGCCGTTGAAGAATCCTTTGCACAATCTGCCTTGTGGGGATTTATTGCTGAAGCAGAAACTGATAATTCGGTTTTGGTTGATGCAACCGATTTTTTATTGAGCGATGCGCTGAACGTAGCGAATACTTTGCAAAATGATAAGCAGGGAAATTATTCAATTGATAAATCGCGAAGCGCAATTTACCTTCCACGAACCAAAAACTTTCCGTTGAATACGGAATTGGAAGCCACTATCACTTTTGTAAATTCCGCGCCCACTTCCGGCAATTTGGTTTCTTCAGTTACACCAACTCCGCAAGATATAACCGTGAGAATGCATCATTCGTTTGTGCAACTTCCTGATGATAATTATCAACCAAGAGTATGGGATCCGCGCTCAGGTTTTCAGGATATTTCTTTTCTTGATTATAGCACACCCGTTTCTGAACCGGTTGTAAAATATTATGCTACGCGCCACAGGTTGCAAAAGAAGGACCCAAATGCGGCGATGAGCGAACCGGTAAAACCCATTATTTATTATGTAGATAATGGTGTGCCCGAACAGATTCGTAGCGCTTTGGTAGAAGGAGCCAGTTGGTGGAACCAGGCTTTTGAAGCCGCAGGTTATAAAAATGCATTCCAGGTAAAAATATTGCCTGATGGCGCCGACCCAATGGATATTCGCTATAACGTCATCAACTGGGTTCATCGATCTACACGTGGATGGAGTTATGGGAATTCTTTAGTTGATCCTCGAACAGGAGAAATTATTAAAGGAATCGTTTCGCTGGGTTCATTGCGTGTTCGCCAGGATTATTTAATCGCAACAGGTTTACTCGCGCCTTTCAAAGATGGCAAACCTGCCGATGATAAAATGCTTCAAATGTCATTGGCGCGTATCAGGCAACTGGCTGCTCACGAAGTGGGGCACACGCTTGGCCTTATGCATAATTTTACCGGAAGCACTGTTAATCGTGCGAGTGTAATGGATTACCCAAGTCCTTTGGTAACATTGGATGCATCAGGAAATATTGATCTTTCAAATGCTTACGATAATAAAATAGGAGCGTGGGATAGAGTGGCCATCAAATGGGGTTATTCAGAATTTCCTTCCGGAGAAAATGTAAAGGATTCGCTCAACACGATTCTTACCGATGCTTTTAAAAGCGGCCTTCGATATTTAACGGATGAAGATGCACGGCCTGCAGGAAGTATTAGTCCTTATGCTCATTTGTGGGATAATGGAAGCAATGTAATTGACGGATTGAAACAGGTAATTAAAGTAAGGGCCAAAGCCTTGGAGCAGTTTGGAGAAAATGATATTCCTGAAGGAACTTCAATGGCAATGCTGGAAGATGTGTTAGTGCCGGTTTATTTTTATCATCGCTATCAATTGGAAGCGGTTACCAAATTAATAGGAGGACTTGATTATACTTATGCGTTGCGGGGAGATGGACAATTTGTGACAAAACCTATTTCAAAAGAAGAGGAAATGAAAGCACTTGATGCAATTACCGATTGCCTCGATCCGAAGTTTTTAATGTTGCCTCCCAAAATTGTTGCACTCATTCCTCCTCGTCCGCAAGGATATATTCATTCGGATGAATTATTTCGAAAAAAAACCGGGGCTGCATTTGATGCATTGTCTCCTGCAGAAACCGCGGCTGACCTTCCTTTATCCTTTTTATTCAATGATCAAAGGCTTAGCCGCATGGAACAATATGCATTAAACGGAGGTTTAAGCGTAAATTCTATGTTAAACGATCTTGTTGAAAAAACATGGAAAGCTCCGCGAAGAACAGGAATGGAACAATTAATTCAACAACAAACCGAACAGGTTTTACTAACTTACCTGCTGGCATTAAGTGTAGATAATAAAGCTTCCTTCCAGGCGCGCGCTGATGGGATAAAAGTATTGAGTGATCTTAAAAACTGGATCGAATCTCAACAAAAGGTTTCAAAAGATGCTTCCTATACAGCACATTTGATGTTGGCGTTGGAAAGGATGAAAAAACCGGAAGATGCTAAACCTACCATGCATTCTGAGATTCCGCCCGGTTCACCAATTGGAACGGATTGGGAAGAATAAAATTATTAAAAAAAGTTGCTTTACTAAAAGCACAACATTTATAAATAAAATGACATTGAATGGAAAACAAAGAAATGCTTACAGTTATCAATAAATTATTTGCAGCAATTGAAAAATTAATTCCGGTATACATGGAAGATCCTTTAGATAAAAGGGTTTCCAATGGAAATGTTGCTGCTTGTATCATAGAAGAAAATGGATATGTACATGGGAAAATGTTTGGAACCAATAAACCAAGATTACGTCTTTCGTATAAAGTGGCGTGGACAAAAGCAAGCCAGGTTTGGCTTACAGGCGTAAAAACAGGAGAATATGAAAGAATGGTTTTTAATAATGAAGTGGAAGAGAACGCAAATGGAATTGAAAACCCTGACTTAATCGGGTGGGAAGGTGGCCAGCCGATTACCCTAAAAAACGGAACCAAACTTTCGGTTGGATTTAGTGGTTTCAGAGGCGTAACTGATCTGGAAATAATGGTCAAAGCCTTTGCTGAAGCTGAGAAGTAAAAAAAGAAATCAATTAATAAATAAACTATCCCAATCACTAAATTCTAAATACATAATGAAGCGCACACTTAAATTATTCTGTTTCTTATTCTTCCTTTTTTTTGCCAATCTTTCTATGAAAGCCCAGGTAATAAACATCTATCACGATGGCTGGATCGATTTTAATAAAAACGGTAAGATGGATATTTTTGAAGATCCACATCAGCCAGTAGAAAAAAGAGTGCAGGATTTGTTGTCGCAAATGAACGTAAATGAAAAAACCTGCCAAATGGCAACGTTGTATGGTTACAAAAGGGTTTTAAAAGACAGCCTTCCAACACCTGAATGGAAAAATGAAATTTGGAAAGATGGTATCGCCAATATAGATGAACAACTCAACGGCGTGATCAACGGCCCGCAAAAATATTACTCCAGCAAACTAACCTATCCTCCTTCCAATCATGCTGAAGCAATCAACAAAATACAAAAATGGTTTGTGGAACAAACGCGTCTGGGCATCCCTGTTGACTTCACTAACGAAGGAGTGCATGGATTAAATCATGACCGGGCTACTCCATTACCAGCGCCAATAAGTATAGGCAGTACATGGGACAGGGCTTTGGTTTTTGAGGCAGGGCAAATTGAAGGAACTGAAGCCAAAGCATTGGGCTATACCAATATCTATGCGCCTATACTTGATGTTAGCCGTGATCCGCGGTGGGGCAGGGTGGTAGAAACTTATGGTGAAGATCCTTACCTGATTTCAGAATTGGGAATACAAATGGTGGATGGAATTCAAAGTGAAGGCGTGGCTTCAACCATAAAACATTATGCAGTGTATAGTGTACCGAAAGGAGGCCGCGATGGAAACGCACGAACTGATCCCCATGTGGCACCGAGGGAATTGCATGAGATGTTTTTATATCCTTTTAAAAAAGTGATTGAACAGGCGCATCCGATGGGTGTGATGGCGAGTTACAATGACTGGGACGGTGTTCCTATCATTGCCAGTCATTATTTTCTTACAGAATTGCTTCGCGAAGCTTTTGGTTTTACGGGTTATGTGGTGAGCGACAGCCAGGCGGTAGAGTTTGTTTTTTCAAAACATCATGTGGCCGGCGATCTTAAAGATGCGATAAAGCAGGTAGTGGAAGCCGGATTAAATGTACATACAAACTTCAGTCCTCCAAAAGAGTATATTTTACCACTAAGAGAATTGATAAAAGATGGCAGCCTCAGCATGGAAACTATTGACAGTCGCGTTGCCGATGTGTTGCGCGTAAAATTCGAACTGGGCCTTTTTGATCATCCTTATGTAAAAGATCCAAAAGCCGCCGATGCTATTGTTGGTACAGCGCATCATGAAAATTTTGTGATGCAAATGGAAAAAGAATCTTTGGTTCTTTTGAAAAATGACAACCAAACTTTGCCGCTGGATAAAAATAAATTAAAAAAGATTTTTGTTACCGGTCCGCTGGCTGCAGAAACCAATTACGCTATCAGCCGCTATGGTCCGAATCATATTCCTGTGACATCGGTTTTGGAAGGAATAAAAGACTACCTCGGAAAAGGAGTACAAGTGAATTATTTGAAAGGTTGTGAGGTGGTTGAAAGCACCTGGCCTGAAAGTGAAATTATCCATACACCTCTTACCGCAACCGAAGAGCAAGGCATAGACGAAGCGGTAAATGAAGCAAAACAAAACGATGTGATTATAGCCGTATTGGGAGAAGATGTAGCACGTGTGGGTGAAGGCCTTTCACGTTCAGACCTGGATTT
The DNA here is from genome assembly GCA_028876495.1 of Bacteroidota bacterium. GTDB lineage: Bacteria > Bacteroidota > Bacteroidia > Chitinophagales > Chitinophagaceae > Ginsengibacter. The sequence goes on from JAGWRO010000040.1 coordinate 16,509, forward strand.
GCCTGGCCGGCAGGAGCAATTGCTGGAAGCGTTGTATACCACAGGAAAACCTATTGTTTTGGTTTTAATTAACGGTCAACCATTAACGATTAATTGGGCGGACAAATATTTGCCTGCTATCCTGGAAGCATGGTTTCCTAATCAATATGGGGGTAAAGCAATTGCTCAAGCATTATTCGGCGATTATAATCCGGGCGGCAAGCTTTCTATTACTTTCCCCAAAACAACAGGACAGATTGAATTTAATTTTCCATTTAAACCCGGATCGCAGGCTGATCAGGGCGTGGGTGGATTTAGTTATGGTAATACGAGTGTTAACGGGCCTTTATATCCGTTTGGATATGGATTAAGTTATACCACTTTTAGCTACAGTAATTTGGTCGTAACTCCAACCACTCAAAAACAAAACGGCGATATACAGGTAAGCGTGGATGTAACGAATACGGGTAAACGAAAAGGTGATGAAATCGTTCAATTGTATCTTCATCAGGACGTGTCAAGCGTTACCGTTTATGATTCTCAATTAAGAGGATTTGAAAGAGTTCCTTTAAATCCCGGGGAAACAAAAACGGTTCATTTTACGCTTCATCCCGATGACCTTCAAATATTAGACAGAAATATGAACTGGACCGTTGAACCCGGAGAATTTGAAATAAGGATCGGCGCTTCATCAACAGACATAAAATTGAAAAAAGATTTTACGATAACACCTGCTGATTAGCAACAGAAGTTATAGTGAACCAACAAAAAAGGAAGGTTATTATTTTTTTTAAAAACTAAAAAGAAGTAATTGATATGTATAAAATGGAACAAACGTGGCGCTGGTATGGGCCGGATGATCCGGTAAGTTTGCAGGATATAAAACAAGCCGGCGCAACCGGTATCGTAACGGCATTGCATCATATTCCTCACGGGGAGATATGGACGACTGATGAAATTGTAAAGCGAAAAGCAGAGGTAGAAGCAGCGGGATTTACATGGTCCGTGGTAGAAAGTATTACGGTGCATGAAAGTATAAAAACAAGAACCGGTAATTATAAGGATTACATTGAAAAATATAAAACGTCGATTCGTAATGTGGCTGCAGCCGGCATTCCGGTTATCACCTACAACTTCATGCCGGTAAACGATTGGACACGCACTTCACTGAGTTATAAAATGCCGGATGGATCACTGGCGCTTTATTTCAACTGGGTTGACCTGGCGGTGTTTGATATTTATATTTTAAAAAGAAAAGGAGCCGAACTTTCTTACCCGCAAAATATTTTGCAGCAAGCTGAAGAGCGATTTAAAGGATATTCTGAGGAACAACTCGATGCGCTCGCCGATGTGGTAATGGCCGGAATTCCAGGGGAGAAGAAAGGTTCTACACAGGAGATGTTGAACAAACTGGAATTGTATAAAGATATTGACAGAAATGCCCTCCAGGAAAATCTTTGTTTCTTTCAAAAAGAAATAAGTGCGGCTGCAGAAGAGAGCGGCGTTAAACTCGCCATTCATCCTGATGATCCTCCATTTCCGATTTTGGGTTTGCCGAGAGTAGTAAGCGCTGCAGAAGATTTTAATTACTTTTTAAATAAAGTAGATAACAGTGCGAACGGTGTTTGTTTTTGCACGGGGTCACTTGGCGCATCGGGAAAAAATGATCTTCCAAAAATGGTTCAATCTATCGGTGAAAAAATTCATTTTGTACATTTAAGAAATGTTACCAAAGATGAAGAGGGAAATTTTTATGAAGCCGATCATTTGGGAGGGGATAATGATATGGTAGCGATTGTAAAAGAAATACTGAAGCTGCAGCAGAAATTTAAAAAATCACTACCTTTTAGGCCTGATCACGGTCACCAGATGCTTGATGATTTAAAAAAGAAAACCAATCCCGGCTATTCGGCGATTGGCAGATTGCGAGGGCTTGCAGAAATGAGAGGCTTGGAAATGGGATTGCTTGATTCAATTTAGGAGATTAAATTATTTGAATAAAAGTTCATTTGCTAAAACAATATCATGCAAAGACGTCAATTCATCAAAAGCACTGCTGTAGCGGGCGCAGCAGTAAGTCTTACCGGTTTAAATCTTTCGGCACTCGGGAAAAACAATGCGGCCAATAAAATTCGTGTAGCCGTAATCGGCACTAATGGCCGGGGGCTCGCTCATATCGAAGCGTATCATACAATTCCGAATGTTGAGATCGCTTATGTATGTGATGTAGAACAAAATGCGCTTGCCAAAGGCATTAATCTTGTTGAAAAATTATACGGTAAAAAACCAAAAGCCATCCGGGATTTCCGAACCATTCTTGATGATAAAGACGTTGATGCGGTTTCCATCGCAACACCGGATCATTGGCACACACCTGCCGCTATTCTTGCCTGTGCCGCCGGCAAACAGGTATATGTTGAAAAGCCATGTGGACATAATCCGGAAGAAGGAGAAATGCTGATTGTAGCGGCCAAAAAATACAATCGCCTCGTGCAAATGGGCAACCAGCGTCGTTCGTGGCCCAATATAAACGAAGCAATGAAACTGCTTCATGACGGAATTATTGGCGAAGTGTATTATGGTAAAGGCTGGTATGCCAACAACCGCACCTCTATTGGCCACGGAAAAGTAGTACCTGTTCCACCCAATCTTGATTGGGAACTCTGGCAGGGGCCGGCTCCACGTGAAGATTACCGCGATAATCTCGTCCATTATAACTGGCACTGGTTCTGGAATTGGGGAACCGGCGAATCGTGTAATAACGGCACGCATGAAATTGATTGTATGCGCTGGGCGCTTGGCGTCAATTTTCCTTCAAAAGTAGTTTCGGGCGGTGGCCGTTATGCCTACAACGATGATTGGCAAACAACCGACACACAGATGATCACTTACGAATTTCCGGAAAATAAAGCCATTAGCTGGGAAGGAAGAAGCTGCAATAATTATCCCGAAGCCGGCAGTGGGAGAGGGTTTAAAATTTATGGAAAGAAAGGAACATTGGTAAACACCGGCAACGATGATTATAAAATTTATGATGCCGATAATAAAGTGATCAAACAAAGTAAAGAAGAACAAAAAACGGACACGATCAATTCAATGGGGCCGGGTGTACAACTGGATGCTTACCATTTTGAGAATTTTATCAACGCGGTGAGGGATGGGAAACCTTTGAATTCACCGATTACTGAAGGACATAAAAGTGTGTTGCTTTGTCATCTTGGAAATATTTCGCAACGGGTTAGCAGAACGCTTCATTGTGATGCAGCGAATGGAGGAAAAATCTTACATGATAAAGAAGCAGAAGCACTTTGGAGCCGCGAATATCAAAATGGCTGGCGGCCGGATATTAAATTAGCTTGATTACATCATTCTATTTTTCATTATAAATTTTTCGAAATGAATTGTAAGCATTTCATCATTGCTTTGGCTTTTTTACCATTCCTAAGTTGCAATTCTTCTTCACAGAATTCAACGGACAAAGGAGCGCAGGATCTTTTTAACGGAAAAAATCTTGACGGCTGGCACCAGTTAAATGGCAAGGCAAAATATGCGGTGGAAAACGGCGAAATCGTTGGAACCACCGTCGCCAATACGCCCAATTCTTTTTTGGCTACCGATAAAGAATATGGAGATTTTATCCTCGACCTCGATCTGAAGGTTGACACTGCAATGAATTCGGGAATACAGATCAGGAGCGAAAGTTCGCCTGATTACAACAACGGCCGCGTGCATGGCTACCAGGTAGAAGTGGATCCTTCTTCAAGAGCATGGAGCGGAGGAATTTATGATGAAGCAAGAAGAGGATGGTTGTATCCGTTGGAATTAAATCCTGGAGCAAAAACTGCTTTTAAAAATGGCGAATGGAATCACTATCACATTGAATGTATCGGCAACAATATCCGCACCTGGTTAAACGGTGTTCCGGCAGCCAATTTGGTTGACAGCATGACGCACAAAGGATTTATTGCGCTGCAGGTACATCAAATTCCTGATTCGGCACATGCCGGCGAAGAGGTGCGGTGGAAAAATATTAAGATCAAAACTGACGATCTGCAACCAAGTTCTACGGACAGCATTTTTGTAGTCAATTTAATTCCTAATACTTTATCTGACCAGGAAAAGAAAAACGGCGTTCAACTTCTATGGGACGGCGCAACCAGCAAAGGCTGGCGGGGCATTAATAAAGATCATTTTCCCGATTCAGGTTGGGTAATGCAAGATGGTGTTTTAACCGTTTTACCTTCCAACGGGCAACAGGAAGGATTGGGCGGCGATATTATTACTGAAAAAGAATATGGCGCTTTTGATTTGCAGTTTGAATTTAAACTAACGCCTGCAGCCAACAGCGGCGTAAAATATTTTGTAAAAGAAAGTTATGATACACACGGCATGTCAGGCATTGGGCTTGAGTACCAGGTTTTAGACGACTCGCTTCATCCTGATGCCAAACTTGGAAGAAACTTCGACCGCACCACCTCATCTTTATACGACCTGATTCCCCGGAATCATATTCCCGCAGCATTGAAGCCTGTAGGAGAGTGGAACCGCGGAAGGATTGTTGTTTACCCGGATAACCATGTAGAGCATTGGCTGAATGGTTACAAAATGCTGGAATACCAACGCGGATCAGATGACTTTAAGCATTTGATAGCCATCAGCAAATACAAGAACTGGAAAAACTTTGGCTTGTGGGATAAGGGCTACATCCTTTTGCAGGATCACGGTGATAAGGTTTCTTACAGGAGTATTAAATTGAAAGAATTAAAATAATGGGTTAATTAGAAACGATTTTTTGATTCATCCTAATATTTTTTATGGCATCAAGAAGAAAATTTATTAGAAATACTGCGCTGGGTTTAACGGGGGTAACTATTTTTCCATCAATAAACAGGGCAGGTTCTTTGTTTGTGGAGAAAGAAAATGCGAGTGCGCTTCCAGTTGGTATTGCCGGCTACACCTTTCTCCATTTTGATATTCCGCAGTCGATACAAATGATGCAACGTGTGGATGTTCATTTTATGTCTGTTAAAGATTTTCATCTGCCTCTCAACAGTTCGCAGGAAAAAATTGATGAAGTAAAAAAGCAATTTCAGGATGCAGGAATTACGATATATGCCGTGGGCGTTATTTATATGAGAACCAAAGAATCGGTTGACCAGGCTTTTGATTATGCAAAAAAAGTGGGCGTACCGATAATAGTAGGCGTACCCGATTATGACCTGATCGGTTATTCAGAGAAAAAGGTAAAAGAGTACAATATTAAATTGGCTATCCACAACCATGGCCCTGAAGACAAACTTTATCCAAGTCCGAAAGAAGCTTATGAAAGAATTAAAAACAGGGATGAACGAATGGGGCTTTGCCTTGATATTGGCCATGCAATGCGGGCCGGTGTTGAGCCTGCAAAAGCAGTGAAGGAATATGGCAAAAGAATATTTGATCTGCATATTAAAGATGTTACAAAAGCCGAAAAAGACGGCCAGGCCATAGAAGCGGGACGCGGGATCATCAATTTCCCTGCATTTGTAAAAGCCTTACGAAAGGTGAATTATCCCGGGTATTGCAGCATAGAATTTGAAAAAGATATGAAAGATCCGTTACCGGGCATTGCCGAGTCTGTCGGTTATTTTAAAGGCATAAAAGAGGGAACTGCGTAAATTTGGGTTTCTTAAAATGCTTCCTTCTGCAAAAATAAAATTTCCTCAAAAAAGTTTGTTTACTATAAACTTTTATAGCAATTACTCTTAATTATTTTGACTGTGTAGTTACTGAACCGGCTCCGTTATCATTTTTTTTCCATGTGTCATATTGCGGCGAACTGCTGCCAAGCCTTGTAGTGAAGAGTGAAGCAGGATCTACATAGTTTGAAACTTGAGTCGCCGGAACAGTTTGAACAGGTTTATTTACTGTAACTGCCGCCGGCGTTGTTACTGTGTTCGAATTAGTAACGGTTGTGTTTGAAGGTTCAACGTTTACCGGGGTAGAAGTTACCGCCGGCGCAGGCGGAGTTTCAGCTTCAGCAGGTGCAGGTATATTTGGCTTTACGGCAGGAGCCGGATTAACAACTGTGTTTTGAGAAACCGGCGCTGTTGTCATCGAAGGCGCGGGTGAAGCTTGTGTAACAGGTCTTAACGGTGCCGGAATTACGGCACTTGTGTCGGCATTATTATTCAGCACTTGTGTTTTTTGTGCTTGCGGATAATATTTATCCATTTTGGGGTGAAGAGATTTCGCAGGAGCAGTTGTTTGGCTGAAACCTTGTAATGAAAACACTAACAGGCTGCTACTTATCATCAATATAACTTTACGCTGCATTCAATTTGTTTTCTTAAAGTTATTTATATTAATCGAACAAAGTTGATTTTTAAGAAGTTTTAAACAATTTTTTAAGTGTGGTTGCAGGAAGAGAGTAAAGTTCGAATCTGTGTTGCAAAATAAAAATCCATCATAAAACTTTGGTTACTATCCAATTTCCCATTCCTCATTATTCCGTTCTCAAACTCTTTACCGGATTACGCGTAGCGGCAGTTAGTGTATTGGCACTTACCACTACAAGGGTTAGCAACAGAATTACCAAACCTACCATTCCAAACATCCAAACGCTGATGCTTACACGATATTCATATTTCTGAAGCCAGTTATGCATCATCCACCAACTCACAGGAACGGCAATCACAAACGCGATCAAAACCAATCTTAAAAATTCTTTTGAAATCAGCAATAAAAGTTGTTGTACAGAAGCTCCTAAAACTTTTCGAATGCCAATTTCGCGAATCCTTTTTTCAATCGTAAAGGCTGCGAGGCCAGCCAAACCAATACAACAAATAAAAATAGCCAGAGCCGCAAAAATATTGCTGAGCGTACTTACCAGGTCTTCGTTAATAAATTTTTTCTGAAATTCTTTATCCACAAACTGGTATTCGAAAGCATCAGCCGGGTTGTATTTTTTGAAAATAGTTTGGATGGAAGCCAATGCTTTTTGAGGTTTTACTCCATGGTTTAAACGAATACTTATAATTGCAGAATTATCGGGTTTATAGAAAATGATCATCGGAGCAACGGGCTTAAACGGTGATTCCTGTATCACATTATCAGTTACCCCAAGTACGGTATATACTTGCTGGTTTCTTCCATAACGTATTTTCATACCCACCGGATCTTTCAAATCCATTGCAGAAATAGCCGCCTTATTCAGTAATACATATCCGGTGTCTGCAGGCGATCCACTAAAATCTTTGCCTTCAACAACGTTAATTCCCATGGTCTTTGAAAAATCTTTGCCTACCGTTAGCCCGCTAAAAATAATATTCATATTGGCCGGTTTTCCTTCCCAGTCGGGTGAAGGTGTTTTCATCCACACTTCAGTGATGGGTGCCATCGTCCTGGTTACGGCGCTTATCATGCCTGTTTGCAGCAGGTTTTGTTTGATTACTTCATAATTCTTTTGTGACTCCTCCGAACCGGGAACGGTGATAAGATTATTCGGGTCATAGCCCATATCGCGGTTCCTGATCATTTTTATTTGCTGGTAAACCACGATGGTGGCAGAGATCAGTAAAATTGAAATTACAAACTGCCCGACAATCAAAACGTGCCGCGGCAATACGGTTTTCTTTCCTGCTGTAAAAGTTCCTTTTAAAACTTTTACAGGATTGAATGACGAGAGATAAAGGGCAGGGTAACTTCCTGCAACAACGCCGGTAAATAAAACAATAACCAATGCGCCGATCCAAAAAACCGGTAGGGTAATGGGCAAAGCAAGGTGTTTATCCACCAATGAATTGAACGCCGGCAGCAGTAAATAAACTGCAATGACCGAAATAATAAAAGATATCGCAGCAAGAATAATTGACTCAATGAAGAATTGGAAAATCAATTGTTTTCTTTCAGAGCCAAGTGTCTTTCTTATGCCTACTTCTTTGGCTCTTTTTTCTGAACGCGCGGTTGAAAGATTCATAAAATTGACACAGGCGATCAGAAGAATAATGAGAGCAATAATGCTGAACATCCTTACATATTCAATCATGCCGCCTACATTTTTTCCGTCCTTAAAATCACTGTACAAACGCCACTTGCTCATCGGGAAAGCAAAATAGGTGCTTATCTTTTTATCGTTTGCATCATGCTGTTGTTTTATCTCGTTTATTTTTTGGTTGATCCACTGAAGGTTGGCGCCAGGCGCAGTCTGCAGGTAAACCAGCCAGGATGAATTTACCCATTCATTCATTGATTGTTTGATGAAAGGATCCGAATAGTTGAACGGCATAATATAATCAAACTGCAAACTGGTATTGTGTGGCATTTCTTTTACAACAGCAGTAACTTTTACATCCTGGTTATTATCGATTCTCAAAACTTTATTAATCGGGTCATCATTTCCAAACAATGCCTTTGCTGCCGATTGGCTAAGCACAATTGAATTCGGATCACTAATAGCTGTTGCAGCATTTCCTTTAATAAATTTTACAGTGAACATGTCGAAAAAATGATCGCTTACGGTAAGCCCTGTTTCCTTCAATTTTACATCGCCGTAAGCAATATTTATTGCATTGGGGTAAGTAGTAACTACTGCATTTTTTACCTGGGAAATTTCATTCTTTATCGATGTAGCAAGGGGTAAAACCATTGTCGGGTCTGTAAAAACCTGGTTATTGAAATTCCGGTTCGCCATCACCTGGTATATCTCTTTATAATTTTTTTGAGATTTATTATAGTTGAGTTCATCCTGCACCCACATCAAAATAAGAATGGCGCATGTCATACCGATGCTGAGGCCGAGGAGATTGGTTAACGAAAAACCTTTATTACGAAATAAATTTCTCCAGGCAACTTTAAAGTAATTTGAAAACATAAAGTTTTTTTATTGTTGATTTTTGATTGCTCCTTATGTGAGAACAGGAAACATAGATTGAATCAACTAATGATATGCCATTTAATAACCATTTGTATTTCATCTGTTTACAAACAGAACGATTTTAAAAACTGTTCGATTTTGATACAGAAGATGTTCGGTTATGAACAACAGTTTCCGGTAAAATGTTGAAAGGAGAAAGCAGGAATCTTCGAAATTGTTCATTTGCTTTCCAGGCATTTATCAAAAAAAAATATGGTATAATGGCAAGCCGTACCTGCTATTACTTTTTAAAATAAAACTCAAGATCTGTATCAACATTGGTCATATCTACCAACTGTGGATTTTTAATGGTATTAAAAATATACATGCCACAAATGTCATTGTTGTGGTTAAGGTCAATGCAGGTATCTCTTCCATCATGTTTTACAAATAAAAGGTAGCGGGCTTTGGTGGCTTCGATGATTTTAATTTTTGGATAGTACTTTTTAAGAACGATATGTGCGTTTCGCATCTGGAAAAAGCAATCGTGCATCAGTCCTTCAAAAACCATTGGCTTGTTAATAGCTTTTATTTTTTCCAGTTGAACAGAATCAGGTTTGTAAAAAATTGCTGAGGGTGCTTTTATGGTAAGTGTATCTTCAAAAGAAGAAGGGGGTTTGGGAATGAATTTTCGCTGGAGTGTTTTATGTTCAGGAGTTACCGTTTGGTTATTTGTTTTTGTGCTGAGGTTATTACAGGATATTAATAAAGCGGTAAAAAAAATAATAAGGCTTAAACTTTTAATCATATTTTTTAAAATTCTTTTTCATCTATCTAAAAATTGTGATGAAGGTAAAAAAGTTTACGTTTCGCTGAGGATTAATAATAAAGAAACCACTTGATAAGATTGCATAAAAAAGCCTTTAATCAAATTAATTAAAGGCTTTTTTGTTATTGCTGATTTCTTTGCTTTTTATAAAGATTATTTTAATAATTCCACAACCTGGTAATGTTAAACCCGATCATGAACTGCCCACCTTTTACCCATGTATTGGTTACTTTATCTTTGTATTCAAAAGGGTTGTTTTTATTATAAAGATTATTTTGTTGCGGGCTTAGCAATGAAAAATTGGTAAAAAATACCTGGAAGGAGTGACCGCCTGTATTGAATTCAAAACCAAAAGACAAATTTGGATTGGGGTTATTGCTAGGATGTTTAGTAATAGGTTGATCATAGTCAATCATCAGCGAAGTCACATCGGTTAATTTGAACCTTGCAGCTAAGGCCACAGCAAAATGATCGTTTTTCATGTATTTAAATATTGTTCCTTTACCGCTGGCAGTGTCAATTTTTGTGTAATACCCAGGTACCGCATTTTGATGTGAAAGGCTTGGAGCAATTTGCACGGAAAGCCTGTCAGAAATCTTCCTGGCTATGATGATTTCGTTGAAAAAAGAGTACCTGTCGGTATTGTGCTTGATGTCACTACCATCAAAAATAGTAGCATCTTTTCTTGTATCGTCAGCAGCATCACCAAAATAAGTTATACTAACAGGGTATTTCCCTGGAGTTTGGGTTATAATGGAATATTTGAGACTAAGGTCTAGCAACATCTTTTCTTTGGTAATACCTATTCCCAGATTTAATTTGTTGATTGGTGAATAGGTCATACCTAGCCTGATATTGGCAGAAGACCCTAATAGTCCCCACAAATCTTTGGTTCCATTACTAACAGTACTAAAACGGTGCTGGATATCCATTTCCATTGTACCTTTTATTGGAACCATAACGGTTTGATTATCAATGATCCATGCACTCTCAAAAGTATTTTTTACCGGTTTTACTTTTACCGGAGCCGGCGTTTCTTCAATTGCAGCAGAATCCTGGGCAAACCCGCTGCTGCTGAATACCAACAGGCAAATAACAAGGAAGGAAGTGAAGACCCTCAAACCTGTTCTTTTGTTTATAAAACTTTTCATATTGATTTATTTTTTTAAAGTCAATTAATTATTGGGGGCACCGTTTCTTATCCAATCGTATACTTTTTGCCTGTCTTTAGCAGATGGAATATGTTCCTTCATCTCGCCATTTATTTCAATATATAGAATACTTTGCTTTGGAATATCCGTATTCACAAAACCTCCGTTTACAATTTGTTGATAAGAAATGTCGGTGTTCATATAGGGTTTGTGTCCTCCAACAACGTGGCAACCTGAAAGTGCACAACTACTGTTAAACAAAGGCGCCAGTTCTAAGGAATAACTTACCGGTTGTGGAGGCCCATCAGGGTCAACTGCTGTTTCCGGAAGGATCACATCTTTATAACAACTGGTTAAAAACAAGCCTAGTGTTAAGATGAGTCCGAAAATTATTAATACTCGTTTCATGATAATTTCTTTTTAGGGTGAATTATTTGTTGTTGAAATTCATATTGCACTCGATCTGCACATTATCAGAAATGCTGGTGCTGGTTACTCCATAATCACGACAATTAAACTGGAAGGTGAGTTGCAAACCAAATACATCATATGCTGAAGCAGTACCGGCGTTAACGGTAGCTCTTCTTATGTATTTTAATTTTCCGACGATAGATTCGGTAAGAGGGGTAGCTAAAGGACCTTGCCATGTTAAATTAAGCGTTACAATATAATCTTCACTCAAAGGATCAAATTCTACTTTAGTGGTTTTAATTCTTGCAATGTTGGTTACAGTAAGGTTTTGAGTACCGGCCACAATAGGGGTAGTACCAAATGAAGTCAAAAGGCAGCCACCATCTCTTCCGGGTTCGCCGGTATTTGCCTGGTTCATTTGAACATATCCGCTAAAATAAGTTTTAGAAGGATCATTTTCATAAAATGCCCAGGAAGTATCCATTAAAGGTTGGCCGGAACCTACATAATTCTGCATTTCGGCATCAGTTACGTTGTGCATACCAAATTGGTTAAAACGGCCGGTAAGGAGTCCTGCTAATCCAACATAATTAGTTTGCCATAATACGCTTGAGTGAGCTTTATCTAATTTCCATTGTGTGGTATCTCCTTTGGTCATTGTGCCGGGAAGAAGAACTGCGTTGCCGCGATTAATTACTACAGCGTTAGATGCCGGTGCTGGTAAAACATCATTTTCGTGTGTACAACTGGTGATATACCCAAAGCCACTTAATAAAAGTAGCAGCGCCAGGAGGGTTTTGTTACTAAACAGTTTCATAATTCTTTTTTTTGATTATTATTAAATAATTAACACAAAGCTATACCGGGTATTATTACAATTTCATGACTTAAGTCACTGCAGAATATGATTCAGATCACACCTAAAACAGGGGTTTAAAAATGTGTGTATTCACTTACAGTAAAACAACAAATAATGCAAATTTTTGTTTTAAGATTTAAAAAAATCTACGAAAAACTTTTTCTTTTTTTGCCAAAATAGAGAAGAAAAAAGTAGGTGAATGTTACCAATGCCAAAGTGGTTAGATTAAGAAGAAGGCTGTCAGTAAATACTTTCATGTAATTGTGAATGGCCTCTTTGCCAACCGGCGAATTCATGTTGATGAAAAATTCCTGAACTAAAAAGCCAAAAAAAACAAGGCTGTGGATCAAACTGAAAACAGTTTTTTTATTAAATAAAGGAATCCAGAAAAAAACAGCGAGAAGTGCCCAGATTTCGAGGAAAGGAACCCGGAATTGATCTTGAAAATTTTGAATCGAAAAATCAAGGCTAATGTTTTTTATAAACATTCCTAAATATAAAGTAGCAGTAAGTGCATAAGCGTAAGGAAGTAAAGTAGCCAATCTGTTGATGAGTAATTTTGGCTTGCTGTTATTTTCACCTTTTAAAAAATAAATAAGCGTATAAATGAGGCAATAACCCGAAAAGAATCCGAACAGTTCAAGCTTTTGAATGTAAGTAATTATATCATTTCCCATAATTGAATGTTCTCTCTGGATTTTTAGCTTCTGTAAAACAGTGATGGTATTTGAAGGTATAAAAAAAGCACGTATAATTTTAATACGTACTTTTTCTTTAACTCATAAAATGCTATTTATTCTTCTTTAAACCACTATTTCTGCTTTTTGCTCAACAGTGTTTTTGCCGATTTTTCCTATTTTAATTAGGTTGAAAACTAAATAAATCAGAGTGCCCCACACACCGATCACAATGCCATAGACAGTAAATAATAACCAAAAAGGAGTCCTGAAACGGGTAGACCATAAGGTGCGTTGTTTAAAGAAACTGCGGTCAATTTCTGTGCGCACCCCCCATGGAACGGTTTCTTCAAATCTTAAATTGCCTACCACGTCATTATCTTCCACTTTTGCTGCGAGCAAATAATTGCCATTTTCATCTCCCGGCAAACTGTCTTTTTTCAATTCTGCAGTGGCAGTACCTGTAGAATCAGTAGTATAAGTAGGCTCATCGCCCGCAGGAAGAATACTATTCATTCTTTTTACACCTATCGTAATTTCTACATCCGGAACCGGTATCCATTCATTCTTGTTATTCAACTGCATAACTGACGCAGTAATGCTTTTTACTCCATCTACAGTAGTAGTATCAAGGCTGATCTTAGCTTTCGTAATCGTATAATCAGAAAGCACTTCCTCGTCTCCTTCCTTTACTATAAAGGTGTGTTGGGGGGAAGCATTCCATTGGGCAGCTAATGATGGAGGAAGGATCGCTTTTGCCAATCCTTTTTCATCGGTTTGCACTTTGCCGATCAGGTTATTTTGCGTACTGCTGTCAAGATAAATTTCGTAGGATTTATTCTCCTGGGGAGTGAATACTCTTCCCAATTTTGATTGACTTTTTAAAAGCAGGTATTGCATATTGTTATTAATATTAAAATAACGCAGTGTTACAATACTAACCGGTTTTACTGAATCATTCTGTGCAATGGCCTTGTGGCTCACTGCCATACACACGAAAAAGGCCAGCAGTAAATAATATTTATTTTGATTCATCTTTTTCATTTTGTTCTGTTATTGTTTCGTGAATAGGTATGATAGGATAGATCCTTACAAAAAAAGTAATTACCAATAAAGCGCCTGCCAGCGAACCTGCGTCAATGGCCCATTCTTCCCAACTTGGGAAATAAGACATGAAACTGGTTGGAACATTTTGCATAGGCAAAAACGGATGTAACAATGTAGGTGTTACAATAATATATCTTTTGAACCAGGCACCTACAACCACCATGATGCCTATTATAAACATAGGTAATGGCTTTCTTCCTTTTTTAAATATGAGCACAATAATTGGTATGATCATACCAACTAAAATGGCAAACCAAAACATCGGGGCGTAGGATCCCACAAACAATTGTTTCAGAAGCCCATGTTCTGATTCTTTCATTTTAAAAGCCGGAGTCAAATATTCATTTACATTAAAATAGAAGTAAACAAGAGCCAGCATTACCACGATCCTTCCCATTTTTTCAAAATGCATTTCGGTAATGTATTTTTCAAGGTGATAGTAACGGCGAAAAACATACATAGCAACCACCACAGCACCTGACCCTGCAAGAAAAGCACCTGAGATAAAATAGGCGCCAAAGTTGGTGCTATCCCAACCCGGGCGATAAGTGGTAGCGAATAACCATGAAGTAACGGTATGTATACTGAAAGCAACAGGAATGATTAAAACACAAAGGATGCTGATTGATTTATCACTTAGTTGAAACTGAGCTTTTGTTCCTTTCCAGAAAGAACCCTGGAAACGATAAAGCCTGTTTAACCTTTTACCCGTTTTTTCTTTGAATTTTAGAAGAATCTTTAAATCAGGAAGCAACGGAAAATATAATAAAAGGATACTGATGAAGAAATAAGTACTTATCACGATTACATCCCAAAGAATGGGTGATTGAATACGACCATGAAGAAAAAGGTTCATGAATCTCTCCGGGCGCCCCATATCAACTACAATAATCAGTGCTGCAAAAACGATCGCTGATACTGCAATTATTTCCGAAATACGGGTAAGAGGTGTTCTCCATTTTACATTGGTGAGCCTGAAAATAGCTGTGATAAGAGAGCCTACAAGACTAATGGCAACAAAAAATACAAAGTTAGAGATATAAATTCCCCATGAAACATAGTCACGCATGTGGGTAACTATAAGGCCATACTTTAATTGGCGGTAATAAGCATACAGGCCAAAAAGCGCAATAACCACAAGGATAGTTGTCCATGCCATTCCACGTTTTCCAAATTTTTGCGGAAGAAGATCCTGGGTTATTTGTTCGGAAGTTAAAGAGATTGATTTTTCCACGGCTTAATTAATTTTAGTTGAAAGTTTTTTGGCGTCTTCATAAATATGATCAGGTTTGTATTTATTTTCAAGGCCTGATTCATAAGGGAAGTTTCTGTTTACAGGAGGTAAATAGTAAACGCTTGGCATAGTGCCAAGATCTTCAAGTAACCTGTAACCGGCCTTGTCTTTTATTAAACTACTAAAACGGAAGGTTTCAGCTCCGTTTGTTACAGAATCCTGGATCATATCACCAAACATGAATACACCATTCGGACAGGCAGATACGCAGTGGGGCAGTTCTCCCTTCCTGCTCATATCAGGGCAGAAATCACATTTTCCTACGGTTCCTTTTTTCTGTGGCATACTGGTTTCACATGAATAAGGTTGCGCTTCTTCTTCTTTGGTCAATATGGGTTCTTCCCAGTTAAACACACGGGTAGAGTAAGGGCAGGCAGCCATACAAAAACGGCAGCCTATACAACGGTCACTGTCTATCAATACAATTCCATCTTGTCTTTTAAAAGTGGCATCTACAGGGCAAACTTTTACACACGGAGGTTCGTCACAATGCATGCAGGTAGTAGGTTGCCAGTAGGGAGCGGTGTGAGCCGATTCTTGCATGCTCAATACTTTGATCCAGTTTTGACCGGGGTGAACCTGGTGCATATGATTACATGCTTTTTGGCAGGCTCTTACGTTTTTGCATCTTGAAAGATCAATCACCATCACAAATTTTTTGCCTGGGATTCCTCTTCTTGCCTGGGTGTTGGTAGCTGCCGGAAGATCAGGAACCGGTTTCAAAAAGGCTTTATCCATTTCGATGATCTCGCCATCAACAGACAGAAGTTTTACCATTTGGCCCGATGGTTTTATATCGTCACTCTCAGGTGCAAATGGATTATTGCTCGTGCTGCAGCCTGCTATTGCTGCTGAGGCCAGAAGGCCGGCTGCCAGGAATTCTCTTCTTGATTTTATGTTATTCTCATTCATTGTAGTATGATTATTTTTTTACCCATTGTTGTAATTCTTTGTCGGTTATTTTTTTACCGGGTGAAACAAGCAGTTTCCTGTCTATCTCTACCAGCTTTCCGTCTTGCGTTAGCATTTTCACAGTATCGGTTTTTTTCTTCTTTGGGGTTCTGATAAACTTAAAAACTGTGGCAGATGACAGAATGGTTGCGCTCCACAGCAGAAATTTTTTCCGTGATGTGGATGGTTGTATTTCTTGCATATTTTAAATTGTTTTAAAAGAATGGTTAAAACTAAAGGCTAATGATTTTTTAATTTATGAGCGATGCCAGTTGTCAATATGATTGTAATCATTACCGAAAGGGCAAAAAAAAACAGCTCATTTTGTGAACTGTTTTTTTAATTTTTACTTCAGTGTTTTTATGAAGTTAACCAGGTTCCACCTGTCTTCATTGTCAGGTAGTTTCTTTTTGAAGGAAGGCATATCATCCCTGCCTTCAGATATCCTGTAAAATAATTCTCCATCAGTCTGGTTCTGCACATCCGGTTTTGTAAAATCTCCCGGATCGGTTTTCAAGGTAGATGCCTTGGTTCCATCGCCCAGCCCTTTTGCTCCATGGCAAGATTTACAATGGGTGTTCCATAATGATTTTCCTTCTTTAATTGATTCTGCATTACTAGCTACAGGGTTTTTTTGAGCTTTGGCTGCTGCAGGTACAGGCCATGGTTTTTTTTGATCCACTGTTTTTAATGTAAAGCTGGCCACAATAAATCCTGTGATCAGCATTGCGATGATACCATTTGTTTTCATTTTTTTATTTTTTGTGATGGTTAAAAAGTTTTTTTTAAACAGCTTTATGTTCAATTAATTCTGGTGCAAATTATTTAATTTTAATGATAATTTTATGACAATTGTCAAAAGAGAAAATGATTTGAATCATATCAGAAATTGGTTGTCAAATTAAAAACCAGCTTGCTTTATTCGTTTACTGCATCAGAGATGGGTAATACTAATAAAGGAACAGTAGTTTGATAGCTCATTTCTTTGGTGTGAATTATACCAAATACTCTTTTAAAAAATGAATGTCTATGAGCAACCATTGCTAATATATCGGAAGGATTTTTTTCTAAAAATTCATGAATCCCTTTTTCAACACTTTTGTTCTCAACTGTATTAAATTGATGGTCTAATTTCACGAAGGAAAGGTTGGCTTCCATTTTACCTATCGCGTTTTCAACCGACATCGCTTCTTCATTTTTTTGCACATTCACTATCTGTATTGAGGAATTGTATTTTTCGGCTAATTCTTCGAGAATAGAATAGTCTTGTTTTTCTATGTCAAATTCACTGGCAAACGTGATCTTCCGGATCGGCTTGAAACTATTTTTTTCCGGAATTACAAAAACAGGGAGATTTGATTTTTGCATAACCGAAATGGTGGTACTGCCAAATATTGAATTGCTTTTTCCTTTTCCTTTCATTCCCATTACGATAAGATCAGCATGTTTTGCCTTTGCCAATTCCCTTGTAATTTCTGTAGGAGAACCTTCTCTTATAAAAGCGTCAACCTTTACATCAAATTTTTTAGAAATCTTTTCAATCTCTTTTTTCAAAAGTTCCTTATCTCTTTCCAGTAATTCTGCTTTGGTCATCATGTAAGCCGATGCCGAAGTGTCTTCAATTACACTCGGTGGAACAATCACATTTACTAAAATTAATTTTACCTGGAAATCCTGCGCTAAAGCGGCAGCATATTCAGTTGCATTATGTGAAGCTTTTGAAAAATCTGTTGGAACTAGAATGTTTTTCATCCTGAAACTTTTTAAAATTTGAGCCACAATTGACTATCCTAAAAGTATTTTATATGGGATAATCTATTATTGATGTGTATCACATCAGTTGCTGATAGTTGTCAGCGAAATAAAACGGAGGGTAGTAATTTTAATGACAAAGGATGGCGTGTGACATATTTGGAAAATTGGCCGGACTTATATAAGGTATTCCCAATCCCAAACCTCTTACAATAAGCAGGAAAGCCATGATAAACATAAGATAAGGATAAGCCACTTTTATTTTTTGACGGGCAGTAAGGCTAATAAAACTTCCAAAATAACTTACACTTATCATCATCGGAAAAGTGCCTAATCCAAAGGAAGCCATAAACAGGCTGCTGTTAACGATTGATGCAGTAGCAACAGCGCCGGCAACTGCCATATAAACCAGCCCGCATGGCAACAGTCCGTTTAGTAAACCAATAAAAAATACAGATTTATAATTTCTCTTTTGAAACAATTTTCCAAGTCGTGTTCTTACTTTATAAAAAAAGTGAATTATAATATTTGTCTTTTCAAAAACCTTACTCTTCTTTGGGAGTATTAAAAAAAGTATGATAAGAGCGCCAAGAGAAATCGATAACCATTGCTGGTAGCCGAAAAGCGAGAAAGTTTTTCCAATTATACCAAATAAAGCACCGAAAAACGAGTAGGTTACCACACGCCCGGTATTGTATAAAAGTATTGAGACTGTTTTCGACTTTCTTCCGTTATTAACCAAAGGTAATGACAAGGCTAACGGGCCACACATACCAACACAATGAATGCTTCCTAAAGCTCCAATAATAAATGCGCCAAGGAACAACGCGGTCATTTGATTAATAGTTTATGTTCTGAATAATAAGTGGTGGTGTCCACTTTCCAATTCATTTTCAATTCATACATTCCTTTATCTGTTTTCGGTAAAATCATTACCAGCTTTGCAGAATCAGTTTGAAGGTTGTAAACAGAATCCCTGGTTTCATCGGCAGCGTAATAAAGAAGCGTTTGTGCAGTAATTTTCTTTCCTGACATTTCCTGCGGAAAACGGATTGAAATCTCATTGTTATTAACCTCATATTGTAACGGAGATGATAAGGATTGTGCTCTTTCTGCTTCATCAATTTTTTGTTCATATTTTAATTCCTTCTGGTAATAATCTTTGGTTACCAAATCTACTTTTTCAGAAGATGATTTAAAAACCAACAAAAGAATTCCGGCAACAAAAAAAAGATAAACAAATAATATTTTATATCCCCAGTTCATATTTTAAATTTTAAAGGTGATTAATTTATTGGTACACTTCCGGCCCGATAAATTTTGCTGTAATGGTTTTTATTTTTCCTGTTGAATCATATAACCCAATAATGATTGGTGTTTCCCAGTTGGTAACGTCCTTCCTGTTAAGTTTCACAAAAAACTGCAGCGTGATATAGTCTTCTTTTTTTATTACCGGATGAGGATTGTCGATCAACTGAATTTCGCCGGGAATATTTTCTAATTTTAAAGACACCGGAATATCGTCGTGTGTTTTGTTCGCCAATTTTAAATTGTAAAGATTGCTAATTCTGCCATCGGGAAGTGAAGTGTAAGTCATGCCGGCGGTGCGCATTAAAGTAGCATCCAGATCGGTGCGGCTCACCATTAAAAATACCAGGAGCGCAATAAGAAGGCTTAGGATGGCAGTATATGATTTAATACGATTGGTAAATTTTAATTTTACGCCTTCCTTAATACTATTTTCTGAGGCATATCTTATTAGCCCTTTTGGCTTTTCAATGCTTGTCATGATCGCATCACAGGCATCTATACACGCAGTACAGTTTACACATTCCAATTGCGTGCCGTTCCTGATATCAATCCCTGTCGGACAAACACGCACACACGCAGAACAATCAATACAATCACCTTTTTCATCAATTTTTGGTTCGGCATTCTTCTTTTCAATTTTTCCTCTCGGCTCGCCACGTTTATAATCATAAGCAACAAGGATTGAATTTTGATCAAGTAGCACACTTTGCAACCTTCCGTAAGGACAAACTACAATACATACCTGCTCGCGAAACCACCAATACACAAAAAAGAAAATACTGGTAAAGATCATTAAAGAAATCAAGGTTGGTATATTTTGCGCAGGATGTTCAATATAACCCAACAACTGATCCATGCTTATTAAATAAGCCAGGAAAAAATTGGCTATAATAAACGAGATCAGGAAAAAGACCACAAATTTTAATGAGCGTTTCCATATCTTTTTTCCATTCCACGGCATTTTTTTCAGGAGCTTTTGCTGTGTTGAATCACCGTCGATCCAATATTCGATCTTGCGGAAAACCATTTCCATAAAAATGGTTTGCGGACAAGCCCATCCGCAAAAGATACGCCCAAACACTACTGTAAAAAGGATAATAAAAACAATGAACGTTAACATTGCAATACCAAAAATGAAGAAATCCTGCGGCCAGAAGATCATTCCGAAAATGATAAAACGGCGCTCAAGTATATTAAACATCAGCAATGGCTCGCCGTGCACTTTTATGAAAGGGAGAGAAAAAAATATAACAAGATAAAACACAGAAAACCAGGTACGCAAATTATACAACCTGCCTTTTGGTTTTTTTGGATTAATAAAATTCCTTTTGCCTTCTTTTGAAATGGTGGCAACAGAATCCCTGAAACTTTCCTGCGTGTATGGTGTTTCCAGCTCAGCCATTTTTTATTTTTTTATAGCTGATGAATCTGATGAAGAAGCATCATCCGTGTATAAATCACCCTGAGGCGCTTTCGCGTTTGGAGGGTTAGTGCCTTTTAAAGTTTTAATATATCCTGCCAGATCATTAATCTCTTTTGCAGAGAAGCTTTTTCCCCACGCCTGCATTCCCTTATCGGGGTAGCCATGTTTTATAGATTGATAAATGTCGTTCAACGAGCCTTTGTGTAACCAATAATTGTCTGTAAGATTCGGGCCTACACCACCTTCTCCCAGTTTGCCATGACAAGGCCAGCAGGTAGTGGTAAATATTTCTTTTCCTTTGGCAAGCCCGTCAGCGTCGGGCATTTTAATATTATTTTCATCTATGGTATTGCCGCTTTTTGCTGCATACTCCGCCATTTGAATTTTTGCTTTTGCCATTTCTTCGTTGTATTCCTGGGTAGGGTTTTTGCCGTAACCCAAAACTTCATAATTCAATAAATAAACAATGGCAATGCCGATGGTGATATAGAATCCATATTTCCACCACGGTGGTAATGGATTATCCAATTCACGTATTCCATCATAATCATGATCCAGTAAAATATCTTTTTCTCTTTCTATAGGAATTGCTTTGGTAAAAAACTTTTTATCTATTCTTGCCCACCAGGCGCTAAAATTGAAAGATTTAGCTTTTGATTTTTTGGGTGAAAGTTCCCGTTCAAATCTTTTTATCATAAATAAAAAGACAACTATCACGATCATTTCTATTGAAATAACTGATACCAACATCCAAAACGCAGCCGGGGAAAGGCCCGCGTAATTATGTACCACTTTTGCTACCTGTGGTGCAGCATCCTGTGCTTTGGATGCGTTAGTCAATAGGGAGAAGGATATAAGTAATATTAAGGGCAAAACCTTATTGGCTTCTTTACTTTTTTCTAAAACCTTTCTGGCATACATTAAAAGCACACTGCTCAATCCCCATATTACAAAAGCAAGAAGGAAAGCAACTGTTACCATTAAAATTACCGCGTAATTGGTTTTATCGGTTGAGGTAGCTGCCGCATCAGTAGCTGTTTGTGCATGTAGCGACAGACTTAATATTGCCGCAACCATGCTGAGCAAAATTTTTTTATAGTTTCTGTTGAATTTCATAATAGTTTCTTTATTAAATGTTCGATGTTGGTTCTTCAGTTTCGTCCAGTGGAATGTTTGACAATATGTCAACTCTTTCTTTGCTCATCTTTAAAACGAACCACAGTAAAACAACAAAAAACAAGAAAAAGATAATCAGCGAAATCATCGGGTAAATCTCTGCACCCTCTATGTTTTCTGTTACGTCTTGAATGAATTTATACATGATTTTAATTTTTTATTGTTTGATTTTACTAATGTCTGTTCCCAATCTTTGGAGATAAGAGATGAGCGCGATCACTTCTTTATTTGGGGAAATTCGGATGCTGTCGCTTTGCAAATTATCTGCAATTCCTTGTGCCTGTTTCATCAGGTCGGCATTGGCTACTTTATCATATCCTTTCGGATAAGGAACGCCCAATGTTTGCATTGCTCTTATTTTAGCGGGCGTTGTAGAAGTATCCAGGTCTTTTTTAAGCATAAATGCATAGGAAGGCATCAGAGATCCTTCACTCATGGAAGAAGGTTCGCGCAAATGGCGGAAATGCCATCCGTTTGATTTTTTCAGATTTCCTGCTCCTTCACGGGCCAGGTCGGGACCGGTTCGTTTGCTTCCCCATTGGAACGGATGATCATATACAAACTCGCCGGCTTTTGAATATTCACCATATCTTTCTGTTTCAGAACGGAAAGGCCTTATCATTTGTGAATGACACAGATAACAACCTTCTCTTACGTAAATGTCGCGTCCCTGTAACTCAAGCGGTGTGTATGGTTTTACGCTGCTAATGGTTGGTACATTAGACTTAACCAAAAAGGTAGGTATGATTTCAACAGCTCCGCCAATTAAAATTACAATAAGGCTGAACACCAGCATTTGCACTGGTTTTCTTTCTAAAATCCTGTGCCAGTGTTCATGTGTAGCAGATTTTTGCAATTTTTGAAGAGGTGCAGCTTCTGCGGCTTCATTGGCAATTAACTTACCTGATCTTACTGTTTTGTAAAGGTTGTAAACCATCAAAAACGCTCCTATCAGATACAATGTACCTCCGAATGACCTTACTGCATAAAAAGGTTTCAGATAAGTAACTGTTTCAAGAAAAGAATATTTTAGCTGGCCGCTTGCAGTAAATTGTTTCCACATACTGCTTTGCGTAAATCCTGCCCAATACAGTGGGACTACATAAAATACAATTCCGAGCGTAGCAAGCCAAAAGTGATTGGCAGCTAATTTTTTTGAGTACAATTGAGTTCCAAAAATTCTTGGGATTAACCAATACAAGATTCCGAAGGTCAGCATTCCGTTCCAACCCAAAGCGCCTACGTGTACATGAGCAATAATCCAGTCGGTATAATGGCTGATGGCGCTTACGCTTTTTAGTGAAAGCATAGGACCTTCAAAAGTTGCCATACCATAAGCGGTAACGGCAACCACCATAAATTTTAAAATAACATCGTCCCTCACCCTGTCCCATGCACCTCTTAGTGTCAGCAATCCATTGATCATTCCACCCCAGCTCGGGAAAATGAGCATTAATGAAAATACAGTTCCGAGCGATTGAGCCCAGTTGGGTAAAGCTGTATATAACAAATGGTGCGGCCCTGCCCAGATATATAAAAATATGAGTGCCCAGAAATGGATAATGGAAAGCCGGTAAGAATAAATCGGTCGATTAGCAGCCTTAGGTAGAAAATAATACATTAATCCGAGATAAGGCGTGGTTAAGAAGAACGCCACTGCATTGTGGCCATACCACCATTGAACCAGGGCATCCTGTACGCCTGCATACCATGAGTAACTTTTAAATAAAGTAACCGGCAGTTCGGCAGAATTTACGAGATGCAATACAGCTACTGTTACAAATGTGGCAATGTAAAACCAAATAGCCACGTACAAATGTCTTTCTCTCCTTTTGATGATGGTTGCAAACATGTTCCAGCCAAAAATTACCCAGATAATAGTAATGGCAATATCAATTGGCCATTCCAGTTCCGCATATTCTTTACTGGTAGTAATGCCAAGTGGCAGTGTGATTGCTGCTGCCAAAATGATCAATTGCCATCCCCAGAAATGAATTTTACTTAATTTGTCGCTGTACATCCTGGCTTTGCACAGGCGTTGCAGCGAATAATAAACGCCCATAAAAATTCCATTTCCAACAAAAGCAAATATTACCGCATTGGTATGCAAAGGCCGTAAACGCCCAAATGAACCATATTGCATAATATTTAATGAAGGAAACACTAATTCGAGTGATACGTAAAGACCAACGAGCATTCCTACTGCTCCCCAGAAAACTGTTGCATAAGCAAAATTTCGAACAGTCTTATTATCATAATAGAATTTTTCCACGGTTGCTTTGGGCGTGTTGTCTAAATAATTTTCTTCAAACTGCATTTTTTTTGGTTGTTTTTTTTTCTTTTAAAGTTGTTTTTTTACTTTCAGGCTCGTTGTCAAATAACATTCTGACTGAAGGCGTATAATCATCATCATACTGGCCGTTGCTCACAGACCATAAAAAGGCTATGAGGAAAATTGCCGCCACCAGGGTGCTAATACCAATAAGAATAAATAATACACTCAAGCTATATAATATTAATTTAATACTTCAAAAATAGATTCCTTATTTACCCAGAAAGATGAGGCTCATCAAGCCGTGATATGATTTACCTCAGTTCAGTAAAAGAACTTTTTTAAAGTTTTTTTCTTTTACCGATAAATGAAGAAAGCAGGCTGGCCAGGCCTACAATACTAATACTGCTTGCAGGCATAAGCACTGCTGCCACAACCGGATCTAACCTGCCCTGAACGGCAAATGATAATCCTACAACATTGTAAAGGATCGATAATGCAAAACCCGCACCGACTACTTTTTTACCTGCTTTTGCAAAGTCCATAAACTGCGCAGTCTTTTGAACAGCATCTCCATCAATAATAGCATCACAGGCAGGGGTAAACCGGGCAGCATTATTACTTACGGCAATTCCTGCATCACTTTGCATTAAAGCTCCGGCATCATTGAGGCCGTCGCCGATCATCAAAACTTTTTTCCCTTCAGCTTGCAATCTTTTGATGTAGTCTAATTTTTTTTGGGGAGAGGTATTAAAATTGAGTGTGGTAGTTGAAGTGAAAATTTGCTCAAGCCTCTCTTTTTCTGCGG
Source organism: Bacteroidota bacterium (assembly GCA_028876495.1). Taxonomy (GTDB): domain Bacteria; phylum Bacteroidota; class Bacteroidia; order Chitinophagales; family Chitinophagaceae; genus Ginsengibacter. The sequence continues at coordinate 41,342 of JAGWRO010000040.1, forward strand.
CGTTATCGCCTGAAACCACATGCAGTTCATAGTTTGCCTTCTTCAAGTCATTCACCAGGTCTTTAATTCCCGGCCTGTATTTATTTTTTATTTCAAAAAAACCTTTGGTAGCATGGTCAATCATCACGTATACGCGCGAGCCATTATTGGCAGAAACATGCATTTTCTCATCAAGGAAATTTGCAGCGCCAACTTTTATGGGGACCTGATTAATGATGGCTGCTATTCCTTTTCCTGCATGTTCTTCAAAAGAGTTTATTTCAGGCAACTCCTGTTCGATTTCATTTGTAACGAACGAGGAATTTATCAATTTACTTAAGGTGTGTGAGGATTGTGCCGTTACTTTTTTTATAAATGATTTATCAGTGATTGAAAGGTCGATGCCTGTGTAATGCAGATCACCCAAATTGGTTTCAGTGAGGGTCCCGGTCTTGTCAAACACAATGGTGTCAATTCCTGCAAGTGTTTCAATTACGTTTGCATTCTTTAAATAAAGTTGGTTCTTCCCGAAAATGCGTACCATATTTCCAAAAGTGAAAGTGGCAGAAAGCAGAAGAGAACAAGGACAGGCAACAATTAAAACCGCTGTAACCACCGGCCATATTTTAGACGGATCATGAAAATACCAGAAAGCCGCTGCGCAAAACGCAACGAGGAAAAGCGCACCTGTGAAATAGCGGCTCCACGGATGTATAAAAGAAGTGGCCGCATTTTTTGTTTGCCCGAAAATTTCGTTATTCCATAATTGTGTGATATAGCTTTGCGAAGGTTTTTTTATCACCTGCAATTGTAAGGAAGTTCCTATCTGTTTGCCGCCGGCATATATTATTTCTCCCTTATTTATCGGCACAGGATTGTTTTCGCCGCTCACAAAACTATAATCGATATAGGCAGAACCCTCAGTAAGTAAGGAATCTGCCGGAACCATCTCTTCATTTTTGATAATGATATAATCGCCCATTTCGAGTTTGGTTGCCGGAATATTTTCTTCCTTACCTTTTTTTAAAACAGTAACTCCCAGGGGAAAATAAGAATGGTAATCACGATCAAATGTGAGCGCATCATACGTTTTATTCTGAAACCATCGACCGATAAGAATAAAGAAAATAATTCCTGTTCCGGAGTCAAGATATCCTGCGCCTGTTCCGCTAATGATCTCATAATAACTTCTAACAAACGTAATAACAATTGCAAGGGCAAGAGGTACATCAATATTGATATTTTTTTGTTGTAAACCTTTAAATGCTGATTTAAAAATGGCACTCGCACTATAAAATAAAACGGGTAATGATAAACCAAAAATGAGCCAGGAAAAAGTTTGCTTTAGCCCCTGCTCATCAATGGCTCCGTGCGAAAAATATTCCGGGAAACTGAGCATCATTATATTACTGAAGCAAAAACCGGCAATACCAATCTTATAAAGTTGTTTCCTGTCGAATTTTATTCCTTTTTTTTCTTTTGAATCGTTCAAACTGATAAATGGCTCATAGCCGATAAACGCAAGTAATTCCACTACTTTCCGCAGTGAAATCATTTTTTCATTAAAACTGATAAAGACTTCCTTTCGCTGAAAGTTGGTTTGTGAACTGATGATTCCTTCATTAATCCGGTGAAGATTTTCTAACAAAAAAATGCATGAGGAACAATGCATTTGAGGAAGAGAGAAAGTGACATTCGTTTGCGTGTCACTTCTGAAACTTATCAATTTTTCTATCACGGATTCATCTTCGAGATAAGCAAATCGTTCACTGGCAAATTTGCCTTTTACTTTTATTCCCGGGTTCTTATCAAAATTATAATAGCTGCAGAGGTTGTTTTCGTTCAACAATAAATACACCTGCCGACATCCCTGGCAACAGAAATTTTTATCGCCTTCAATTATTAACGTGATACAATCATCGCCACAATGGTAGCAGTTGGTCATTTCTTTATTTATAGTGTTGAAATCTTTTCTTTTTAAGGAAAGAAACAAAAATACCAGTGATATAAAACGAATAATATGAGCAAGATCAGTCTGGTAGATGATATTGGTTGGTAGTACACCATTATCGCCTGGTTAACTTTGATAAACAGGCTTTTATAGTAAACAAACAATTTTTAAAGATTCTTATTTAAAGATAAAGGTTAAGGCTCTGTAACATAAGTAGCGGAATAAAAGATGGGCCTTTAGCAATTTTGCATTAGTAATTAAATAAACAATAAGTATGAGTTATTATTTTTCAAAAACCATAAATAAAGATTTTGATGCAGCCATAGCGCATGTAACAGAAGAACTTAAAAAAGAAGGATTTGGCGTGCTTACACAAATTGATGTGCAGGATACTTTAAAGAAGAAACTGGATGTGGATTTTAAGAAATACCGCATTCTTGGCGCCTGCAATCCAAATTTTGCTTACCAGGCTTTGCAATTAGAGGATAAGATCGGTTCAATGCTACCTTGCAATATTGTGGTTGAAGAGAACCTGGATGGTACAGTGGAAGTCAGCGCTGTAGATCCTGTTATTTCAATGTCAGGTGTAAAAAATGATTCTCTTGGCGCCGTTGCTAACCAGGTGCGTGAAAAACTACAGAGAGTGATAAACAATCTTTGATCTTAGTTCATTTAAAATATAAACAAAATGAAAGCAAATCTCGGAATGGCCGACAAAGTCGTGAGGATACTTGCGGCAGTCGCAATTGGAATACTTTATTTCATGAATGTAATTACAGGCACAACGGCAATAGTTCTTTTAATTGTCGCTATAATTCTGGTTCTAACCAGCTTAATAAGCTTTTGCCCGATCTATTATTTCCTCGGTATTAAAACAAGAAAAAAATCAATTGAATCATAATAAAATTTAAATAAAATCATGGCACACGAAGTTGAAGTACAATGGATGGGTAAAATGCAGTTTAACGCATTGGTAAACGGACATACAGTTATAATGGACGGGCCGGAAAAAGTGGGTGGAGAAGACAATGGGCCTATTCCAAAACCATTTGTTTTAACCGCTCTTGCCGGCTGCACCGGTATGGATGTAGCGGCAATTTTAAGAAAGGCACAAAAAGAAGTGAACGATTTTGATATGAAAGTTACCGGTGAAATCAGTAAAACAGTACCTATTCAATATACTTCAATTCATATAACTTACGACTTTAAAGGGCCGGAGGAAAACAAAGAAGCTGCTATGAAGGCAGTTACCGATTCGCAGGAAAAATATTGTGGCGTGAGCAGTATGTTGAAGAAAGCGATGCCCGTAACCTGGGAAGTAAATTATAACGGTGTACAGGTATTTAATAATAAAGAAGAAGAAATAGCGGAATTAGCATAAATTTCATCTGTTCTAAAAGTACTATATATGGAAACTATTAAGGAAACATTATTTTCTAACTGGAATTTTATGCGCTGGGTGAGACTGGCATTAGGTATCGTAGCAGGAATTCAGGCAATACAGTTTCATGATACGTTGTTGGGTTTTTTGTCTGTATTCCTGCTTTTTCAATCCCTTACCAATACCGGTTGTTGCGGAGCCGGCGGTTGTGCCGTTCCGCGCTCAACAAAAATTGAAAAGCATCAGGAAATTGAATTTGAGGAAGTAAAAGAAAAATAAGAATCATTTTGCAAAATGCGACTTTCAAAAAGCTGATCTAATTGAGATTCCGCATCAGAAAGTCCTTTATCAAAATTTTCTCCAATGTCATCTAATATTGGGTTAGAAGAGCTTACCATATCCCTGTAATAGTTAATTCCATTCTTTAATTGTTCATAAAAGGAATGGTAGTATTTATTTCTCTTAGGATTTTCGGCAGAAACTGGCTCATTGATTAATTGCTCCTCCAGGTAACTGATATAAATAACCAGTTCGTTAATAAACATATGAGGCCTGTTGATGTCTTCAATAATATCAGTTCTTCCATAAATGTGATCGGTCATTTCTTTTAGCGAAACTTTTTTAGAAAAGTAAGCAATATTGGGGCCGGGGCAAATGGTTACTGAGGTAAGGTTTTTTATAAATGGTTGTTCATATTTTGTAGCTGCGGCATTACTTAAGCCGATGCAAAGGCATTCTTTTTCCTGCACCTCTTTTAGTTGCTGTTCATATTCATTTAAAGGTAAATTCAACGATTTTAATTGATTGATTTTTAGCTTTTGGTATTTAGTAGATGCAGTGCAAATCGGTTCTTCCGTGAATTCAGTATTATTCACCAGGTGCTTTTCTGTACAGGGGCTTCCTGGTTTTCCTCTTTCAATTCTTTCCTTTTTTTCAAGGTCTGAAGAAGTACCTTTTAAATAATGAAAAGGAACTCCTAAGGGAGAATTCTTACTCAAAAATAAGTCGCCTTGTTTGGCTTTTTCCAATTTTTCCATCGTAGAAATGTCTACCGTAGTTGCCTCCGGAACCAATAAAAACGGTGTGCCCCAGCCTGTGCTGTCCATTTGATAATATTCCTGTAATAATTTCGACTCCTTATATGTGCCGATGCCGCCCTGTACCGTTATTTTTATCGGAGGAGGGGAATCAAAAGTTTTGACTGATCTTAATTGTAAGGCTTTATTATAGAGTTCAAATAATGAGCGCGAAAGTTCTTCTCTTTTCGTTTTAAATTCTTCCAAAATCGGGCCCATTAAGTACCCTTCTGTTGCAAACGCATGTCCTCCGCAGTTCAATCCTGATTCTATTCTGAATTCGCTCACCCATTTACCTTTTTTAGCCAGGTATTTTCCCTGTATTAATGCAGAGCGGTAATCGCTTACTTTGATCACTATTTTCTTTTCAAATTCGCCATCATCATTTACATCAAATTCGCTGAGTTTTTCCAGGTAATTATACAAACGTGGATTGAGCCCGGCAGAAAAGATTAAAGAAGAATTTTTGAGATTACTCTTTGCATATCCTTTTAAAGCAGCTAAAGCGTCTGAACCATTTTCTACCAAATTTCCTTGTTTACTGTAATTGTCCTTATCAAGTTTCGTCATGATGTTTACATCAATACTTCCGGGCACGATTTCACTTTTCAGAATTTCTTCAAGCTTTGCTTTTTCAGCGATGTCTGTGGTATTGGTCAGTTGCCTGTATAATTGTTTCAACTTTCCATCCTCAGGAAGCATTTCAAAATATTTTACAATTTCTGACCCGTTTTCAAAAACAGAATTTTTTAATTTTTCTATTTGTTCGGATACGATCCGGCTAACAAGGTTGAGGTAATCCGTAATTCTTTTTTCACGATAGTTTTCTTCCTTTGTGCTTATAGGAAAATAAGTTTCATTAATTAAAGGATAATAGTGTTTACGCATCATTTCTGTCAACCGGTCTTCCATTATAGAAATGGCTGATGAAATTCCATACTGCGCAACTTTTACAGGAGAATCAATAGTGAAAGCCAATCCCATTACAGGGATGTGAAAATTGTGTGGTGATGAATTCATGGTAGATGTGCAGCGGCGATTGTTGTTATAGTATTAATTAAATTTTTTCGGTAAGCCGCCAAAAATCACATTCTTATTATTCTTAATTGCCGATTTATATTTCCGCTAAAATATTAATGCACCAATACAAGATTTTTTTCAACATAGCTGCTCAAAACGTTGATACATTCGCAACCTTTGCTCACAGAATGTTTTAGTTGAATGGCAAGTGAAGCTACAGTTTTGTGAATCTTTTCTTTATCCTCTTCAATTTCAAAAGCTTCATTTATTTCAAGTAATTGTGATTTTACTTTTTGTATCAAAGGACTGTTGGCTTGTTGACGATGCCAGTCTTCCAGGTCGTTTAAGGTATCATTAATTATTTTTAAAGCTTTAGGTACTTCAGCTTCTCTTGCAGAAATCGTTTCGTCAAGAATCAAAGAAACTTCATCCACATCCATCAGTGTGATTCCGTGTATTTGTTTTATAGCCGGATCTGCATTTTGTGGTGATGAAAGATCAAGTACCAGCCTTGGTTTTTCAGAAACGAAATAGGAGGGAAGTACAATGTGATTTTCAGAAGAAGAACTTATCATTATAACGTCAGCTTCATTACAAGCTGAAGCTAAATTTTTGTAGGCAACAAAACCTTCATCATATTTCTCAGCAAGCAGGTAAGCTTTTTCATCTGTTCTGTTACAAAATGAAATACTGGCGCCGGGCAAATAATCCTTTAGATTTTTTGCAATCTGATTTCCAAATTTTCCGGTTCCTACCAACAGTACTTTTTTATTTTTTAAATCTTTTATTTTTTCTTTGATGATTTGAATTGCAGCATAAGAAACTGAAACACTCCCGGAACTGAGTTTGGTTTTTGTTTTGATTTCTTTTGACGCCTGTAAAGCAAAATTGATTACCCGTTCCATAAAAGGGTTAAGACCGCCGCTTTCTTTTGCAAGCCTGGCAGAATGCTTTAACTGCGATAAAATTTCATAATCACCGATAATCTGGGAATCCAAACCTGAAGCAACATTTAATAAATGTTCTACCGCAGCACGGCCGTTATAAACATAACCTTGTGATTCAAAATCTTTTCTGTCGCCGTTGGTATAACTGCAAAGCAGTTCTGTCAGTTCCTTTGGATCGTTACAAATTCCATAAAGTTCAGTCCGGTTGCAGGTTGAAAGAACAAGACATCCCTGTACCTTTTTAGAAATAGCTTCCTGTATCAGTTTAACTGACTGCTCTGGTGAAATAGAAAATTTTCCCCGGATGCTTATATCGCTTTTCCTGTAATTGATTCCAACTATGCTAAAATTTTGTAAGGAGCTATTAAAATCGTTTGTGAAATTCATTCTCTTTAATTCAAAAATATTTTCAAAGTGGTTTAGAAACTGGTTTCATATAAATAAATACGAATAAGCAAATTTCATCGCTATCGGTTTCGAAAAAAAGAATAACAGTCATTTCCAAATATGAGCCTCCTCATGTTTTTATCCTTTATTGGAAGTACATTTATTTGCTGATTAGATTTTTTTAAAATTTTAAACTGAGCAATGTATGTCCAAGCTTCCCATTGATATAAAGGGACTTTCAGATGAGCAGGTGTTGCTTTCCGGAAAGCAACACGGGAAAAATGAATTGGATCAATCTTCTAAAAGTCCTTTTATAGCAGCCTTGCTTGACACACTTAAGGAGCCGATGCTCATTTTGTTATTTGCAGCGGGCATTCTTTATTTAATCTCCGGCGACAAAGGAGATGCCATATTTATGCTTTCGGCTATTGTATTGGTTTCTGCTATTTCTCTTTACCAGGATTCAAGAAGTCGCCATGCGCTTGCGGCTTTGAAGCAACTTTCTCAACCGCAAACTAAAGTGATAAGAAACGGGATTATCTCTTCTATCTCCAGCAAAGAAGTGGTAGTAGATGATGCGTTTATTGTTGAAGAAGGAAGTATGATAACTGCCGATGCAGAAATTATTTATTCAAATGATTTTACCGTAAACGAATCGATTCTTACAGGTGAATCTTTGGCAGTAGAAAAGTTTGTAAATGAAGATAATAAAATCTTCAGCGGCACTTTGGTATCCAGCGGAATGGCTATCGCACGGGTAACCAAAGTGGGGAATGCCACTGAATTGGGAAGAATAGGCAGATCATTGAAGGAGATTAAAGAAGAAGAAACACCGCTGCAACTGCAAATAAGAAATTTTGTAAAAAAGATGGCCATCATCGGGCTAATCGTTTTTCTGATAGTATGGGTTTTTAATTTTTTTCAATCCCGCAGTTTGGTGAATAGCTTATTAAAGGCATTAACCTTGGCCATGTCTGTTTTGCCTGAAGAAATTCCGGTTGCCTTTACCACTTTTATGGCGTTGGGTGCCTGGCGGCTGATGAAAATGGGAATCATAGTGAAACAAACAAAAACAGTAGAAACACTCGGAAGTGCCACGGTAATTTGTGTCGACAAAACCGGCACTATCACCCAAAATAAAATGCAACTTGCCGGTTTGTATGTATTTGAAAAGGACCATTTATACATGGATTCGCAGGAAGATAAGGAAGCTGTGTTGGATTTAATTACTACGGCTATGTGGGCAAGTGAGCCATTACCATTTGACCCAATGGAAAAGGCTTTGCATGAAGCTTATAAGGGAATAGTTTCCACTGATGAGCGCCCGGGTTATAAAATGGTACATGAATATCCGTTGGCAGGCCGTCCGCCTATGATGACTCATCTATTTGAAAACAAAAACGGAAACCGGGTAATTGCTGCCAAAGGGGCTGCTGAAAAAGTTTTGTCTGTATGTGAATTGACAGAAGTTGAAAAAGCAAAAATTGTTAGCCAGGAGCAAGCTTTGTCAGCACAAGGTTACCGCGTTTTAGGAGTAGCACATGCTTCTTTTTCGGGAAATGATTTCCCAAAAGAACAGGAGAATTTTAATTTTCAATTTATCGGGCTGGTTTCTTTTTATGATCCTCCAAAAAAGAATATGGCTGCGGTGTTTGAAAGTTTTTATAAAGCAGGAATTAGTGTAAAAATTATTACAGGCGATAATAAAGCTACCACCGAAACGATTGCGCAGCAAGTGGGGTTCAGGGGGGCAGAAGATGCGTTGGACGGAGCAGAATTGATGAATTTTTCTGACCAGGAACTGCAGGAAAATGTAATGCGAATCAATATTTTTACAAGAATGTTTCCTGAGGCAAAACTGAAAATAATAACTGCTTTAAAAAAAAGCCAACAAATTGTAGCAATGACCGGTGATGGTGTTAATGATGCGCCCGCACTTAAAGCAGCCAACATCGGAATTGCAATGGGCGAAAAAGGTTCGGATATTGCAAAAAGCGCTTCATCACTTGTATTAGCCGATGATGACCTTGGTAAAATGGTGGACGCAATTGCCATGGGAAGAAGAATTTACAGTAACCTGAAAAAAGCGATTCAATATATAATTTCCATTCATATTCCGATCATTTTGATGGTGCTGTTGCCGCTGGTTTTGGGTTGGGTGTATCCGGCAGTTTTTACGCCGGTTCATGTTATTTTTCTTGAGCTGATTATGGGGCCCACCTGTTCAATCATTTATGAAAATGAGCCAATAGAAGCCAACCTTATGCAACAGAAGCCACGTTCATTTACCAATACTTTTCTTTCATGGAAAGAGTTGCAGCTAAGTATATTGCAAGGACTTGTTATTACTGCCGGAACGTTAGGTATTTATCAATTTGCTGTTTCAAAAGGATATGATGAAGAGCAGACCAGGACAATGGTTTTCACCACATTGGTTATTGCCAACATTTTTCTTTCTTTGGTAAACCGTTCTTTTTATTACTCATTGTTTACAACGCTTCGCTATAAAAATTATTTATTAATACTCATCATTTTTGTGACCATCCTGATGCTCGCTTTGATGATCTCCATTCCGGGAATTATTTCTTTTTTCAAGTTTGAAAAATTACTTTTTAACCAATTGCTGGTTTGCATTTTAGTTGGCTTTGTTTCTGTGATCTGGATCGAAGTTTATAAATATTTCAAACGCCTCAAAGCTGCTAGTTGAGAAAATGAAAGAGTCTTTTTAATTTTATAAAAAAATGAATAAGATAGGATTGGTTTTAAGTGGTGGTGGCGCAAGAGGCTTTGCACATCTTGGCTTTTTAAAAGTGTTGGATGAGTTGCAGGTAAAACCTTATGCTATTTCAGGAGTGAGTTCCGGCGCTATTTTCGGGGCTTTATATTCTTGCGGAAAAACGCCTGATGAAATACTGAATCTGGCAAAAAAATATTCTTATTTTGGCATATCCAATTTATTATGGAGGAAAGAAGGTTTGTTTTCTATGGAAACGATCAGGAAAATATTGACTGAAAACATTCCGGAAAACTCATTTGAATCTTTAAAGATTCCGCTTTATGTAAATGCAACAGATTTTTTACACAATAAAACTATCTTTTTCTCTTCGGGCGAATTAATTAACCCGCTAATTGCTTCCGCTTCTTTCCCGGTTTTATTTGAACCGGTGCAGATCGAGAATAGTAAATTGATTGATGGCGGATTGCTTGATAATTTACCAGTAGAACCCTTGGTTGATCTTTGTGATAAAATTATTGGATCCCATGTAAACAGATTAGAAACTATTACCGATATGAATATTAAATTTTCAAAAGCAGTAATGATAGAAAGATGTTTTCATCTCGCTATTGCAAATTCGGTTTATTCAAAGGTGCGTTTTTGCGATATTTTTATTGAACCCCATTTGAACAGTTTCGGTTTGCTGAGAATGAGAAATATTGAACAGATATTTGAAATAGGCTATCAAACTGCATTAAAAGAAAAAGACAATATTCTGAGACTGATCGAATCTTCTTAATACTCTTACGTAAAAAACAGGAATCCCGTTTTTTTGTTCATTTACTGTTCTCACATCTTCTTTGAAGCGCGAATGACACAAATCATAGTAGCAAATGAGTAATCTCATTTATCTTTATATTTAGCCAGACTACTTTTGATCAATTAGTCATATTAACCAGGTGGTGAAAGCATTTGGTTCCAACAATTAAACTATATATTATGCCTTCTCAATATGAATTATTGGCAAAATACAATACATCTGTTCCGAGATATACCAGTTATCCTACGGTTCCTTTTTGGAAAGAATTAACGCCTGATCTCTATTGGATCAATAATTTCCGCCGTGATTTCAAACGGCAAAATTCGCTGGGGGGCATCAGCCTTTATTTGCACTTGCCTTTTTGTGAATCTCTTTGTACCTATTGTGGCTGTAATAAAAAAATCACTACCAATCATTCGGTTGAAGAAGAATACATTGATACGATACTTAAAGAGTGGCAGTTGTACAGGAGCCTGATGGATGAAGTGCCTGTAATAAGGGAACTGCATCTTGGCGGTGGCACTCCCACTTTCTTTTCGCCACGCAACCTTGAAAGACTGATTGAAGGAATATTAAAAGAAGCTTCAGTTCATCCTGATTACGAATTCGGAATTGAAGGCCATCCAAATAATACAACCGATGAGCATTTGAAAACACTTTATAATTTAGGTTTTCGGCGTATCAGCTTTGGTGTTCAGGATAACGATCCTGTTGTGCAACGTGCGATAAACCGGATACAGCCGGTGGCCAATGTTCGCCGTGTTACAGAAAAAGCAAGAGAAATTGGATTTCGTTCGGTGAATTATGATTTGATTTATGGACTTCCGTTTCAGACTTTAATTGGCGAGGCAAGAACACTTGATGAAACGATTGAACTAAAACCTGATAGAATTGCTTTTTATAGTTATGCGCATGTTCCCTGGAAATCAAAAGCACAAAGATTGTTTGATGAAAACGATCTTCCTTCGCCGGAACTAAAAACGAATTTGTACCTGTTGGCAAAAGAAAAATTTAAAGCTGGCGGTTATTTTGATATCGGTATGGATCATTTCGCTTTGCCTGAGGATGATCTTTATACCGCATGGAAAGACGGTAAACTTCACCGCAATTTTATGGGCTATACTACCACCCATACTTCATTTTTATTGGGATTGGGTGTTTCTGCAATTACTGATACCGGAACTTCATACAGTCAGAACCATAAAGAACTTGCCAACTATATCCGGCTTATAAACGGAGGTGATTTTGCTGCCAACAAAGGTTGCTTTTTGGAGGAGACAGACATTGCGCTTAAAAATTATATTTTGCAAACAGCATGTAAAGGCAAAGTTACTTTTCGTGAAGAAGATGCAGAATTACTACAGCAATTTCCTTTACAACATTTGCAGGAGCTGGCAGATGACGGATTGCTTGAATTAAATGAAGACGGCTTCCAGGTGCTGGAAACAGGAAGGCAATATTTAAGGAATATTTGCCAGTCATTTGATCAAAAATGGTGGCAGGCAGAAGGTACTGTTGCATCACAACTTTTCAGCAAATCCGTTTAATGCAACAACATTTTTTTAATTAAGTTGCTGGAGATTATAGGTCCTTTTTAAAACATAAACAAAAATTTATGTGTTAAAAGCTTTGATATTCTTTTGATTTGTACATTTATATCTATTTTTAATCTATGTTTAAAATTCTTAAAAAAAATAAATTATAAATAATCAAGAAAATGAAGAAAGCAATAAAAACCATACTGATTGTTTTGCTGGTTGCATTAATAATTATCCAGTTTATAAGGCCAGCCGAAAATAAAGGCGATGAGATCGCCCAGAACCAGATCACTGCTAGTTATCAAATTCCTGCTAGTATTCAAAAAAACCTGAAAGTTTCCTGTTACGATTGCCACAGCAATACAACGGTTTATCCTTTTTACTTTAAGATTCAGCCCGTTGCCTGGTTCCTCAACAATCACATTCAGGAAGGCAAATGGCATCTTAATTTTTCAGAATTTAACACTTACCCGCTATGGAGACAACATGAAGGATTTAAAGATATAATTGAGCAACTTAAGAAGGATGAAATGCCTTTAAGTTCTTACACACTTATTCACCGTAATGCAATTTTAACTGCCGATCAAAAACTGGCAATTGAAGACTGGGCTACCGCACAGATCAAAGAAATGGAAGCTAAATATCCGGCTGATAGCCTGGCAAGGCCTAAGCGTTTCCAAAGGCCTGAAAGTGATTAAATCTTAAAAAAGACTGGTTTTTAAACCAAATTGAAAATTTACTGTTCCCGGGTAAGACCTCACGGGAACATTTTTATTTATGGGGTCTATAGCAAAATTAATTATAGGAGAAAAAGTAAACGAAAGATTTTTGTAAATGTTATAATCAAAGCCTATTCCAGCAAGACCACTAAAATAAAGCGTTCTTAAACCATGTATGTCATGCGTTTTATCCAATTCACTTTCATTTCCTCTTTTCACTTCAGTGCTTATTTTTCCGGTAGACAAAATATTTGTTGACAATCCCGCAAGAAGATTTGCAGAAAACCGGCCATTGCTCAAATTATATTTTACTGCTAAAGGAATTGCAGTGTATTTAAGTGAATGTTTAATGTTTTGTGTAAAAAGGCTGTCACCGACCCTTGGATTACTGCTAAAAGATGGCAGGATATATCCTTTGCCTGAAGAAGTATTGATTGTGTATTTAACTACTCCCTGGTTGTCTCGTTCAGCATAAATCTTTTCTGGTTCAATATGCATATTTGTGGTTGAAAAATTAACACCTGATTGCAAGGACCATTTGTAATTCAGCCGGTAACCAACCGAAAGGCCAAAGGAATAAGAGTAAGTTCCTGATTCTTTCTTTTCAAGCTCACTTGAGTATGGATTGCCAAAATGATGGTCCTCATCGCGCAGATGGGAAAAAGGGATATTAGGTGAGTAAAAGATACCTGCAGTAAACCGGAGTGGTTTAGGAAAATGAATAATGGTATTAGCGCCAGCAATTCTTTCAGGCAATCTGTACGGAGTAATTTTTGTTACATCCTTCAAAAAATCTATACTGTTAAAAGTCAAATTTTCATTCGAAACAAAATTTACCGGCGGAGGTGTTGCTAACTGTTCCTGCGATTGGAAAACGATTTCATTCTTATCTTCTAAATTGGCAACAGGCTGTATACTTTCTGCTTGTACCTTTCTTTTCTGAATGGCTTTTTCAGGTGATTTTTTTACGTTATCAATTTCCGTGGTATTTGAAAGATTGGTTTTTTGGGTGTTCAAACTTTCTGTTGAGTTATTCAACGGTTGCTGCTTAGTATTCTCAGTTATGGATTCTTTTTTAGAACTTAAATTTTCAGTTATTGCCGGTTGATTGTCTGCAGGTGCCTTATTGATGGTTTTATTTTCAGTGGAACTTTGCGGTTCGGAATTAGAACTTTTTTTAAGAGTGGGTTCAGAGGTAAAAATGTTTTCGTTTTTCTTATTGCTTTCGATTTGCTTTTTCGATTCGTTTCTTAACACATAAATACTCAAAAGCGCCAAAATCACAATTAAAACGGCAGTTGCTCTTTTGAGAGAATAGTATTTTCTCTTAAACTTTAAACTATTTGCTTTTTCGAGCGATTGGTCAATAGCATTCCAAACCTCTTCCGAAGGAGATTCTTCGTTTCCTTCCAAACCCTTTTTAAACAGATCTTCAATATTGTGTAAATTTTTATCCATTCGTGGATTTTTGGTTTGCAATTTTCATACTTTCATTCACGGCCCGTTGTAAAATCACTTTTGCATCATGTAAATTCGATTTTGAAGTTCCTTCAGAAATGCCTAATTCCTGCGCTATTTCGCGATGTTTTAATCCATCAAAAACATACAGGTTAAATACCATTCTATAGGCGGGAGGCAGATCTTGTACCATTTTTAATAATTCTTTTTTGCCAAGGCGGCTTAGAATTTCTTCATTGTCTACAACTGCGATATCTTCTGTCTCTATTAAAACAGAATGCAATTTCGATTTTCCACGGTATTTAGCTATGGCGCAATACACCATTATTTTTCGTACCCAACCTTCAAAAGACCCCGAAAATTTAAAGTTGTGCAACGATTTAAAAACCTGCATAAATCCTTCCTGCATAATGTCCTCAGCTTCTTCCCGGTTCTTCCCATAACGTAAACACACCCCAAACATTTTGGGCGCAAACAATTCATACAAATTCCTTTGCGCATTCCTGTCTTCCGCAAGACATGATTTGATGAGTTGCCGGGTTTCTTCCAAATGTTCAGTCGGGTTTGTAAACATAGTAGCTGTAACAGCAAAAATGGTTGGGTTCACGCGCCTGTTACTTCTCAAAGTTCTTCTTAAAATTTCAGTTGTCAAATTTTGCAAAGAAACAATTACAGTAAACAAACAAATTTTCCTCATTTTAAATCAGCAGGGTATGGGGGAATTTAACAAAACAAAAAACGCCATTATTTTTTAATAATGACGTTTTTAATAATAGGTTAAAGTGGAGCTGCAGGGATTCGAACCCTGGTCCAAACACATTCGCCATAAGCCTTCTACATGTTTATTTTTGCATTACTTGTCGGGAAAAGGCAGGAGCAAAACAAACCAACCTTCTCCTTAGCTGAATCGTCTTAAGCAATTGTCACAGCCTTCAATTGCAGCAGCCCGTTTTATTTTGAGTCGGCGGAAGAGCATGGCAACAGGCCAGCCCGCTCAACGGCCCTAATGGAAGCGAATCTATCGATTACGCAGCCATGGCAAGTTGTGTATTGCCATTTAGAGTTTTCGTATTCAGATTAAAGCGCTAATTACGCAACGCGCTACATGCTTATACTTACAAAGAACTATGCTGTCAAAACCGGTCAGCCCCATAATTTTGAACCTGCAAATTTACTAAATAATAAGGAAGGAATTGATAAAGAATTAATAAAAATTCCTTAAGGATCAGCCTTTCCACTTATCACGTTGAACGGTAAATCCTCAATTTATCAGTTACATTTACAAACTTTTTTAAGCAAAACAAATTAATGGAACCGAAGCAGTTTTATCAAAACAGGTTAGAAGATTTAAATGAAGAGTTGCAAAAACTAAAGCAAAAAAAATCCGCTTTTGCATGGTTCAGGCTTGGGGCCATAATTGCCATTATTGCTGCATTTTATTTTCTTTGGTCATTGGGCGTTTTATATGTTATTCTCGCTTCTGTATTGTTGTTTTTTATTTTTATTCAGCTTATTAAAGCCGATCTGAAAAATCATTCCAGAATTGAACATACACAAAGGCTTATGAATATCAACAAGAATGAATTGAAATTTCTTTCAGGAAATTACCTGGATTTTGATGCCGGGTTAGAACACATTCCCAAGGAACACGAATATGCAAACGATCTTGATATTTTTGGAAGGGCATCCTTATTTCAATACCTCAACCGTACCACTTCAGAACCCGGAAGCCAAAAGCTTGCGGAATATTTAAAATTTCCTGCAAGCATTCCTGTTGTTAAGGAAAGACAACAAGCAGTAAAGGAATTATCCGGCAAAACATTATGGATACAGGAACTCAGGTCTTATGGGTTGAAAAATAAAATCACTTTTTCAACCAAAAACCAGCTGGAAAACTGGATGAAAGAATCGCCAGTGTTTTCCGGATTTAAACCATGGAAGTGGCTGCGTTATTTATTACCAGCGATTATTCTCACTATTGTTACACTTTATATTTTTGATAAAGTAGGCAACTCCATCTTTTATATATCACTATTGATTTTTGCAGTGATCGCTTACCAGGTAAATAAATATGTAGCCCCCATCCACGACCAATTGTCGAAAGCAGCAGACGAACTGAGCACACTTTCAAAAAGCATTTCTTTGATAGAAAATGAAAAATTTGAAAGCCCGTTATTGCAACAATGGCAAGCGGTTTTTATCGAACAAAATAAAAAGGCTTCCGGTGATATTTCAAAAGTGAAAAAGATTTTAGATAAGCTGGATATACGTTACAATATTGTTTTATCTGCTCCATTAAATCTTTTGTTACTGTGGAATCTGCAACAGGTTCTCGATCTTGAAAAATGGAAAGAAACGGAAAAAAATAATTTCAATTTGTGGTTTCAAACATTAGCCAATTTTGAAGCACTCAATAGTTTGGGTATTCTCAACTTTAATAAACCTCAATGGATTTTTCCGGCGATTAAAGCTGATTATTTTTCTATTGAAGGAAAAGAGATTGGTCATCCTTTGATTCCGGATGAAAAGCGGGTTAATAATTTTATTGATATCCCGGATAACGCAGAACTCATGCTGGTTACGGGTTCTAACATGGCCGGGAAAAGCACATACCTCCGAAGCATTGGTGTAAATATTGTGTTGGCTATGGCGGGCTCGCCGGTTTGTGCAAAGTCATTTTCAGTTTCCCATGTTCAGTTAATAAGCAGCATGCGCATCACTGATAACCTTGAAGAAAGTACTTCTACTTTTTATGCTGAATTAAAAAAGCTGAAAACCATAATCGAAAAAGTGAATGCAGGTGAAAAAGTTTTTATACTGTTGGATGAAATCTTAAGAGGAACGAATTCGCTGGACAGGCACACAGGTTCCAAAGCATTGATCAAACAACTGATAAAAAAGAAAGCTGCTGCAATTATTGCCACTCACGACCTGGAACTGGCTACTTTAAATGAAGATTTTACCAGGAATATTTTGAACTACCATTTTGATGTACAGGTAAGTAATGATGAATTATATTTTGATTACCGGCTGAAACCGGGTGTGTGCAATAGTTTGAACGCTTCTATTTTGATGAAGAAAATTGGGATTGAACTTTAATTTTTTAAATCGAAAAATGTCTTTAAACATTTGGCACTGAACTTGAACTTATTTCAACAAAAAAATTATGAAGAAAATTTATCTTTTGGGATTGGTTATAGTATTTGCTTTTAGCGGATGTGAAACTGCAAAAACCATTATGAATTCTGTTGGCGCTACAGGAAACGGAAATCTTACTACTGCAGAAGTAGTAGATGGTTTGAAAACCGCATTGGAACTCGGCACAGACTCAGCTACCAACAAACTTGCAAGTCTTAACGGTTTTTACCAGGACGCGATGGTTAAAATCCTGATGCCGCCTGAAGCGCAGAAAGTTGAAAAAACCTTACGGGATGTAGGATTGGGAAGTGTAGTAGATAAAGCCGTTTTATCAATGAACCGGTCTGCAGAAGATGCTTCAAAATATGTGGGAAATATTTTTTTGAATGCCATAAAACAGATGACCATTCAGGATGCATTTGGAATTTTAAGAGGTGGTAATACAGCAGCAACCAATTATTTAAAAGAAAAAACCAGCGATCAGTTGCGTGCCGCATTTACGCCGATAGTTTCTAAGTCTCTTGATAATACTAACGCTACCAAATATTGGAGCGATGTATTTACCGCCTACAATCGGTTCAGCAGTAAGCCGGTAAATACTGATCTTACTGCGTATGTAACGCAAAAAGCTTTAGACGGATTGTTTTATAAAATAGGCCTGGAGGAACAGCAAATAAGACAAGACCCTGCAGCAAGGGTTAAAGATATTTTGAAAAAGGTTTTTGCTAACCAAAACACTGCTACTTCTTTTTAAACCGGAATGGAGTTTACAAATTTAGAATTGAAGGAATTTGTTGGATTACTGCAAATGATTTTTTGCAATATATTGGTAATGCCTATTCGAAAAAAAAGAAAATATTTGTTGATAAGGTTATTCTGCCTTTCTTATAGCAGTAGCTAAAGATTCGAAGGTTTCGTCATAGCTTTCCAATCTTTCATCATCGATAAAAAAGGTAGGTGTGTCGGTTACTTCGCTGCGAATGCCGCTTTCAATATCGCTTTCAATTTTTGAAATAACATTTTGACTGTTGTAATCATTTTCAAACTGTTCCACATTCAGATTTAGAGTTTCTGCAAAATATACAAGATTGCTTTCGCTCACCTGGTCCTGTTGTTCAAAAATGAGGTCATGCATTTCCCAGAATTTATTCTGTAAGGCCGCTGCTTCTGCTGCCTGCGCAGCTATCATCGCTTCAGGAGCTGAATCGTCCGGAAAATTTCTGAATACAAAAAGTAATTCATTGTGAAATTCTTTCATGAGTTTTTTGATAATAGAATGAGCTTCGCCGCAGTGTGGTGAAAGGTAATCTCCATATTCAACCAATGTAATGGTAGCACTTGCTTTACCTTGAATGTGATCTAGCGAACCGGCGGGGGTAGTTAATTCATCCATAATTAAAACATTTATTTTTAGATGTTAAAGGAATTATTTCAGATTTTTTTTGCAGGCACCTTTTGAAATCAGATATTAATAATCAAGATTAATGCCGTTTTATTATCATTCTGCTCTACTTAACAAATAGTGAATAGATTTGTGACAAATTCAAAACACAATGGAAAATAAACCGCTAAAGCGCAATGCAAATATTGTTAAGCTTTCAAAAGATCATCACGCAGGTCTCTTATTCTGTTGGAAAATACGTCAGGGGGTTAAATATCATATAGAAACGGATCGGATGATAAAATATGTAAAGTATTTTTGGGAGCATCATTTTGCGAAACATTTCAAAGAAGAAGAAGATTTTCTTTTTGCGCCGGTACAGGATAACGAAGTACAAAAGGCACTTGAAGACCATCAAAAAATTAAAATATTTGTGGACAAAATTGCCATTTCAGGAATGGAACGTGAAGAAGGTGTTTTGTTGGAATTGGCAGATACAGTAGATGATCACATTCGTTATGAAGAAAGAGTGTTGTTTCCCCATTTGCAGGAAAAATTATCTGATGAACAACTCGAAAAGATAGGTGAACAAATACCGGATGCGTCACTGGCTGATACCTATGAAGATCATTTCTGGGAAAAGTCAAGATCTTTGTAAAACACCTAATACTGTAGCAAATGAAAGCAGCAAACAAATAAATAAGTGGGGTTTATAAAAAGAAAATTTAAATATTTTGAAATACATACTTCTATCTTTTATTTTCCTCACTACTTCCTTTTTTATCATGGCTCAGACAAAAGAAAAATTAAAGATTCCCCGGTATTATGTTCAGAAAAAGACTTTTACTGATTCGCTCCGGCAAATAGTTCATGATGTAAATCTGGATGGAATTTACGATGCCGGAGAAGATGGAATGGAAAAAATTTCTTTTGTTGTAATTGATTTGAATGGCCGAAAACCTTTACTGGGCGGCGTTAACATGAAAAATTTTATTTATCCGGCTTCGCTTTATAAGATGTATGTTGCCATGGAAATTTTGAAACAAATAAGCGAAGGACAGTATTCGTTGTTTCGCCAGTATATCGTAAAATCACCAAATGATGTGGATCAAACGCGGGAAATAAGCTGGGACCCTCGACCGCTTTTGCGTGACGGAGATACGGTAACAGTTGATTATTTATTAGACCTTATGATCACAAGAAGTGATAATTCTGCAGCCAATTGTCTTATTGATATTGCCGGCCGTAAAAACATTAACGAAACCATGCACGAGAATGGCTGGTACGGCAGCGAAGTAACGCGTAAATATTTAAGCCGAAAATTCGAAGATCCCGGTTATGATACAATAAGAGGAACCGAAACCTGCGCCCTGCATGCGGCGGATTTTATGTACAAGATTTATAAAAATGAACTGATCAATCCGTGGGTTAGCCAGCAAATGAAAGTGCTTTTGGGGAGGCAGTTAGATACCACAAAAATTTCTGCAGGACTTCCTGAAAACGTAATGTTTTATCATAAATCCGGCTGGTGGAATTACTTTACCTGTGATGCAGGAATTGTGAATGACGGACATATAAAATATGTAATTGCTTTGCTTACACCAATTACCGAAGAAGACGTGAAGCCAAGAATGAAAGAATTGTCGAAACGGGTATATAAGTTGGTAAAGAATTTGCATTAATCCTTTAGCAACTTTTTTGCAAAACTATTTGATGCTGTAATTGGCGAAGTAATGATTTGTCAAAATAGAAATCGTGTTTATTTATTCTTTTACTGTTGTTAATTGTTTTTTTATTTATTTCCTGAACGTTAAATTGTTCGCCTGCAAACATCAATGTTTTATTTAAAGAAAAATTATTATCATTAGTCGCTTCATCATTTATTCCATTTTTAAAAACAGTTGTTTTTCCACAATGCGCTGCAGTTGATTCCACTGTTGGCAATGAATCTGACAACGCGGATCATTTCCGGGATCAGCAATAACTTGTGCTGATATTTGTACTGAAAACACGCAAATACAAAATGCGAGGGATAGAGTTTGAAGTATATTTTTTTTCATAAGTTCAGGTTTGGGTTATTTTTTGGTGGTTTAAAATCAACTGATACAAAAGTGGATATTAAAACCAAGATGAAATGTAGTTAAATTTGTAATGTACAGTAGTTATTTTATTACATAAAAAAAGCGATAGATCTACTATCGCTTTTTTTATTTCAGAGGTTACCAACGGCACAATCATTTTGGCGTCAGGTTTGATTATCAGTCATAAAGCAATCATGGATAGAATGGATTTTTTTATGATTGCATTATCTGATAACTCGGGTAAAAGTAGAGTAGGCGTTTAATAACTTTTGTAGTAATTAAACTAATTGATAGTAGAAAAAAAACGACGGTAAAATTAAATTACAGTAAAATTTTATGATGTAAGAATCACATTGTGGGCTTTTGCGAGATTGGTAAGATCAATAACGTTGTGGCAGTGCAGCTTTTCAAATATTCTTGCTTTGTGAGTGCCTACTGTTGAGGTATGAACGTTTAGCTTTTTGGATATTTCGGCAACAGAATCTCCCTGTGCCAAATGCTGTACAATTTCAAATTCCCGGGTTGATAATTTGTCAAAAGGATTTTCTGACTCGTTTTTTGAATGCAAATCGTATAAAATCTTTTGGGCGAGTTCCGGGCTTACATAAGTCTTATTATTTAAAACTGTAGTGATAGCTTTTTCAATTTCATTGTTGGGAGCATCTTTTCTTATATAACCCATTGCGCCCATTTTCAAATATCTTTTGGCATAAACTTCTTCTGCATTCATACTAAACATGATGACCTTTATCGAAGGGTTAAACGTAAGAATTGTCTGCAAGGTTCCGAATGAATCAGTGTTAGGCATGTTGACATCCATCACCACCAGGTCATAATTTTTCTGTTTTATTTTTATTAATGCAGAATCACCGTCTTGAGCTTCATCAATAATAGAATGTGCAAGAAAATCATGGATTAATAATTTCAATCCGGTTCTCACTATCGAATGATCATCAACAAGTAAAATATTAGGCATATATTGTTTTTACTTTCTAAAAGGCGGTCGAAATTCAAATGTAAAATATTATTTTTTTTCCACTTGAACTTCTTTCAAAATAATCATACAAATTACACCATAATGTTCGTTTATGCATTACCGTTTTTAGATTTTTATCCCGGAAAAGGTCATAAGCTCCTTTTCAATTTTTTTCTTTAACATGGCATTAATCTTGAACAATATAGTATTACCTTGAAATCTTCGTTTCTTTGGTAATAATTTTGACAGATTGACAAGTGAAAAATATATATGAATAATAACTTTTTTTTGAATGGGCCTGAAGATGAAATGGAATTTATGCCCATGATTCCTTTGCATGAAGACAATGATGGAAATGATGAACAGGTGATTCCTGCTGACTTACCGCTACTTCCTTTGAGAAATACAGTCCTTTTTCCAGGAGTCGTAATTCCGATTACTGTCGGCCGTGACAAGAGCATAAAAGCTGTAAATGATGCTTACAAGGCTGACAAATTGGTAGGCGTAGTCTCACAAAAAGACAGCCAGGTAGAAGAACCGGCTGCAAGTGATTTGGTAAATGTAGGAACAGTTGCGAAAATTCTGAAATTGATTAAAATGCCTGATGGAGGAACTACTGTGATCATCCAGGGTAAAAAGCGATTTAAAATTGACGAGATCACATCAGAAGATCCTTATTTTAAGGCTAAAATAACGGTTCTTACAGATGATGAATTGAAAGAGGATACAGATTTTGACGCGATGGTGGGTTCTATAAAAGAATTGTCAGGACAAATTATACAACTCTCGCCAAATATGCCTTCTGAGGCAACTATTATTTTAAAGAATATTGAAAACCCTTCTTTTTTAATTCATTTTGTAAGTAGCAATCTCAACAGCAATATTCTTGAAAAGCAAAAGCTGTTGGAAATTCAGAATATTAAAGAAAGGGCTGAAGTGTTGCTGAATTTATTGCAAACAGAATTGCAATATGCAGAGTTAAAAAATAAGGTAACGAACAAAACCCGCGCTGAACTTGACAAACAACAGAAAGATTATTTTTTGCAGCAACAATTAAAAGCGATCAAAGAAGAGTTGGGGGGCGATAATGTTGCTGAGGTAAAAGAAATGCAGAAAAAGGCTGAAACAAAAAAATGGCCTGCGACTGCAAAAGATATGTTCAACAAAGGAATAGAAAAATTGGAGCGAATGCATCCTTCTACTCCGGATTATTCTGTTGTGTATAATCACCTGGACCTCATGTTGGATTTGCCCTGGGAAGATTATACAAAAGACCAGTACGATTTTAAAAAAGCTAAAAAAATACTTGATAACGATCATTATGGGATGGAAAAAATTAAACAAAGAATTTTAGAATATCTCGCCGTGCTAAAATTAAAGGGTGATATGAAAAGCCCGATTCTTTGCTTTATAGGCCCTCCGGGAATTGGTAAAACATCACTCGGTAAAAGTATTGCTAATGCTATTAACCGAAAATATGTGCGGGTAAGTCTTGGTGGCCTTCATGATGAAAGTGAAATTCGTGGCCACCGAAAAACCTATATTGGTGCTATGCCCGGAAGAATTTTGCAATCCATAAGAAAAGTAAAATCTTCAAATCCTGTAATGATATTGGATGAAATTGATAAAGTAGGAACCGATTTTCGAGGCGATCCTTCTTCTGCTTTACTGGAAGTTTTGGATCCGGAGCAAAACAATAATTTTTACGATAATTATTTGGAACTGGAATACGATCTCAGCAAGGTTTTGTTTATTGCAACGGCAAATAATTTGCAAAACATTCAACCTGCACTGCGCGACCGCCTGGAGATTATAGATTTGAGCGGTTATGCTATTGAAGAAAAAATTGAAATTGCAAAAAGGCACCTGTTGCCAAAGCAAAAAGAGGCGCATGGATTAAAAGGTGTTTCTTTTAAAATTAGCGATGCAGTATTAGAAAAAATCATTGCAGATTTTACAAGAGAAAGCGGGGTGCGCGAACTTGACAGACAGTTGGCAAGTGTGATGCGTAAACTGGCGAGGGAATATGCAGAAAAGGGTAAATTAAAACCTACGGTTAGTTTGAATGATGTTGAAAAAATTCTTGGCAGATCGAAGTACAGTAATGAAATATATAAGTCTGCAAATATGGCCGGTGTAGCAGTGGGCCTTGCCTGGACGTATGTGGGAGGTGATATTTTATTTATTGAATCCACGACAAGCGATAATGGTAAGGGCGATTTAAAACTTACCGGAAATTTGGGCAATGTGATGAAAGAAAGCGCTTCAACTGCATTGAGTTATCTTCAGTCGAATGCAAAAAAGTATGGAATTGACCCGGAAATATTCTACAAAAAAAACGTACATATTCATGTACCCGAAGGTGGGGTTCCCAAAGATGGCCCCAGTGCAGGGATTACAATGATGACAGCGTTGGCTTCTTCTTTTACAAAGCGAAGAGTGAAACCGTATCTTGCGATGACTGGCGAAATTACTTTGCGCGGACAGGTGCTTCCGGTTGGTGGTATCAAAGAAAAGGTACTTGCTGCAAAAAGATCAGGCATTCGTGAGATTATCATGAGCGCTGAAAATGAAAAAGACGTTCATGATATCAACCCTAATTATATCAAGGGTTTGAAAATCCATTATGTAAAAACAATGCAACAAGTGCTGGACCTGGCATTAACCTAAAGATCAAAGAATGTGAAAACATAAACCAACTCTCCGCAGTTGGTTTTTTTTTGGCATCAGTAAACCAACAAATATTTTGAATTTTTAATTTAATAAAACGTCAGAGACAATAAATGGCTTAAGATGATTTATGAGAAAGATAATTTCCGATTTCTTTTTTATTAATAATGACTTAATTTGTACTTCATTTAATTATAACGTATAAAATGAGATATTGCTTTGCGCTTGATTTAAAAGATGATGAAACATTGATTCATGAATATGAAAAATTTCATCAAAATGTATGGCCTGAAATTATTAATTCTATTAAAGATGCCGGAATTACCAATATGGAAATTTACCGGGTTTCCAATCGTCTTTTTATGATCATGGAAACCGATGAAAACTTTTCTTTTGAAAGAAAAAATGCAATGGATAATGCCAATCCAAAAGTTCAGGAGTGGGAAGTGTTGATGTGGAAATACCAACAAGCGCTTCCTGCAGCAAAACCCGGAGAAAAATGGATGTTAATGAACAAAATCTTAGATCTTAATAAATAAACAATGGCCATTACTACTATTACTCCGGTTACTTCAGTGTCATCCGGAAGCCCCAAAAACAACTATGTATTTCCCTTGATATTAGTTACTTCCTTGTTTTTTTTATGGGGATTGGCTTATGGCCTTCTTGATGTATCGAATAAACATTTCCAGGAAACGTTGCATATTGATAAGGCGCGGTCAACCTTGTTGCAAATGTCTTATTTCGGCGCTTATTTTCTGATCGCTTTGCCCGCGGGAATTTTCATGAACCGCTTTGGTTACAAAAAAGGAATTATTACCGGCCTGCTTTTATACGCTACCGGCGCTTTCCTTTTTTACCCTTCTGCCCAAATTTCAAGTTTTAATTTCTTTTTATTGTCGACATTTGTTCTTGCTTCCGGACTCGCATTTCTTGAAACTGCTTCCAACCCATATGTTACTGTTTTGGGAGATCCAAAAACTTCTGAATTCAGGTTAAATCTTGCACAGAGTTTTAATGGTGTCGGATCTCTTATAGGCCCTATTATTGCAGCGAATGTTTTCTTTGCCGGTTCTACAGATGTTACCTCGCAACTGGATTCTGTAAAAATAGTTTATCTCGTTATCGGAGTGGTTGTATTAACGGTGGCGATTATTTTTTGGAAAACGCCTTTGCCTGAAATTAAGGAAGATAAAATGGTTAAAGACGTAGAGCAAATTAAGAAACCGTTATTTAAACATCCTCACTTTACAGGTGCAATTCTCGCGCAGTTTTTTTATGTGGCGGCCCAGGTAGGAATTGCCGCTTTGTTTTTGAATTATTGTACAGAGAATAATAAAACGATTAGCAATGCCGACGGGGCTTACTTGCTTTCTGTGAGTTTATTGTTATTTACAATGGGCCGTTTTGCCGGTACCGCACTGATGAAAAAATTCGCCCCTAATATTTTATTGTTTCTTTTCGCCCTGGTAAATATCCTCCTTTGCATTTTGGTAATATTAAACAAAGGCTGGTTATCGGTATATTCACTCATGACGGTTTTCTTTTTTGAATCTATCATGTTTCCCACCATCTTTGCATTAGGGGTAAAAGATTTAGGACATCATACCAAAAAAGCGTCATCATTTATTATCATGTCTATTGTGGGCGGGGCGATAATGCCTTATTTGATGGGACTTGCAGCAGAAAAATATTCAACTGCTGTTTCCTATTTTATTCCTGCTATTTGTTTTGTTGTAGTTGCATGGTATGGATGGAGCGGCTATAAAATTAATTCAACCAATCAACCAATAGCTTAAACAATGTTTTCATTAAAAAATAAGAAAGCTGTCATAACAGGCGCCGGTAGCGGAATTGGAAAAGCTATTGCGATTCTGTTTGCAAAGCAACAAACTGAAGTTCACGTCATTGACTTAAGTGATGAAAATGCGCAATCAACAGTAAGCGAAATTAATTCAACCCAGGGCAAAGTTTTTTCCTATGCATGCAACGTAGCGAATCAAAAGGAAGTGATTTCAACTTTTAAAAAAATAGGTGCTCATGATATTTTAATTAATAACGCCGGTATTGCACACATCGGGAAAGCTGATACCACTTCTGAAGAAGACTTTGACCGGGTAATCAATGTAAATGTAAAAGGCGTTTATAATTGTCTTTACGCTTCTCTTCCGTTAATGAAAAAAAATGGAGGCGGAACTATAATAAACATGGCTTCAGTTGCCGCGTGGTGCGGCCTTGACGACAGGTTTGTTTATTCAACTGCCAAAGGCGCTGTTGCAGCGATGACCTTATCGGTTGCCAAAGATTATATTCATGATAATATAAGATGTAATTCTATTTCTCCCGGAAGGGTGCATACTCCTTTTGTGGATGGTTTTCTCAAAAAAAATTATCCCGGCAAAGAGAAAGAAATGTTTGAAAAATTATCTGCAACACAACCGATCGGACGAATGGCAAAGCCGGAAGAAGTTGCAGCCTTAGCCTTATATTTATGCAGTGATGAAGCTTCCTTCATTACCGGAACAGATTACCCGATTGATGGCGGATTTTTAACTTTAAATACTTAAATTATCGAAATGAAAAACTTTTTTATTTGTTTGTTTACTGTAATGATCATTACTAACAGTAATGCACAAACGTATTCTCCCACGCCGGCAAATCTTGAAGCGCGCAGCCATTTCCAGGATGCTAAATTTGGATTATTTATTCATTGGGGCGTGTTCAGCATATTGGGTGATGCCGAATGGGTAATGCAGAATGAAAACATTCATGTAAAAGATTATACACGGCTGATGCATTTTTTTAATCCTACTCAATTTGATGCACATGCATGGGTGAGTATGGCAAAAAATGCAGGCATGAAATATATCACTCTAATTACAAGACACCATGATGGTTTCAGCATGTGGAATACCAAATATTCTGATTTTAATATCATGAATACGCCGTATCATAAAGATGTAGTAAAGATGATTGTTGATGAGTGCCATAAACAGCACATGAAAATATTTTTGTATTATTCTTTGCTTGACTGGAGAAGAAATGATTATTCATATTGGACGGGAAGAACAGGGCAGGGCACAGGCCGCACGGTTCATGGAGATTGGAATCATTATATAAAATTCATGGAAAATCAATTAACAGAATTGCTTACCAACTACGGTAAGATCGACGGTATTTGGTTTGATGGATATTGGGACCAGACAGCTCCTGAAGGTGCCAAGGACAGATCTCCAAAAGTGGATTGGCATTTACCGGAAATTTATGCGTTGATTCATAAACTTCAGCCAGCGTGTTTAATTGGCAACAATCATCACATGACTCCTTTTCCGGGTGAAGATTTTCAAATGTTTGAAAAGGATTTGCCTGGGCAGAATAAATCGGGCCTCAGTTTCCAAAAACCTTCAGAGCAACTTCCCTTGGAAACGTGTGAAACCATGAACAATTCCTGGGGATTTAATATTAAAGATGACAATTACAAATCAGTTCCACAACTTATCCATTACATTGTAAATGCTGCAGGAAGAAATGGCAATTTTTTATTGAATGTCGGTCCTCAGCCTAATGGAATTATTCAACAGGAATTCAGGGATACTTTAAAGGAGGTTGGAAAATGGATGGCTAAATATGGCGCGAGTATTTACGGAACCCGTGGAAATATAATGCCGGCGCAGGATTGGGGCGTGGTTACTTCAAAAGATAAAACAATTTATGTTCATCTTTTGGATCCGTCAAAATCATCGGTGGTAATTGAAGGGGTTCCTGAAAAGATTAAAAGTTGCATAGTAATGGGAACGGATCACAAAGTAAAATTTGACCAAAACAATTCGCAGGTAACCCTTAACCTGGAAGGAGTTAGTAAAAACGACGTAGACACAATTATTCAAATTATATTGAAGTAAAAGCAAAAGGAAATTATGAAACTGATTCGATTTGGAGAAGCAGGAAAAGAAAAACCTGGACTAATCATTAATGATAAAAGATATGATGTATCATCGGTTATCAAAGAATATGATGAAGATTTTTTTGGAGGAGAAGGAATAAAACAACTGGAGGAAATTCCTTTAAATGGTTTACCGGAGGTTGATCAAACAGAAAGATTGGGTTGCCCGGTTTATAAACCTTCAAAAATTATTTGTATAGGTCTCAATTATGCAAAACATGCAAAGGAAACCAATGCCAACGTTCCGAAAGAGCCCATTCTTTTTTTTAAAGCGACTACCGCTGTTTCCGGTCCGGATGACGATATTATTATTCCTAAAAATTCTGTAAAGACTGATTGGGAAGTAGAGCTGGCTGTGGTTATAGGAAAGAGAGCTTCTTACATTGAAGAAAAGGAAGCAATGGATTATGTGGCTGGATATTGTTTACATAATGATGTGAGTGAACGGGAGTTTCAGTTGGAACATGGTGGCCAATGGGTAAAAGGAAAAAGCTGCGATACATTCGCTCCGCTTGGTCCATGGATCGCTACAAAAGATGAAATTAAAGATGTAAATAATTTGCGTTTATGGCTTACCGTTAATGGTAAAAAAATGCAGGATGGTAACACCGATGACCTGATCTTTAAAATTCCCCATTTGGTCTCTTATATAAGCCATTTTATGACCTTATTGCCAGGCGATATTATCTCTACCGGAACACCGGCAGGTGTTGGTCTTGGATTTAATCCACCTGTGTATTTAAAAGAAGGAGACATAGTTGAATTGGGAATTGATGGTTTGGGAACTCAAAGGCAAAACGTCGTAAATTGGTCAAAATAATTAGCGATGATTGATGCACACGTTCATTTTTGGAAGTATAATAAAACAAGGGATGCCTGGATTACAGATGATATGAAAATCATTCAGCGGGATTTTCTGCCTGCCGATTTGCAACCAATTATTTCTGAAAATAATGTCGATGGTGTAATTGCTGTGCAGGCTGATCAGAGTGAGAATGAAACCAATTTTTTGCTTTCGGTTGCAAATGACAATAATTTCATAAAAGGAATTGTTGGATGGGTAGATCTGCAAAATGAAAATATCGAAAATAGGTTGCTTTACTATTCTCAATTCCCGATAATAAAAGGTTTCAGGCATATTGTACAGGCAGAACCAGCAGGCTTTTTGAAAAATAAAAAATTTCTGAATGGTGTGCAGGTTCTAAAAAAATATGACTTTACCTATGATGTGCTTATTTACGAAACTCAATTGAAGGAAGCTGTTGAATTTGTGAATTACTTCCCGGCTCAAAAATTTATTATTGATCATGGTGCCAAACCGTCAATAAGGAACAAAAGTATAACAGAATGGAAAAAATGGATGACTGAAATTTCAAAACGTAAAAACATTTTTTGTAAACTTTCAGGGTTGATAACGGAAGCGAAGTTGAATCAATGGGAAGAAAAAAATCTTTATCCATATCTTGATGTGATTTTTGAATCTTTTGGAATAGAAAGAATTGTATTTGGAAGTGACTGGCCGGTAATGCTTCTTAGCGGTAATTACAAAAAATGGAAAGAGTTGCTGGAAAATTATATGGCTGGTTTTTCGTCCGAAGAAAAAGAAAAAGTATTTACGCAGAATGCCATTGATTTTTACAATCTAAACTTCTAAACAATCTAAACCCTCTAAACGATAAAAATGAATCTTCATCTCGCTCAAAAAATAATCATTGTAACTGGCGGTGCCAAAGGAATAGGAGAAGGAATTGTGAAGGTACTTGCTGCAGAAAATGCAGTGCCGGTCATCATCGGAAGGAATGAAGAAGATAATTTAAAGATGCTTGCGACTATTGATAATAAAGGATTCCAGGTTGTTGCAGAATTGACAAAACCGCTGGAATGTGAAAAGGTAATAAAGCAGGTGATTGAAAAATTTAACCATATTGACGGCCTGGTAAATAATGCAGGAGTTAATGATGGGGTAGGTTTGGAGAAAGGAAATTATGAAGCATTCCTTTCATCGCTACATAAAAATTTAGTCCATTATTATTTAATGGCTCATCATTGTTTGCCCTATTTGAAAGAATCGAAAGGAGCTATTGTAAATATTGGTTCTAAAACTGCCGAAACAGGACAGGGAAATACCTCAGGGTATGCAGCTTCTAACGGTGGAAGAAATGCACTCACAAGGGAATGGGCTGTTGAATTATTAAAATATGGAATTAGGGTGAATGAAGTAGTAGTGGCAGAATGCTATACACCATTGTATGAAAAGTGGATTAAAACCTTTGAGGCGCCTGAAGAAAAATTGAAATCAATTACTGAAAAAATTCCCCTTGAAAAAAGAATGACGACACCTGTTGAAATTGCCAATATGGTTGCCTTTCTTTTGTCGGACTGCTCAAGCCATACGACAGGACAGTTGATTCATGTTGACGGTGGTTATGTTCATTTAGATCGCGCGATTTAATTATTTTAAATTTTAAAAGTAATATTGAAGATGAAAAATAAATTTTTAAAAAAGAATTGGAAGAATTTTTTACTCTTACCTTTTTTGATATCAATTGTTGGTTATTCAATGGCACAAACTACTATTCCGCTCTATAAAGAAGTTCCCAACAGCAAGCCTGATAAGGATTATAAGGAAAAAGCCGATACAATGAAGTATGGTGTTATTCTCATCAGCAATGTAAGTGTTCCCGCTATTACTATTTTTAAACCGGAGCACCCCGATAAAAATAAACCGGCAGTTGTTATCTGTCCAGGCGGCGGCTATGCGGTTTTGGCGTATAATTTAGAAGGAACTGAAGTAGCAAAAATTATGAATACATGGGGCGTAACCGCTGTTGTATTGAAATATAGGTTGCCGAGTGATTCCATTATGAAAGATAAATCCATTGGTCCTTTGCAGGATGCGCAACGGGCGCTGCAATATGTAAGAGAAAATGCAAAGGGATTAGATGTTAATCCACAAATGATTGGTATCATGGGCTTTTCAGCCGGTGGTCATTTGGCATCAACTGCTTCAACACACTTTGATAAAGCTTATATTTCTAATCCGCTCAACACTTCTCTGCGGCCGGATTTTTCTATACTTGGTTATCCTGTAATCAGTTTTACTGATTCACTAACGCACATGGGTAGCCGCGATAATTTAGTTGGTAAAAACCCGACTCAGGAAATGATCGAAAATTTTTCCAATGAGTTACAGGTGACTGAAAAAACGCCACCCACTTTTTTGGTTTTGGCAAGTGATGATAAGACCGTAAATCCTAAGAACAGCATTAATTATTATGAAGCTTTACTAAGAAATAAAGTTCCGGTTGAAATGCATATTTTCCAGAATGGAGGCCATGGTTTTGGAACGCATCTTCTCGCAAAAAATAATTGGATGGAGAATCTAAAGCATTGGATGGAACATAACGGATATTTGAGCCTGGAATAGAAAACCTGAGACTTGGAAAACAAAAATTTCTTTTATTTATACGTTTACTGTAAAACTTTTTGCATTTACCCGTTAACGTTATATTGAAACAACGGTTATTTTCCAAACTTTTTTCGCAATAAACTCATTGCATCTTCCATTGAGGCGCTTTCTTTTTCTTTAGTAGTAAAAGAATTGGAATGGCTTTTATTTTTTCCGGGTACCTTCTGTTGGCTTTTTTCAGGTAATTCCTGTGTTTGTTTTATTGATAAAGCGATTCGTTTTCTTATCATATCAACCTCAACTACTTTCACCATTACCTTATCATTCAATTTTAAAACCTCTCCGGGATCAGAAATGTATTTATGAGCAATTTCAGAAACATGTACCAATCCATCCTGCTTTACGCCAATATCAACAAAAGCACCAAAGCGGGTAAGATTGGTTATTTGTCCAGGCACAATCATTCCTGTTTTTACATCTTCTATTGAATAAATATTGGCAAACTCAAAAGCCTGCGCCTCCCTACGCGGATCTATACCTGGTTTTTTTAATTCTTTTAAAATATCATGTAAAGTGTGCAACCCGATGTTTTCGTTTACGTATGACTGTGAGTTTATTTTATTTACAATACTTTCATTACCGATAATTTCCTTTACAGCTATGCCGGCATCTTTGGCCATTTGTTCAACCACTTTATAAGATTCCGGATGTACACCACTTTCATCCAAAGGATTGTCGCCGTTTTTAATTCGTAAAAAACCTGCACATTGCTCATAGGCTTTGTCGCCCAGCCTTGCCACTTCTTTCAGTTGTTGCCGGTTGGTAAAGCGGCCTTTTTCTTTTCGATAGGTTACAATATTTTCTGCAATAGAAGGTCCGATACCACTTACATAACTCAATAAATATTTACCTGCTGTATTCAAATTTACACCTACTGAATTCACACAACTTACCACTGTGTGATCCAGTTTTTCTTTCAACCTTACCTGGTTTACATCATGCTGGTACTGGCCTACACCAATACTTTTCGGATCTATTTTTACCAGTTCGGCCAGCGGATCCATTAACCTTCTTCCAATGCTCACAGCGCCACGAACGGTAATGTCCTGGTCCGGGAATTCTTCACGACCAATTTCTGATGCAGAATAAATAGAAGCTCCATCTTCATTTACCAAAAAAACCGGTAAGACTGTATTCAATCCTTTAATAAATTGTTCCGTTTCTCTGCCCGCTGTTCCATCACCAATTGCAAATGCTTCTATTCCAAATTCACTCACATAACTTTCAATCTTATGTTTTGCTTCATCCAGTTTATAATTTTTTTCATGAACAAAAATGACATCTGTTTTTTGCAAATCACCTTTCTCATCCAGCACAACTACTTTACAACCTGTGCGATATCCCGGATCGATTGCTAATATTTTTTTACTGCCTAAAGGCGATGAAAGCAAAAGCTGGCGAAGGTTTTCAGCAAATACGCTTATCGCTTCTTCATCTGCCTTTGTCTTTAAAGCCATCCTGAATTCGCTTTCAAGACTTGGCTGTAATAATCGCCGGTAGGCATCTTTAATTGCTTTTTTTACGTGTTCTGCCGCTTCATTGTTTGCTTTTATAAATTGATCTTCAATTTTTAATAGGGCTGTTTCTTCTTCAGGCGCGATGTTCATTTTTAAAAAACCTTCAATAAACCCACGCATAATCGCTAATATTCTATGCGAAGGAATTTTAGAAACCGGTTCAGAAAAATCGAAATAATCTTTGTACTTAATTCCGGCTTCTTCTTTATCATTTAAAATTTTGCTTTGAACAGTTGCTGTCTGCTCAAATAATTTTCTCATTTTAGCGCGTACTTCAGCATCTTCATTGATTACTTCAGCAATAATATCGCGCGCACCATGCAAAGCCATTTCTGCATCAGTTATTTTTTCATTCAAAAATGTTTGCGCTTCGGTTTCGGGAACAATATTTTGCTGCTGTAATAACAATAAAGCCAGTGGTTCCAGGCCATTTTCACGTGCCGTTTGCGCTTTTGTTTTTCGCTTTGGTTTGTAAGGCAAATAAATATCTTCCAATTCGTTTAGCGTGGTAGCGTCATTGATTTTTTGCTGCAGAAAATCCGTCATTTTTCCCTGCTCATTAATCGTTTTTTCAATAAAGGTTTTTCTATCAGCAAATTCCTGTTGAAACTTTGCTTCTTCCTGTATGTTTTGAATTTGAACCTCGTCCAAGGCGCCGGTTTTATCTTTTCGGTAACGCGCGATGAAGGGAATGGTAGCGCCTTCAGCTAATAATTCTAATACGGCAAGTACCTGCTTTTCCGAAATTGATAATTTGGCTGAAACGAAAGCTGAATAGGTTTTCATAGTGTAACTTAGACTTCATTTTTTATGAGGCGGCGAAGGTAAAAAATTATCTCTCTCAACGCCTTTTTTTCAAAGAAGTTATCCAGATAAAGACAAATATTTCTAAAAAAAACTGCTATTGGTTTTTGAGGACAATAGCAGTGAGCAAAGTAATAAGTCAATATTTTATTCTTCCCTTTCTCCGGTTGAAAGATTTAATAACTTGCCTTTGTTCCAGGCTTTTAATTCACGTTTGTAATTCTTTTTATTTTGTTTGGTAAGATGCGGATCGTCTAAAGAAATAAGATCAGGACTGCCACCGTTAACCCACGCTGTATACCAATAAGAGGCTACATCATAAATAGATAATTGCAATTGTTTTTCAACCATTCCTCCCAGCGCTTCATTAAATTGTTTTGCATATTCATCAGAGAAAACAGGTGAGTTATAAAATTTTATAACGTTGCCGCTGCTGTCTCTTTTATACATATTTTCTTCAGTAAACCTGCTTCTCACTTCTTTTTCTTTTGCCAAAAGTGTATCAACCAGCGAATGAGATTGTTCAATCATTTTAAAAGTTTCATCAGGAATATTTTTGATATATTTTGCCTGCGGTGTTTTAAAATTATAAGAACCTCCAAACCTGTCAGGTAGCGTAGATTCCCACAATGAATGAACTCCTTTTTGACCTGTTAACTGACCATTATAATTGGAAGAAGTATGCAAGGGCATGTGCGCGTCTGCCACATAATGTGATAATTCTGCGGAAAGAAAAAGTATTCCTGATTTATCTCTTTTCTTAAATGCATAAGTAAGTTTTTCAGTAAGATTTTCAATGTACCAGGGTAAATAACCGGTTTTGTTTAAGAAAGCACTGTCGTATTTTTCAAAAGCTTCTTTGGCGGTTTTAGGGAAAGCGCTTAAAGGGATTTTGAAATCTTCTACATCAATATAATGACGAGGCGGTTCTTTCCTGTCATTCAAAAGCCCTCTTCTCAAATCCGGTACTACCGCGCCTTCTGTAATAAAATCAATATGGTTATAATAGAATTTTTGCATTGGCGCAGGAAGTGCAAACACAGCCGCACGACTGATGTGTTTGTGACCCCATTGGCCCCAGGCAAATGCTAAAGTAATGTAACCGGAAATCAATAAAAACAAAAAAACGATTTTTAAAATCTTAGTTTTCATGAAGAGACTTTTTGAGATAAAGAGAGTTGATTGAATAAAATGATTTTGTGGCGATAAATATAAGAATCAATAGCGGATTCAAACTTAATAATAGTATGAATTTGCTGAATCAAAGACATAAGTGGGAGATAGTGAACAAACAAATTGTAGCAATTTTTAATTAACTGTAGGATTGCCATTTCAGGAATGCGCATAATCCATTTCGAAGTTCCCATTTATTCTTTCTATTGATGGATTGAAATATCCAAATTTCAAATCCGGGAATTCTTCTCTCAGTAAATCCATCATTTGCCTTATGCCAATGCATTCACCGGTTTCTGTAACACCGATTTTACCAAGATACCAATCAGGATCAATATTGAAATTTCTCCATTGAATCATTTTTAATCCGGTTGATTTTATTAATTCTCTTAATGCTTCATATTCTTCCACACTATCAGTCATGCCGGGAAAAACAAAATAATTAATGCTGGTCCAGCCGCCAAAGCTATTTACCACTTTAAGGCTTTCAAGGATATCTTCGAATTGATAATTATTTGGACGGTAATAAGGGGTATAAATTTTTTCCCTGGCGGAATTGGTACTTACACGAATGCTGTTCAAACCGGCTTCGCATAAGACTTTTACCGCTTCAGGATCGCTACCATTTGTGTTGATATTGATACTTCCTTTTTGAGTATGTTTCCTGATCTCTTTTATGGATTCTTCAATTGTTTTCCACATTAGCAGCGGTTCGCCTTCGCATCCCTGGCCAAAACTAACGATCGGGTAAGGAGCAGATTCCAGATGCGGAACGGTATATTCAACGATTTCTTCAGCAGTAGGTTTAAACATCAGCCGGTCTTGTGTGGAAAAAATACTTTCTTCCTGAGGCTGAAAAGAAATACACCCGATGCAATTGGCATTGCAAGCCGGTGAGCTCGGAACAGGGCATTCCCATCTTCCCATAAAAAAATTCCTTGCAGCAGGACAATGATAAGTAAGGCAACAATTGTTGGCGAGGTGTTGTACCAAACGGTTATGCTTGTACGCAGATAATAAATCTTTTACACCAGCTTCAATTTTTTCTTCATCAAAGCCTGCACTTTCCTGCCTGATATCTTTTTCAATTCTTACTGCTGTTACATAAAACTTCTCATTATGCCATCCGGCTGCGGTGTAACAAAATAAGGGAAGTGTTTCAGCGCCAGGCAAAGTTTCGTACGCAGCAAGATAAGTACCTGTAAATGCCGGCGGAATAAAAGCTGCAACCGCCCAACCTTTTTCGCAAAGCCGCATTTCTCCTGTTTTTACATCTATTCCAATACCACGGCGCTGCGGCAATTCGTATAATTGTCCGCCTTCAGGAAGTTCTATCCATTCATCATTTTCTACTGGTATAGCATCCCAGCCACTTCTGCCACATGCGTAAAGCGAAACATCTTCGAAGATGTTTCCTTCGCCGTCAGAATATAATAGATAGGGAGGATGGTTCATTTATAAATTATTTTTCCGGCTTTTAAACAGATTCAGTTATTGAAGCCGGTTTTTGATTTAGTTGTTCCTGCGCAAATGAGTTAAATTGTTTTTCATTAAGATTTGTTGGCTCTTCAACTTCTGCCTGTATCAGGTGATTATTTTTAAAATCAAGTGTGAGAATATTGTCTTTTAGGATTACATTATTAAAAGTATTCCACAAATATTCTTTTTCAGGAAAATTAAGTTTCATAACTTTTTGGGTTGTAAAAACGATCTGCAATTTCTGCAAGGCGAAATGATAAAGAACGCCAACGATTACCAGTGCGATCACCATATAATAATTTTGCAAACCAAACCAGCAACCTGCAAGCACGAAGAGAAGCACCTGGTCAAGATAATTACCCTGTTTGTACTTTTTTATAAAATACAAACGCATAAAAATATAAATGCCTACCAGCAATATGGCTGAAGCGGCTTCGTAACGGTAAACATCGTAGAACAACATTAAAATAAAAAGCGACAGGTTTAGCAAAAGCACGATGAGTACTATTGTTCGATAAGATTTTATTTTTTCATTTTTCAAAATGATCTCAAACTGCATATTTATCATTTGAAGCAATCAACAGATTGCATAATTTAAAGAGAACTCTGGCTCCTACATTTTCATCCCATTCATTGGCACTGATGCCTACTTCATTTAAATCAAAACCGATCAATTGTCTTCCGCTTGCCAGTATTTTCCTGAGTAAATAATACACTTGTTGTATATCAAACCCGCCGGGAACCGGTGTTCCGGTATTAGGGCATAATTTGGGATCGAGACCGTCAATATCGAAACTTACATATACTTTTTGAGGAA
The DNA here is from genome assembly GCA_028876495.1 of Bacteroidota bacterium. Classification (GTDB taxonomy): domain Bacteria; phylum Bacteroidota; class Bacteroidia; order Chitinophagales; family Chitinophagaceae; genus Ginsengibacter. Next base: position 78,782 of record JAGWRO010000040.1, read on the forward strand.
GATGATTGATCAGTTCCATTACAATATCCTTCCATGTTTCACCTTCATACAGGCGTTCTTTAATGTTTTTGTCAAAATAGCTTACCACACGCCCATCACTTTCCCTGATAAATTCCAATTCACACGGCGAATAATCGCGAACACCTACCTGCAAGAGTTTGGTAAGTTGTGGAATTTCTTTAAGTGCATTGTACATTACTGAGGCATGCGAATAAGTAAGGCCTTCATAAGACTCACGCAGGTCGCAATGTGCGTCAATTTGTAATATACCAAAATTGCCATGCTTTTCGGAGATCGCTTTATAAAAACCAAACGGAGTACTGTGATCACCTCCAAGAATGCCTACTAATTTACCCTGTTCAAGAAGCTCTTTTGTTTGCTCGTATACCCAGTTGTTTAAAAATACGCTTCCTTTATTGATCTCGCGTAAAACTTTTTGCATGAATTTATTCTCAGAAAGTTCTTCTTCTTCGGTAATGAAGTTGATATATAATTCAGCTTCTTTGCGCAGATAATCACTTTTCATCATCACATTTTTATCCGCATCGCGCAGAAAAATACCTTGCTTCCAGCCATTTGGATTATCTGCATCGAAGAGGTCAATCTGCAGGCTTGCATGGCATATACGTTCTGTAACTCTTGCTGTACCTGCTTTATAGCTTACTGTTACTTCCCACGGAACAGGAAGTATAATTAATTTTGAATCTTCTTCTGAAAAAGGAAGCCCGAAAATTCCTTTATTTGGATTCGATACTGAATCCACGTCAAAATGAGTAAGGTCAACCATTGTATTAACTACTTAATTTTTTTGGACGGCAAAGGTACAGAGTATAAAATTAACCATTAAAAGTGGGACGTTAAAATTCGGACTTCTTTAAAGTGGGTAGAAGCAACTTACAGTAAACCAGGAAATAAAGCCAATTTTTATTTTGCCCTAGCAGGGAATTATAATTTTTAACTTACATCCGTTACCAGTTTTTGAAATAATATCAAGCTTTCCTGAGTAAAATTCAACCCGGCTGCTGATGTTTTGTAGGCCGATTCCTTTTGATCTTTCTTTGGTATCAAAACCAATTCCATCATCGCTTATCGTTAAAATAAGCTCAGTTCCTTTCGTTTTTAGCTCAATGGTTGCCTTTTTTGCTTCTGAATGTTTGAGAATATTATTGATTTGTTCCTGAACTACTCGGTAGATCATCAGTTCTTTTTTGCTGCCAATGATCTTTCCTTCTTCTATTTCATAATCCAGTTTTATTTGTAATGAGGGAGTTTTGTTTACCTCATCTGCAAGATCGTTGAGCGCTTGCTTCAATGTAATATTTCCCAGCGAGGGAGATACAAGCGATTTTGATAATTTCCTTATTTCTTCAATTGCGTCATTCACGTATTCTGACGCTTTTGCCAGTAATTCGTCCCTATCATTTTCGTTAGATCTCATCATGCTATGATAGAGTTTGACTGTAGCCAATATCTGGTTGATATTGTCATGTAATTCTTTACCTATTTCATTTCTTTCTTTTTCCTGGGCAAGTATCGTTGTTTCGGTTATAATTTTTTGTTGATTCAACTGTTGTTTAGCAAGTTCTTTCTCCAGTTTTTTTCTTTCGGTAACATCGGTTGTAGAACCAAACATGCGTGTGGCTTTTCCTGAATTACTGAACAAAAGATAACCGCGGCTAAACACCTCTTTATAGGAATCATCTGCAGCTTTGAAGCGGTATTCATCCTGCCAGTTTTTGAGCTGATTTTTTAAATGGTAGTTAAGATTTTTTATCACACGTTCATTGTCTTCAGGATGAATCCATTTTTTCCAGATATCAAAATTAAAAAGCAGGTTTTCTTCTGAATAACCAAAAGTGCGGATGATTCCTTCGCCCCATTGCCCGATATTATTTTCAAAATTCAGATCCCAGGTTGTATCCAGCGTGGCTTTGTTGATGAGTTTAAAACGTTCATTGCTTAAATGCAAATTTTCCAGGATCTTTTTTCTCTCAATGCTATGTTGAATGGTTTTAGCTAATAATTTTTCATCAAAATCGCCTTTTACCAAATAATCCTGGGCACCCAGAGTTATGGACTCAGAGGCAGTTTCTTCTCCCGAAAGGCCGGTTAAACAGATAATAGCCGTTTTAGGTAAAAGACGGTCCATTGTAATAATAGAATCTACCCCGCTACTATCAGGCAAAGAAAGATTGAGCAATACCACATCAAAAGTAATATTAGCGATAAGAGTGGTAACGGCTTCCATATTTACCGCATGAATAATCTTTTTTACCGGCAGCCGCATTCTCTGCAGGAGTTCTTTTAGAATAAGATAATCACCGGCATTATCTTCTATAATTAATATGGTAATTGGATTATTGGCAATCATCATTCGTCCGTAATTTTCTGTAATCCCGCAATGTTAATCCAGAAATCTTTGTTCGAGCGCATTAATTCTTTAATTTTTAAAAAAAATTACAGGGCTGGTAATTATAGAATTTGCATGGTGCGGGAGCATACAAAAAACTATTTTTTTCCAACCGGGTAGAAGATCGGCCAATTTATAGTAAACAAACAGATATTAGAAATTTTTATTTTGAAATTTAGGTGCAAAAGGCCCTAAAAATTGAGTGCCTCTGTAGAAACAGAGGCACTTTACCAAAACTAACTGCTTATGAGTTAGCGATAAAATTAATTCTTTTTTTGATAGTAATATAATTTCTTCTCAGATTTTTACTGATTTATTGCAATTTGAAATATTTTACCTTCTTAAAAACAGATTATATTTAAGAATTTTGAGTAATTTGAACAAAATTTAAATCTAAATAAACTCATGAAAAAAAATGCTATCCTTATCAAAAAACAAAGGCTTTGTTACGTTTTACTCTCTTTGTTTTTACTATGTTCGTTCGCTGCTAAAGCCAATCATTTACCAAACGGGGAATCTGATTCGCTGGCCATACAGGGCAGGTGGGACCTTACGGTTGATATAGGAGGGAAAATGTATCCTTCCTGGCTTGAAATTCATCATTCAGGTTTGAAAATGCTGGTAGGAAGATTTGTGGGTACCGGAGGAAGTGCGCGGCCAATTTCAAGAATTTATTTAGAGAATGGAAAAATGAGTTTTTCGATTCCTCCACAATGGGAAGCAGAACCCAATGATCTTAAAGTGGAAGGAACTTTGCAGGGCGATAACCTAACAGGCACTATGACCATGCCAGATGGAAAAACCTATAATTGGACAGGCAAAAGAGCACCCCTGCTTCACCGCGATAAAGAACCCGATTGGGATACACCTATTAAACTTTTTGATGGACAAACCATGAAACAATGGCACGCCACCGGACCAAACCAATGGATTGTTGAAAACGGAATGTTACGTAGCCCCCATTCAGGCTCTAACCTGGTTTCCAACCGTACCTTCAGAGATTTTAAATTACATATTGAATTTCGCTATCCCAAAGAAAGCAACAGCGGCGTGTATTTGCGGGGAAGATATGAAGTGCAGGTGATAGACAGCAAAGGTATGGAACCTTCCAGCGTATTGCTTGGAGGTATCTATGGATTTTTAGCTCCAAGCGAAATGGTGGCTAAAGCTGCCGGGGAGTGGCAATCTTATGATATTACGCTGATTGGAAGAATGGTAACGGTTTACGTAAATGGAAAAAAAGTGATTTGCAACGAAGAGATTCCAGGTATTACCGGCGGGGCGCTCGATAGTGATGAAGGCGCTCCCGGCCCCATTTATTTACAGGGCGACCATGGGCCAATCGATTACAGGAATATAATTATTACTCCGGCAAAAGAATAAAGTTTTTAACCTCTTAATAAGCTTGCTATCACCAGCGCAAGAACAATAGAAATTATCCCCATGACACGCATATAAATCATGTATTGTTTTGGGGATAATATTCTTTGTGCCACCGAAGTCTTTTTCCAAATTCCCCTTTTGTAAATATTAGGTCTTACTAAATAAATAAGGCCAAAAAGAATTAATATAATACTGGCTAATGGCATTTTTAAAATTTCAAAATTAACTGTTGCTCATTGAAAACAAAATTTTTCTTATCATGGGTACTTTTGGTGAAAGATTTTGCCTGCTTATCCTTATTTTTTGATAAATTTTGAGCAATTCTAAAAAGATTTTAAATTTAATTTTAATCGGATCGTCAATTTATTTCAATTAAACCATAATTTACAATAGAATGAAACTAATATCACTTTTCAATGAAGCTCACTTTGGAATAGCTGCCCTTAAAAAATGTAAGCACTATGCTTATAGTATACCCCTGTTATGCTTCTTCCTTTTATTTGCCAATTACAATTTTGCGCAAGTATGGAAAGTAGGCGATAAGGTAGAAACAACGCAAGGTAAAAATCACCCGGCCACCATTCTGGCAGTAAGCAATGGGAATACTTACTACAAGGTACATTACGATGATAATGGCTGGGCAGATGGATGGATTGAAGGATATTGGATCAAGGCTCGGAATGCAGACGCTATCAAAAATACTTTGGCAGCTGCCGGGCCAAGGGCAGGAAAATATACCATTTACGTGTACAATTCCGGTTACGGCGCTTATGATGGTTATTTTATTTTGAAGAGTGATGGTAATTATGAAGTGTATTTACCCGGTGGAACCAGCGCAGGAAAAGGTAACTACTCATTTGACAAAGCGAAGATGGTTGTAATATGGAAAAGTGGTCCCTTTGCCAATAAAGCATGGGATGGAACACAAAAATTTGAAGTAGAACGAGGGGGTAAAACCAATATCATCAGGTTAAAACAAAATACAATCGGAACCAATAGCACTGATTCTTGATTCCCTGAGTATCGCTTTACTTTCTCACCAACAAATTTATAAACAGACTTTGCTGTTGGTGAATGGGTTCTTTGTAATCCTTATGCACGAACAACAACAATGGAGGGAAGTCTACCGGATTTGAATCCCAAATAAAAAATATTAAATAAAAGTTGGTATTCTAGGATTTGCTCTTTTAAATTTTTACTAGAGAAAGTCTGTTGCAAACGAGGAATAGAAAAGATGCGCAAAGAATATTCAGGGATTAAAGTACCATAAAAAGTGCTTCAGTCAATCTGTATGGCTTTGAATTTTCCTCGCATAAATTGTTAATTTCAGTTAATACTGAATGCAAGCCATTTTCAATATTTGAATAATCTATTTGTTGTTCCTGAACAGGAAAATTGTTCAAAAAAGAATTTACGTTTTGCAGCTCGTTACCAAATTCAGCTGATATAATTCCATGAACCATCATTAAATGTTTTCGTAATATTACAATATCTAAATAAGTGCGCGGAGCTTTATATTTTCCAAGTTTTTTAAAACTGAAATCATTTCCATCTATTCGAAAATTGTGGGCTACCATCTGATTTCTGTAAGATCGTAAATCCCCCCACTCGTCTAACCTTTTTAGCGCCGGTTTTGCTATTTTTCTTATCGTTTTAATTCTTTCATGAAAATCAAGTTCAGTATTAACTAAAATTTTTTTGTTATACTCGTCAAGATAAGAACAAATATTCATTAGAATTGTATTATATAAAGTCTGATAGTGAGAGGTTTCTTTTGGAGTCCAATCATTTTGGCCCTTCCTATTATAACCAAAATCCATTATTTGCTCCATTAAATAACGAATATCCTGTTTATACCTTGAGAAAATGTATAAACTTTCATAAATTCTCATATAATTGAGCATTAGTATAATCTAATCTTCACTTTTGTTCTAGCTTCTATTTCAAACTCGCCATATCAATCACAAACCTATACTTCACATCATTTTTTATCATGCGCTCAAAGGCTTCGTTAATGTCTTGCATTTTTATTACTTCTACATTGGCGGTAATATTTTTTTCGGCACAGAAATCAAGCATTTCCTGTGTTTCTTTTGTGCCCCCAATCATAGAACCAATGATTGACCTGCGATTTTTTATCAGCGCAAACGGGTTTACTTTCGGATTGTCTTTGGGTAAGCCAACCACCAATAATTTTCCGTTCAGGTCTAAAAGGTCGAGGTATTTTTCATAATCGTGGTCGGCGCTTATTGCATCAAGGATTACGTTAAAATTATCTTTCAGTTTTTTCATCGTTTCTTCATCGGTGCTCAGTTCAAAATGATGAGCGCCCAAATCAAGTGCGTCCTGTTTTTTGGAAGGAGAAGTACTTAACACGGTTACGTCCGCGTCCATGGCTAAGGCAAATTTTACCGCCATGTGTCCCAAACCCCCAAGCCCGGCGACAGCCACTTTATCTCCCGGTTGTACATTGGCATATTTCAGCGGCGAGTAAGTTGTAATGCCAGCACACAGCAAGGGTGCTACGCCCGATAATTCCAGTTTATCAGAAATATGATATACCCATCTTTCGTCGGTAACAATTTGAGTACTATAACCACCTTGAGCGATGGTTACTTTGTCTCTTTCATAACCATTGTAGGTGCCGGTCATCCCTTCCACGCAATATTGTTCCATGTGGCTTACACACGGTTTACATTCGCGGCAGCTATCAACCATTACGCCCACACCGGCTAAATCGCCTTCTTTAAATTTGGTAACCTTACTTCCCACTTTAAGAACCTTGCCTACAATTTCATGGCCTGGAACCATCGGGTACATAGAACCTCCCCATTCGTTTCTGGCCTGGTGTACATCAGAATGGCAAACACCGGAGAATAAAATATCTACCAGAACATCATGTTCTCTTAAATCTCTTCTTTCGAATTCAAAGGGGGCTAGCGGAGAATCCGGCCCTTTAGTTGCAAAAGCTTTTACGGGTATCATTGATTTTTATTTTTTTGTTGCCCAAAAGTATTAAACTTAGTGCTTATACCCTGAGGAACACTTTCTTTTTGTACATAAAATAGAGGAAAACCCATTTCACCAATACAATGCAAATAGCCATTACTACTATATTAAATGGATTGCCTGTCAATTGCCCGAGCCAACCAAAAAATGCGTTGGTGCTGTATTCCCAGTTGAGGAACCTGTTGGACATATAAATGAGAATGGAATTCATCCCGATGACTTTAAAGAAAAATGCCCAGCTTTTGTAATCCAGCACATCAATGATATAATAAAACAATGAAAGAAGCAGCAAACTTATTCCTCCCACATTTAAAACAAACGAACTGGTCCATAGGTTTTTATTAATGGGGAAATCGAAGTTCCAGATAAGCGCGGCTGCAATCAAAATAACTCCTGAAAGTGCCATCCAACGGGCTTTCCTTTCTTTGCTCATCGTGCCATTCTTTAAAAGTTGCCCGGTTAATATTCCCAACAAACCCGTAGCTATTGCCGGAATAGTAGACATAATTCCTTCGGGATCATGAATGCCGAGGTAAAGCCTGCCGGGTAAAAACATGCGGTCAACATAGGAAGCAAAATTTCCCTGCATTGTCAGGTCGCCGGGAGGAAACCCGGGTGCGGAAGTAAATTTAAACATCAGCCAATAACCGATAAGGATTCCGAAAAACCAGAACATCTGTGCCCGCTGTTTGGAGTAGATATAAATGATATTGGCAAACATATAGGCCAAACCGATTCTCCCCAAAACACTCGCAAAACGAATTTTGGAAATGGGTTCTATTACCAACCCGTTGTTATAAATAATACCCAGGATGACGAGGATCAACCCTCTTTTAACCACCCGCCATAAAACCTGTTGTTTGGTTTTACCTTTTTCCAGTTCGCGGCCAACAGAATAAGGAGTTGCTACGCCTGCGATAAAAAGGAAAAGCGGGAATATCAAATCGTAAAAGTGAAAACCATTCCATGCGGGATGGGTAAATTGGTTAGCAATAGTTTGCCAGAAAGGAGAGCCGGTTGCTTTGGCTGTGCTGTGAAGAATTTCATCGGCGCCCATGATCCAGAGCATGTCGAAGCCGCGCAATGCATCGAGCGAATAAAGTCTTTGCTGAGTTAAGGTCTCTGCCATAATAGTTATTGGTTTTAAAGTGTGTGTTAGCCAGTTTTTAATACCAATTAGTATCTTAAACTGAAATAGGAAGAAAGCAATACGAAGGATTAAAGATAATAGATTAGAGATACGTAAGAAAAAATATTTTTTACGATAAGACAAAATAAAAATCGGTACAATAAGTTGATTTACTGTAAGCTGTAAATGGTTTTTTAAGAAAATAACAAGGTTGCATATTACATAAAATCGTTTAATTTGCAACTCACTTTCCTGCTTTACAATTCTTAGACCCACACTATCAATATGAAAAAAATCTTTTTTGCTTTATTCGCCGCCTTTGTTTCAATTGGAGCAATGGCGCAATTTTCCGATTCTTTGACTGCAAAAGATTATTCAAATGCAGAACAGTTTTTGTTTTATAATACTTATAAATTGGTAGATCATAGCCGTGTAGATCCGCATTGGATTGCTGATGATCAATTTTGGTACAGCGATTCAAAAGCTGGCGGAAATGATTATGTTTTAGTAAATGCGGCAACAGGAAAAAAGTCTGTTGTATCGCGGGAGGATTTGCCAAAAGAAGAAGATCATGATCGCTCAAATAGAAATGAAGTGCTTTCTCCTGACAGAACAAAAGCGGCTTTTATTAAAGATTATAATTTGTGGGTGAGAGATATTTCTACCGGTAAAGAAACCCAACTTACAACAGACGGCGTAAAATATTTTGGATACGCTACAGACAATGCCGGTTGGAAACACAGCAACGCGCCAATCTTACGTTGGTCGCCTGATTCAAAAAAGATTGCCACTTTTCAGCAGGACGAAAGAAAGGCTGGGTTTATGTATTTGGTTAGCACCAATGTGGGCCATCCAAAACTTGAAAAATGGAAATATCCTTTGCCGGGCGACAGCAATATTATTATGATTCAACGTGTGATAATTAATGTAGATAAGCCTAAAGTGATCCGCCTCCAAATTCCACCTGATCCGCACCGTGGCTCTTTAAGCGATGATGTTGCCAGCAGTGGCACTTTTGACGATGTGGATTGGAATCCCAACGACAACGAACTTGCTTTTGTCTCTACTTCGCGCGATCATAAAGTAGAAAAATTCAGGATTGCCAATGCCAATACGGGTGAAGTGCGCGAAGTATTTACAGAAACCGTTCCTACGCAATATGAATCAGGACAGGGGGCGATCAACTGGCGCTATTTGCCAAAAACACATGAAATCATCTGGTATTCTGAAAGAGACAACTGGGGGCATTTATATTTATATGATTCAAACACAGGCAAGTTGAAGAATAAAATAACTGCAGGCGATTTTGTGGTTACCAAATTGTTGAAAGTAGATCAGAAGAATCGCGAATTGTATTTCCTCGCCGATGACAGAGAGAAGGAGAACCCTTACTTTACTCAATTTTGTAAAGTAGATTTTTCAGGTAAACATTTGACCACCCTTACTCCTGAAACAGGAAATCACTCAATTCAATTTTCTCCCGATAAAAATTATTTTATCGATAGTTATTCTCAACCAGATGTGCCGCCGGTTATTGTGTTGCGTAATTTGAACGGAAAAATTATTTCAACTTTAGAAAAGGCAGATGTTTCAAGATTAAAAGCAACAGGCTGGCAGCCACCTAAAGTTTTTTCTGTAAAAGCGGCCGATGGCAAGACCGATATTTATGGTTTACTTTTTACGCCGACGAATCTTAATCCCAACAAAAAATACCCCATCATCGATTATATTTATCCCGGCCCGCAGGGCGGAAGTGTAGGAAGTTGGTCTTTTGAGGCTTCCCGTGGCGATAACCAGGCTCTGGCTGAATTGGGATTTATTGTGGTAGAAATTGAAGGGACCAGCAATCCTTTGCGGAGTAAAAGTTATCATGATATGAGCTACGGTCACATGTCAGAAAACACATTGCCCGACCAGGTTACAGGAATCAGGCAATTGGCCGAAAGGTATGCTTATATCGATACCACGAAAGTGGGAATTTGGGGGCATTCCGGCGGCGGTTTTGCTACTGCTGATGCCATGTTCACTTATCCCGATTTCTTTAAAGTAGGTATTGCAGAATCAGGAAATCACGATAATAGAAATTATGAAGATGACTGGGGAGAGCGTTATATAGGCCTTTTAAAAACCGGTGCTGATGGTGTTTCCAATTATGAACCACAGGCCAACGAAATTTATGCAAAGAATCTGAAAGGTAAGCTGATGCTGGCCCACGGGATGATGGATGATAATGTGCCTCCTTCCAATACTATGTTGGTAATACAGGCTTTAGAAAAAGCCAATAAAGATTATGATTTGGTAATTTTCCCCAACAGCCATCATGGTTACGGGCAATATTCTCTTTATATGATGCGTAAACGCTGGGATTATTTTGTAAAAAACCTGTTGGGAGCGGTTCCTCCGAAAGATTATGAATTTCATTATTCTTTCGGCAGGAGAAGATGAAGGAAGTGAGCAGGTAGCAAATAAAAATCTTTCTTATTTATTTGTTTACTGCAACAGGCTATGAAATTTTTCAATTCAATGGCCATGTTATGTTGCGTTTCTCCAGATAGGTCTTTTTAAGAGAATGTGGTATAGTTTTTTCTTGTCTTCATAAAAAAATGCCATGCGTTTACTTTCTCTTTTTTCTATTGGTGGATTGCTGATCTTATCAGCCTTCTCTCATTCTCCTTCATTAAAAATTACCAGTTCAGCTTTTTCAAATAATGGTAATATTCCGATGAAATATACCTGTGAAGGAGAACAGCTTAGTCCACCGTTGAGCATTTCCGCTGTTCCCGCAGGAACAAAATCGCTTGCGCTTATAGTTCATGATCCTGATGCGCCAATGAAAGGCGGTTTTACACACTGGGTTATGTGGAATATTGATCCTTCGAACACCAATATTCCTGAAGGATTTAAAGGAGCGGAACAAGGATTAAATGGTGCGCAAAAACCGGGATATATTGGCATGTGCCCTCCAACCGGCACGCATCATTATCATTTTATGGTTTATGCGCTTGATGCCAAATTGGACATCAGCAAACAAACCGGAAAAGCCGGACTAGAAAAAAGTATGCAGGGACATATTCTTGCAAAGGGCGATTTGGTGGGATTGTATAAAAAAATGAAATAAATAATCTTTTCGGTCAGAAAAAGCCGATCAAAGATTTTTTGGTTTTGTGCTTCTGTGTTGCAATTCAATTAATAGAAATTTTTATTCATATTTTTTCTATCTTTTTTATTCTATTTTATCCATTGCTACTGCAAGCTTTTCTAATCTATGCCCCTTTTTAATTTAATTATTGAATCTAAATCAATCTTTTTATTGAAAGAGCATTCTTAAAATAGTAAGGATGCCAGGTAAGGATGATCGGGTATAGAGGTTAATTGTTTTAATAATTTTATTAATTCTATATTTATTATCTAATAAGTTAGGTTGTAGCTGTGGGATTAATAATCAAAAAGTATCAAGCTATCATAAAACTATCAGATGAGAAAAGAAAACGAGGCTGGTTTTATACCTCATGGAGCTAATCCTCAAGCCACAATACTTCAAACAGCAATTTTAACCAATAAAAGAAGGATAGAGTCGATTGATATTCTTCGGGGACTTGTAATGGTAATTATGGCGCTCGACCATGCAAGGGATTATTTTCATACAGCCGATGCACCGCTGGATCTTACAACAACAACCACTTTTTTATTTTTTACCAGATGGATCACTCATTATTGTGCGCCCATTTTTGTATTCCTTTCCGGCACTTCTATTTACCTGCAGAGTTTGAGGAAAACAAAAAAGATGCTTCAGTCTTTTTTAATAAAGCGAGGCTTGTGGTTGATTTTTGTAGAAGCTGTTATTATTTCATTTGCCTGGACGTTTAATCCCAATTACAATCTTATTATTTTCCAGGTGATATGGGCCATTGGAATCAGTATGGTTCTTCTCGGATTATTGATAAGGCTGCCTTATAATTTTATACTTGTCTTAGGATTGCTTATTGTTTTTGGCCATAATCTTCTTGATTTCCCTGAAGCGGCGCCTGGTTTTAAAGCCGGTTTTTGGTGGGATCTTTTTCATCACGGAAACTTTGCAATGTATCCAATTACCCAAAATCATATTCTGGTTATACTTTATCCTTTCGTTTCATGGACAGGGCTTATGATGCTTGGCTATTGCACAGGTAAATTTTTTTCACCAAATTATTCAGTAGAACGAAGAAGAAAAATTTTAATACGGATTGGTGTTGCCCTCGTATTATTTTTTATTGCCCTCCGTTTTGCAAATGTGTATGGTAATCCGGAACAGTGGAGCAGCCAGAAAAATGCATGGTTTACTGTGCTTTCATTTATTAATGTGCATAAATATCCGCCCTCATTATTATACATGTGCATGACGATAGGCCCGGCTTTTTTACTTTTAGCGTTTTTTGAAAAAGTGCAAAATGGTTTTACAGAAAAGGTCAGGATTTATGGAAGAGTACCTTTCTTTTATTACGTGCTTCATCTTTATCTGCTCCATTTAATATCTGCTGTAGTTTACCTGGCTCATGGGCATACCATCGCCCAGGCAACAATATTAGGCCCCGGAGTTCCTTTTTATTTTTTGACCGCAAATGACGGGTACAGCCTGTTTATCGTTTACATCGTTTGGATTTCCGTGGTTATTGCTTTGTATCCGGTATGCAAATGGTATAATAATTATAAAACCAATCACAGGGAAAAATGGTGGTTGAGCTATTTGTAAAAAATATTGCAGGCAGTAAACCAATAAAAAACAAAGATTTTTATTTTATTTACAGCGATTATTCCTCGTTTCTTTCTTTCAATAATTTCTCTATAGTAATCGGATAAAACTGGTGTTCCAGTTGATGAATTTTATGGGCAAGGGTCTCAGCAGTTTCATTTTTATTTAAATCGCATTTTGCCTGGAAGATGATTTCGCCGTGATCATATTGGTCATCTACAAAATGGATAGTAATGCCGCTTTCTTTTTCCTTTGCATTAATTACAGCAGAATGAACTGCGCTTCCATACATGCCTTTTCCGCCATAAGCCGGTAATAAGGCAGGATGAATGTTGATGATCTGATGTGGAAAATGCTGAACCAGGATTTGCGGAATTTTCCATAAAAATCCGGCAAGCACAACCAGGGCCGGATCATATTTTTGAATCTCTGCCAGGTACCCTGTTTCTTTGAAAAGATCTTTTTGAATTAACAAAACAGGAATTTGTTCGTTTGCTGCAATTTGCAATACGCCGGCTTTGGGATTATTACAAACGATAAGCACCACCTTGACTTTTTCATCCCTTTTGAAATAATTAATGATTTGACGTGCATTACTTCCCGCTCCCGAAGCAAAGATGACAATATTGTTTTCAACGTTTTTCTTCATCTGTCCAATTGAAATATTTGTGTAATTTTTTTGCAATGGTTTATTGGTTATTTTTTATTTCAAAAGGGAATTTCATCAATTGAAAATGGCCCTTCATTTTCAAAAATATTTATTATTGGGTAACTAAAAAGAAATCGCCTCACTTCTACAAACCTGATCTCAAAAAAATCTCACAAAAAAATGTAGCCTTTTAATTAAATGCCTCAAATGACAATTTCATTTTTTTTCAGGAAAAAAAATATTTTTGTATTTTATTGCAAAACCCTTTTCTGTAAAAGGTTTTATTGAATGACTGTAATTTCTTTTGAGTTCTTTTTTTACGCTTATGGTTTTTTCTCTTTCTAAATTATTCGTCAAAGATGAAGGTTTTAAAATAATAAAGTAATCCTTTTTTCATGAAATAATTGATTACTTTCATGTAATTAAAATTTTAATGTGATTAGTTAAATCAGGCAACAGGTTTTATCAAATTGTGTGAGAAATAAATAACTAATGATGAAAAAAAAAATTTAAGAATGTTAAGAATTTATCAACATGCTTTGTTACTTTTGCGGCCAACAATGTAATTATTCCATAATTCAAGATAGGTAAATAAGTGTATGAACCAAGTCAAAAGGCTTTTTACTAAAACATTCGCAGTTTTCATTTTTCTAACTTTAATTTCTTCCCAGGGATTTTTGTATGCACAATCCTCCAATGGAGAAGCTTTATTTAAAGCGAACTGTGCAAGCTGCCATAAACCAGATGAAAAATATGTAGGACCGGCCCTTAAAGGCGCCCGTGACAGGGAACCCTCAAAAGATTGGGTGTATAAATGGATACACAATACTACCTCCATGGTTATGACCGATCCTTATGCAAAAAAACTGAAGGACGAAATGGGTGGGGTGGTAATGACGGAATTTCCTGATTTGTCCAATGCAGACATTGATGCGATTTTGCAATACGCCAATGATTTCAAACCAGCCGGCACAGCTACTACTACTGGCCCCGGTGGTGCTACCAGTGTAAGCGCAACTCCTTCTTCTGATAACACAGTATTATATGGAATCCTTACTTTAATATTAGCGGTTGTTGGATTGATACTTTTACAGGTAAACAGCAATCTGAAAAAACTTACAGACGAAAAAGATGGAATAAAATCTCCTCAGCCTGTTCCGTTTTATAGAAATAAAGCATATTTACTATTGCTAACCATTGTTCTTTTTATATTCGCCGGTTATTTTTTGGTGGAAGGTGCAATGGGCTTAGGGCGTCAACAGGGATACCAACCTAACCAACCGATTTATTTTGTTCATAAAGTTCACGCAGGTGTAAACCAGATCAGTTGCTTGTATTGCCATGGGGGAGCACAGGACAGTAAGCATGCTACCATTCCGGCAGTAAATGTTTGCATGAACTGCCACAAGGCTATTAAAGAATATGCCGGAGCTCCGATCATTAAAGAAGACGGCACAACACTAGACGCAAATGCTGAGATCCAAAAATTATATAAGTATGCCGGATGGAATCCTGATACCAAAACTTATGATAAGCCCGGCAAACCAATTGAGTGGATAAAAATTCATAATCTTCCTGACTTTGTTTATTTCAATCATTCTCAACATGTGAAAGTGGGCCGCGTTGCTTGTCAAACCTGCCACGGAGAAATTCAAAACATGATCCAGGTAAAACAATTCTCAGACTTAAGTATGGGATGGTGCGTCAATTGCCACAGAACTACAAATGTTCAATTTAACGACGATAAAGGAAACGGAAATAAATTTTACAGCATTTACGAAAAATTCCACCAGGATATCAAGGATAAAAAATACGATAGTGTGACTGTTCAGATGATTGGTGGAACAGAATGTGGAAAATGTCATTATTAAAATATATTCCAGGCTCATAAAGAGGTTGGCTAAAAACAAAGAAACAATATTGTTCATTTCTTAGATCGCTTGATTTAAGGTAATAATCCGCCAGGGCGGATTGGATTAATATGAGTGAAAAAAAATACTGGCAGAATTTTGGGGAACTTAACCAATCGGAAGCCAATAAAAAAGCATCAAAAGATGAATTCAGGAAAGAACTTCCTTTTGAAGATTTAGCTGATGAAAATATTTTCAATGCTAAAACTCCAAGAAGAGATTTTCTGAAATATATGGGCTTTAGTACGGCTGCTGCTGCCATTGCTGCAAGTTGTGAAATGCCGGTTCGCAAAAGCATTCCTTTTCTTAATAAGCCTGACGATATCATCGCAGGTATTCCTAATTACTACGCATCAACCTACTTAAGTGACGGAGATGCAGTACCCGTTGTGGTAAAACAAAGAGAAGGTCGTCCTATCAAGATAGAAGGAAACGATCTTTCTTCTTTAACAGAAGGGGGAACCTCGGCCCAAGTTCAGGCTTCTGTTTTGGATCTTTATGATACAAGTCGCCTTCGCTATCCAATGGTGAATAAAAAGGAGGCTACTTTTGAAGCGATAGATAAAATGGTAGCAGACGGATTAGCTGCAAATTCAGGTAAACCATTGGTATTATTGACAAGTTCCTATACTTCTGTGACCGGCCGCCAAATAATTAATGAAGTTTTGGCTAAATATCCGGGAAGCCGCCATGTTCAATATGATGCAGTTTCTTGTAGTGGAATGATCGAAGCCAACCAGGCTTCTTATGGAAAGAAAATGATTCCTGCTTATCGTTTTGATAAGGCAAAAGTAATTGTAAGCCTTGATGCAGATTTTCTTGGAAACTGGCTTAGCCCTGTGGTTATTGCAAACCAATATGCAGTAGGAAGAAGGATCAATGAAAAAAATCCTTCAATGAGCAGGCATATACAGTTTGAAGGATTTTATAGTATGACCGGTGCCAATGCCGATGAAAGATATCTTCATAAACCATCTGAAACCGGTGCTATTGCACTTGCCCTTTTGGGAGCTTTAGGTGGAGGAACTTCTGCTTCATTATCCGGAGATCTTGGGACAGCCGTTAAAAAAACTGCAGCAGAATTGATGGCTAACAAAGGGGCAGCCTTAGTAGTTTGTGGAAGTAATGATAAAAATATACAGATTGTAGTAAATGCTATAAATGAAGCGATTGGGGCTAGCGGAAATACAATTGACTGGAATTCTCAGGTAAGCTACCGCCAGGGAGTTGATTCTGACATGGTAACGCTTACACAAGATTTAAACTCCGGCAATGTGGGTGCTTTAATTGTTTATGGTGCAAATCCCGTTTACAATTATTTTGATGCTCAAAAATTTGCTGAGGGATTAAAAAAGTGTCCGTTCACACTTTCTTACAGTGAAAAAATGGATGAGACTACTGAGCTATGTAAGTACGTAATCCCTTCTCATCATTGGCTGGAAAGCTGGGGCGATTCTGAACAACAAACAGGCTACATAAGTGCAATACAGCCGCTGATTCATCCATTATTTAAAACAAGACAATTTGAGTCATCATTGTTAAAGCTTACCGGAAATGCCAATGATTACGAGGCTTATTTCAGAACGTATTGGATAAAGAATCTTGGCGGACTTGATACGTATGAAACTTTTTTACAGGATGGAGTACTGGAAAATTCAAAACTAAAAACTGAGTCTATTGTAGTTAATCCATCCAATCTTACCTCAGGTATAGCAACTGCATTAGCAGCTTTAGGTACTGCTGATTCTATAGGTTCAGTATCTCCGGGGGCTTTTCCTTCTCAAGCAATTAGTGACTCAACCATAACCATCGGTTCAAACGCGAATGCTGCTGCTCCTGCTGCAACTGTATTCTCAGGAAATGTGGCTGATGCCGCCTCTAAAATAGGCAATGGTAAGGGCAGCGAAATTGAAATGGTTTTGTATCAAAAAATTACTATGGGTACAGGTGCAAGGGCTGGCAATGCCTGGTTGCAGGAAGCCAGTGATCCAATGTCAAAAGCCACCTGGGACAACTATGTAATGGTATCTCCCGAACTGGGAAAGAAACTTTTTAATATTGATATATTTAATCCACGTCAATCTGATAAATACGAAATACACCCTACTAAACCGGTGGTGAAACTTACCTCAAATGGTAAAACCATTGAGCTTGCAGCTATGATAACTCCGGGTATGCATCCTGATGTTGTAGCAGTAGCAGTTGGTTATGGACGGGAAAGCAATGATAAAACAAAGACAAGTGAATATATTGGCCCGGCTGCAGTAGGGGCAGGGGAAAATGCTTATCCGTTTGCTGTTTTTAATGGTTCAAATGTTATTTACACTGCCCCGGTACAGATTGAAAAAACAGGAACTGAATATAAGATTGCAACAACCCAGACGCACAGCATCACTGAAGGCCGCCCGGTGGTAAGAGAAGTCAGACTTGCTGATTTTATCGCAGATCCCGGAGCAATGAATAAAGCCGAAGAGGAAGAATTTAAAGCTTATGGGGAAAACTTTACCAGGGATGCTACGCTGTATCCAACTTATGACAGGCCTGGAATTAAGTGGGGAATGAGCATTGATTTGAATACCTGTATTGGTTGTAGTGCTTGTACAATAGCCTGCGTTGCTGAAAATAATATTTCTACGGTCGGTAAATCTGAAGTGGCAAGGTTCCAGGATATGCAATGGATTCGTATAGATCGCTATTACACCGGTGACCCTAAAAATCCGGATGTAGTTTTTCAACCGATGCTTTGCCAGCAGTGCGATAATGCTCCTTGTGAAAATGTTTGTCCCGTTTCTGCCACTAACCATAGCAGTGAAGGGCTTAATCAAATGATTTATAACCGTTGTATCGGTACAAAATATTGTGCTAACAACTGTCCTTATAAAGTACGTCGTTTTAACTGGGCTGACTGGAATGGAGCAGATAGTTTCCCTAATAACCAAGTTGGTATTATTTCAGATGCTACAATGAATCTTCAGGATGATCTTACAAGAATGGTATTAAATCCTGATGTTACTGTACGCTCAAGGGGTGTTATGGAAAAATGCACTTTTTGTATTCAACGTCTGCAATTGGCTAAATTGAATGCTAAAAAAGAAGATCGCGTCATGAAGGACCAGGAAGCAAAAACAGCATGCATGCAGGCTTGCCCTACCCATGCCATTCAATTTGGAAACGTAAATGATCGGGAAAGTAAAATTGCCAAATTAAGATTTGAAGAACAAAAAAACAGGAAGTTTTATGTATTAGAACAATTACACACACTCCCTAATCTTAACTATCTTACACGTGTAAGAAATACAGATAGGAAAGTGGGTAGTATAAAAGAAAAAGTTTAAGAACCGATAAATTTAATAAGCTTACAGATCAACCTGAAGCAAAAAGCTAATAAACGAGTATGTCATTATTAAAATATGAATCGCAACTCCGGGAGCCATTAATTGATGGTGATAAAAATTATCACCAGCTAACAGAAGATATTATTAGCCCGGTAGAAACAAAGCCAAACCGACTTTGGTGGATTGGGTTTTCGATCGCAGTTGCTTTGTTACTTTTTGGCGTCTATTCTGTTTACAGAGAAGTAGATTATGGAATTGGCCAGTGGAATCTTAATCGCACTGTAGGTTGGGGTTGGGATATTACCAACTTTGTTTGGTGGATTGGTATCGGTCATGCCGGTACATTGATCTCTGCAATCCTCTTATTGTTTGGACAAAAATGGAGAACAGGAGTTAACAGAGCTGCTGAAGCAATGACCATTTTTGCGGTTATGTGTGCGGGTCAATTCCCGATATTTCATATGGGACGCGTTTGGATGGGTTTCTTCGTACTTCCTTATCCCAATTCCCGCGGCCCTTTATGGCCCAATTTTAACTCTGCTCTTTTGTGGGACGTATTTGCGGTATCAACTTATTTCACTGTTTCCTTGCTCTTTTGGTATACTGGTTTATTACCCGATTTAGCTACAGTGAGGGACAGAGCAAAAACGAAGTTTAGAAAAATGTTTTATGGTCTTGCCTCTTTTGGCTGGACGGGTAGCACCAAACATTGGCAAAGGCAGGAAAGCCTTGCGCTGGTACTGGCAGGTCTCGCTACTCCTCTTGTATTGTCCGTACACACCATCGTATCTTTTGATTTCGCCACTTCCGTAATTCCCGGCTGGCATACAACTATTTTTCCTCCTTACTTTGTTGCCGGTGCGGTATTTTCAGGATTTGCAATGGTACAATCACTATTACTTATTACAAGAAAGGTTTTACATCTTGAAGATTATATTACCATAGGCCACATTGAAGCGATGAATAAAGTTATTGTTTTAACAGGATCTATTGTAGGATGTGCTTATATATCAGAGTTGTTTATTGCATGGTATAGCCAAAATACTTATGAATGGTGGGCTTTCCGTCAAAACAGGGTAAATATTTTCAGCCCTTATGGTTGGGCCTATTATGGAATGATGTTTTGTAATGTGGTCTCTCCACAGCTTTTCTGGTCAAGGAAATTGAGAAGAAATGTAATGTTCACCTTTTTCATGGCTGTATTAGTAAACGTCGGAATGTGGTTTGAGCGTTTCGTGATCATTGTTACCTCTATTTATCGGGATTATCTGCCTTCTTCCTGGACTACTTATTACAGCCCTACTATTTGGGAAATTGGTTTTTATCTTGGCACTTTTGGTTTATTCTTTGTTTGTTATTTCTTATTCGCTAAATACTTCCCCGTAATTGCATTGGCTGAGGTAAAAGCGATTTTGAAATTAAGCGGTGAAAGTTATAAAGATAAAATGTCTGGTATGGAAGAGATGAGTACTGATAAATTTTATGCAGAAGAAGTGGAAGCGCATGCTCATTAATTTCTTTTAATTATCGATAAACGAGAAAAAGACATTATTAATTTAAATAGCCCGGAAAGGGCAACAGAATATGATTAAAAAATTTGTTGTTGGTTCCTTCGAAGATGAAAAAGATTTATTTCCGGCTGTAAAAAATGTACGGAGAGCAGGTTATAAAATTCATGACGTTTATACACCATTTCCTATCCATGGCCTTGATAAAGCAATGGGTTTAAGAGAAACCAGTTTACATACCGCGGGCTTTATCTTCGGAATTACAGGAACCTCTATCGCTGTTGGTGGAATGGGCTATATCTTTACTACCGACTGGCCTTTGAATATTGGCGGTAAACCTCATTTCCCTTTGCCGGCTTTTATCCCTATCACTTTCGAACTTACTGTTTTAATGTCGGCCGTAGGAATGGTTTATACTTTTTTATGGTTGTGCAAAATGATGCCGGGTGTTAAAAAACATCATTTTAATTTAAGATCAACCGATGACCTCATGACGATGGTTATTGAGTGTACTCCTAATTCAAATCCTCTTGAAATTGAAAACTTTTTAAAACAAAATGGCGCTATAGAAATCAATACACAGGATGCAGAGGAAGGCTGGTGGTTTGGCAGATATGACAAAGAACAAAAATTATACAGAGCTGAAGAAGTAGCATTAGAAGAGTAAAACAGGAATCTCAATTATTTGTTGATTTACTTTTTAGCATTTTAAAACTGATTAAAAAAATTCGAAATAAGAATTTTAGATATGAAAAAAATAAGAATTCTTTTATCTTTTGTAGTAATCATCGCATTAGCTACTATGATGAATAGCTGCGGCAATAAGCGAGAGCCTGGGCGAACTTATATGCCGGATATGGCCTACAGCCGCGCTTATGAGGCATATGCCCCCAACAACCTGGCAAAGGAAAATATCAATTACGTTGATTACCCGGTGGAAGGTACTATCAGAAGAGGCGATTTATTCCCTTATCCTTTGCCTAACGACAGTGCGGGTTATGCAATGAGTGCACAAATAAAAGATCCTTTGCCTCCTCTTGATTCTACTGAAATGAAAGAAGCAGGACGCCTGTTTAATATCAATTGTGCTATTTGTCACGGTCCAAATATGGATGCGCAAGGACCTTTGGCCACAGGAGGAAAAATTCCGGCAGTAGCCAATCTTACTTTAACCCAATATGTAAATATGCCGGTTGGAACTATGTTTCATTCAGTAACTTATGGTAAAAACAATATGGGAAGCTATGCTTCGCAATTATCGCGCAGGCAAAGATGGATGGTAATACAATATGTAAAACAGCATCAGTTAGCAGTGGCAGCAGGTAAAGCTTCCGCAACTGATTCAACCGGAACAAAATAAAGTTTAATACAACAAAATATCTTTTTTAATGAACAATCAGTATGTAGCACCGGCGGGATTTAAAAAGTGGTCAACTGGGTTAATGATAGTCGGCTTACTTACCCTTATTCTTGGTATTATATTTTTAAATCCGTTAGCGGGTGCGCATGGAGATAATTTGAACAGTACCCGGTTTTGGGCGGTCTTGCTTCAAAACAGTATCTTTTTCTTAATGATTACGAACGTAGCCACTTTTTTTATTGTGATCAATACATTAGCGATGAGTGGCTGGCAGGAAGCCTTCAGAAGAGTAACTGAAGCTATTTCCTCTGTTGTTCCGATCATGGGTGGTATTGCAATGATCATTTTCCTTTGTCTTGTCTTGGGGCATCGTGGAGATATTTATCTGTGGCTTGATAAGAATGCAGTGGCTCATGATGCTACTCTTAAAGGGAAGCAAGGATTTTTAAACCCTTGGTTCTATCTTATTTATTCCTTACTTGCTATTTTCCTTTGGTCTTATTGGGGAAAGAAATTAAGAGATATGAGTTTGAAGACTGATGAAGCTGGAACGATGGATTATGAAGCTTCCAAAAAATGGTATAGAAAGACATTAGGTGTTTCTGCTTATTATGCAGTTTTCTATATAGTTACTATTGGATCACTTATTCCATGGCTTTGGTTGATGAGTATTGATGCTCATTGGTTTAGTACAATGTATAGCTGGTATACGTTTGCCAGTGGCTTCGTTTCGGGTATTGCATTACTGACGCTGTTTGTAATTTATTTTAAAAATCGTGGACAACTCGAGTATGTTACAAATGAGCATTTACAGGATTTGGGAAAATATATGTTTGCTTTTTCCATCTTCTGGACTTACTTATGGTTCGACCAGTTTATGTTGCAATGGTATGGTAATATTCCGGAAGAAACCATCTACTTTAAAGTTCGTTTACAGGGTCCTTACGAAGGTTTATTTTACCTGAACCTGATACTAAATTTTGTGGCTCCCATCCTTATCTTGATGAAACGAGCTGCAAAAAGAAACTATTTTATAATAACCTTTATGTGTATCCTGATCATATTTGGCCATTGGGTAGATTTTTACCAGATGGTAATGCCCGGCACAGTACGGATGCATCCGCACTTAAGCTGGTATGAAATAGGAATTCCATTAGGATTTGTGGGAATAATTATGTGGGGTGTAAGCAGGTTTGCATCAAGAGTTCCGATGACACCAAAGAATAACCCCTTCATTAAGGAAAGTATTATTCATTTTGTGTAATCTAAAAATAGGGACTTATTTAGAAAACAGGGGTTAAAATTGTAAAGTTTAAATAAATCTTAAACTTACCTTTGTTCGAATCAAATTTTGACAAAAAGGTTTTTTTTAATTAGCAGTAAAAAGAGCATTTAAAATAGTTTTAGGAGTTCAATCAGCAACTAATTGACAGTATAAATAAAAATCCGTACAGCGGATGAGGAAAAAATAAAGTAACATGAATACCTTTTTTTTAATAGCGATTATTGTACTTGTTTTTTTAGTGATTTTTCAGATTTCGAAGGCTAGCGAATACGTAAGCGTTTTGAAAGGTGAAGAGAAATCACGAAAACAGAATAATAAGATCAATGCATTTTTAATGATTGTTTTTTTGATCTTGGGCTTAATAGGCGTTTGGTGGTGTAACGATCTCTTTTATCATAAGACTCTGTTATACGTGGGATCAGCATCTTCACAGGGTAAAATGATTGATGAACTGATGTGGATTACACTTATCATTACAGGGATAGTATTCTTTCTTACCCAGATTTTATTGTTTTGGTTTTCTTTCAAATACCAGGAAAGTGATAAGAGAAAGCCACTTTATTTTACTCATAGCAACAAACTTGAAATAATCTGGACAGGAATTCCGGCTATCACAATGACAGTCCTGGTGGTTTTTGGCTTAAAATACTGGTTTAAGTTTACAGCAAATGCTCCTAAAAATGCACAAGTTATTGAAGTTACAGGTCATCAGTTTGGATGGGAATTCAGGTATCCGGGAAGAGACGGTATTCTGGGAAGGAAAAATTATAAATTAGTAGATCCTGCAAAAGGAAACCCTTTGGGTGTAGATTGGTCAGATGCTGCAAGTCATGATGATATTCATGTTGCTGCAACGGTGCACGTTGTGGTAAACAGACCCGTGAAATTTGTTATTAATTCAATGGATGTAATACACGATGTAGGATTGCCACAGTTTCGTATGAAAATGGATGCTGTTCCAGGTACCCCTACTACTGAATGGTTTACTCCTATTTATACAACAGAGGAGATGAAGAAAAGAACAGGGAATCCTGATTTTACCTACGAAATTGCCTGTGATCAAATGTGTGGTAAAGGACATTTTACCATGCGTGGTGTAATCATAGTTGAAACACAAAAAGAATTTAATGAATGGATGATCAAGCAAAGGCCTGAATATTTAAGAGCTAAAAAATTCCTTGCTAATGCTTCAGCAGATTCAACAAAAACAGTAGCTTTCGTTAACCAACCGGCCAAATAATTAAAACAATCTCCGGAAGGATTTTAAAAAATATCATTATGAGCAACGAAGAAATTTTGCATGAAAAACCATTGGTGGTGCACGAATCGGACCACGCTTCCCATGAACATCATAAGCAAAGTTTTATTAGTAAATATATTTTCAGCCAGGATCATAAAATGATCTCGCGCCAGTTTTTGGTTACTGGAATTATTTGGGCTGTTATAGGAGGATTGTTTTCAGTGATTTTCCGCTTGCAGCTAGGTTTTCCTGACCAGACCTTCCCGATTCTGGAAGATCTCTTTGGTCATTGGGCGCAAGGAGGAAGGTTGGATCCTGAGTTTTATTATGCGCTGGTTACCATGCATGGAACCATCCTGGTATTTTTTGTATTAACAGCCGGTTTAAGCGGAACTTTTTCAAACTACCTGATTCCCCTGCAAATAGGAGCAAGAGATA
This sequence comes from Bacteroidota bacterium, assembly GCA_028876495.1. Taxonomy (GTDB): domain Bacteria; phylum Bacteroidota; class Bacteroidia; order Chitinophagales; family Chitinophagaceae; genus Ginsengibacter. The sequence continues at coordinate 103,167 of JAGWRO010000040.1, forward strand.
TGGCTTCGCCGTTCCTGAATATGCTTTCCTATTGGTTTTTCTTCGCAGCTTCAATAGTTATGTTTTCATCTTTGTTTTTAACCACAGGCCCTGCAAGCGGAGGATGGACTATCTATCCGCCACTAAGTGCTTTAGGTGATGCGATGGACGGATCTAAGAGCGGGATGGATTTTTGGTTGGCGAGTATGGCATTATTTATCATCTCTACCCTTTTGGGAGGATTGAATTATATCACTACTATCTTAAATATGCGTACCAAGGGTATGTTTATGACAAGGCTCCCTCTTACTATTTGGGCGTTCCTTTTTACAGCTATTTTAGGGGTACTAACTTTCCCTGTATTATTATCTGCAGTTGTTCTTTTATTATTTGACCGTCACCTTGGAACCAGTTTCTATTTGAGTGATATCGTAATAAACGGGAAAATATTACCAAACCAGGGAGGAAGCCCGATCTTGTTCCAGCATTTATTCTGGTTCCTTGGCCATCCTGAGGTTTATATCATTGCACTTCCGGCCATGGGGATTACTTCAGAGGTGATTTCTACCAATTCACGTAAACCAATTTTTGGTTATATGGCTATGGTAGGATCTTTCTTTGCCATCGCCATATTATCATTTTTGGTTTGGGCGCATCATATGTTTGTATCAGGGTTAAATCCATTCCTTGGTTCCTTTTTTGTGTTATTCACTTTATTGATTGCTGTTCCTTCAGCTATTAAAGTGTTCAACTGGCTTACCACACTGTGGAAAGGGAATATTCATTTTACTCCCGCTATGCTGTTTGCTATTGGCTTTGTAAGTTTATTTATTTCCGGTGGACTAACAGGAATCTGGTTGGGTAACTCTACTCTTGATCTCCATTTGCATGATACTTATTTTGTAATAGCCCACTTCCACCTTGTAATGGGTGTGGCTTCCATGTTTGGAATGTTTGCGGGTATCTATCATTGGTATCCTAAAATGTTTGGAAGGTTTATGAATAATACACTTTCATATATGCATTTTTGGACAACATTTATAGGTGCTTACTTAATTTTCTGGCCAATGCACTATGAAGGTTTGGCAGGTATGCCTCGCCGTTATTATGATTTTAGTAACTGGGAATCCTTTAAAATGTTTGCAGGCCTTAACACTTTTATTAGTATCGTAGCTATGATCGTCTTTGCCGCTCAGTTTTTATTCATATTCAATTTCTTTTACTCTATTTACAAAGGAAGAAAACTTACTGAAAAAAATAAAAATCCATGGGCCGGTACAACTATGGAGTGGACAACTCCAATCCATCCGCCACATGGTAACTGGATCGGTGAAATTCCGGAAGTTTATCGCTGGCCGTATGATTATGGAAAAGATGGCAGGGACTACATTCCTCAAACAGAACCGATAGGCGCAGAAGAGAAACAACATTAAGGGTTTAAAAGAATTATTTAATTATTATAATATTTTTCTGAATCAATAGCCCTGTTAATTCAGGGCTTTTGTAAAAAAAGGTTTTTTAATGGAGAAAACGATCACGATAATACCTCAATCAGTTTCTTACACCATTTCAAGTAAAGTGAAAGATTATTTTATCTTAATCAAGTTCACTTTAAGCTTTATGGTGGTATTTAGCTCCGTGGTTTGTTATCTTCTTGCTCCCAATGTTGAATACAATTTACTTTCCGTAATTATGTTGTTTTTTGCCGGTTTATGTATTACCGGTTCTGCCAATGCTATCAATCAAACGGTAGAAAGAAAAACAGATGCGCTCATGAAAAGGACTGCCGACAGACCGGTAGCTGCAGGCAGAATGAGTGTAAATGAAGCAAATACTTTTGCTGCTATCGCTGGCGCAGTTGGAGTTATAATTATGTGGTACTGGTTCAATTTTGAGAGTGCCATGCTTTCTTTATTTAGTTTATTTCTTTATGCCTATATATATACTCCTTTAAAAAGAGTAAATGCAGTATCGGTAATTGTGGGGGCTTTTCCCGGGGCCCTACCTTGCCTTATTGGTTGGGTAGCCGGTACAGGTTATTTAAATCCTTTTGCATCGTTCCAGGGTTTATTACACAACGGCGAGGTGTCTCATTTTATGAATTACGGTGGCTATATTTTATTTGCTATCCAATTTTTGTGGCAGTTCCCCCATTTTTGGGCTATTGCCTGGTTAGCGCATAAAGATTATGATAAAGCAGGATTTAAGTTGTTGCCCAGCAGGGAAGGAACTACCAAGTTTTCAGCAATGCAAACGGTAATATATTCAATGATGATGGTGCCTGTAGGAATGTTGCCTTATTATTTTCATATAGGAGGAATTTTATCTTTTTGGGTTTTGTTATTCTGTAATTTATGGATGGTATTTGTAAGTGTGTTATTGGTGATAAAAATGAATGCTGCGGCTGCCAGAAGAGTAATGTTCAGTTCTTACTTTTACCTGATGATCGTTTTTCTTACCTTATTGTTCGATAAAATTTAATTAAGGGGCTAAGAAAAAGTATTTATTATGATAGTAGCGATGAATAAGGAAAAGAAAATAATACATCCGCTTAAGTTTGTAATGTATGCTGCATGCGCAAGCATAGTTATGATCTTTGCCGGATTAAGTAGTGCTTATTTAGTAAAACGTAACCAGGGCAATTGGATCACGTACGATGTTCCGGTTATATTTTATTATTCAACAGCGATAATTATTTTGAGCAGTGTAACATTATTGCTTAGCAGGCGAGCTTTTATTAACCGGCAAATGCGACAATATAAAATGTGGCTTTTCTTTACGGTAGTTCTTGGTTTCACTTTTGTGCTTTTGCAATATTTTGGATTCAAGGAATTATGGGCAAGTGGTATTACCATTACCCGCAATGTTTCTTTTTCTTTTTTGTATGTGATTGTGGGAGTACATGCCCTTCATGTACTGGGTGGGGTAATAGCTTTGCTGGTTATGTATCTTAAGTCTCACAGCAGGAAAAGAAAAAACTACGACCAGATTTATATTGACCTGATGAATACTTACTGGCATTTTGTAGATTTTCTTTGGATCTACCTTTTGATTTTTTTGGTATACATCGGATAAATTAAAATAAGAATTAAAATAAAAAGTTTGTTTACTGTAAGGCTTTATAAATTAAACTTAACCAGCTAAATAAACATGTGATAATAAACAATTAATTTTATTTTTGTAATAACCTTTTAACGAATAATAAATGGAAACTGCGATAGCACAAACAAAAACTAAAATGTGGGCCGGTGGTAGAAGTCCTTTCAATGTAAGCTACGGCAAACTGATGATGTGGTATTTTTTAATAAGTGACTCCTTTACATTTGGAGCTTTTTTAATTTCCTACGGGTCCATCCGTTTTAGTTTGAATAATTGGGTTGATCATAATTATGTATTCAACAAGTTTCCGTTTACAGAAGCCAATCTTCCACTCGCTTTTGTGAGCCTTATGACATTCATTTTGATCATGAGTTCTGTTACAATGGTGTTGGCTGTACATGAAGGTCATAAGATGAACCAGAAAGGGGTTGAAAAATGGCTGGCGCTTACAATTCTTGGCGGATTAGCTTTTTTGAGTTGCCAGGCATGGGAGTGGACCCATCTGATAACTCATCAACATGAAGTATTGGTAGACGGAGTACTTCAACATTGGGGAACTACGGTAAGTCACAATCCATGGGGGCCCGAAGTAATGTACAAAGGACATATGGTGGCAACACCCGGTCCTGTGGCGTTTGGAGGTTACTTCTTTGGCATCACCGGTTTTCACGGTTTTCACGTTTTTAGTGGTGTGGTAATAAACAGTATAATGCTTATTAAAACAAAGAAAGGTGATTTCTCAAAACGCGGCCATTATGAAATGGTTGAGAAAGCAGGACTTTACTGGCACTTTGTAGACCTGGTTTGGGTATTTGTATTCCTTTGTTTTTATCTTATCTAAGTATTAAAAATCTATTTGTCATTTTAAGAATTTAAAGAAAATTTATGTCTGCAGAATCAACACATTTAGGAACAACAGAAGCTGATATCGCCCATGTAAAAAGAATATGGAAAGCTTTTTGGATTCTACTGGTGCTTACAATTTTAGAGCTTGCCTTAGGCTTAACGATCTATAGGATCGACCTTGGCGCTAATCCTAATGAGTCTTTGGTATTAATGATAAAAGGAGTAATCTGTATTTTAACTCTTGCAAAAGCCTTTTATATTATTTCTATATTTATGCATCTGGGTGATGAAGTAAGAGCGATGGCTATGACTATAGGGCTTCCTGCTCTTTTATTTATATGGTTTATTATTGCTTTCATTGCTGAAGGTTCTTCCTACAGGCATTTAAGAAATACAGATGCAGGCATTCGCCAGTATAAAGAACAGCCCCAACAATTTCATCATCCTTCGGCAGAACCTGCTGAGAAGAGTGACAAGAAATTAGATTAAAAATTAGGTTAAAATCCCGTATTGTAAATATTTAAATTAGCTGTTGCACTTCGCAATGGCTAATTTTGCTTTATCATATTATGAACAAGAAAGCTTTTATCGCCTTGCTAGTAGCTATTTTATTACCATTAAGCGGTTATTTGCTCGTAAGCTATTACAGCAGTCGCGCTGTACAAATGCCTCACCGATATTTTTATGATAGCGTGAATGTAGTACAGAAGAACGGCAAACTCACCTACGATACTGCCTGGCATCATGTGGAAAATCTTCATTTTACCAATCAATTAGGACAAGAGGTTTCCTTAAATGATTTGAAAGGGAAAATAATTGTAATGGATTTCTTTTTTACCCATTGTCCTTCGTTGTGCCCAAGGCTTGCGCTTGCCATGAAAAAGCTACAAAATTCTTTTCCTAATAATGATTCTATAGTTCAATTTGTATCCATTTCTATTGACCCGGAACATGATTCTCTTCAACAATTGAGAGGCTGGGCAAAAAGATTCAATATCAATCCGGATAGCTGGTGGCTTGGCACGGGTAATCGCGACAGTATTTATAAATTCGCCTTAAATGAATTAAAAGCTAGCGTAGTAGATAGTAATATCGATACAGCTTTTATTCATAGTGATAAATTCTTTTTGCTGGATAAAGATCGTGTGGTAAGAGGTTGGTTCAGCGGAGAAGATTCTGTTGAGCAGTCAAGATTGGTACGCGACATTCCTTTACTAATGCTTGAAAAAGACAAAAAAAGAACTTTTAAAGATTTTATGAAGGGCCTTTTGAAAACAGGTTAATAAAACAAATGGAGCCAATATTACAACGCAAATTTCCTAAACCTGTTTTAAAAAAAAATGATAAGACTGCGCGCATTTTAATATGGTCAGTTTCAATCATTGTTTTTGCAGCAGTTGCCCTTCTTTCAGGAATTAAGCTTGATATAAAAACAAGTTTTGATCCACACATTTTTGCTGCATTTAATGCAGTTGTCAATTCATGCGTAGCTGTTTTATTAGTAGCAGCGCTGGTAGCCGTAAAAAAGAAAAGATATATTCTTCATAAAAAATTAATGATCACAGCGATCATTTTGTCTGTACTTTTTTTGATCTCTTATATATGCCATCACCTTTTAAGTGGCGAAACAAGATTTGGTGATTTGAATCACGATGGCATTTTAAGCCCTGATGAAAAAATACTTGCAGGCTCGTTGCGATACGTGTATTATGCTATTCTTATAACTCACATTCCACTTGCAGGTATTATTCTTCCGATTATTTTATTTACTGCCTATCAGGCATTGTCGGGCGATTATAATAAGCATAGAAAGATTGCAAGATTCGCCTGGCCTGTTTGGTTTTATGTTGCAGTAAGTGGCGTAGTAGTTTATTTACTGATAAGCCCTTATTATTCTTAAAGCTTAAATTTCCAATTCTTTCGCAGGATCCCAAAACAGTTTTTCAAAATCGATAACTGCGTCGTTTTTCACTTTTACATTTTCTTTTAAAAGCAATTCTTCCATTTTTGTGGGAGTAGAAAAATGAGTTTTTCCTGTAAGCATTCCATTTCGGTTCACTACCCGTTGAGCAGGCACAGCAGGTTTTACATGATGAGCTCCATTCATTGCCCAACCAACCATTCGCGCTGAAAGTTTGGTTCCCAAATAATTCGCAATCGCTCCATAAGAAGTTACTCGCCCTTTCGGAATTTGCCGCACTACCTCATATACATCTTCAAAAAAACTGTATTCTTTGCCAACGGCTCTTGGACTTTCTTTTTTTAAAACTTTTTCTTTTTTTCTTTTCGCCTGCATTTGATTTTCAAAATTATTTTTCACGCTGTCCTTTTTTAAAAATAAAGAAAATTAAAATGAAAATCGTGCAAATTTGTTACTTCACTGTTGTTTACTATTTCTTCAAAAAGCTCATTGATTGGGATTGAGTAGCCTTACCGGTTGAAAACGCGCAGCGGTAACATAACGCCCGTTCTGCATGGCGGGAATCCATTTCGGCCCTTTCCTGATAGTGTTTACTGCAATTTCTGCGAGCCTGGTGCCTTTCATAGTTGTAGCTTCCACATTGCTTACGTTTCCGTTTATATCAACTATGAATTTTACCACACAAGTTCCATAATCATTATCTGAAAATTCATCCAGCTGCGCTTGAATTGCTTTTTGAATATATTTTTGCCACGCCTGCTCACCTCCCGGAAACCGGGCTTCCATTTCTATTGGTGTGAATGGTTTCTCTTTCGAACTTTTGTTTTCGGGCTTTGCTATTATATTAGTTCCAATAAGTTCTGTAGGTGGATTGACTATTCCGATACCTGGTTTAGGGCCGTCGACAGTTTTTATATCAATCATCGCAGCCTCGATCTGGTGCACATCCGGCGGGGGATCAGTAACTTCTTTTACAATCAATGGTTGTGTAACTTTTACAGTAGCAAAATGAATAGGATGTGGTAGTTTGGGTAAAGCTTTCAGTTTATCAGGTGCTATTTTTTTTAAAAATAAACCCGGCGAAACCACTTTTATTATCGTTTTGTCTTTATCAAATCTTTTACTAATAATGAAGCTTGTCACTAAAACCAGGGTCGATAAAACCATTGCAAGGAGTGCTTTGGAAATTCTTTGATTATAGGTTTTACGTAGATCGTATGCACCATATAATTTATTTCTTCCGTCAAAGAGAATATCAAGAAAACCGGATTGTAAAATTTGATTTGCTTCCATAATCTTTTTTTAATGAGATTCATAAAACAAATAAATTCCATAATTTTTTTCAACTTAGAAAACCAAAATCAGAATTCCGGTTTTTTATTCGTTTACTGGTGAATGATTTTGTAATTGAAAACCAGTTAAACTTTAAGCAATTTTTCATTCATTTTATTTTCTTAATCTTGTTGTTATTATTTTATGGAAGAACAAAAACTTTTATTTGTTTACAATGCAGGCAGCGATTTTTTTAGTTCTCTCACGGATATGGCGCATAAAACTTTTTCACCTTCAACTTATCAATGTCATTTGTGCACCTTAACCTTTGGGAAATTTTCTATAAAAAAAGAATGGAAATCATTTATTGATTCACTTGCAATTAAGTCTGTTTTTCTTTATAAAAACCAGTTTTAAAAAAGTGCGATTTGCAGTTTGAGCTACCGGCCGTTTTCTTAGAATCTGAAAAAGGAATTAAGCAAATCATTTCAAGGACAGAACCTGAAAGCTCTACAACCTTAGATGAATAAAAAAAACTGGTTCAACAAAAAACAGTTACGATAAGACCTTAATGATTCAGTAACCATTTTATTTATTATCCGCCTGATCAACAATTTGCCATCCGTTTGCTTTTCGTTCGAGGTAAATATATCTTGCGAGGTCACTTTCATTATTGGTTTTTGTAAGCGCTGTAGCAGCAATTATAATTTGCTTTTGAGAATCAGGAACATTCCCCAAAATAAAATGATAGAAATTATTTCCTGATAAAATGATCTCTTTAATATTTTTCGGATCGTTCTGGTCTAAATTATCAAGTTCGTTAAATTGATAAATAACAAAACGGTTTAGCAGGTCGTTTTTTACACTATCACGAAAATACAAATCAATTGAAGTGGTAAAAAAAGCAGCCCCGGAACTGTCGTAAGATAAAATCGGCGGTAGTGGTCTGGTAGAATCTATCCACGCCATTGGTGGGGGTATTGCGGGATATTTGTAATAATTATTTCGAAGTGAATCACTCCATCCATTTGGATTACTGTTGAAAGTATTACTGCTAAAGAAAACACTCCCGTCAATCTGCGGGTATTTTCTTAAAAATTGTATTTGGTCTGGTAGTTCATTTTTATGGTGCCACGCATAGGAGTGGGGTTCAAGTGCCCTGTAAATTCCCTGCCCGATGTATAGCTGCCTGCCGCAGGTATGCCTTGCCCACCAATCGGTGAGTACTTTAAAGCCCAGCGACTTTTGGCTTATTTCCCAGTACAATTGCGGCACTATATAGTCGACCCATTTATTTTTAAGCCACAATAAAATATCCGCATAAAGATCATCATAATTGGTTACGATTGATTTTGTATTACTTCCTTCAGGATCATTGTCACTATTTCTCCAAACGCCAAAAGGACTGATGCCAAATTTGCAATATTTATTTTCTTCTTTAATAGCAATGCTTAGGTGTCTTATGATCGAATCAACATTACTTCTGCGCCAATCCGCCAGGCTCATGCCATTTCCATATTTTCTGTAGGAAGCGGTATCCATAAATTCTTTTCCTGCAATGTGGTAAGGATAAAAATAATCGTCAAAATGGATTGCGTCTATATCGTACCTTTTTACCACATCTCTTACCACATTCACCACAAATTTCTGCGCGTCTTTATTTCCCGGGTCAAAATACTTTGTATTCCCGTAGGTAATGAACCAATCCGGATGAATCTTTGTGATATGAGTAGGAGAGACAGATGATTTATAAATATTAAATACTGCACGATAAGGATTCATCCACGCATGAAATTCCATCCCGCGTTTATGTGTTTCCGCTATCATAAATTTTAAGGGATCGTAATAAGGATTGGGGGGCGTTCCCTGTTTGCCGGTAAGAAATTCGCTCCATGGTTCATACTGTGAAGGGTAGAAAGCATCAGATGCAGGTCTGATCTGCACTACAAGCGCATTCATCCCATTTCTTTTATTCATTTCTACCAGCTTAATGAATTCCTCTTTTTGTGCATCAGTACTCAAAAATTTTGAAGAAGGGAAATCAATATTGCCAACTGTAGCTACCCACACTCCGCGAAATTCATACTTTTTCTGAGCAACTGAATTTTGAACAAAAGCAAGAGTGAAAAAAGATAATAGAATATATATTTTTTTCATGGGGGAAATGAATTTTAGAGAGCGCAAATGTAACAAGAACTGGTTGATCTATAAAAAGGGAGGGAAAGCTTATGCCTCTGTGAAAATATTAAAGCCGGCTCCAACTTATATTTCCATCTTTTTCATCTTTCATTTCAATACCTAATTCTGTAAGTTGCTTTCTTATTTTATCTGAAGTGAAAAAATCTTTTTTTGATTTAGCTTCTTTACGTATTTCAATCAGCAGGTCGATAATTCCGTTAAGTTGTGCAGAACTTTCTGACGGATCTTTCAAGCCCAATATTTGTTCCAGGAAAATTGTAAATGATTCTTTAAGCTTTTTAAAAGTTGCAGTAGAAATGGCATAGGGTTTTATCAATCCGTCTTTCATTGAATTAATTACAGGAACGATCTCAAACATGTTGGCCAATACCTTTGCTGTATTAAAATCATCATTGATAAATTCTTCAAATTCATCAACCAGTTTATTTATTTTGCTGTCCAGCTCTTTATCTGATGGCACTTCTGCATCAGGAATTTCAAGCTTCTTTAAAACCTCGAATGCTTCAAATAATCTCTTCATTCCCTTTTCTGCAGCCGTCAATGCTTCGCTGCTAAAGTCAAGAGTACTGCGGTAATGAGTTTGTAAAATAAAAAAACGGATCACCATTGGTGAGAACCCTTGTGTAAGTAAAGGATGATTGCCGCTGAACATTTGTGTAAGTGTGATCTGGTTATTATAACTTTTACCCATTTTTTTGCCATTCACAGTTATCATGTTATTGTGCATCCAGTATTTTGCAGGCGAAGCGTGATTGCAAATCGTACTTTGGGCGATTTCACTTTCGTGATGAGGAAACATAAGATCCATACCGCCTCCATGAATATCAAATCTTGAACCGAGGTATTTTGTTGCCATTGCCGAACACTCAATGTGCCACCCGGGAAAACCTTCGCCCCACGGGCTTTTCCATCGCATAATGTGTTGCGGCGGAGCCATTTTCCACAAAGCGAAATCGGCTTTATTTCTTTTTTCTTCCTGGCCTTCCAGTTCGCGGGTTGTTTCTAAAAGATCATCTACTACCCGGCCGCTTAATTTTCCATAGTCGTAGTTTGAAGCATATTTTTTTACATCAAAATAAACTGATCCATTTACCACATAGGCATAGCCGGCTTTGATCAATTGTTCAATCATTCCTATTTGTTCTACAATGTGCCCTGTTGCTGTTGGCTCGATACTAGGTTCGAGTGTATTTAACTGCCTGAATGCCCAGTGGAAAAGGCTGGTATATTTATGAACCAACTCCATTGGCTCTACTTTTTCAAGTAAAGCTTTTGAAGAGATTTTGTCCTCAGCCTGCCTGCCTTCTTCTTCAAAATGTCCGGCATCAGTGATGTTGCGGACATATCGTACTTTGTAACCAAGATATAACAGGTACCTGTACACGACGTCGAATGTAATATAGGGGCGGGCATGCCCAAGATGACTTTCACCGCTTACAGTGGGGCCGCACACGTACATGCCTACATGTGGTGGATTTATCGGGATAAATTCTTCTTTTTCTTTCGTTAATGAATTATAAACTCTAAGAGCCATGCCATTTAATATTTAGTGATTGTGTTCAATCGTAATTATACTGATTCTATTTTAAATCGTGTAAAGATATTCCACCTTTTACAATCTTATTTTTAATTAAAAAAATTAAGGGTTCTGTGGCTGATATTTCACATCTGCAATAATGGGAAAATGATCACTGTAACTTTTTTTAATTCTTGTAAAATCTTCAATCTTAAATTTCTTATCGGTAAAAATATTGTCAATACGCAGGGTGGGAGAGATAGAGCTAAAAGTTCTGGAAATCCCTGACCCCTTTACTACAAAAGCATTTTGAAGCCCTTTGCCTATTGTTTCATATGCATACGATACAGGAACATCATTAAAATCGCCACAAACAATAACAGGGTATGGACTGTGATTCAGTTCATCTTTTATAAAATTTGCCTGGGAGGCTCTTTTTAAGACTCCCAGCTTAATCTTTTCAATAATATTTTTTGATTCTGAAATATTGCCTTCAGAAGGCACTGTTCCATTGTCCAGGTAATTCAAATTTTCCTGCGAAAACTTTAAAGATTGAAGATGAACGTTGAATACCCTGAAAGTATCTTTTGCTACCACAATATCTACAAATTGAAAAGTAGAATTATAACTATCAGGCTTATTTACTAAAGTTTGTTTGCGGATAATAGGGTATTTTGAAAAAATGATTATCCCATAATGGTGATATTTATCAAAATCATTTTTTACTCCATAAGAATAGAAATTATCGGTAAAGCGAAGGGCTTTTTTAATATCCGGAAAATAATTGATAGCTTTTTTGTTTTCACCCGCCACCATTTCCTGGAAACAAGCTAAATCAGGATCATATTTATTAATGAGATCAATGATCTCTTGTTTTTTTTCAGGATGATCTTTGTAGTGAAGAATATTAAATAACTCAACATTCCAGCTCATGATACGGATGTTGCTACTCTTTTTATGAATTGGAAAATCAGAAGCGAGATGTAATGGGAAAATATTTTTGATAGCATGGATAGAAGAAAGAATAGCCAATAAGGAAATAATACTCCAACCTGGTTTTATAAACAGCCAAAAGAGAACAAATAAAACCAACAAAAGAAGTAAATAAGGCAATGCCAGTGTGAACAAGCTGATGAACCACCAATGTTGAGGATTAAAATATTGTACGTTGGCCCCTCCAAGAAAAAGGACACCAACCACCATATTCGAAAGAATAAAAATTTTTTTTGTGAACCGGCGCAGAAAGGGTTTTTCCATTTAAGGCAATCCTTTTAATTTGGTGAAACAACGTATTTAAAGATAAAATTAAAAATCAGCTTCGCGCGCTTTCTCCAGGATGGCTTTCTCCTCCTCTGATAAATGGTTGTATCCTTTTTGGTTGATCTTGTCCAGAATCTCATCTATCCGTTGTTGTGTAATAACGGGCCTTTTAATAAAAGGCTTTTGACCGCCGGTATTGTAAAATACTTTTTCTTTAATCTTCTGTTGTTTAGGTTGAACCGGTTTATCAGGATTAAACAGGTTAGTAAACCAATTGTAAATTTGGTTCATCCATAAACTCCAGTCATATCCTTTTCTTAAACTTACAACAAATAAAAAGCCGATGAGTCCGCCACCAAGATGGGCAAGATGCTGTGATGCACCACCAGCTCCTGTCAAATCAATAATTACATAAAGGATGGTTAGAATCCATAATGGAATTCCGCCGTTAAGCATTCTGAACAAACGATAATCAGGCGAAAGCGTTGTAGTTGCCAGTGCAACAGCCATAATACCTGCATTTCCGCCAAACATAAATGAATATTCTACCTGCTCTCTCAGCATAGGGAAAGCATAACTGGAGGCAACAAAAAACAAGGCACCTGCGATGCCACCATAAATATAAACAGGAATTATTTTTGAGTTTCCTGATAGGTCTTGCAAAATAGAACCAAAAACCCAAAGCCAAACAAGGTTAATAAGCGTTAAAAAAAAGCCAACATGCACAAACATATAACTCAGTACTGTCCAAGGTTTGGTAGCAAGTGAAGAAAGTTTGGCAGGTACAATAAACCACCTTAAAATCTCATATTGAAAAGCAATGGAAGTTGATTTTGAAATATAATAGATAACCTGGATGAGCCCAAAACTAACAAAAAGTATGGCGTTGATGGCTATAAGAGCTATCAATGCATTATTGTCATCACCTATCCGAATTTTTTTAAAACGGCTGTCCATAAATCTATCTGAATATCTATCTGATTCACCCATTTTTTGTTTCTTGAATTGCATGGTAAAATTACCAAATTACCTTCATTTGTAAGTAGGTAAATTTTACTTTTAGTAATTCCTTCTGCTGGTTTTACTCCAAAAAATACATAAAATTAATCCCATAGCTAATCCCCCAAGATGTGCGAAATGGGCGACATTGCCGCCGAAACCTGAAAATTGACCGAAAAGATCAAAGGCTGCATAAAGAATTGCTAAATACTTCGCTTTAATGGGAAAAGGAATAGGTAAAATATAAAACTGAATATTAGGAAATGTATAAGCAAAAGCACCCAGAAGCCCCATGATAGCACCTGAAGCTCCGATTGCAAAGCCAATCGGTACCAAAAACATTTCGGCAACACCTGCAGCTAAACCACAAAGGAAATAAAAGATCAGAAATTTTTTCGGCCCCCATAATCTTTCCAACGCCGCACCAAACAACCAAAGAGCATACATATTAAAAAGAATATGGAAAAAGCCGCCATGAGCAAACATGTGTGTTACTAACTGGTAAGGTTTGAAAAATCCTGTATCAATTGACCAAAGCCCGATTCTGCTGGTTAGCCATCCAAAATTGGTCCCTCCTGTAACGTCAAGGCCTGTTTTATCAAAAACCAGTTGAGCCACGAAAACGATCGCATTGATGATGATTAAATTTAAAACAACCGGCGTAGAAGATTGAGATGGCCGGTAACTGTTATATGCCATTCTTTAAAATTTTAGGCTGCAATTTCGGAAATTGTTAGCGTAAATAAAGTTTTATAGGTTGAACTTAACAAAACCAGGATATAAATGGTAAATATTGAGATGCAAATGGCTTTGGCAGCTAATAGTTTCAACAGTAAAGAAACAAACAAAAGTGATTTTAGTTTTGGCCTGTGTTAATCTGAAAAGCCGTTCAAGTTTTTTCTTTTAAAATAACATCACCTGCAACATTTTTATCATCACTTCCGATAATGGCATGGCTCCCTTTAGCAAATATTTTAATAGCCACTTTGTCGGGCACTTTTTGCATTGCTGAAATGATTTGTTTGAAAGAAAGCTGCCCTTGGCAAAAGATGATTTCGTCAGCATCTGAAAAGGTGAAAACATTGGTTAGATCGCGGAACGAAGCAATCGTATTAGCGCTTAAAATATTGTCGGTTTCTATTCTGCCCAATACTAATTTATCCGCAGCCGCCATCTGCAATATTTTTTTTGCTTCTTCAAATTCGCTTTCACTTGCTGCAATTACCACCTTTGCGGGTTTATTAATAAAAAGATCTGGTGCTTTAATACCCAAAAACTTTTTGCCCGTTTTTGAAATTGCAGAAAGTGATCCTCTTAAAAAAATAGCCGTATGAAGAAAAAAGCTGTACAGCCCTGCCTTTTTGCTTCCGTAATGTTTCTTAACAAAAATGCTCATCGCCTTGTAAAACATTTTTACGTAATTGACACTTTCTTTTTTTGTGCTCTCTCCTTTAAAATGAATGATGGAACTTTCAGCAAAATAAAAATTTTTGAACCCGGCTTCCTGAATCCTGTAACTGAGGTCAATATCTTCGCCATACATAAAAAAATGCTCATCAAAACCGCCGGTTTTTTCAAGAGTTTTTTTAGGGATCATCATAAAAGCGCCGGCCAATACATCCACTTCGTTATTTTTATTTACACTTAAATTTCCGAGGTGATATTTTGCAAAAGTTTTTGAACGCGGAAATAATTTTGATAAGCCTGAAAGTTTATAGAACGAAGTTATGGGCGAAGGAAACGCTCTCTTGCTTTCTTTTAAAAAATGGCCGGAACCATCCACCATCTTTATTCCCAAGGCCACCTCATTATTATGGGATCGTATAAAACCAATACTTTTTTCCAGGCAATCTTCGGCAATTATCGTATCAGGATTTAAAAATAAAATGTACTCGCCTTTTGCCATTTTCAACGCCTGGTTATTGGCTTTTGCAAAACCGGGATTGGTTGTATTCCACAAAAAAGTAACAGATGGAAAACTATTTTGGATAAACTCAAAACTTCCATCGCTTGAATTATTGTCGATAACAATGATTTCTCCATCAATATTTTTCATTGCTTTTAGTACAGATAATAGGCACTGCTCTAAAAAATATTTTACGTTATAATTTATTATGATGACAGAAAGTTGCAAATGGCGAATAGTGAATAGTAAAAATAACTGAGTTACTGTTTGCTGAAAAGATAGCAATTTAGCAATAAAACGATACATGCAAAGTGCTAAAACGAATTGGGTTTTTTAGAATATTAATCTGCGTCGGTGAATCCAACAAATTATTTAATCTTTGCAAAATGTATAAACAAACATTGATAGCCGCCACAAATGCGGGCGCTAGTGAATTAAAAAGATTTTTTAATGGCAAATTTATCATTAGCCATAAAGAAGGAATCAACAACCTGGTAACTGAAGCCGACCACGCCTCTGACAAGGCGATCCGATCCGTCATCAAATCTGCTTTTCCTGATCATGGAATTGTTAGCGAAGAAAGTGCTGAAAAGATTTCAGAAAGCGATTATAGGTGGATTATCGATCCGATTGATGGTACTGTAAATTTTGCAAATGGAATTCCTATTTGCTGTGTAAGTATTGGACTGGAGTACAAAGGTGAAATGTTGATGGGCGCTGTTTATAACCCTAATCTTGAAGAATTTTTTTTCGCTGAAAAAGGCAAAGGTGCAACGCTTAACAGAGAAAAAATTTCTGTAAGCAGTAAAACTCGTCTGGTTACCAGTTGCCTTGTTACCGGATTTCCTTACACTTACCTTGAGCAACCCAATGGCCCTCTCGAGGTATTTTCCAAATTGATAAAAAAAGGCATTCCGGTAAGAAGATTGGGAAGTGCTGCTATTGATCTTTGTTGGGTTGCTGCAGGGCGTTTTGATGGTTTTTATGAACACGAACTTCATGCGTGGGATAGTGCTGCGGGCTATTTGATGGTAGAAGAAGCTGGTGGAAAGGTTACCAATTTAAAAGGTGAAAAATATGATCCGTTTCAACCCGGCATAATTGCAACCAACGGTCAAATTCATGATGAACTTCAGAAAGTGATTGCTGGAGGCGCAGTGAATGAAACTGTATAAGATAATACTTCCTTAAATGCAGAAATTTTTAATGCGGTTGTTGTACACCTCTAATTTCTCCTAAATTTGCACCACTTTTAAATTAGTAATATGAAGAGCACTCCTTTCACTGAAAAGCATATAGCGCTTGGCGCTAAAATGGCTGAATTTGCGGGTTTTAATATGCCAATCAGTTATTCAGGAATAAATGATGAGCATTCTACAGTAAGAAAAAACGCAGGCGTTTTTGATGTAAGCCACATGGGCGAATTTGTTTTGAAAGGAGAAAAAGCACTTGATCTTATCCAGCGTGTAACCAGCAATGATGCTTCAAAATTGATCGCCGGGAAAG
Organism: Bacteroidota bacterium; assembly: GCA_028876495.1. Lineage (GTDB taxonomy): Bacteria > Bacteroidota > Bacteroidia > Chitinophagales > Chitinophagaceae > Ginsengibacter. The sequence continues at coordinate 119,670 of JAGWRO010000040.1, forward strand.
CGCAATACAGTTGTCTTCCAAATGAAGAAGGCGGAATTGTGGACGATCTTATTGTTTATTGCCTGGAAGAAAATAAATCTTACATGCTGGTGGTAAACGCTTCGAATATTGAGAAAGACTGGGATTGGATATCAAAACACAATACCGAAAATGTGGAGATGCATAATATTTCTGATAAAACCTGTTTACTGGCCATACAAGGCCCTAATGCCACAAAAATCCTCGAACCACTTACTGATATTGAAATTCTCAATATGAAATATTATACTTTTCAAAAAGGGAAATTTGCAGGAGTGGATAATGTGCTGATAAGTGCTACAGGTTACACAGGAGCAGGTGGGATAGAAATTTATTTTGAAGACAAGGATGATAATGCCGATGTGATCTGGAATACAATTTTTGAGCAAGGAACCCCGAAAGGATTAAAACCGATTGGCCTTGCTGCACGTGATACACTACGGCTTGAAATGGGATATTGCCTATATGGAAATGATATTGATGATACAACATCTCCCCTTGAAGCAGGCCTTGGCTGGATCACAAAATTTAATAAAGATTTTGTGGGAAAAGATATCCTGGTAAAACAAAAAGCTGAAGGAATAAAAAAGAAACTGGTAGGATTGGAAATGATGGAAAGAGGCATTCCCCGTCACGGGTATGAAATTCAGAATAAAGAAGGAGAAGTAATTGGCGAGGTTACAAGCGGAACGCAATCGCCATCACTTCAAAAACCCATAGCCATGGCTTATGTAAATATCAGCTATGCAAAAATTGATATCGAAGTTTTTATCAAAGTAAGAGATAAATTGTTGCTGGCAAAGGTGGTAAAAATGCCATTTGAGTGAGTATCAATTTTGAAAAATAATTTTTAGAGAAATGGCATCAGGAAAAAATAAAACACCTACTTTAAATACCGTTTTATCCCCATCACTTTTAAACTTGTATGATCTCACCGATAGTACGGTAGTAATTATCGATGTACTGAGAGCTACCTCTACTATTGCCACTGCATTGTTCAATGGTGCCAAATCTGTGATTCCGGTTGATAGTGTTGCCGATTGTATTAAATTGGGCAAACAAATGGAAGTGATTACTGCAGGGGAGAGGGATGGTAAAATAGCAGAAGGATTGAAGTACGGAAATACGCCTTTGCAATACACCGTTGATTTTATAAAAGGAAAAACGCTTGTTCTCACTACCACGAATGGAACGAAACTTTTGCACGTGGCACTTGCCGCAAATGCCAATTCTATTATTACCGGTTCATTTTGTAATATAACTTCCGTGTGCGATTACCTGGTTAAGAAAAAATCAAATGTAATTCTTGCCTGTGCTGCATGGAAAAACCGTATCAATATTGAAGACACGCTTTTTGCCGGTGCGGTTATCAACCGGATAAAAGAAAATTTTGATATTAATTGCGATGCCACACAATTGGCTGAAACTCTTTATTTACAGGCAGATGGGAGGTTATTAGATTTTATGAAAGAAAAAAATGCTTCCCATTATCACCGGCTGATGAGTTTTGGTTTGGAAGAAGATATTAAGTTTTGCCTTACAGAAGACAATGCCAATATTCTAAGTATCTATTCAGGTGGCCGCCTGGTGGCAGGCTAAAACTATCTTAATTTTTCACAATATCTCCAGATAACTTCAATCTGGCTTTTACCTCTTTTAAATTTTGTTTATTTTTGCAAATTGCTTTTTTCGCAGTTGGATATTGTAAATAAGAGCGTTTTTAATTATAAACATTATTTTTTTTGGCACTACCCTATTTTATTAAATACATATATAATTCCGGAACTGATGAAGTGATTCGCCGGGGAAAGAAAATTTATTCACAACGATTTGTTGAACTGTTAGATCATGATGAACTGATGCATTCGCTAAACTTTAGGGTAAGGGATGATAGTTATAATACCTTTTATAAAGTGCAGGTTCAAAAATATGATGACCCGAAAACCTTTTCAATTCGCTGTTCATGCCCTTATAACATCAGTGACATTTGCCGCCATGAAGCCGCTGCCTTAATGCAACTTCAGGATTTGGTGGACAAAAATCTTCTGGATTCAAACGAAGCAACTCCTGTATATCATCAAAAGCATACGATTGTTAAGATTAAATATATTGATCTTAAAATGATAAGGATACTTACAGGCATGGAAAATTATACTGCGGCTGAAGATATCTTAAGGAAAAATAAATGCAATATCCTCGAAGCGGCCAATGAAAGAGTGGAAGCGGATCTTGAATTAAATGATAAAACTTTTCACATCATTCTTCAAAAAAATGACGAGCGCAATTTTGATACTTCCTGTAATTGCAACGAAGGTGCCCATCCCTTGTGTAAACACAAAACTGTATTATTTCTTCAATTACTGAATAACTGGGGGCCTAATTATTTTGACAGCATCCGCAACTGGGATAAGGAAAAAAATAAATTGCTGGAAGGATATGGTTACAGCCTTGATGATGATCTTTCAGGCAAGTTTGAATTCATTTATAAAGAAGGAAAACCTTTTTTAAAGGTAATTGATTCTTCGATTAGAAGAGTTTCTACTTCTTTGAACCTACACCCACAGCGGGAAGCAGAAGCAGAAACGGTTGAAGTGGAAACAAAAATCGCCCGGATAGTAAACAAACAAATAACGCTGGTTTTTAATTCGAATGAAAAATCATTTCCTTTTGTTTCATTTGAAGTGGTGCAGGGAGAATTTGATGAAGAGGAAAATAAATTTGTTGGCAGGATAGAGAAACTTGATCTTTCAAAATTTATCAATACCACCAATTTTACTGATGGTGATAAACAACTGTTGCAACAGGCAAGAAAGCTACAACAATCAGAGATTAATAAATATTTAAACCGCAATTCTCCTTTCAGTGGATATTGGGAAAATATTATTTATGATGAAAAGGATGAATTACCGCAGGAAACAAAAATTTTGATAGCAGAGTTTGTTCATCCAAAACTTAAAAGGATTTTAAATGAAAACGAGGATAATCCTGTTTTTTATTTACCAAAAGGGAAACGATTTACGACTCAAAACCTGGAACAGATTGATTTATCGGCCGAAAACCCGGTTATTGAATTTACAGTATCGCCTTCAGATAAAGGTTACGTGATGGAAAGCCAGATTATTTTAGACCAGGAAAAAGTAAAGTTGTCAGATAATGAATGGAACAACGATCTGCTTTTTCTGCATGATAAAACTTTTTACTTGTGGGAAAGATCTGAGCAGATACTCGTTGCGGAAAAATTCAAAAACAAAATTCAAATTCCTACTAATCAATGGCCCGCTCTTTTAAAAGAAATGATCATTCCGTTAGCAGATGAATATTCTGTTTCTTTCGCATCTTCTTTAATTAGAGAAACAAAAGAAGGCCAGCCGGATATCAGTATTATGCTGATTGAGAAAGGCGATTACCTAGTGTTTCAGCCGGTTTTTACTTACAAAGGTTTTAGTGTAAAAGCGAATGATAAGGATACGATTCTTGTTCCTGATAATGATAAGGTGCTGCTGGTAAAACGCAACGTAGAAGCCGAAAATCAATTTATTTCAAAACTGGGAAGCCTTCATTCGCAGTTTATCAACCAGCCACAAAATAAAAGCCTTGTTTTAAAAGGCGCCGATGTGCTTAAAAACAACTGGTTCTTTTTATTTGTGGATGCCATGAAAGAAATGAAAGTGCCGGTGTATGGTTTTGATGCGCTTAAAAATTTCCGGTTTAACACAGCCAAGCCTTACACTCATATTCACCTTAGTAGTGGGATGGATTGGTTTGATGCCAAAGTGGAACTTGCTTTTGGTGAACAACGTATCGGCATTGCCGAAATTCAAAAAGCGCTTACAAACAAGCAATCATTTGTGCAGTTAAATGATGGTACGCTCGGCATTTTGCCGGATGAATGGATCAAAAAATACGCGTTACTTTTTAAAGTGGGCGAAGGCAAAAATAATAACCTTCGGCTTTCAAAGTTTCACCTGAGTGTGATAGATGAATTATATGAACAGCGTGATGAACAGGAACTTTCTTTTGAATTGGATGAAAAATATGAGAAGCTTCGAAATTTTAAAAGTATTCCTGAGATTCCGATTCCACTGGAATTGGAAAACAGGCTTCGGCCATATCAATTGGCCGGGTTTCATTGGTTGAATTATTTAAATACAGTGGGTTGGGGTGGTATTCTGGCTGATGACATGGGATTAGGAAAAACGGTTCAGGCGCTTAGTATGCTTCAGCATTTTGCAGAAGAGGAAGGTAGCTTAAAAGCATTGGTTGTGTGCCCAACTACTTTGATTTATAACTGGGAAAACGAGATTCGGAAATTTACTCCATCATTGAGTTGGCGTATCCACCACGGAAACACACGTGCAAAAAGGAAAGAAGATTTTGGCGATGAAAATATTATTATCACTACTTATGGAACCTTAAGAAGCGACGTGCAGATGCTGATGAAAATCCCATTTGATTATATTGTTTTGGACGAATCGCAGGCTATAAAAAACCCGGCATCAAAAGTAACAAGGGCAGCAGGACTTTTAAAAGCGCAAAACCGTATATGCATGAGTGGTACGCCATTGCAGAACAATACCTTCGATATTTATGCCCAGATGAATTTTTTAAATCCCGGATTGCTGGGGAATGTTGAGTTTTTTAGAAATGAATTTTCAACACCAATCGATAAATTGGGCGACCAGGAACAGAAAGATCATTTGAAAAAGTTACTGTATCCTTTTATTTTAAGAAGAACGAAAGAGCAGGTTGCAAAAGATCTTCCTGAAAAAACTGAAACCATCCTTTATTGTGAAATGGAAAAAGCGCAAAGGAGTGTATATGAAAGTTACAGAAATGCATACAGAAGCAAAATTTTGGGTGTGATAGATGAACAGGGTGTTAACAGGTCGCAACTTACTATTTTGCAGGGCTTGATGAAATTACGGCAGATATGTGATAGCCCGGCCATATTAAACGAAGATGAAAAATATGCCAATAATTCTATCAAGTTGGAAGAACTTACCCGCGAAATAACTGAAAATATCGGTGAGCATAAAGCGCTTATATTTTCGCAATTCCTTGGCATGCTTTCGCTGATCAAACAAAAATTAAAAGAAAACGATATCGAATTTGAATATTTTGACGGAAGTACTTCTCCGCCAGATAGGGAAAAAGCAATTCAAAATTTCCAGACAAATGAAAAATGCCGTGTATTTCTTATTTCACTGAAAGCCGGTGGAGTAGGGCTTAATTTAACGGCGGCTGATTATGTATATATTGTAGATCCGTGGTGGAACCCTGCTGTTGAACAACAGGCAATTGATCGTACTCATCGAATCGGGCAAACAAAAAATATCTTCGCTTACCGTATGATTTGCAAGGATACGATCGAGGATAAAATCTTGAAATTACAAGAGCGTAAGCGTATCCTTGCAAAAGAATTAATTTCTGATGATCAGACCTTTGTGAAAAGCCTGAGCAAAGAAGATGTAGAATATCTATTCAGTTAAAAGTACTTAATGGGTAATAAAATCTTTCAACCGTTGAAATTCTTTCTTGTTTCCGGATTCAAAGAGGGCTACAAAATTTTTTGCAAGATGTTTGAAAAAAACTGATAAGGCTGACTTGCTCTCGTAAGCATCTTTTTTCATAATAATTCAATTTTAATGTAAACAATTTTTCAGGGGTTAAAGTAAAAAAATAAATTTTCTTTTTCCAATAGCAGATTCACTTCTTTATCCGTTGCGTAATTTCCGTAATATGTATTACCTGTTTTTTTCATGATTTAGGTATCAACATTGGAAAAAGATAACGCTCTTGAATTATGATTTATTGTATTTTGAAGTAAAGCAACAAATAATCGGGATTTTTATTTTGGTAATAAGGTGTTTAACCATTAAAATAGAAAGTAGATAAGTAGATAAATAAAAAAACCGCCATTTTTGGCGGTTTTAAAATAAAATGAGATGCTATGTTATGCATTCTCAAAATTTTCAGAAGCCTTTTTCCAGTTTACCAGATTCCAGAAATTCTTTAAGTATTCGGCCCTTCTGTTTTGATACTTTAAATAATAGGCGTGTTCCCAAACGTCGCATCCCAAAACGGGAGTACATTTACACTCAGCAATATCCATCAACGGATTGTCCTGGTTGGGAGTAGAGCAAATAGTTAACTTGCCGTCAGCTACGCCGAGCCAGGCCCAACCGCTACCAAATCTTCCTGCACCTGCAGCATTGAATTTTTCTTTCATTTCATCAAAAGACCCAAACGCTTCATTAATTGCATCTGCCAGTTTTCCTTCAGGTTGTCCACCGCCATTTGGAGAGAGTATTTCCCAAAAGAAGCTGTGGTTCCAATGTCCACCGCCATTATTACGAATGGCAGTACTTAAACTTCCTGCATTTTTAACTAATTCTTCCAGCGTTTTATTTTCATTGTCGGTACCTGCAACTGCCTTGTTCAGATTATCAACATAACCCTGGTGATGCTTATCGTGATGGATATGCATAGTTTGTTCGTCGATGTTGGGTTCCAAAGCATTATAATCGTAAGGTAGAGGCGGTAATGTGAATGCCATAATTGTTTATTTTAAAAGTGAATAAATTATTTTGAGTTACAAATTTACTTAATGTATAGTAGAAATCCGGGTTCTTCTGTTTTGAAGAAGAAAATTTCCGCTTTTCGTAAAGTAAATTATAAACAGAAATGTACAAACTCTAAGCCAGCATTTATCTTTTCTTTTTGAAAAAATCTTTTATAAGAAAAGCGCATTGTTCTGCGAGAATATCTTTTACAATTTTTGTTTTTGGATGTAAAATTTTTTTGGAAGAAGAATTGAGTAAAGACAAACCTCCGTGTTTCGGATCTGCAGAACCATAAACTACCTTACCGATCTTACTCCAGTATAAGGCACCGCAACACATTGTGCATGGCTCGATAGTTACGTATAAAGTTGCTTCAGGTAAATATTTTGAACCCAAAAAATTGAAGGCTGAGGTAAGAGCGATAATTTCTGCATGAGCCGTGGAATCATTCAACGTTTCTACCTGGTTGTGTCCCCGGGCGATAATTTTATCATTCATAACCACTACTGCCCCGATAGGAACTTCGTCAGCATCCAAAGCTTTGTAAGCTTCTTTAAGCGCCTGTTTCATAAAATCTTCGTCGTGATTGCTGTTGGTCATGTATAATTTCTATGCTAAATCCAAATTATTAACTTGCAACTTTTTATTCTTTACCTGCTACTGCCAATTCTTTCACGGTTCCTGTTCTTTTTAAAGCGCCCCAGCCCTGCATTTCTCCTTTTATCGCTTTATTGAAAGATTTCAGCAGGATATAATACATCAATTGCCGGTAAATTAAACGCTGCGGGAGCATCCATATAAGTTTTATATGATTTTCTTTTTCATAAGCAAATGCCAGGGCCGCACCAGCGATATCAACCAAGGTAAAGATTAAATAATAAAGAATGATATGAGGAATGCTTGCTACCACGATCCCAAATGACGCTGCCAGTAAACTAAGTACTAAAATAATATCCGCTAACGGGGCAAGAAAAGGCAAAATGATCTGGTAAATGAGAATATTGGGCATGGCTATCATTCCAAAATTTTTATATTTTGAATTGAAAAGAGTATCGCGGTGTTTCCAAAAACATTGCATTACGCCAAAACTCCATCTAAAACGTTGCTTTAAAAATTGTTTAAAGGTTTCCGGAGCTTCTGTATAAGAAATAGCGCTTGTACAATTGCGGACGATATATCCATTGCGTAAAAGCCGCATAGTAAGGTCACAATCTTCAGCTAGCGTATCTGTGGTAAAGCCTCCGGAAATCAATATCGCGTCTTTTCTGAAAGCGCCAATAGCGCCTGGTATAACTGTAATGCAATTTAAAAGATCAAAGGCTCGGCGATCAAAATTTTGAGAAGTAATGTATTCAATACTTTGCCACTTTGTGATCATATTTACTTCATTTCCAACTTTTACATTGCCCGCAACAGCCGCTACATTTTCTTCGTCAAATTTGTTCATTAATAAGGAAACGGCATCAGATTTCAACTGGGTATCTGCATCAATACAAACTACAAAATCGCCGTTTGATTTTTCAATTCCAAAATTAAGTGCAGAAGCTTTACCTCCGTTTATTTTGGTAAAAACATGCACTTTAGGATTTCGCTTAAATTGTTCGTTTACTTTTATAAAAGTTTGGTCAACACTTCCATCGTCTACAAAAATTATTTCAATTTCAGGATAGTCTTGCGATAGTAAACTGTTTATGGTTCTAACTGCATTTACTTCTTCGTTATAAGCCGGAACAACAATACTTACCAACGGATATGATTTTTTTTCACCTGTAAGAAAAGCCGGTAAACCGGTAGCTGCATCAAATATTTTTTCTCTCCTTTTTTGTATGCTTGCAAGAAGAGCCATTAATATCATCCGGCCAATAGACAATAATATACCGATTATAAATAGGGTGAATAATATTTGCCCTGACCAATAAGCAGATTCAGCAAGGAAAAAATTGAATTTCCTTGTCCATCTATCGCGGGAATTGGTAACCCGCGGCATCACCTGGTCCCTGGTTTTTCCCATAAGGTTGGAAACACTTGTAAAGACGTATCCTTTTTTCTTAAAATAATCTATGATCCTGGGAAGTGCTTCCACGGTTGCCTGGCGTGTTTCTCCGCCGGCATCGTGCAATAAAATAATACTGGCGTTACCTGTTTCTACCTGTCGGACCACGCGGTTAAAAATGGTGTCTGCCGAAACACCTGGCGCCCAGTCATTAGGATCAATACTTTCATTGATGGTTAAATAATTTTCACTCCTGCTTCTTTGTATGGGAGCGAGTTCTTCATAGGTTTCAGGCTCTGAATCCGCATTATAAGGAGCTCTGAATAAAATCGTTGAATGGCCTGTAATGCTTTCGATCAATAACCGGGTTAACTTCATTTCAAGCGCCGCCCTTTGCAAACTCATTTCTGCAATGTTGTGATGCGTAAAAGTGTGATTACCGATTTCGAAACCATCATTATACTCCCTTGCTAAAATGGGGATGTTTTGCTCTGCATTTATTCCGATTACAAAAAATGCGGCCGGCACTTTTTCGCGTTCGAGTATATCGAGTATTTTTGGCGTCCACTCGGCGCTGGGCCCGTCATCGAAAGTGAGAATGAGTTTATGCCCTTTTCCAACAGTTGTATCTTCTGCAAATTTTCTGATCACATATCCCGAAGGAAGCTGAAGGTAATTCTGCTCGGCAATTAATTCTTCAGTAGTATCAATTTCAAAACTGATTTTTCCCGGTTGGGGTGAATACAAAATATCAAGCACTTCACCTTCTCCCTGGAACCCAACATTGTTATGGATTATGGGAATGGTTTTTAAAGAATCAAAATTAAAGGGATGTTGTTTCAGGGAATCATTACTCAAATTGCGGTTATAATATTTCCAGATACGCTGGTCTTCACTTCCAAGACGCCAAAGTGCGGTGCCGGCTGTTGGAAATTCATCGCTGAATCTTAAAATATTAAAAGTGGTTGCCGCATCCGTAAACCAAACCTGGTGATTTATTATATCTGTTGAGTCTGACTCATTTTGAGTTGCATAATCATAATGAAGATTGTAAGAGTCATCATCATAAATAATTTTAGCCCCAATTGTTTTTGCTTTATTGATCGCATCATTATAAGTTAGAGGAAGTGAATCCATTTTTCCATCAGACCATTCATATCCAAATCCTGCAATTCCTAAAATAATTTTTGACGGATCTATTTTATCAGAGGTCCAAGATAAAGCATCTTCGATCCATTTTTGGGCACTGATAGGGCCGGGGCCTGTAGAATTGTTATACTCATCATAGGCCATCAGAATTATATAATCGTTATAATCAGACAATTTCTTGTAATCATAATCATTGTTCTTGGGTGCCACATCCATGCTCACCAGCATATTGCGGGCATGCAGTTTTTCATATAATTTTTTCTGAAAATTAGTAAGTGGAGTACTTGTTTTTTCGGCAATCTCTTCAAAGTCGACGTTGATGCCATCAAGATGATAAAACGAAAGTGTATCTGCAACCTGCCGGATGAAATTATTTTCTGCAGATGAATCTTTTAAAATTGAGTGTAGTAATTTTCCATCAAAGTCACTTTTTGATGAATTAAAATTGGAAAGGATTGGCATGATGCGCAATTTTTTTTGCTTCATCACAGCAAGTCCTGCACTATCAATCCTGGTTTGGAGCCGATGTGTAACTGTATCGATAAAAAACCATTCGGGAAAAATGGTATTGATTTTATCTGCATTTTTTTCCAAATCTGGCAAGGCAAGTTGGGCATTCCATGGGGTATAAAATGCTGCACGGATCAGTGAGAGCGAATTGGCTTTTGATGCGCCGTTATTTTTATTCTTTTTTAGGGAATCTGTTCTTAATTTTTTAAATAAAAAATCTTTGAATCCCTTGTATTTTGTATTTTGATTGTTTTTTAAGATCAGGGGATTTGTAGGATCAAGGGCTGTTTGGTATTCACGTGCTTTGGCCTGCATGTTAGGAACATTAGGCAACGAACCACTGTATAAAGCAATACCCAGAACCACAAAAAAGAAAATACTGATCATTAGAAGCACACGCCCTGTCCATTTAAACCTTTTCCATCGGGTTGGTTTATTTGTCTGGAAGATCTGGGCCGTATTATTAGTGCTCATACTTTTTTAAAAATAAGCTTTCAATTCAAGATTATTTGCGCGAAGTTAAACAGCTGGTAATTGTCAATTTTATTTATTCTGTTAATATGAAAGGGCTTAACAAAAAATTATTACTTAAGGTTTATAAAAAGAGAAGGCCCCTGTAGAAACAGGGGCCGTTTACCAAAACTAACTGCTTATGAGAAAATTGAAATTTAATGTTGTTTGACTTGTATATTTCAAATCACATGCCAAAAGTAAAAACGCTTTTGTTAATAAAGATTTAATAACATGGCACCTCTTAGAAATAGAAATTTATTTTTGTAGAATTTAGATTTAATTAACAATCGCTGGTTCAAACAAAAAATTCCGAAAATAAATTTCTTCGGAATTTGTTCGTTTGCTGGATAATAAAGTTCTGTAACTATTGATTAGCAAGCTTTTCAGAATTTTCGGCAAACTGAAGTGAATCAATAAATTCCTGCAAATCACCGTTTAAAACATTTTCAAGATTATAGACTGTCAATCCGATGCGATGATCTGTCACTCTGCCTTGCGGGTAGTTATAAGTTCTTATTTTGGCAGACCTGTCGCCGGTACTTACCAAACTTTTTCTATGACGCGAAATCTCTTCTTCCTGCTTCCTCACTTCTTCTTCATAGAGTTTAGTGCGTAACATTTGCATCGCCTTTTCACGGTTTCCCAACTGGCTTCTTTCTGTCTGGCACACGATTACCAATCCTGTTGGAAGGTGCGTCAACATTACTTTTGTTTCCACTTTGTTTACATTCTGGCCACCCGCGCCACCACTACGTGCTGTTTCCATTTTTACATCACTGTCCCGCACTTCTACATCTACTTCTTCTGCTTCCGGCATAACAGCAACAGTTGCAGCGCTGGTATGTACGCGCCCGCTTGCTTCGGTATCAGGAACTCTTTGAACACGATGAACGCCACTTTCAAATTTTAAAGTACCATAAACATCTTCGCCTGTTACTTCTATTTGAACTTCTTTGTACCCACCCACAGTTCCTTCACTTTCACTTAGTAACGCTGTTTTCCAACCCTTTGACTCACAAAATTTTAAATACATTCTCATCAGGTCACCCGCAAAAAGGGAAGCTTCATCACCGCCAGTTCCAGCCCTTATTTCAAGTATACAATTCTTTTCGTCCTGGGGATCTTTCGGAATCAGCATGGTGCGTATGGTCTTTTCAAGCTGTTCTTTTTGTTCAAGCAATTGTGGTAATTCCTGTTTCGCCATTTCACGCATTTCCTCGTCATCACTATTGATCACTTCTTTGTTAAACTCAATATCATCAATAGTTTTAGCGTATTTGTTCCTTACCATTACAATCTTTTCCAGGTCCCGATATTCCTTGCTTAACTGTTTGTATTTTTTGTTATCGCTCACAATTTCAGGATTGGTGAGAGCGATTCCCAGTTCCTCAAATCTTGCTTTTATTGCTTCTAGTTTTTCAAGCATATCTTTTTAAAAAATTTTATTTTATGGTTGTTGGGTAAATTGTGAATCAGTTTATGTAGAAAATATTACCCTTTATCTTTGATAATTGTGGGCAAAATTAATCTAATCCTTTTTACATGCGATATCGAAAATTGAAAGCTGACTATTTATTTACAGGCGAAAAGTTATTGACGGGTGAAAATGTTCTTATTACCAATGATAAAGGCAAAATAATAAATATGGTTAACGAAGCAGATGCTGGTGAAGGCTTGGAAGTTTTCGAAGGAATTATTTCACCCGGTTTTATCAACGCGCATTGCCATCTAGAACTGTCACATTTAAAAAACATAATCCCTGAGGGAACAGGTCTGGTTGATTTTGTTTTTAAAGTTGTTTCAGAAAGGCATTTTGAAGAAAGCGAAATTTTGAGTGCGATGGAAATTGCAGAACAGGAAATGATGAGTAAAGGAATCGTTGCCGTTGGTGATATTTCGAATAATTCTTTGTCTGCTAAGCAAAAGAAGAAAAAAAATCTTCAATATTATAATTTCATCGAAACAAGCGGATGGCTTCCGCAAGTTGCAGAAGCCAGGTTTGAGAAAAGCAAAGCCATTTTTGAGGAATTTGAAAAAGACGGTATGCCCGCTTCTGTCGTTCCTCATGCGCCTTATTCCGTTTCTGATGAGTTGTGGAAATTGATGATTCCTTATTTCGAAGGAAAAACGATTAGTATTCACAACCAGGAAACGGCGGAAGAGGATATTTTTTTTATGGAAGGCAAAGGCGCTTTCATAAAAATGTACGAGATGATGAATATTGACAATTCTTTTTACCGGGCAAAAAAAATCAGAAGCGTGGAAAGTTATTTTAAAAGATTTTCTTCGGCTGCATCCGTCATTCTTGTTCACAATACTTTTACCCAACAACAGGATATTGATTTTATAAAACGATATAAAAATGAAGCGCAAATGATTTCATTTTGCCTTTGCCCGAATGCGAATTTATACATTGAAAATGCTTTGCCCGATGTTGATCTTTTTGTAAAAAACGATTGCAATATCATTCTTGGAACGGATAGCCTTGCCTCCAATCGCCAGTTGGATATTTTGGAAGAAATTAAAACGATCGCTAAAAATTTTCCTTCTGTAAAAACGGAGAGTTTACTAAAATGGGCAACCATCAATGGGGCAAAAGCATTGCAGATGGAGACAACTTTAGGAAGTTTTGAAAAAAATAAAAAACCGGGAATTGTATTAATTGAAAATGTACACGGTGAAAATATAATTGAGAAGTCAAAAGTTAAACGTTTAATTTAAATCTTAAACGTTTGACATAATGAGTAAAATACTTAGAATTGACAAAAATAAATTGAATGCAACTCTTACAATATTTTGATTAAAGCCCGAATTTAAAGTCGAAATCTTTATAGAAAATAAGGCCGACAAGTAGTACCATATTAAGCTTAATGCAATAATTATGAAAATGAAATTGCTTTTAGAAACAATCATCCCATTCTGTCCGAAAATTTTTGTGTTTACAAATGTGTTAAGACTGTTATATAAAAAGAATAAGACTATAACCGGAATTATTGAAATAAGTATATAAACCAGTTTAAATTCTTTTTTCATCTGATAATTTGAACACTAATTTAATATTAAATTTTGGTTTAAATCAAAGCACTTGTAAAACATCCAATTTTGGTCATGTTTCAACCTAAAACTTCCGCCAAAACATTCAACGTTCTCATAGTCCCAAATTCAGAAACATGCCATATATAATAGCTTTCAAGGCTTTTTAAAATAGCGGAACGAATGTTCCTGTTGAGTTTTATTTGAGCCAGGTCATCAGGATGAAGCGCTTTCAATAATTCGGAAATATGAAAACTCAGTTCTTTGCTTAAGTGATTGGGAGAAGCGGAATTTTCATCAGAAAAACTTCCTTCATGCAAATTGAAAATGTTTCTTTTTTCAGAATAATTATCCAATAAACGGAAACCCAGTATTTGCGCAATCTGTATTGAAAAATAAATGGGAAAATTAGCAGTTATTTCATTATCTGCATTATCCAATTGAAGAAAAGCATCTTCACAAAAATGAAAAAGGTCTTCGTTAGTTTCGGGTTGTTTCAGGCATTTTTGTAAAAGTTCTACCATGTAAAGCGCAACTGAATTTTTTGTTACATCACTCAAAATATTTTTATAAAGCACACTCCATTTAAGGTCTTTGATCCGTTGCAAATTTTTTAATTCATTATGATAAACCTCCATTTCCAAAATGGACGAAGGCTGAAAAAAATGCGCTTTCGAACTTTTTCCGCCGGTTCGAACGCCGTTTACCAAATAAGATTGTATTCCAAAAAGTTCGGTAAAAACAGAAGCGATCACACTCGTTTCTCCATACTTTATCGTTCTTAAAACAATACCTTTTGTTGAATATATCAATGTGAAAATTTGAAAATGTGATAATGTGAAAATTACAGTAAACGAAGAAATAATCCCAAAAAGTAATTAGTAATAAACCAATAAACTTATAAACCAATCAACTAATCTTTAACTTGCAACCAATGCATACACTCAAAAAATCTCTCGGGCAGCATTTTTTAAAAGATGAAAAGGTGGTTGATAAAATTATAGCTGCTTTAAGGCAGCATCCTTTTAAAAATTTGCTTGAAGTTGGACCGGGCGGCGGTGCACTCACCAAACATCTGGTAAAAATTCCAAATATTGATTTTAAAGCGGTAGAACTTGACCAGGATAAAATCGATTTTCTGTTAAAAGAATTTCCTTCTTTAAAAAATGACCTGATTCATAAAAGTTTTTTGGAAATTAATAGGCCTTTTGACGAACCATTTACGGTGATCGGTAATTTCCCTTATAATATTTCTACCCAAATTTTATTTAAGGTTTTAGATTGGAAAGAATACGTTCCTGAGGTGATAGGAATGTTTCAGAAAGAAGTGGCAGAAAGGGCTGCAGCCAAAGAAGGGAGTAAAGTTTACGGCGTTTTGAGCGTGTTATTGCAATACTATTATAAAGTAGAATATTTATTTTCTGTCGGCAATGAATCGTTTGTACCTCAACCAAAAGTGCAAAGCGGTGTAATACGATTAACAAGAAGAGAAAGTTTTCTGCCGGTAAAAAGCGAAAGGGCTTTTTGGGTTTTGGTGAAAACTGCGTTTAACCAAAGGCGTAAGACGTTGCGCAATGGCGTAAAAAGTTTAATAGCAAAAGAAGATCTGCAGGATAAGTTTTTTGATCGCCGCGCCGAGACTTTAAGCCTTGAAGAGTTTGCCGAGCTTACTTTTAAAATGATCTAAAAAAACTGCTTAAATCTTTTGGATTTTGAAAATCAGTTAATTTATTTTCACTTTCTTTAGTTGTAATTTTACAAAGTTTACATTGCTTGAAAATGTAATTCGTTAAAAGACGGTTTAAAATTCTTTAATAAATCAATTGGAATGCCGGAGACAAAAAATCATAAAGTAAGGATTGTAACTGCTGCTTCATTATTTGATGGTCATGATGCTGCCATTAATATTATGCGTAGAATTATGCAAAGCAAAGGCGCGGAAATTATTCATTTAGGTCACAACAGAAGTGTGCATGAAATTGTAGAATGCGCTATTGAAGAAGATGCGAACGGTATTGCAATTACGAGTTACCAGGGAGGTCATTTGGAATTTTTTAAATACATGAAAGATCTGCTTGATAAGAATGGTTATGGGTATATCAAAATTTTTGGTGGCGGTGGCGGAACGATTTTGCCTGAAGAAATTGAAGAACTCGAAGCTTATGGAATTACCAAAATTTATTCACCGGATGATGGAAGAAAAATGGGTTTGGAAGGGATGATTGAAGATGTGATAGACAAGAGCGGCCTCCCCCCGAAAAATAAGAATTTCAAAAGCCGGAACGGTCATAATGGAAAATTTGTTTTGGACGAATGGCATGATATAAAAACAGTAGCGAAATCGATCACTGATGCAGAAAGTGGAAAGCAAGTTGAAATTTTAAATGAAAAAGAGAAAAAGAAGGCAGCTCCGGTTCTTGGCATTACCGGCACAGGAGGGGCAGGAAAATCTTCTGTAACGGATGAAATTGTACGTCGGTTTTTAAAAACTTATGATGATAAAACCATCGCGGTTATTTCTGTTGATCCTTCGAGAAAAAAAACCGGCGGTGCTCTGCTAGGTGATCGCATCAGGATGAATTCTATTCACAATCCACGAGCTTATATGCGTTCGTTAGCTACGCGCGAAAATGATAAAGCGTTGAGCAATTACGTTCAGGAAGCGCTTGATATTTGCAAAGCAGCTGGTTACGATTTTATTATTTTGGAAAGTGCTGGTGTGGGACAGAGCGATGCTTCTATCCTGGATTATTGTGATGTGAGTATGTACGTGATGACGCCCGAATATGGCGCTGCATCTCAATTAGAGAAGATCAATATGCTTGATTATGCAGATATAATCTGTATTAATAAATTTGATAAAGCAGGCGCTTTAGATGCTTTGCACGATGTAGAAAAACAATACAGGCGCAATCATGGTTTGTGGCATTCAAAAGCTGATGAACTTCCTGTTATCGGTACAGTAGCTTCCACTTTTAACGATCCGGGATGCAATCAGTTATTTAATAAAATTATTGATGAGGTTAATGAAAAGACGGACCGGGACTGGAAAAAATATGAAGCGCCGTTGCGTAGCGAAAGTTACAGCCACTCAATTATTCCTGCAAAACGGGTTAGATATCTTGCCGAAATAGCAGAAGAGATCGCTAATTATAATAAGCTTGCAGAAGAGCAGTCTGCCATTGCTACACAATTGTATCAACTAAATGGGACAATTGAAAATTTTAAAAATAATTCTTGGGATAAAGAAGAAAAAAATGCTTCAGTTATAAAAGAACTGGAGAAAAGAAAAGCTGAGATTGAAAAAAAATTATTACCCGTTTGTAAAAAATTATTGGATGAATGGGAGAAAACAAAAGCGCTTTATCAAAAAGATTTTTTTGAATATCATGTAAGAGGAAAAGTGATAAAACAGCCTTTGTTTTTTGAATCTCTCGCACACACTAAAGTGCCTAAAATAGCCGTACCGAAATTCAAAGATTGGGGAGATATTTTGCAATGGAGTTTGCAGGAAAATTTTCCCGGTAAATTTCCTTACACTGCAGGTGTATTTCCGTTGAAGCGTGTAGAAGAAGATCCTACAAGAATGTTTGCCGGCGAAGGCGGCCCTGAAAGAACGAATCGGAGGTTTCATTATGTAAGTGTTGGACAACCTGCAAAACGCCTGAGTACTGCGTTTGACAGTGTTACTTTGTACGGTGAAGATCCTGCCATTCGCCCCGATATTTATGGTAAAGTAGGCAACAGCGGTGTGAGTGTAGCAAGTGTTGATGATGCGAAAAAGTTGTACAGCGGCTTTGATCTTTGCGATCCCAAAACTTCTGTAAGCATGACCATCAACGGGCCGGCGCCGATGTTGTTGGCTTTCTTTTTAAACGCCGCAATTGATCAGCAGTGCGAAAAATACATTATTGAACACGAATTACGGGAACGCGTAAACGCAGTTATCGAGTCGAAGTATAAATCTGAAAATTTACCGAAATACATTGGGATAAATGGCGAAGCGGTTTTGCCCGAAAAAGGAGAAATGAAGGGGCATTTGCCAAAAGGAAATGATGGACTTGGTTTAAGATTATTGGGTCTATCGGGCGAAAGTGTTTTGGATAAAGAAGTGTATGAAGAAATAAAAGCTAAAACATTGTCATCGGTTCGTGGAACCGTGCAGGCTGATATTTTAAAAGAAGACCAGGCGCAAAATACATGCATTTTTTCCACTGAATTTGCTTTGAAGTTAATGGGCGATGTACAGGAATATTTTATTCAGCATAGAGTAAGAAATTTTTATTCTGTTTCGATCAGCGGTTACCATATCGCTGAAGCAGGCGCCAATCCTATTACACAGCTTGCTTTTACTCTTTCGAACGGGTTTACTTATGTAGAATATTATATGAGCCGCGGAATGAAGATTGACGACTTTGCGCACAATCTTTCTTTCTTTTTCAGCAATGGAATGGATCCTGAATACAGTGTGATTGGGCGTGTGGCAAGAAGAATCTGGTCAAAGGCGATGAAATATAAATACAAGGCCAATTCCCGTTCACAAATGTTGAAGTATCATATTCAAACAAGTGGACGAAGTTTGCACGCGCAGGAAATAGATTTTAATGATATAAGAACTACACTGCAGGCTTTATACGCTATCTATGATAATTGCAACAGTCTTCACACAAATGCTTACGACGAAGCGATCACAACGCCAACCGAGGAAAGTGTTCGTCGGGCTATGGCCATTCAATTAATAATAAATCGTGAATTAGGAACTGCAAAAAATGAAAATCCAAACCAGGGAAGTTTTTTAATTGAAGAACTTACTGATTTGGTAGAAGAGGCGGTGATGGCTGAGTTTAACCGCATTTCAGAAAGGGGCGGCGTGCTCGGTGCGATGGAAAGAATGTATCAAAGAAACAAAATACAGGAAGAGAGTCTTTATTATGAATCTTTAAAAAACAGTGGCGAACTTCCAATTGTTGGTGTCAATACTTTTTTAAATAAAGAAGGTTCTCCTACTATTCTGCCTGCAGAAGTGATCAGAAGTACCAAAGAAGAGAAAGATCAGCAGATAAAAAGCCTGGATAAGTTCCATGAATTGCACAAAGATAAAAGTGGTGAAATGCTGAAACGGCTTCAGCAAGTTGCAATCAACAATGAAAATTTATTTGCAGAATTAATGGAAACGGTAAAATACTGCTCTCTTGGGCAGATAACCCATGCATTGTATGAAGTAGGAGGCCAATACAGGAGAAATATGTAAAAAAAGCGCTGCAAAAAACAGCGCTTTTTTATGAAATAATTAGTTGTGGAGTTTTCGTTTATACTCATCCAGCCTGATGATTTTACCATTTTTTAATTGCACATCATCGATAATCTGTGCTGAATCCTTTTTACCACTATTGTTTTCCCATGTTTGCTTATACCACATGGTTACCCATTCTTCCTTACCATCTTTAGAAACTACCGATTCCCAATCACCCATTTTTACGTTCATGCTTTTTACATCACCGCGCATGCGGGTAAACATCACTTTGAGGCTGTCTTTTGAAACGGTGGTGTCAAGAGCGTCAAATTGAAGACGAACTGAGTCTCCAAATTGTGCCACTGATTTATCTATGTCCCCATCTTCATAAGCTTTAAGAGCTGTTAACGCAGTTAGTGTGTTTGCACTGCTTCCTATATTCCAGTTGTCAGGATGGTCAATCGTGTAAGGATAGTCAACTTTTTGAGGGGGTGACGTAGTTGCTGTAGAATCGGTTGTTGCTTCTGTTGCCATGTTGCTTTTGCTATTGCATGCTGCAAACGCAATGGCTCCTAAAAAAATAATAAAGATCTTTTTCATAATAAGAAGTTTAAAATGATAAAATTGTTAAAAGACGGTTAGTGTTTTTTAGGAATTAATTACAATTTAATATATCTTTCTTCATTTTCAAATTATTTTTAATATTTATGAAATTAGGTTCATTCACTATCAATTTTTTCTGATCCATTCAAAATCTACTTTTTCTATGATTGCTTTTATCTTTACCGAAAAACCATGAGAACTAAAACCGATTTTCTTTTTATTCTTGTTTTGATTATTACATCCTGTTCGTCGAATAAATATGCTGCTACCAACCGGATTTATAAAAAACAGGCAAAAGCATTTGCAAAAGAAATAAGGAAGATTCCGAAGGATAATTATTATAATTCTAAAACCTGGGCTGGTACCACCAACTTTGGAATGCGCAAGCCGGACTTTATTATAATTCACCATACCGCTGAAAACAGCTGCCCGCAAACGTTACTTACGTTTACACTTCCGCAAACGCAGGTAAGTGCACATTATGTTATTTGTAAAGATGGAACCGTTCATCATATGCTGAATGATTATTTACGTGCCTGGCAGGCTGGTGTTTCTTCATGGGGAAATAATAAAGACATCAATTCCTGCTCGATCGGGATAGAACTGGATAATAACGGTTACGAACCTTTTCCTGCGGCCCAGATAAACAGCTTACTAACGGTTTTGGATACACTGAAAACAAAATATCATATCCCAACAGCTAACTTTATCGGTCACTCTGACATTGCACCTACAAGAAAAAAAGATCCTAATGTAAATTTTCCATGGCAATTACTCGCACAAAATGGTTATGGGCTGTGGTATGATGATACAACAATGATTACTGTTCCGAAAGATTTTAATGATTTGCAGGCCTTGAGAATAATCGGTTATTCTATAAATGACACATCGACTGCGATTGTAGCTTTTAAGCGCCATTTCGAAACGCAGGATAGTAGCGCTATACTTACAGAACCCGATAAGAAGATTTTATATGATCTTATGGAAAAATATCAATGACAAGTGATGATTTGAGTAAACGAATAAATTTTCCTTATTTTTATTTTGAATCGCACTTCCAGCAAACAAACAAATAACTGCAATTTCTCTTCCTCTGAAAGACAAATATTTATTAATTTCCTGTAAGCCGGTTAAGATGATCATGATAAACGATAGTTTTGAAAAAAAAAATTGGATGAATAAATTCATAAGCGCGATGTTTTTTCTTTTTCTGCCGGCATTCATATTCGCCCAGTACAATCCGAAATGTGAATGGACAAAAGAGGCGATTACGGTAGATGGAAATGTAGTTGATTGGAATCCTCCATTGAGAAATTATGATAGCGAAAGCCAGCTTTTTTTTGATTTTAAAAATGATGACGAAAAACTTTATTTATGTTTTCAGACTAAAGGCGAAAGCAATCAGGAAAAGATTATGAAATCAGGAATGAAAATCATTTTGAGCAGCAAGATTAATGGGAAACATAAATCAATAATTGATTTTCCATTGAGGTCATCGAAAGTTTTGGCTGCAAAAGAGGAACTAAAACTGGACCCTTTAATGGCGGAAAAAAACAGCCATCACTCATTTATTGCAAAAGACACGTTGATGGAATTAAAAGGTTTTGCAAACACAAATGGGATAGTATCTTCCCGACAGCTTTCAGGTGCCCGGGTAGCAATTAATTGGGATTCTGCTAATACCTTAAATTATGAAGTGGCCATACCTTTAAAAGAATTATTTGGAAACGATTTTGATGCAACAGATCTCTCAAAAGAAATTTCTTTAACCGTAGTGATCAATGCCCTGCCTGCGCCTCGTTCAAAGGAGGAAATGGACGAATTTAATAGCTCAGAAAGAATGAAAAATGGCGGACAGACCGATGCTGTGTCTGAGCAGCAAAAAATGGCGGCACGATACGCGATTTTTCAAAAAACAGAATTAAAACAAAAATTTTTTTTGGCGAAGCCCTGAGCAATAATCGAAAAAGTAATATGTTTAAATTTTTCAAATAAAATTTATTCAGTTTGAAAAGAAGAAGTAGCTTTTATTTCCTCGTCATCATCATAGTAGTTCTTCTGATCATCAAAAGTTCTGCATGGTTTAATCAATTAAACCGTGATACAAGTTCTTTCAGGAATACGGGCCATTTAATTCTTACCAAACATGTAAAATGCCGGATGGATTGCAGACATATTACTGAAGATGAAATAAAAGAAATTTTGAAAGAAGGCTCAGTAAATTATGCAAAAAGTGGTATCGGATCAAAGGGAGACAGCACCTTTGCATTAGAAGGATACAGCCACGAAAACCAACATATAAGGGTAGTTGTTGCGCCAGAGAGTGATGGGCTTGTAGTGATTACCTGTATTGATCTTGGCCACGAATGGCCTTGCAATTGTTATTAAATCAGCAGAAATAAATAAAAGTTTTATTTGTAAATTTGTCAATATCGTTTTAGTATCTGATGTCAATGAAATTTAAATCATACCTGGCTAAGCCATTTGCACTATATATATATAAGCAAATAAAAAAATCCATGCTCACTGCTGTTGCCGATCAGAACAGCATTTTTAACACCCTGATTAAAACCGGACTTAAAACGGAATTTGGAAAAGAGCATCATTTTGAAAAAATAAAAACGCACGAAGATTATGTCAAAAATGTTCCCATTCGGGAGTATGAGGATTTTAAAGTTTATATCGAAAAATTAAAACAAGGTAAACAAAATATTTTATGGAAAGGGTTTCCAATTTACTTCGCAAAAACAAGCGGAACCACGAGTGGTATAAAATACATTCCTATCACAAAAGATTCCATTCCAAACCATATTAATACTGCAAGAAATGCTTTGTTATGCTACATGGCGCAAACAGGTAAATCCCAATTTGCCAATGGTAAAATGATCTTTTTAAGTGGCTCGCCTGAACTGGAAAGAGTAGGAGGGATTCCTACAGGCCGCTTAAGTGGAATTGTAAACCACCATGTTCCGCGTTATTTAAGATCCAATCAATTGCCTTCTTTTGAAACTAATTGTATCGAAGATTGGGAAGAAAAGCTCTCCAAAATTGTGGATGAAACCTTGAAGGAAGATATGACACTGATCAGCGGTATTCCGCCTTGGATACAAATGTATTTTGATGAACTTGAAAACAGGACCGGGAAAAAAATAAAAGACATTTTCCCGCGATTTGCAGTACTTGTGCAGGGAGGTGTTAATTTTGAACCTTACAAGGCAAAACTTTTTGAAAGTATCGGAAAGAAAATTGATACGATTGAATTGTACCCTGCCAGCGAAGGTTTTTTTGCTTTCCAGGACAGCCAGAATGATGAAGGACTTTTGCTCAATACGGATAGTGGAATTTTTTATGAATTTGTTCCGGTAGAAGAAATTTCAAAAGAAAATCCGAAACGCCTTACATTAAAAGAGGTAGAGTTAAATAAAAATTATGTATTAATCATTAGTAGCAATGCGGGTTTGTGGGCTTATAATATTGGCGATACCGTAAAATTTGTTTCACTTAATCCTTATCGTCTTGTTGTTACCGGCAGAGTGAAGCATTTTATTTCGGCCTTTGGCGAGCATGTAATCGGAGAAGAAGTGGAAGAGGCTTTGATGAAAGCTGCTGAAGCAGAAAATATTCATGTAACTGAGTTTACTGTGGCTCCAAATATTTCTGAAAGTGATGAAAAAAGTTTTCATGAGTGGTTTATCGAATTTGAAAACATTCCCAAAAATTTAAGCCAGTTTGCAAAAAAAGTGGATGAAAACCTGAGAAAGAAAAATATTTATTATGATGATCTCATCAAAGGAAATATTTTGCAACCCTTAAAGATACAGGTGATGCAAAAGAACGGATTTATCAACTATATGAAAAGTGTAGGCAAACTTGGCGGCCAAAATAAAGTCCCGCGTTTAAGTAACGATCGCAAACTTGCTTCAGCGTTAACTAATTGGTTAAAGAAACAGCCTGCTGAAGTAATCAAGTAAAAATTGGCAGATGCAACGCAATCAATTTTAATAAAATAAGTTGGTTTACTGTACTGAACAAATTTTCAAAGTTAAATTTCAACCCGGTTTATCCTTTAGCTTCAAACTTCTATTGTTTTAAAAACTTAATCCGGACATCTATTTGTTTTAAGTTAGCCGAAAAATCAGACCTTTGGTTTTTAGCGTTTTTGGATGAAAGCTTGAGATCTTGATTTTTTATTTATTTTTGTTTGCAATGCAACTTTTACAGGTTTTAGACTCTAACACTGCAAGAGAATTTTTACAAGTTCCTCTGATAATTTATAAAGATGATTCCAATTTTATCCGTCCGCTGGATAAGGATATTAATGATGTTTTTGATCCCAAAAAAAATAAAGCCTTTCGTTTTGGCGAATGCAGTCGCTGGGTTTTGAAAGATGAAGACGGAAAATTGATCGGGCGGATTGCTGCTTTTGTTTATAAAAAATACAAAAATAAAGGCGACGAACAAAAGACTGGTGGAATTGGTTTTTTTGAATGCATTAATAACCAGGAAGCTGCTGATATGCTGTTTGATGTGAGTAAGCATTGGCTGCTGCAACGTGGTATGGAAGCAATGGATGGTCCTATCAATTTTGGAGAGCGGGATCGTTGGTGGGGATTGGTGGTAGAAGGGTTTAAGCCGCCCATCTACCTGATGAATTATAATCTTCCCTATTATAAAGATCTTTTTGAAAATTATGGATTTAAAAATTTTTATAACCAGGTTTGCTGGTACATGATGGTCGATACACAACTGAATGAAAAATTTAGCGAACAGGCTGAAAAGTATAATGCGCTTCCAGATTTTTCAGCCATTCATATCAGGAAGAAGGATTTAAGAAAGTTTGCCGATGATTTTTGTACGGTTTATAATAAAGCCTGGGCCGGACACGATGGTAATAAGCAAATGAGCAAAGAAGTGGCTTTTAAAATGTTCAAAGGCATGAAACCGGTGATTGACGAAAGGCTTGTCTGGTTTGTATATCATAAGGATCAGCCGGTGGCTTTCTGGATCAATCTGCCCGAGATGAACCAAATATTTAAACATTTTAACGGCAAGTTTGGGCTTATAGAAAAGCTGAGATTTTTATGGCTGAAGAGAAAAGGCTTGAATGATAAATTTACAGGGATTGTGTTTGGCGTAATTCCTGAATACCAGGGAAGAGGAATTGATTATTACATGATAACAGAAGGCGCAAAAGTGATTCAGAATAAAACCAATTACAAGGAACTTGAGCTGCAATGGCAGGGCGATTTCAACCCTAAAATATTAAATATTTCAAAGCATATTGGGGGAAGGCAAAGCCGGTTGTTAACAACGTATCGTTATATTTTTGACAGATCAAAAGAATTTAAAAGGCATCCTATTTTAAATTAAATACGATTCATTTTATTTTTAAATGGAAGAAAAATTATATTGATTTTCTAATTTTCTTTTAGCACAGGGTTTCTTAACTTGCAGTATTCTTCAATTCCAATAATTTCATTTTTTGAAGGTTCGGTTTTATGGATAAATTCATTGTTTCAGCGCGAAAATACAGACCACAAAATTTTAATACGGTTGTGGGTCAATCTCATATCACCACTACTTTAAAAAATGCGATAAAAAATAACCAACTGGCACATGCTTTTCTTTTTTGTGGACCCCGGGGAGTTGGTAAAACTACCTGTGCAAGAATTTTAGCCAAAACGATTAACTGTGAAAACCGTACTCCTGAAGGGGAAGCCTGTAATGTCTGCAACTCATGCGTTTCTTTTGATAACGGAAGTTCAATGAACATTCACGAACTGGATGCTGCCAGCAATAATTCTGTAGATGACATCCGCACATTGGTAGAGCAGGTTCGCTTTGCGCCACAGGCCGGAAAATATAAAGTATATATTGTGGATGAGGTGCACATGCTCAGTTCTGCGGCATTTAATGCCTTTTTAAAAACGCTCGAAGAACCGCCACCTT
This sequence comes from Bacteroidota bacterium, assembly GCA_028876495.1. Taxonomy (GTDB): domain Bacteria; phylum Bacteroidota; class Bacteroidia; order Chitinophagales; family Chitinophagaceae; genus Ginsengibacter. The sequence goes on from JAGWRO010000040.1 coordinate 145,234, forward strand.
TTGCCATTTTTATTTTGGCCACAACAGAAAAACATAAAATAATTCCAACCATTTTATCACGTTGCCAGATATTTGATTTTAAAAGGATTACCAACGATGATACAGTTGAGCATCTGCAGGAAATTTGTGAAAAAGAACATATAAAAGCTGATAAAACTGCATTACACATCATTGCGCAAAAAAGCGAGGGCTGCCTTCGGGATGCGCTTAGCATTCTTGATAAAATTGTAAGTTTTACCAATGGAACAATCACCTATTCCAATACACTTGAACATTTAAATATTCTTGACGAAGATTATTATTTCAAGCTGGTAGCTGCCATGCAAAATCAAAATGCCGGCGATGCCATTTTGTTGTTCGACGAAATAAACCGTAAAGGTTTTGAAGGTGATCTTGTACTGAATGGTTTTTCAGAATTTCTTAGAAATTTATTGGTAAGTAAAGATCCAAAAGTGGCAGTATTGCTGGAAGTTTCAGAAGGATTTAAACAACGATACTTAGAGGCTGCTTCAAAAATAAATGACTCATGGTTGTTAAGTGCGCTTAATATTTTAAATGAATCTGAAATTAATTATCGTCTTGCCAAAAATAAACGGTTGCATGTTGAGCTCACATTTATAAAGCTTTCTTATTTAAACCAGGCGCTTAACCTGGTAAATGAAAACGGTCAGTTGTCAAAAAAAAAACAACTTGAAAGTATAAGGCCTGTTTCATTTAAAAATATTTCACCGATTGCAGTTAATATGCAAAAGAAGGAAGAGTCAAAGCCGTCTTCAGCAAAAATAAAAAAGCAGGTTGGTGCAAGTAACAGTGAAGCAAAACTGGTTATTGAGAAGAATGTGGAACCTATAAATAGCCAAAAGCTTCAGCCGGAACCCCCGGAAGTTACAGCAAAGACACCCAAAACCAAATTTATCAAGCTTCGTTCTTTGGAAAAAATAAGAGAAAAAGTAGCAGAGGAGAACAGGAATAACCACGTGATACAATTGAATGAAGAAGAATTGTATATCGCATGGGGAAAGTACATTGACAAATTGATGGAAACGAATAAGAAACCAATCGTTTCTAATTTTAAGACTGCAAAGCTGAATATTGTAGATGAAAATTGTATTGAGATTGTTACCCAAACAACTTTGCAGCAAAAATTTATTGAAGCCGAAAGGGGAGAGTTGATCACTCATCTTCAATCGCACTTCAATAATCGTTCACTGTTTTATAAACTGGAAGTGGAAGCAACTGAAGATAAAAATACGCTGAAGGAAGAAGTGTTATCTACCAAGCAGCAATATTTGAGGATTATCGAGCAATATCCTTTGGTGAAACAGTTGAAAGATAAACTGGGGATGCAATTGGATTATTAAAGGTCAGGTATCAGGTGTCAGGAATCAGGTTTTGAGGAACAGAACCTTGTCCAAATTTTTGAAAACATTTTCTAATCGATTATAAACTTTAATAGCAAAAGCAGAAATTATAAATATTGATTATTTCTTTGTTTACTGTAGAAATCAAAGATTCCTAATATCTCATACCTAATACCTAAATCAATGTGGCAGCGCCTGGCAAAGTTTGTTTTAAAAAACCGTTTAATTCTTTTACTCTTATTACTTCTTACAACGGCTGTTATGGCCTTTTTTGCAAGTAAGATTAAAATGAGTTACGAGTTTTCAAAGGCCATTCCTTTAGATAATCCTAAATACCAGGACTACCTTTCGTTTAAAGAGAAATTTGGTGATGATGGAAATGTTTTGGTGATCGGAGTGAAAACGAACGATTTTTTTAAACTTAAAAATTTTCAGGCCTTTAGTAAATTAAACCAGGAGTTAAAAAAAGTTCCCTATGTAGAAACGGTTTTGAGTGTTGCAAACGCAGTTGATCTTTTAAAAGATACTGCCGAACAAAAATTAGATGCCATTCCTGTTTTTCCAAAAAATACGGAAACGCAGGAACAGATTGACAGCAGTTTAAAAGTTTTTTACACGCTTCCGTTTTACCGTTCTCTTTTATATAATCCTTCAACAAATGCTTACCTGGTTGTGGTGAGAATCAATAAAGAAATTCTTAATTCCAAAGGCCGCACAAAAGTGATCGATGACATTATTGGCAAAACCAATAACTATACCGCGGCTACGAATATACCTACGCACATCAGCGGCTTGCCATTAATACGAACCCAGGTTGCTGATAGAATTGCGCATGAAATGAAGTGGTTTGTTATCGGCTCTCTTATCCTTTCTGCTTTGATCTTATTGTTGATGTTCAGATCTGTCAAAACCACTCTTTTGTCTTTACTGGTCGTTATCATCAGTGTAATCTGGAGCGTAGGGATCATGTTTTTATTTGGTTATAAGATCACTTTATTAACCGCGTTAATCCCGCCTCTTATTGTCGTAATAGGGATTCCTAATTGTATTTATTTTTTAAATAAATACCATTCTACTTATAAAAAAACGGGGAATAAAGAACAATCATTGATTGATATGGTGAGTAAAATGGGAGTAGTTACTCTTTTCTGCAACCTGACAGCCGCAATTGGTTTCGCAGTTTTTGCTCTTACTAAAAGTGCCATTTTGGTTGAGTTTGGAAAAGTGGCCGGATTGAGTATTATGCTCATTTTTGTCATCTCGTTTATTTTGCTTCCCGGAGTGTTAAGTTTTATGGAAGTTCCGGATAAGAGGCAGTTGAAATATCTCGATGTAAGAATTTTTACCAATTTTTTATTAAAGGTTGAACATTGGGTTTTTAACCATAAGAAGATAGTGTATGCATGTACGATAGTATTAGTTGTTTTTTCTGTGGTGGGTATTTTTAAATTAAAGACTGAGGGATTTATTGTGGACGATTTGCCTAAAACTGACAAAATCTATAAGGATCTCAAATTTTTTGAATCCAATTTTCATGGGGTTATGCCATTGGAAATTGTGATCGATACTAAAAAAAGATATGGCCTTGCGGGAGCGCGGGTCTTACCTTTTTTGGTTAAAATGGATTCGCTTTCGGCTTATATAAAAAAACAACCGGAGATGAGCCGCCCACTTTCAATTGTACAAGGAATTAAATTTGTAAAACAGGGATTTTATGAAGGTGATTCTTCCAATTATGCATTACCGAATTCATTTGATATTGCTTTTGTTGGCGATTATCTTCGGCCTCAAAAAGATACCGGCTCACCAAACACCTTGTCTAAACTGCTCACCAGTTTTATTGATACAGCACGAGAGAGTACAAGAATTAGTATCAATATGGCGGATGTGGGTACTGAAAAACTTCCTGTTATTTTAAAAAATCTCAGAACAAAAACCGATAAGATTTTCGATTCGTCAAAATATAAAATCACTTTTACAGGGTCAACCATTACTTTTTTAGAAGGTAGCAGTTATATCATCCAAGGGTTAAAAGTAAGTTTGCTTTGGGCATTTTTGTTCATCGCTCTTTGTATGCTTTATTTATTTAAATCGTTTCGTATTTTAGTTTGCTCTTTAATTCCAAACGTAATTCCGCTGATAGTAACTGCAGGTATTATGGGTTGGGTCGGAGTAAGGTTAAAACCATCCACAGTATTGATATTTAGTGTGGCGCTTGGGATTGCGATTGACGTTACAATACGGTTCCTCGTTAATTATAAACAGGAATTGCCGTCCAACAATTTCAATATCAATAAAACGGTTTCTGAAACCATCAAACATACCGGCTTAAGTATTTTATATACTTCATTGGTGTTGATTGCTGGGTTCATAATTTTTTGTTTTAGCGGATTTGGTGGCACACAATCTCTTGGGTGGCTCACTTCAGTTACCTTATTTTCAGCTATGCTTACCAATCTTATTTTGTTGCCGGTTTTGCTATTGGATATTTCTCCGAAAAGGAAGAATGGAGGATTGAAATCATAGTAAACGAACTTTTTTAAAATATTTTTGTTGTAGAATAAATTCCTCAAACTACAACGTGCCTTTATAAATTATCTTAAAATTCAATCATTTTCAGATAGTTAAATTAAGGCATAAGAATTTCATAGTAATTATTATATCATAAAACATAATTAGTATGAGGCCAATTTGGACAGGCGCAATAGTTTTTGGATTAGTGAATATCCCCGTAAAAATTTATAGCGCAACAGAATCAAGCAACCTTGACCTGGATATGCTTGATAAGAAAGATCATGCACATATCAAATATCAACGCGTTAACGAAAACACCGGTAAAGAAGTTCCCTGGAGTAATATAGTTAAAGGCTATAAAGTTGACAATGAGTACGTGGTTTTGGAAGACAAAGATTTTGAGGCGGCAAGTGCGGAAAAAACAAAGACCATTGAAATAAGTGATTTTGTAAAAGAAGAAGAGATTAGCAGCCTGTACTATGAAACTCCCTACTATCTTGAGCCGGATAAATCCGGCACTCGACCTTATAAATTATTGCTTGAGGCTTTGCAAAAAACTAAAAAAGTGGGAGTGGCTACTTTCGTAATGAGAAATAAAGAAGCGCTCGCGATTTTGCGACCTGACAAAAATGTTATTGTGTTGAATAAGATCAGGTTTGAACAGGAAATCCGCGATCCGAATCAATTAACCCTGCCAAACAGTACAGAAGTTAAACCTGCAGAATTAAAAATGGCAGTGACGTTGATAGATCAACTTACCGGTAAATTTAATATCTCAAAATACAAAGACAGTTACACTGGTGAATTATTGAAACTGATTCACGCCAAAGCAAAAGGTAAAAAGATTAAGGTACCTCAAATGAAAGTGGTTCATAGCAAAGCAAAGGATTTGATGGATCAGTTGAAAGCCAGCCTGGAAGTAAAACAAAAAAAAGCATCATAATGGGATTGACACTTTATAATAAGAAAAGAAATTTTGAAGAAACTACTGAGCCAACTGGCAAGGTAAAAAAATCTGTTTCGAAATTGGTTTTTGTTGTACAACGTCACAAAGCTTCGCAACTGCACTACGATTTTAGATTGGAACTTGATGGTGTTTTAAAAAGTTGGGCGGTCCCCAAAGGCCCATCCATGAACCCAAAAGACAAACGACTGGCAATGATGGTTGAGGATCATCCTTATGATTATAAAGATTTTGAAGGAACAATCCCGGAAGGAAATTATGGTGCCGGTATTATCGAAATTTGGGATAAAGGCACTTATTCTGATGTCGAAAATTCTCCACGTGATGAGGCCGAAAAAAAACTTAGAGTGGGTTTAAAATCCGGCGATTTTAAAATCCGGTTGTTCGGAAAAAAATTGCAGGGTGAATTTGTTTTGGTGAAATTAAAAGGCAAAGATGATAATAGTTGGTTGCTGATAAAACACCGCGATGAATATGCCGTAGATGAAGAGTATAACAGTGAAGAACAAACGAAAGAAGATTCGCCGATAAACAAATGGCTTTCTGAAAATAAGAAACCTTCTAAAAAAAAGAACAGCCAAAATCAGTAAATAATTCTACCAGCGCTATGCCAGTTTCCAAAAAGTTCTCTGATTATATAAAGCCAATGCTGGCAAAAGAAACCGCTGAAGCATTTGATGACAAGGGCTGGCTTTTTGAAATAAAATGGGATGGATATCGTGCTATTGCTGAAAAGAAAAAAAGTAAGATCTTATTGTATTCCCGTAATGGGCTTGATTTTGCAGAAAAGTATCCTGTTGTGGTGGCTCAGGTAAAGAAAGTAAAAGCAGATGCGGTGCTCGATGGAGAAATTGTAGTACTCAATGATGAAGGCAAACCCGATTTCCAATTTCTTCAGCATTATTCTGAAAACCAAAACCGCCCGATTCAATATTACGTTTTTGATTTATTAGAACTTAACGGAAAAGATACCACATCGCTTCCTCTTATAGACAGGAAAGAATTATTGAAGAAGATTATTCCTGAAAATAACCCGGCGATAAAATATTCTGATCATATTTTCGAAAAAGGGAAATCTTTTTTCCGGGTTTCCAAAGAGAAAGATTTGGAAGGAATTATGGCGAAAAAGATGGATTCTAAATATTATCCGGGCAAACGAACCACGGATTGGCTCAAGATAAAAAATCATAAAACTGCAGAAGTGATTATTACCGGATATACAGAACCATCCGGATCCAGGAAATATTTTGGTTCACTGATTCTTGCGGCTAAAGAAGGTACTAAGTTTATTTACATGGGGAATGCGGGCACAGGTTTTAACGCTGGATCACTGAAAGAATTATATGATCTCTTTCAGCCTCTTGTTCAAAAGAAATCTCCTTTCGAAGAAAAAATTAAAAACAATTCGAAAATAACATGGCTGAAACCGGCAGTAATCTGTGAAGTGAAATTTTCAGAAGTTACTGCAGATGGTAAATTACGTCACCCGGTTTTTTTACGTTTACGCGATGATAAAACAATTAATGAAATCAATATGGATAACATAAAAGATAATCGGAAATCTACTCCGGTAAAGATCAAAGAAAAATCAAAGAAGAAATCTTCAAATATCAGCCTTTCAAAAAGTAAAAATGTTTCCTCAAGTAATAAAAGTGAGAAAGAAGAAACCGATAAAGTGTATTCTTTTGGAAAAAGCCAGGTAACTGTTACACATTTTAATAAGGTTTATTTTCCTGATGAAAAAGTAACAAAAGGAGATGTAACGGATTACTATATTTCAATGGCAGATTATGTTCTTCCCTATTTGAAAGGTCGTCCGGAATCGCTTTTACGCAATCCGAATGGTATTAAAGAAAAAGGTTTCTTTCAAAAAGACGCTGCGGATGATGCACCTTCATTTGTGCATCGAAAACAAGTTCATTCTGATTCAACCAACAAAGAAGTAAACTATATTGTTTGCGATAATATAGAAACGCTGGTTTACTTAAATAATTTGGGCTGTATCGAAATCAATCCCTGGCATTCAACCGTTGAGGCTTTGGATAAACCGGATTATCTTATGATCGATATTGATCCATCGGATAAAAATACTTTTAGCCAGGTGATAGAAGTTGCCCTGACTGTAAAAACAATTTTAGAGAAAGCCGGTGCTTCATGCTTTTGCAAAACCTCAGGTTCTTCGGGTATGCATATTTATGTTCCTGCCGAAAAAAAATATAGTTATGAGCAGGTAAAAAATTTTGCTTATTTAGTTTGTATGCTTGTCAATGATCAACTGAAAGATCTTACGACGCTTGAGAGAAATTTGCAAAAGCGTAGCAAAAAACAGATATATATGGATTATCTGCAAAACAGCCGTGGGCAAACGATAGCGTCTGTTTATAGCTTGCGCCCAAAACCAGGCGCGACTGTTTCTACACCGTTGTTGTGGGATGAAGTGAAGCCAGGATTATCTCCTAAGCAATTTACCATTTACAACACTTTAGAAAGAGTAAAAAAGATGGGCGATCTTTTTAAAGGCGTTTTGGGTAAAGGGATCGATCTTGAGAAGTGTTTGAAAAATTTACAGAACCTCTCCGCGAAAGTTGCGGCTGAGTAATGAATAGATGGCAGTGTCTTCAAACTTTCCGTTGAAGAAAAAATCTTCTTTAAAATAAGCTTCTCTTATAAAACCTGTGTTTTCCAAAATTTTTGCTGAAGCAATATTCAGTGGCGTTATACGTCCTTCAATGCTGTGTAATTTCAATTCGTTAATACCATAGTCAAGAACTTTTAATACCGCTTCATTTGTGAGTCCTTTTCTCCAAAATTCCGGTAACAACATATAACCAATTTCTGCTCTGTAGTGTTCTTTTATTAATCGCCAAAGGCCAATCGTTCCAATTAGTTTTTCCGGATTTTCTTTCAACGCCATAGCCCACGTAATTCCTGAATTATTTTCAAGCAAATCATTGATCATCTTAATAAAATCCATCGCTTCATTCATTAAAGTCATTGGTTTTTTCCCAATGTGTTTCATTACTTCAGTATTAGAGCGGAGTTTAAAAAATTGTTCCGCATCTGCATCTTTCATCTTTCTTAATACCAATCTTTCAGTTGTAAGTTCTGGAAATGGGTCAAAGTTTACCTCAAGCATATTTTTGTTATTGAAAAGAAAAATGAAGATAATAATAATATTTGCTGTTTAACAAATACACCTAACAGTAAAACAACAAATTTCGGCGATTTCTGTTTTTTGCGGTTGGCGAGGATAAAACCGTAGCGCATTACTTATTAAGAAATAGTGTATATCAGTAAAATTGTTATACCTTACGATTCAAATCCTTTATTGCTGCTAAATACCAATCTTTCCTTTTTTAAACATCACTGGTTTAATATTTTTTTTAATCTTAAAATTTTAAAACATGAAAAAGATTTTTTTCATCCTGTTTGCGTTGCCTTTAGTTTTTTTGTCATGCAACAGCAAAGACGAAACTAAAACGGATGTCATGACTTCCGACACGCATAGTAGTATTCAGTTACCCTATGAAGCGTCTTACACAACGGATTTTACTAATAATGTTCCTGATTCGGAGTTATTGGTCGTTCTAAATTCATACAAAGCGTGGGAAAATGGCGATATGAATGCACTTCGTGCAACCATGGGCGATAGTATGTTTGTGAACGGTTCAAACGGCTTTAGGTTTGCTGGTCTTACAGATTCTCTTATGAAACAGTGGCAAATTTCCAGAGATAGTTTGAGTTCTGTAAAAATCACGATGGATGTATGGTTAAAAAACCATTCTGTAAAAGACAGCAGCAACTTCATAAACGTTTGGTATAAAGAAATTGATACTTATAAATCCGGGAAAGTGGATTCTGCAAATTATGAAGATGATAATCTTATGAGAAATGGAAAAATATCTTGGTTTTCGTCTCATAAACAAGTACTGAAATAAAAAGTAAAATTCTTTTGTAATCCACCTGATGATCAATCCAGGTGGATTTTTTTTGAAACAGAAAATAGAAATCTCTTTTATTTCTTCGTTTACTTTGGTAGAAAATTCTGTATTCGTTAATTATTATTCCCACACCAATTGATGTGTTTGTTTTATTATTCCCATGATAAAAATACTTTGAACGTGCCCTACATTTTCAGTTTCGCTTAATTTATTTACGTGAAAATCGTAATAAGCATTCATGTCTTCGCAAACCACTTTTAACATAAAATCAAATTCACCGGAAATACTATAACATTCAATCACTTCATTCAAATTATTGATCACTTTTATGAATTTTGCACCTGCATTTTTACCGTGTTGTTTTAAAGAAACATAACAGATAACCATAAGCGATTTTTTCACTTTCGTGTTATCCACTAATGTTGCATATTGTTTAATGATGCCGGCTTCTTCCATTCTTTTAATGCGTTCATGAACAGGCGTTGTACTTAGATGAACTTTTTCAGCAATTTCTTTTACCGTAACGCGGGCATTTTCCTGTAAAAGTTTTAAAATAGAAAGGTCTTTTTTATCTGGTATGTACGAGATGGTTACTGATTCTTCTTTTCGAGTTCTTGAAATCATAGTAAAAATGACATTTATTCTTTTTTATTGAATATTACTGTAAATGTATTCTAAAGTTAGAATAAGTATTAGTATTTTATTCTGATATTGGTACATTTGCAATCTAAAAACAAAATAATAAATTATGTCATCAGTTACAAAAAATACGATTGACTTTGGCCTGAAAAATAAAGTGAAAGACTTAAGTCTTGCAGATTGGGGCCGGAAAGAAATCAACCTTGCAGAAGCTGAAATGCCGGGATTAATGGCGCTTCGCGAAGAATTTGGAAAAGAACAACCTTTGAAAGGTGCGCGCATCGCAGGTTGCCTTCATATGACCATTCAAACAGCGGTACTTATTGAAACATTGATTGATCTTGGAGCAGAAGTAAAATGGAGTTCATGTAATATCTTTTCAACACAAGATCAGGCTGCTGCAGCTATTGCCGCTGCCGGAATTGGTGTTTTTGCATGGAAAGGCCAAACACAGGAAGAAAGTGATTGGTGTATTGAACAAACATTATTTTTCGGGAGTGAAGATCGTCCTTTGAATATGATCCTGGATGATGGTGGCGATTTGACCAACATGGTTTTTGATAAATACCCTGAATTAATTCAGCATGTAAAAGGTTTATCAGAAGAAACTACTACCGGTGTTCACAGATTGTATGAAAGAATGGAAAAAGGTACTTTGCCGATTCCTGCAATCAACGTAAATGATTCTGTAACCAAATCTAAGTTTGATAATAAATACGGTTGTAAAGAAAGTTTGGTTGATGCTATCAGAAGAGCGACTGATATTATGATGGCCGGAAAAGTTGCAGTAGTAGGCGGTTACGGAGACGTTGGTAAAGGTTCTGCAGCAAGTTTGCGTGGCGCCGGTGCAAGAGTAATCGTCACAGAAATTGATCCTATTTGTGCTTTGCAGGCCGCTATGGATGGTTATGAAGTAAAGAAAATGATTGATGCGGTAAAAGAAGCAGATATCATTGTTACTGCTTCAGGTTGCCGTGATTTGATTACCGGCGAACATTTTAAGGTGATGAAAGACAAAGCCATTGTTTGTAACATTGGTCATTTCGATATCGAAATTGATATTGCATGGTTGAATAAAAATTATGGCAATACCAAAGATACCATTAAACCACAGGTTGATAAATATACTATCGATGGAAAAGATGTGATCGTTTTGGCAGAAGGTCGTTTGGTGAATTTAGGTTGTGCCACAGGCCATCCAAGTTTTGTAATGAGTAATTCATTTACCAACCAGGTGCTGGCGCAGTTGGAGATATGGCTTCATTCAGATCGGTATGAAAACAAAGTGTATGTGCTTCCAAAACATTTGGATGAAAAAGTTGCTCGTCTACATTTGAAAAAAATCGGTGTGGAACTGGATGAACTTTCTGACAAGCAAAGTGCTTATTTGAGTATTCCAAAAGAAGGCCCATATAAGCCTGAAATGTATAGATATTAGTCCCTCAAATTCCCCTGACGGAAAAATCAGAAAACCCGCTTTGTGAAAGGTGGGTTTTCGATTTTATAATACTTCATCTCTTTCTTTACTTTTGTCTAAACACGAGTTATGCAACAAAACAAACCAAAGCTTGACATCATTAACATGCTGCTGGAAGATTGCATTATGGCATTTCCTGTTTCTTCTTTTGTAATAAGTATTTACCAGCAATACCAGCGCAGAGGGTGGTTGAGTAAAAAGCAATTGCAGGGATTGTATGATAAAGCTTCTAAAATAACTGGAGTGCTTCCCGGGCGGCTGGCTGCATTGGAATCTATCATAAAAAAAATGCCGACAAGAGAAAAGTCAGAACTTCCGGAAAATGCCCCGCTTTTTGAAAAAGATGAAGCAGCAGGTAAACTGATAGAAGAGATTCTCGCAAAATATCCTCAACATAAAAGAGGATTATTCTTAAAAGCAAAATACGATAACAACGAAGTCCTTTCCCCGGCTGATGTTTCTGAGTTAAAAAAGTTCAGGCAACACCTGAAATAAAAATGCCCGGTTTTTCGTTTTCCTTTTAACAAAAGATTTTTTTTCCGGATTAATACCTGAAATCAATTTTTAGTCTTATTAATAGAAATAAAAATTGTCAATTATGGAAAAAATTATACAACAGGAAATATTTCTCTTTACCGGTACTCGCTTTTCTTCAAGACAGTGCTGGCAAAAGCTCGACGAAAACGATCGTATCGGTTCTGAAGCTGATCAACTCCAGGATGCTTGCTGGAACGGACTTTTACAAAATATGCTCCCGGAAATCGTTGAAGGCAACAAAGATTTGTATTTGTGGCAGATAAGAGAAAACAAATCAGGAATAGAGATCGAACTTGGCGAACTACCTTCTGAGCCTGACCCTTATTATTCGATTGACCCCTACCTTTTTACAGAAGGCCAATTCATGAGCTAAAAGAAAGCGAATATAAATCTTCATTATTTGCTTGTTTGCTGCCAATGATTAATTTGTTTCATCGCTTCTCTTCAAAATTTTAAAAATTAAGGGCATAAAAAAACCGACTGATACCGGTTTTGATTTTATTTCTTTCTTTATGATTTATTTACCTACTACTCTGTATTGAACAATACCATTGTTTGATTCTTCTCTCAGATAAATATTATCGGGTGTTTGATAAAGCTGCTCGCCATTTACTGTAACAATTTTTGAATTTTCAGGCAATTGGGTAACGATATCACCAATTTGCATAGATTCTGGCGCATTGATGATATCGCTTTCATTAATTGAGGTATTATTGATTACTCCGTTTTTACCTACCACAATAAAAACGTCATTACCATTTTCGTCCCTGTCGGCTTTATAATAAGTTCCGTTAAGCTCATATAAACTTTCCCCATTAATTATAACAGAACGCGCTCCTTCAGGAAGAGAGGAAACCGTTGCACCCATAGGAGCATCAACTACTTCGTAAGTGTTGTCATATTGCCTGTAATAAATTCCATTATAATAATAGTAAGGAAGTCCCCCAATAAATAATCTTACATAACCAAAAGGAAGCACGCTGATATGTAACCCAAAAGGAGGGAATATTGGTTGGTAATATCCATTGTAATAGCCATAATAATAACCTCCATAATAATAATATGGATATCCGCCGAAATGTATAGAAATAAAATTATGAGGAATTACCGTGTAGCGTGCTCCAAACATAAACCTTGTTCTGCGGCCATACACATTTCCATAATAACGATCATCACGATCATAATGATTGTAATACCGATTATCCCGATCATAGCCGCGATAATTATTCTGGTAAACATTTCGTGATACCCTGTCCCTTTCATACCTGTTATCATTGTTTCGCGAAGCAACAATTCTTTGGTCAGAAGAAGATGGATTTCTTTGTGAAAATACACGCTGGTTGTTTGAAGAATTTTGAAACTCTCTGGTTTGGGCAACCCTGTTGTTATTGAAATTTCTCTCAGGTGCTTGTCTTACCGTCATTTGTCTTGATGACTGAGGGCTTTGAACCCGTTGAGCAGAACCACGGTCATTAAAAGATCTCACAGGAGCAGATCTTGTTTCCATTTGCCTTGGAGCGGAAGGTGCACGGAATACATTTCCCGAAGGCCTTGTATTACCTTCTCCTCTTAATTGACGGGTTCTTTGTGCATAGCTGATATTAACAATACCAGCAAATATTACCCCAAGGGAAAATATTTTAAAGATGTTTTTCATTTATTAATAGTTAATGTGTTAAGAGATGGGTTACCAAATTTAATTTATTTTGGATGGCATTTTTGTTAAATATTTTTTCAAAATTTACCCCAAAACATAGGTATAGATATAATAATTGTGAAAAAGTTTAAAAGGCTTAAAAAATTTTTTTCTTTAGGACTGTATCTAAAATACTTAACATTAGTTGTCTTTTCAAATCTTCATTAATAAATCCGTATTTTTCGAAAAATTTTTCAATGAAAAGACCTTTTTACCCTGTTGCTTTATTCTTACTAATGACTCTTTTATCCTCAACGGTTTTTTGTCAGTTTAAAACTGATAGAAAACTTGAAAAACAATTAAGGGAATTATTAGATTCTTTCCATGGTACTGCAGGTATTTACGTTCGTAATTTAAGAACCGGTAAAGAGGCAGCGATAAATGCAGATACCATTTTTCCAACAGCAAGTATCGTAAAGGTTCCTATTCTTGTAGGAATTTTTAAAAAAATGGATGAAGGAGTTTATACTTACCATCAACCGCTGGTTTATCGTGATAGTATCGCCAGGGGCGGCTCGGGCCTGATGCAGTTCTTCAAAGATTCAACTCCCACAGACTTGCGCACCATTATTTCTCTAATGCTTTCTCACAGCGATAATACGGCGGCTGTGTGGTGTGAGAAGTTAGCAGGTGGGGGAACTGAAATTAATTCGTGGCTAAATGATCATGGATTTAAATATACACGAGTAAATGCCCGAACGCCCGGAAGAGAAAAGGCCGATGAAGAATACGGTTGGGGTCAGACTACTCCGCAGGAAATGGCTAATCTGATGGTGATGATCCGGGAAGGGAAAACAGTAAGTAAAGCAGCCAGCGAAATAATGTATCGAGATCTTACTGATGTTTTTTGGGATGAATATGCACTTTCACAAATACCACCGTATGTTCAGGAAGCTTCAAAACAGGGAATGGTAAACGATTCACGCTCGGAGGCTGTTTTGGTAAATGCGCCACACGGAGATTATGTTTTTTATATCGCTACCAAAAATAATAAGGATCAAAGATGGCAGACTGACAATGAAGCATGGCAATTAGCACGTGATGTTTCGGCCTTTTTGTGGAATTATTTTGAGCCGCATTATGGCTGGAAACCAGCTTTAGGAGTTGAAAAATACCGTCAGTAATAATCGGTTTTAGAAGTAAATAAACAAATTTTACCGATTCCTATTTTCCTTTTTCTAATACAAAAATCAAATATGTCGCAACCGGCGGAAAAAGTTACTTTAACTCCAAAAATTAAATATCTTATCACAATTGGTTGTGGTGTAATTGTTGCCAACCTTTACTATTGCCAGCCTTTACTGGGTGAATTTTCACGCTCTTTTCATGTGTCGGAAGAATCTGCATCTTTTGTAAATATTTGTTCTCAAATTGGCTATGGATTAGGACTGTTTTTTATAGTTCCCTTAGGAGATATGTTAGCGCGGCGTGGATTATTGATTTGGATGCATTTACTGGCTGCTTTGTCATTAATTGCTGTTGGTTTTTCGCCTGCCATTAGCTGGTTGTATGTTTTTAGTGTTTGTGTTGGAATTACTAGTACTGCTTGCCAGGTCTTTATTCCGCTTGCTATGCATCTTGCTTCAGATGAAGAACGTGGAAAAGTTTTAGGTACGATTCTCGGCGGATTGCTTACAGGTATTTTATTATCGCGTTCGTTGAGCGGTTTTGTGGCTGAATATTTTGGATGGCAAAGTGTTTATTTTATCAGCGCTGTTTTTATGGTGATTATGACCTTTTTAATTTGGAAATACATTCCGGGAGAAGAGCCTTCATTCAAAGGAAGCTATTTAAAACTGATGAAATCTTTGTTCAGCTTATTTAAAGAACAATCAGTAATTCGCGAAAGTGCATGGATTGGAGCTTGTCTTTTTGGTGCAATCTCTGCATTTTGGGCAACTATGGCTTTTTTTCTTGAAAAACCTCCTTACCAATATTCGCTTTCAGTAATTGGTTTATTTGGAATCATTGGTGCAGGAGGCGCTTTGGTAGCCCCGTTGATAGGAAAAGTTACTGATAAATATGGGCCCTTTAAACCCATGAGAGCCGGTATTTTCCTGATGCTTGCTGGTTACCTTATTTTGTTGGCAGGTAAAAGCGGTATCGCTCTTATGATTATTGGAATAATTTTGATCGACATGGGATTGCAATCCACTCATATTCCTAATCTTTCAAGAAACTATTCATTATTGCCGAAAGCGCGAACGAGGCTTAATACAATTTACATGACTTTCTTTTTTATCGGAGGTACTATCGGTTCTTCATTTGGAAGTATTGCCTGGAACAAAAGCGGTTGGACAGGTGTCTGTATTACCGGGATTTTATTTATTCTTCTTGGTGCATTTCCTATATTTATTCGCAGGCTAAGTATAGCCAGTTCTAAAACAGTTGATAAAAAATGATTCGCTTTTTTTGATAATGTATTATTTTGCATTGTTAAATAGAGTAATGGCAAAAAATACTTATGAATATGAAACAGAACCTGTCTCAAGGCCTTCTTTTCTTACCTGGCTCTGCATACTTACATTTATAGGAAGTGGCTGGGCTATTGTTAGTAGTATTTATACTTATGTTTCCGCAGACAAATATGCAAGCATCATATCAAAAGAAAAACCTTTCAAAAAGGACTCAACTTATGTGGATTCAGCAGGATCTGTTCATAATGAGAGAAAAGTGTTCTCAGAAAAAATAAAAGCCTCTTTTAGTAAAATCCTTGACAAGGACAATATGCGCAAACTTGCTATCGGAAATTTGATTGCGGCAATATTTACCTTAACAGGTGCTTTATTTATGTGGCAACTCAAGCGAGTTGGCTTTTATGTTTATATAATAGGTGTTGTTTTTAGTCTGATAGTGCCTTTTTTTCTCTTTGGTAATGATATGATTGCAGTTGGAGCAACAGCATTTAATAACTTTTTTGGGTTGGTTTTTATAGCATTATATGCCTTAAATCTGAAATCAATGCAAGGAAACCGTTTTTAAATGAACCTCTTTTTAAGAGGAAATATTTTCAAAAAAATAAGATTTCCCCTTTATTAAAAATCAAAATATAATAGTACATTTGCAGCCAATTATTAAAATTATTCGAAAAAAGATGTCTTATTTAACTTCAGAAAGCAAAGCAAAATATTTTTCAGAGTTTGGCGGCAGCGAAAAAAACACCGGATCTATCGAAGCCCAAGTCGCAATTTTGACTGAAAGAATTAATCACATTTCCAAACACTTAGGTAGCAATAAGAAGGACTTCAGTACACAGCGCGGACTAATGCAGATGGTTGGTAAAAGAAAAAGTTTATTAGCTTATTTAAGCAAACATAATTTAAGTGGATATCGTGCATTAATTGAAAAGTTAGGACTCCGTAAATAATTTGTTATTAATAAATGATATTGTTAGCATTCCCAACTGAATAATACGGTTGGGAATACTTTTTTTTAAAATAATTAAAAAAAAAGATGAATACTCCAAATCCAATAAATGTAACTTTTGATTTAGGCGATGGCCGCATAGTTACAATAGAAACAGGAAAACTGGCCCGCCAGGCTGATGGGGCAGTTACAGTGCGTTTAGGCAATTGTATGATACTGGCAACAGTAGTCGCCAACCAAGAACCAAAAGAAGGGCAATCCTTCTTCCCTTTAATAGTAGATTACCAGGAAAAATTTGCTTCTGCCGGAAGAATTCCCGGATCATTTTTCAAAAGAGAAGCAAGATTGAATGATTATGAGGTGTTAACCTCAAGGTTAATCGATAGGGCGCTAAGGCCTTTATTCCCGGATGATTATTTATGTGATGTACAGGTTTTGGTGTCATTAATTTCGAGCGATCCTGAAATTATGCCAGATGCCATGGCATGCCTTGCAGCCTCAGCAGCCTTAGCTGTTTCAGATATTCCTATCCAGGAAATTATTTCTGAAGTAAGAGTGGCGAAAGTTGATGGAGATTTTGTGGTAAACCCTACCCGTAGCCAATTAGAAGTGGCCGATTTTGAATTCCTGGTTGCTGCTACGGATAAGAATATTATGATGGTTGAAGGAGAAGGGAAAGAATGCCAGGAAGAAGACCTGGTAAAGGCAATTGAAGTGGCTCATAATGCTATTAAGATACAGGTGAAAGCACAGGAAGAATTAAGAGATAAAGTGGGTGTAAAAACAAAACGTGATTATACAAGGCCATATAGAAATGAAGAACTGAACGAAAAGATAACTTCATTTGCAAAAGACAAAATGCTTGAAATTTCTTCATCTGCTACCTCCAAAAACGAAAGAAAAGAAGCTTTTGATAAATTACTGGAAGAAACTACAGAATATCTTGGTGAAGAACTGCCGGATGAGGATAGAGGATTAATCAAGTATTATTTTGGTGAATTACAGTATCATGTGGTACGCGACATGATGCTATCAACCGGTAAGCGTCTTGATGGTCGTTTGCTTGAAGAAATCAGGCCACTTACCATGGAAGTTAGTATTCTTCCATCTCCACATGGTTCCTCTTTATTTACCAGGGGTGAAACTCAATCATTAACTACCGTAACACTTGGGACACCACTTGATGAACTTCTGGTTGAAAGTGCTGCTACCAGCAATTATTCTAAATTTATTTTGCATTATAATTTTCCTCCATTCTCTACAGGTGAAGTAAAAATGATGCGAGGCGTTGGCCGCCGGGAAGTAGGACATGGAAACCTTGCGATGCGTTCATTAAAGCAAATAATGCCCGGAACCGATTATCCATATACGGTTCGTGTTGTAAGTGATATTTTGGAAAGTAATGGTTCCTCTTCAATGGCAACAGTTTGTGCTGGTTCTCTTGCGCTTATGGATGCAGGTGTTCCTTTTAAAAAGCACGTAAGTGGTATTGCAATGGGACTTATTTCTAAAGGGGATAAGTTTGCCATTCTTTCGGATATTCTTGGCGATGAAGATCATTTGGGAGATATGGATTTTAAAGTAACAGGAACAAGAGATGGAATATGCGGTGTGCAGATGGATATAAAAGTGGATGGTTTAAGCATGGATGTAATGCGTAAAGCGCTTGACCAGGCAAAGAAAGGAAGGTTGCATATTTTGGATGCGATGTATAATTGTATACCTGAACATAATGCGGATGTGAAACCTCACGCTCCGAGGATGGAAAAACTGATCATTGATTCTGAATTTATCGGTGCAGTTATAGGACCAGGTGGAAAAATTATCCAGGAAATTCAAAAAACCACTGGCGCTACCATTAATATTACAGAAGTAGGTAAGACAGGTGAAGTAAGTATTTTTTCTGCAAATAAAGAAAGTCTTGATCAGGCAGTTGCGTGGGTAAATAGCATTGTTGCTGTACCTGAAGTAGGAGATGTGTATGAAGGAACTGTAAAAGGAATAAAAGAGTTTGGTGCTTTTGTAGAATTTTTACCGGGTAAACAAGGGCTTTTGCATATTTCAGAAATTATGTGGAAAAGGCTTGAAAATATGGATAATGTTTTTCATGAAGGTGATAAAGTAAAGGTGAAATTGATCGGTGTAGATCCAAAAACAGGTAAGTTTAAACTGAGCAGGAAAGCATTGTTGCCAAAGCCTGAACAAAGCACAGCACCGCAAAACAGGCCTCATAATGAACATTAATATTTAGTCAATAAATAATTTAAAAGCTTGTATTAATTTACAGGCTTTTTTTATGAAAATGTTTTTCAAAATACAAGTAGAGATAAATTCTTCTGAAGAAGCAGAAATTATCATTGCAGAACTTTCTGAAAATAATTATTATGCTTTTGAAGAAGAAAATAATTTATTGAATGCATACGTTACTGAAGAAGATTTTGATGAAGAAAAGCTGAAGAAAATTTTACCGTTTGATACCATTTTTGAAAAGCATGTTATTGAAGAAGAAAATTGGAATCAACAGTGGGAAAGCGGCTTGCAGCCGGTGGTTATAAATAATTTTGTTGGCATCCGTCCATCCTTTCATGAAGCAATAAATAATGTAACGCATGATTTGATCATTACGCCAAAAATGAGTTTTGGAACCGGCCATCATTCTACAACGCATTTGATGATTGAATTGATGGAAATGATTGACTTTACAAATAAAACCGTTGTTGACTTTGGAACCGGAACCGGGGTATTGGCAATACTTGCAGAAAAATGCGGGGCATCAAAGATGATAGGGGTAGATTATGATGAATGGAGTATCAAAAATGCTCTGGAAAATGTAGAAGCAAATAATTGCCAAAAAATAATATTGAAACAACAAAGCAACCTGTCGGGAATTGATGTAGCAGATATTGTACTGGCCAATATCAATTTAAATATAATTAAGAATGAAGCGTTATCAATATCTTCCATTACAAAAACAGGTTCACTTTTATTGGTTTCAGGCTTTCTTAATAGCGACGAAGCAGAAATGAAGAGCATTTTTGAGGAAAAGGGCTTTGTTAAAATTAAATCTAAAGAACAGGGAGATTGGGCAGTAATTTTATTTGAGAAGTCTTGATAAAATTTTTTAGCAAATTTAGGGGTCAATCAGATCAATTTAATGCTATATTTGCTACCCCATGATTTGAACTATACATCAATTATGAAAGAATTTATTTTAATTATACTGGCTTACTTTATTGGTTCTATACCGACAGCAATAATTATTAGTAAAGCTTTTTTTAATATTGATATACGTGAATATGGTAGTGGAAACATGGGCGCAACCAACACCTTCAGGGTTCTTGGCCCAAAGTTCGGTACCATAGTTATGGTTGGTGATATGCTTAAAGGAATTTTGGCGGTTTCTCTTTACAATTTACTTCCTTATTATCTTACTAATGAGTTGGACAGGACAAACCTTATGATTGGATTAGGCCTTGCGGCTGTTATTGGGCATATTTATCCTGTGTGGGCTGACTTTCGAGGAGGAAAGGGGGTAGCCACCTTGTTTGGAATGGTATTGGCCATTCAACCAATTGTAGCATTAAATTGTGTGGGCGTGTTTCTTCTTGTACTTTATTTAACCCGATACGTTTCGTTAAGTTCGATTCTTGCCGGTGTGGCACTTCCGATCTGTGTATTGTGGATATACAATGAGCAGGAAGTTTTTTACCGCGTATTTGCTGTGGCGGTAGCAGGCTTAATTCTGCTTACTCACCAAAAAAATATCAGCCGGTTATTAAAGGGTAACGAAGGTCGGGTTCCCATCTTAAAACACCGCGATCGCAGAAAATCTAACCGCAAAGAATTTTAATCTTTACTTTTCCCTTAGCAACTTCTTCAGTCTTTAAGGCATCTCTTTTATAAATAAATTTTTTTTGGTACATCAATTGTTTAGTAGAATAAATAAACGTAATATACTTATGAAAAAATTCTTAATTCTCTTACTTGGCTCAGGTCTTTTTCTTTCAGCTTGTACAAAAAATGCAATTACAGGGCGGAACCAGTTATCTCTTGTTCCCGAATCTACATTACAACAGGAAGCTGTTACTCAATACCAAACTTTTCTTTCGCAAAATAAGGTGGTAAGCAGTTCTTCAAACCGGGACGCTGAAATGGTTAAGCGTGTTGGAAGCCGTATTGCTGCTGCAATTACTAAATATTATGCTTCAAAAGGTTTATCAAAGGAACTCTCAGGATACCATTGGGAATTTAATCTTGTTGATAGCAAGGAAGTAAATGCGTGGTGTATGCCGGGGGGCAAAGTAGTTGTGTATACAGGATTACTGCCGATTACACAAAACGAAGCAGGATTGGCTATTGTATTGGGCCATGAAATAACACATGCTGTAGCGCATCATGGGCAGGAAAGAATGAGTGAAGCATTGGTTGCCCAGGGGATTGGAGTTGGAGCCGATCTTTTTACACAGGGAAATCCTAAAGTAAATAATATTTTTAACGCGATTTACGCTCCTTCAGCTCAAATTGGCGTATTACTTCCCAATTCGAGACAGCAGGAATATGAAGCGGATCATTATGGATTGATTTTCGCTGCCATGGCGGGTTACAATCCAAGAGAGGCTATTCCTCTATGGGAAAGGATGGCTAAATTAAGTGCTGGTAATCAAACTCCAGAGATTTTAAGTGATCACCCTTTGGATTCCAAGAGAATTGCAAAATTAAAATCCTATATGAGTGAGGCATTGAAATATTACCATCCCGTTAATTCGTAAGCAATTAGAAGTTTAAATTTTATCTGAGTTAAGGAGGTGAGCATGTTTTTTTATCTGAGAAAAGATTTTTTTTCGTAAATTTGCACCTGTCTTAACTGCATATATACTATTTTACGGTTTATTCCACTTTTAGGGGAAAGTCGTGCAGGTATTTATAGACTATTTTTTAATCTTAAAATATTGCCTCAATTATGTCCCAAACAATGTTTGAAAAATTGCAATTAGAGGATGAGAAAAATTTGCTAATCCAAGGCCTTCCTTCCACTATTGAAAAACAGTTTTCAAAACTTTCATTTTCGAAAAATGTAACGCAGCTCTTAAAAATTCGTAAAGTTGATTTTGCATTGGTTTTTGCACTCAACTCCAAGCAACTTCAGAAAATTTTTACTGAACTGTGCCCTGCATTACGTGATGAAACAAAACTATGGATTGCATTCCCTAAGCAAGCTTCAAAAATTGTTAGCGACTTAAATCGTCAAGGCTCATGGGATTTTTTAATTGAACTGGGGTATGAAACCGGTGAAAAAGTAGTTCTTGATTATGTATGGAGTGCTCAACGTTTTACCAAGGCGCAGATATGTGAGCAAATAAAGCCAAAAGCCACAGCTTCAAAAGTGGTAAGTATGAAACCTGCTTCCAGGAAGTTTGCAGAAGCAGAAGGTTTTTAAAATCGAATAGAATTTATTATAATTTAAAAATACCATCTGAAAATTGATAAAATTTTCAGATGGTATTTTATTTTTATCACTTTATTACGCTATTGAATGGGCAATAGCAAACGAATAAATATTGAAGATTTTTATTTAGGGAAAAATATACAGTAAGATGCTATTACTTCATAATCACCATTCCTATTTCCCTGGTTAATTGCATTTCCATTTCTTTTAAATGATTATGAGTTTGCATAAGCAATATTTGTTTTTCTCCGAAATGGTTTTTGATAAATAATTCTTCTTCATTAAGTCTTATCAACTTTTTGATTCGTTTCAATTCGAGATATCGCATGGTAGATACAACATCTGTTTTATAATTTCCCTCTCTTGTGGGCACAGCCATTTCATATTTTTGTTCCCATCCATCACTTACTTCATAAGGAAATTCAATTAAATGCACTACAGCATTACTCATTTCAAGATCATCCATATACAAAAAACTTTTGGCTGTTGGCTCAAGTTTTTCATCATACCAGGTTTTGTAAGTATTTATTATTTTTTTGAGCATGGGATCTTCAACAGTCTCATCATCTATAAAATCATGCAATAAATAATCTGCTACTTTTTTTTCACTGTCCCATTCATTTAGACCATATTCAAGTAAGCATCTTACCAATGATCTTTCATGATAAATTTCATCCTTTATAAGTTCGAGTGATTCCTGTTCTTCAGAAGTGGTTTCAGGAATTTGGTTGCCTGGCTGCTGTGAAAAATTCTCCTGTTGAAAAAGTTTTTTTTCTTCTTTTGAAAATTTTTCTCTGATAAATTTATTGACAAGATTATGCAATCCTGCTTCGTCTACTTTTAATATTTCAGCAGTTTTTTGAATATAATCCTGTTGTTTAGTAAAGTCTTCCGCTTTGTTGATTTTGGAAATAGATTCCGCAATCCTGTTTACAATTTGCGCTTTCTTATTAGTGTCATCCCCGGCTTCAGCTAAAGAAAATTCAAGTTGAAATAAAATGAAATCTTTTTTATTCTCTTTAATAAAAGTTGAAAATGCCGATGCTCCCAATTTATTTACATAACTATCCGGATCTTCCTGGTTGGGCAACAAAGCCATTTGAACATTTAAGCCTTCTTCAAGTGCGAGATCCAATCCGCGTAAGGCTGCTTTTACACCGGCAGCATCGCCATCATATAAAATGGTAAGATTAGAAGTGTATTTTTTTATCAAACGTAATTGGTCGGGAGTAAGAGAAGTTCCACCACTGGCCACCACATTTTCTATTCCTGCCTGGTGAAGTGAAACTACATCTGTATATCCTTCTACCAAAAGGCATTCATCATACTTGTCAATTGCCTGACGCGCAAACCACAATCCATAAAGAATTTTACTTTTTACATAAATTTCATTTTCAGGAGTATTAATATATTTCGGTGCTTTATCATTTTTCCTGATGAGGCGCGCACCAAAGCCACAAACTTTTCCTGATTGATTATGGACCGGGAAAATAACACGGCCTCTGTAATTATCCTGCAGTCCGCTTTCTCTTGCAACAACCAAACCTGATTTTTGCAAAAGTTCTTTATTAAATTGTTTTTCCAGCGCTGCATTTGCAAATGCAGCGCGCGCTTCAGGGTTATAACCTAATTCAAATTTGTTGATTATTTCTTCCCTGAAACCTCTTTCTTTTAGATAGCTAAGGCCTATATTAATTCCTTCTTCAGAATTAAATAAAGTGGTACTAAAAAACTGCTGTGCAAATTTGTTGATGATGTAAAGACTATCTGCAGCTTGTTGTTGTTGCTTGTATTCAGGGCTTGTTTCTTTTTCTTCAATCTCGACATTGTATTTAACAGCCAGCCATTTCAGCGCTTCTATATAGCTGTATTTTTCATGCTCCATCAAAAAATTGATGGCATTTCCACTGCGCCCGCAGCCAAAGCATTTATAAATTTCTTTTGATGGGGAGACAGTAAAAGAAGGCGTTTTTTCGTTGTGGAAAGGACACAGTCCAATATAATTGGTACCTCTTTTCCTTAACTTAACAAAGGAATTGATGATCTCTATAATATCGATTCTGCTAACAATTTGCTGTATCGTTTCCTGCGGTATCATGTGCTTCTTTCTTTGTTTCTGGCAATTGTTTTATTGCGAAAATCTTTCGTTCCGTCAGATAAATCTTAATAAGTCAACTTCAGGCAAACCCAGGCAATAAACACTACTAATATTAACGTAACTATCATAGTAGTTACAAAATTTTTCATTGTAATAACACTCATGTCTTTAAATTTTTTATCTAATTTATGCGAAGTAAAAGAAAATTTCTTTCATTTTGCAAAGCTATAAATATCCGATTTTTTTCTTATTAAAATATGGGTCACTTTTAGAATTTGACTTTTTGCTTTTTTTTACTTTTTGTAAAGATTATTTGACGTAAACCATTTATCACGCTGTTAGAATTGTTATTATTTCACTTTTTAGGCCCGCTGCTAATTTCATTACCTTTGTTAGATAACGAAAAAATATGGAAAAAAAAGAGGTTTATATCCTGTCGGCAGTTCGTACACCGATTGGAAGTTTTGGCGGAAGCCTTAAAGATATTCCGACAACAAAATTAGGAGCAACAGCTATTAGAGGTGCTGTGGAAAGGGCGGGTATAAAAGCCGCAGATGTTGAGGAAGTATATATGGGCTGTGTGTTGCAAGCTAACCTGGGACAAGCTCCGGCGCGGCAGGCAGCGATTTATGCGGGCCTCCCTGAAAATGTCTGTTGCACAACAGTGAATAAAGTTTGTGCAAGTGGTATGAAAGCAATTATGAATGGCGTACAAAGTATTTTGCTGGGTGATGTAGATGTGGTGGTTGCCGGAGGTATGGAAAATATGAGCAGCGCTCCTTTTTATGCTCCTTCAGTTCGCTGGGGAAACAAATACGGAAATTCTGTTCTTATAGATGGAATGGTAAAAGACGGCTTGACAGATGTTTATAAAGATTATGCAATGGGAAATGCTGCAGAATTGTGTGCAAGAGAATGTAATATTTCACGCAATCAACAGGATGAATTTGCTATTGAAAGCTATAAGCGCAGCCAGGCATCGGTATACGAAGGAAAATTTGAAAATGAAATTGTAGGAGTGGAGATTCCACAGAGAAAAGGTGATCCTTTTATCATGTTGAAAGATGAAGAACCGTTTAATGTGAAATTCGAAAAAATCCCGGATTTAAAATCACCATTTGAAAAGGGCGGAAGTGTAACTGCTGCAAATGCAAGTACGATAAACGATGGGGCGGCCGCTGTTGTATTGATGAGCAAAGAAAAAGCAGATAGCTTGGGATTAAAGCCTATTGCAAAAATCCTCAGTTATGCTGATGCTGAACAAGCTCCTGAATGGTTTACTACAACGCCTTCTTTGGCAGTGCCAAAAGCGATAAAAAAGGCTGGTTTGGAAATTAGCGATGTCGATTTTTTTGAATTGAATGAGGCGTTTAGTGTAGTGGGAATAGTAAATACAGAGAACATGAAACTCGATACTTCGAAAGTAAATGTAAATGGTGGTGCAGTTGCACTTGGTCATCCGTTAGGAGCAAGCGGCGCAAGAATCATCGTTACTTTAATCAATGTTTTAAAACAGAATAACGGAAAAATTGGTGCAGCAGGAATATGTAATGGTGGCGGCGGCGCAAGTGCCATGGTTATTGAATTATGCTGATAAACAGATTTGCAATTCAATATTAAATAGGCCTGAAGAAAATTTTAGTTATTTGTTTGTTTACTATATTCAATATTCAATATTTCATCAGATATTTTACCAAATTCGGAAGTTGAATATTTCAAATTTTCATGTGGTAATTTTTCCCTTCTCTTTTTATTTTAAGATGAAAGAGACACTATCTATTAATCGTACCTGTTAGTTATTGATATACAATTAGTTATTAAAATATTTTTTCTTTAGGTATTGGTGCATTTCCCTTCATTTTATTTATACAAAATATTGCAATAAAATCTGTTTTTTCCCGTTTACTAATAGGTTAGGAGTATTAATTTAAATCTACGCCTATGAAAAAGATATTTTACATTCTATTTCTTTTTTTTAATGCAAATGTTTACAGTCAAATAATCACACCTTCACTAGATGCAAACTTTGGGGTAGATGCAGATTTAAGAGCTAATAACTGGTTATTAGGAGATGGGGATGATGACTGGTTTTCACAAAATTTACTTTCAGGCATAGGAGTAATTGATACTACAGGGGCTTCCTCGATCAAAGCTCAATATGCAATTAATCCCGCATTTAGATATTCTTCCTTTTACCGAGGAATGAGTGTACCACCCTTTTCTGTGGTTAATGATAAATTATTGTTGGGCGCGGCTTTTATACGTGATTATCACGGGAATGATTCTACTTCATTTTCGGGAAGTAAGAATGGTGATAGTCCCGGAAATTGGTATTCACCTCCTACCCAGCCTGTACCTAATAAAAATGATATTCTGGACGTGATGATGCATGTAAGAAGAGATGGTCCCTCAATGAGTGATTCACTATGGTTATTTGGTGGTGTTTCCATTGATGGAACAACAGGAGACAGGTATTTTGATTTTGAAATGTATCAGACTGATCTTTCTTTTAACAAAACTTTGGGTACTTTTTCAGGGTATGGGCCAGATGCAGGACATACTGCCTGGACTTTTGACGCATCTGGTAAGGTAACATCCCCTGGAGATATTATTTTCTCCGCTGATTACGGAAGTTCTACTTTAACAAGCATTGAAGCAAGAATATGGATTGACAAGGCCTCAATGTTAATAACGCCGACGAATTTTAACTGGAGTGGAACTTTTGATGGTGCAAGCAATGGTGCCCAATACGGATATGCAGGAATAACACCTAAGACGTCGGGTAATTTTTATACAGGCCTCGAGAATCCAATCAACACCTGGGCGGGAGCTTTTTCATTGATTGTTGGGAATAACAGTGTTCAAACCAATTATACTCCAGGACAATTTATGGAATTTTCTGTTAACCTTACCAAACTGGGCTTGGATCCCAACACGATGGTCGGAAAAAGCAGTTGTGATATGCCTTTTAGAAGATTTATGGTAAAATCCCGTTCTTCGATGTCTTTCACTTCACAACTAAAGGATTTTGTGGCACCGGTTGATTTTTTCCAATCTGCTGCCGGAAATGCAACATCTGATGGCTCCCTCTATTGTGGCATAACGGGTCCTGTCACTTTGTATGTTTCTAATGCAGTCAGTAGTTCAACATACACCTGGACCACTACAGATGGACACATAGTTTCTGATCCTGTTAATGATTCCGTAACTGTTGATTCTGCGGGTACTTATGTAGTATCTCAACAATTGCAATCTTTTTGCCCAACTTATTCTACTGATACTGTAGTTGTTGCTCCTTTTGACCCAAGCTGTAACGTGTTAAAGACTACAATTACCGATTTTTTTGGAACGATTGTTAATGACAATAATATGCTCAACTGGTCGGTAACGAATAACAATGAAATCCGTTTTTTTGAAGTTGAAAGAAGTGCAGATGGTATAAACTTTTTTCCACTACAGACAATAAATTCGGTTGCTTCAGACTTTCCATCAGTAAATTATAAATTTACTGATGATGATGTACCTAAAGAGTCAAATGCTGCTTATTACAGGTTAAAAATAATTAACGTTGCCAACCAGGTTTCTTACAGTAAAATAATCAGATTGTCAATTAATGGAAGCTTAAATGGAAGGGTAAAGATATTTCCAAACCCGGTAACTGATAATTTACAAGTATGTATTTATGCACCATATCGACAAAATGTGGAATTATTTATTTATGATGGTTCTGGCAGGCTAATGCGAAGTACTTATTCTACCATTGACAAAGGAAATACAAAACTTAACATTTCAGATTTTAAAAGCTGGCCAATTGGCATTTATTCGGTAAAAGTAGTAGCAGGCAATGATCTCTTCATTAATAAAATGATTTTAAAAAGATAAATTAATGAAAATTCGCTTTTTTATTACAATATTCTCTGGCATTATTTTTTAATAAAATTGTATTTTTACCTATAATTTTTTTTAATGGAAATATCACCCGGGCCTTTGCTACAAAAAATAAATTCCCCTAAGGATTTAAAAAAAATAGATCGTACACAATTGCACCAGCTAAGTGACGAACTGCGTCAGTATATTGTGGATGTGGTAAGTGTTCATGGCGGACATTTTGCGGCTAGCCTTGGTGTGGTTGAACTTACCGTCGCTTTGCATTATGCATACAATACGCCATACGACCAATTAGTTTGGGATGTTGGCCACCAGGCTTATGGCCATAAAATACTAACAGGTCGCCGGGATAATTTTAATACGATCAGAAAAAAAGATGGCTTGAGTGGTTTCCCTAAAAGGGCAGAAAGTGAATACGATACTTTTGGTGTAGGGCATTCTTCCACCTCCATTTCCGCTGCTTTAGGAATGGCGATGGCTTCTCATTATAAAGGTGAAGATGATCGTCAACATGTTGCTATTATTGGCGACGGTGCCATGACTGCAGGTGAAGCATTTGAAGCCATGAATCATGCAGGAATAGAGAAAAGTAATTTGCTCATTATCCTTAATGATAATTGCATGAGCATTGATCCGAATGTGGGTGCTTTAAAAGAATATCTTACTGATATTACCACATCTCAAACCTACAATAGAATACGTGATGATTTTTGGAAAGCTTTAGGTAAACTTCCGGGTAAGACTTTCTCCCGAAAGATGGTTTCCAAAATTGAAGCTTCTTTAAAAGGTATGGTAAGTAAAAGCAGCAATCTCTTCGAATCATTAAACATCCGCTATTTCGGTCCGATTGATGGCCATAATATCACCAAATTGGTTGATACTTTGCAGGACATGAAAGAGATTCCCGGCCCTAAATTATTGCACATAAAAACTGTAAAAGGGAAAGGCTTTGAATTGGCAGAAAAGGATCAAACCAAATGGCACGCGCCCGGTTTGTTTGATAAAATCACCGGTGAAATATTCAAGAAAAAATTTGATATTCCTCAACCTCCAAAATACCAGGACGTTTTCGGATATACGATAATTGAACTTGCTGAAAAAAATGATAAAATAATGGGCGTTACACCAGCAATGCCCAGCGGGTGTTCGTTGAAATACATGATGGAACAAATGCCTGCGCGTGCCTTTGATGTAGGGATTTGTGAACAACATGCTGTTACGTTAAGTGCAGGTATGGCCACCCAGGGATTGCGGGTTTTCTGCAATATTTATTCTTCTTTTATGCAGCGTGCTTACGACCAGGTAGTGCACGATGTAGCACTTCAAAATTTGCCGGTCATATTTTGTCTTGATAGGGCAGGGCTTGTAGGCGAAGATGGTGCAACACACCAGGGAGCTTATGATATTGCCTACATGCGTTGCATTCCGAATATGATTGTGAGCGCTCCGATGAATGAAAGCGAATTGAGAAACCTGATGTATACGGCGCAATTAGAGTCTACCAAAAATCCTTTTGTGATCCGTTATCCGCGCGGTCAGGCAGTGAAAGCAGATTGGAAAACACCGATGAAGGAGATCCCAATAGGGAAAGGTAGAAAATTAAAAGATGGTGAAGAAATTGCCATTCTTTCTTTTGGGCATCCCGGCAATTTTGCTGCTGAAGCTATAAGGGATGTAAAGCAGGAAGGTTTAAATCCTGCTCATTATGATATGCGTTTTGCAAAACCATTGGACGAACAAATGTTGCATGAAGTCTTCAAAAAATATTCAAAAATAATTACGGTAGAAGACGGAACTGTAGTGGGAGGTTTTGGTTCTGCTATTTTAGAATTTATGAATCAACATAATTATAAAGCTGACGTTAAAATATTAGGTATTCCTGATGAGATAATTGAACATGCTTCTCAAAAGCAACAGCAACAGTATGTCGGTATTGATGCCGCTCATATCGCTGATGCAATAAGAGAAATAAGCAAAATTGAAGTAAATAAATTATTGGAAAGATAGGGTTAGGGTTAGAACGTTTAGAATTTTTTAGATGGTTTAGTTTTTGGGTTTTAATCTGTGCAATCCTTTGCAACAAAATAAAAATCTCTTTTATTCCTTCGTTTACTATTGTTAATCTACGCGTGTGTCGGCGACATATAAAACACCAACTTTCCTCCATTCATGATTTCCGAATGAGTAATGTACAAACGATTTAATGGTTTCCCATTCAATTCTATTTTCTTTACAAACACATTTTTATCGCTTTGGTTTTTTGCTTCAATGGAAAATATTTTTCCATTCTCTAAATGCAGTGTTGCAGAATTAATTGCAGGACTTCCAATTTGATAATCAGGCGAACCTGGCGCTACAGGATAAAAGCCAATCGTGCTGAAAATATACCACGCACTCATTTGTCCGGTATCATCATTTCCTCCCAGGCCCGCAGGGCCGGTGTGGTATTGATTTTTCAAAATCATGCGCACAGTTTGTTGGGTTTTCCAGGGCTCATCGGTCCAATTGTATAAGTAAGCAATATGATGCGAAGGTTCATTTCCATGCACGTATCCACCGATGATTCCATCTCTCGTAATGTCTTCTGTTTCTGCAAAGAATTGATCAGACAAATGCATAGTAAATAAAGTATCGAGGTAATTCGTAAATTTTTTCTTGCCTCCCATCAGTTGAATTAAAGATGCCGGATCCTGCGGTACAAACAAGGTATAATTCCATGAATTGCCTTCAATGAATCCTTGCCCGGAAGTACTCAAAGGATCGAAATCTTTTTTAAAGGAACCATCGCTTAAACGTGCGCTCATGAAGCCAACCGAAGGATCAAAAACGTTTTTATAATTTTCAGATCGCTTGATAAACTCATTATAAATATCCATTCTCTTCAGTTTTTTTGCCATTTGCGCAATCGCCCAATCATCATACGCATATTCTAAAGTGGTAGAAGTTCCGGTTCCGTTTTTATCAACAGGTATATATCCCATATCCTCATACAATCCAATGCCATCATAGCTTCTGTGGCGTGCAGTGGTTACACAAGCGTCTAACGCTTTGTTTGGATCAAATGGCGTATTTCCTTTTACAACCGCATCTGCAATAACGGCAACCGCGTGGTAACCGGTCATACACCAGTTTTCATTGGCAGAATTTGACCAGATAGGCAACATGTGCATTGCGCTTTGATCATAATGAGCCAGCATCGATTTGATCATGTCTCCATTTCGTTTTGGTTGAATAATATTAAACAATGGATGTAAGGCACGATAGGTATCCCAAAGCGAAAAAGTGGTATAATTAGTAAAGCCGTTTGCATGATGAATATTTTGATCTAATCCTTTGTAATTGCCATCTTCATCCATATAAATGGTTGGATTAATAAAGGCATGATACATGGCAGTATAAAAATTGATTTTCTCATCTTTATCTGCATTGATCACGATTTTGTTCAACTCCTTATTCCATTGCTTCTGTCCTTGCTCTTTTATTTTTTCAAAATCCCATCCCGGTGTTTCCACTTTCAGATTGTTTAAAGCACCATCAGTGCTTACCGGTGAAAGCGCAAATTTTATTTTGATCTTTTCTCCCTCACTGGTTTTGAAATTAAAATACATGCGCAGTTGCCTTCCGGCTAATTCAGGGAATTTTTTTGATTGATCAAATTTCCCCCAGAAACCATGATATGGCTCTGGCTTTGAAAAATTTTTATCGCCATATTCAATAAAGGGTTTAGAAAATTTCATCGCGAAATAAAGAGTTCGCGTTCTTGCCCAACCGCTTGTTTGCCTGTAACCAGTTACAGTGGAATCATTTAATACACGGATATAAGTCCACACATTTTTATCAGGATAATTATAGATGCCATTCATCAGATCGAGGATGATATGGGCGCTATCTGATTTTGGAAAAGTGTATTGGTGAAAGCCAACGCGGGCTGTAGTTGTAAGCTCTGCGAGAATACTGTAATCATCTAATTTTACTTTATAATAATCAGCTTGCGTTACTTCTGTATTGTGAGAAAATCTCGAACGAAAACCACTTGCGGGATTATCTGCAGTTCCGGGATTTAACTGCAATTTTCCAACGGTTGGCATGATTAGAAAATCTCCCAAATCTGAATGGCCTGTGCCACTGAAATGCGTATGACTAAAACCTACAATCGTTTTGTCATCATACTGATAACCCGCACAATATTTATAAACATCCGGATTATAATGTCCGTTTGTTTCATATGGAATGGTATCGGTATCCGGACTTAATTGTACCATTCCAAAAGGAACAGTAGCACCGGGATAAACGTGGCCCATTCTTTCTGTACCAATAATTGGGTTTACATATTGTACCAGGTTATTAGTGCTTTGAGAATAGGCTGTTGCGGCTAAAGAAACGATAAGGGCTGATAAGATGCTTTTACGCATGAAGATCGTGTTAATTGAATAAAAAATTACGGGCAAAAGTAGTAACAAGTGGTTGAAATGAAATGGTTTGGGAAATAAAATATATAGCCATTATTAAACGAAAACAAAATTTAATATTATTTGTTTGTTTACTGTATTTCAAATATTTTAACGGTTATGGTTACACGAAAACTGTTTTGAATTAAAGAAGCTTCTCTTCAATTTCTTGCCAGTTGCTTACCCTTTCATAATTCTCTTCAAAAATATTATGATGCTGGGTATACAAGATTTTTCTGCCTTGAAAATGGCTGAAATTCCTGGTTCTGTCATCAATCATAATGTCAGTCTGCACAATACTTTTATTGCCACAAAGGCAAATTTGCCGCCAGGTAATAAAAGGCAGATGCTGTGCAATCCAGTCATATTTATCTTTTAAAGAATTGGGGAATTCCAATGCAGCAGACACGATGTATAAGTCGTATTTGTTGTTTAATTCTTCCAGCACTTCCCTGGCGTTTGCCATTATTTCAAGATCGCCAAAAAAGCCTGGAGCATTTAAATATTCATGAAATTTTGAAAAGTGTTCCTGCTTTACCGCATGCTTAAGATCTTTACCGTGCAAATCCTCGTTACTAAATACAATCCCAAATTGATTGGTATACCAGTCTCTTAATTTTTTGGCGGTGTCTGTAATTACTTCATCCATATCGACGCTTAAAGTTAGCATACTAAATACATTTTTTTATTTTGTTTAAATCCTTCTGTTTTTTTAATAAATTTATAGATTGCAAATGTTTATACCAACATACTTCTGCTTAAAAAATGACAAACGTAACCAGTAAACCAATAAATAATTAAGATTCTTGTTTTGCATTTTCTTTAGGTAAATCAAATACCTCATCCGGTTTTTCTTTCTTTTCTTTATGGGAAGACATTTTATTTTCTACAAAATACATTTCAATTTTTCCTTTGTTTTTTGCTGCTTTTTTGCCACGAAAAGAGCATTGATATTTGTCTTTTACCAATTCGTAAGTGGTATGTGAAATATTGATTTTATTAGCTTCACTGTTTTGTTCCATTCTTGACGCAGTATTTACCGTATCGCCCCAAATATCGAATGCGAATTTTTTATCTCCTACAACTCCTGCAACAAGGGGCCCAGTATGAATGCCAATGCGGATATCAAAATAATTATCTCCGTCGGTACCTGTTCTGAAATCTTTTATCGCTTCTAAAATTTCCATAGCTGCATCCACGGCATTTAAAGCGTTATGAGAGGTAGCATCGGGCACCCCGCTCACACACAAATAAGCATCGCCAATGGTTTTAATTTTTTCCATCTTGTATTTAGAAATGATCCCGTCAAATTTTGTAAAGCAGGTATCAATAAGATTTACCAGTTCTTCAGGAGTAAGGGTTTCACTTTTACTGGTAAAGTTTTCAAAATCAGTGAACATCACTGTAGCTATTTCGTAACTCCTTGGTTTCGTACGCCCGGTTTGTTTCAATTCATTGGCAACATCTTCAGGCAAGATATTCAACAGCAGATCATCAGATTTTTTCTTTTCAACCTGTAGTTCATTCGTTCTTTCTTTTACTTTGTTTTCAAGTTCATTGTAGAACAAAGCATTTTCTATCGATACTGCCATTTGGCCCGCCAGTAATTTTAAAACTGCAACACCTTTTACTGTAAATGCGCCGGAGGTAAGATCATTGGCCAGGTAAATTACTGCCTGTATTTTACCCATATTCATAAGAGGAATACAAAGAATGGATTTGCACTGGTTACTCTTTATAAAATCATCATTGCCAAAAAGTTCGCTCTTACAGGCGTCATCCAAAATAACAGTTTCCTGTGTAAGATAAACATAGCTCACAACCGATTCAACCAACAGGTCACTTCCGGAAACGGGAATAGATTGCAATATTTTCATCTCTTCATTATCTGCTTTTATCTCTGCTTCAATAAATCTTTGTCCCTCTTTCTCCATGACCAGGAAACCATTTTGTGCACCCGCGTTTTCCATAATGATCTGCATCATTTTTTTCAAAAGCCGGGGTAAAATGATTTCTCCTGAAAGAGCAGAAGATGCTTTCAATACGGTCTCAAGATCAACATTTGTATTCTGGTTTGTTGATTGTTCATCCAGTTGATTTTGCCATTCAACTGATCCTCCACCTCTCAGTTGAATGTAATGGCTTTCCATCTGTTTTAATTTGGCTACAGCGCCCCAACGTTTATAAGCACGGTAGGCATTTTGCAAATAGAAATTTGCCAGCAGGTCTTGTTTGGTGTTCATAAAAAAGCGTCCTGCTCTTTCCCATGTATAGGCAAGATCGCTTGTGATGTTAATTTGTGTAGCAGCTTTTAAAGCTTTGTCGTATAAAATTTTTGCTTCTTCATTATCTCCCTGAAGATATTTGTATTCGGCTTCCAGCAAAAATATTTTGTGACTGTAATCTGCCGGACAATATTTTTCATATTTCCTGATTTCTTTGATATCTTTTTTAACCTGCTTGAGTACAGTTTTTTTAGAGGGCGAACTGGGCGCAATATCAGTGATGATCAAAGAACGGTAGAAATAAAGTAATGGATACAATGTAGTCCCCTTAACGCTTTCCTGGTATTTTTCAGCCAGGGGAATATACTTTATCGCATTGTCCTGAAGATTAAATATTAATGCGAGATGAAGTTTCTGTAAGTATAAATTTTGAAAATAGATCTCGTTACTTTTTGTTACATCAGCAATGTCCATTTCTGACTCATCAAATATTTTTCCTGAAAGAACATCAGGATTTTCAGTTTCTTCAATAAGATTTAAAATAGATTGATGGAACAGCCGTAATCTTTTTAGGGTAAGGTCTTGTTGAAATTTTTCAATTTTCAGTTCCAGTGTTTCTGCTTTTTTGGCAAGGTCAGTCAATGGATATCCCATGATGTAAAACTGGTAAACCATATTATGGGCTGCATAAGATGCATATTCATTATCACCGGATTCTAATCCACTTGTAAATGCTTTTTCAAGATCACGTATAGTATCAGTAATCGGAACTCTTCGATGATCAAGAAATAAATTTTTGGTTGCGATGATAGAGGCGACCAATTCTTCAGCATGTATTTTTTTTGCAAGATGTAAAGCTATTTCGCCAAAACTGATTCCCTTGTCTATTTCATTTAAAAAAACACTTAAAATATATCCATAAGCAGCGAAACTAAAAGGCGACTTTCGGGATAACCCATGAGTTATAGTGAGCCGGATCATCTTAAAAGCAAGCAGGGGCACAAGGTTAGGTACAGCAAAGAAAGAAGCGGAAGAAATATCGGATAAAATACGCATGGCTGCATTTTTTTCCGGGTCTTTCATTTTCGGTAAATTATTGTAGTAATCCATAGACTTGTTGCGCAGCAAAAATTTTATTTTCACCAGGTCTTTCATTACTTCAAACTTTCCTGGTTTCAGAGGAAGTTTAATTCCCATTTTCCTAAGGATATCCAAGCCCAGTTTTACAGCTTCGTAGGGTTTGTTTTGAGCGATCAGTTTTTTAATATCGATCTCGTAGCCCTTTACTGAATCTATTAAAGATTGACTATGTTTTAAAATGTTACCAACATACAGATCGACTTTTTTATAATCACCGGAGAGATAAGCTGCCTCTGCAGCATTGGTGGTAAGTTGTAAAATAAAATCGTATTGATCATTCCAATCTGTTTCATCTAATATCTCAAGCCCTTTTTCAAAATAAAATAAGGCTTGTGGAAAAGCAGTGGAGGCAATAGCTTTTGTTCCGGCCTTTAAATTTAGATTGGCGAGATTGTCTTTTTCTTTTTTCTCTACAATTTTGTCAGCACCAAGATTCCATTGCTTTACCAGGTCAAATAATTTTTCATCCAGTTCACTTTCATTATAGCTTGGAGTTAACCGCTGCCCGTTAAGAAGATGCATTTTAGATTTTTCATCATTGTGAATCAATGAATAAATGGCCTGTTGAATCCGGTCGTGAGCAAACTTATAGGAACTGTCTGAAACAATTATAAGTCCTTCGGTAATTGAAAGATTTAATAAACTTTCAACTTCTCGTTCGCTAATCTGTTTTATAACAGACAAGTTTCTTTTTGTAAAACTATTTCCAATGGTGGAAGCTGTTTTTAAAAGCTCAAGTGTATCCGCAGGAAGTTTTAGAATGAAGGAAGTCATCAATTCAACCACATTACCTGATACATTCATTTGTAAAATCAGGTCTGAATTAAATTGCCATTTTAATGAATCGAAATCAAAATGTAATAATCCTTCGTCGAAAATTGATTTCAAAAATTGCCTTACATAAAATGGATTCCCTTTTGTTTTGCTGAAAATAACCTGCGAAAGCAAAGAAATATTTTCCTGTTTGGTGAGTAGGGTATCACTTATGAGTGAATAAACATTTTGATAAGTAAGATCATGCATTTCCATTTCTTCAAATGGCACATGATCTTCTTTTAATTCATTGATCTTTTTATGGAGCGGATGCGATTCATCTACTTCGTTTTTTCGATAGGAACCTATAAGCATTGCGTAATCAATGTCCCGGTTTTCGGTAATGGTTTTAAACAAATTGAGTGATGAAGGATCGGCCCATTGGAGATCATCCACAAAAAGCACCAGGGGTGAATCTTTATCGGCAATACTTTTAAAAAACCTGATGAATTCGTAGTTAAACCGGTTTTGAGCTTCAAGGCCTTTCAATTCAGGAACTTCCGCCTGCTTGCCGATCAGGTTTTCTATCCCGGGCATAAATTGTGTCAGAATCCTCCCTGAATTTCCAATTGCCTCTGTTATTTTTTTAGTCCATTTTGCCTGGAATACTTTATCTCCGGCAAGTATTAATTGTACCAACTCGTTGAAAGTCTGAACGAGCGTTGTATAAGGTGTATCAGAACTTATCTGGTCAAATTTTCCTTTTAAGAAAATTCCTTTTTTTTCTATAACTAAACTTTTAAATTCTTCCACCAATGAAGATTTACCGCTTCCTGAATTTCCTGAAATGAGTAAAATTCTTTTTTGGCCCAGTGCACAATCTTCATATAATGCCTTAAGCTCTCTTATTTCTTTTTCCCTGCCATATAATTTGTTAGAGAAATTCAATTTCCCGGAAAAATCCAATTCTGCGATCTTAAAACCCCTTGCTATTAAATCATCAATTTGTCCGGTTTCATTAAATTGTTTTAAACAGCTTTCCAAATCTGCTTTTACCCCAAACGCAGATTGGTAACGATCTTCTGCATTCTTTGATAATAACTTCATGGTAATATCAGAAAGAATTTTAGGCAATTGAGGATTTAGCTGACTGGGTTTTGGAGGTGTTTTGGCAATATTGGCATACAGCAATTCCAACCTGGCCTCACTGTCAAAAGGTAATTGATCAGTAAAAAGGCGATAGAAAATTAATCCAAGAGAATAAAGATCTGCCCGCTGATCGATCGCATGGTTGATTCTTCCCGTTTGTTCAGGTGCAATGTATTTAAGCGACTCAATCTCTTTTTCTCCGAGAGAAGTAATTCCATCTTCAAAAACATTTCTTTCTGTAGCCAAACCTAAATCAATCAGGTATATTTTATTAGTAGATTGTTCGACAAGAATATTTGATGGATGTATGCGCCGGTGAAAAATATTCTCTTTATGCAGACTGGCAAGTGCTGAAGCAATGTCTGTTGCCAGGTGCAGTTGCTGTAGAAGTGTTAACTTTTCTGTTGTAAGAAATTTATTAAGATCTTTTCCTTCAATATATTCCAGTACAAGCGCTTCATGTCCTTCTATCTTTTCGCGTTTAAAAGCTTTTCTTAGATTGCTGCTCTTCAATTTGGAACACAGTGCATATTCGTTATCCAGTTGCGCCAGCATTTCCTTTGAAGCAAATTCTTCTTTTAATACCTTCAGGCATGAAGGTTTACTTAATCCGTTCTTACCGGATTTTATAATTATTGAATCAAAACCATAATGAATAACATTCGCATGATCTATATTCTTTATCATTTACAGGTGTTATTAAATGGTTATAAAAGTTAAAGTATTATTTTCTGAATGGCGTATTAGACTGGCTTGCATATTGGTTGTTCCGGATATCGTTTGATATGAAAGTAAATAAACTTTTGAAAAGATTCTAAAAAATAATCTAATTCATATTTTTAAAATATTTACTTTTAAACAACTATTAAGTTAATTGCATTCCTAAAACTGCTGGAATTTTCTAAATACTTTTAAAATGATCACCCAAAACCCACTCACATTACTTACTCTTGTAAGGGAAGATCGATTTGAGAAATTGAATGAAATTCTTGAAAGATTTAAGGTAGGCCTCAATCATGGCCTCAACGAAAGGTTTAATCAATTGGGGACGCTTCATTATGCCCGTTGGTTCGTTTTGCAGGAAAGTTCTTTCCGCGATAAAACTGCTTTTGCCGTACCAGTGCGATTGGTTTTTTCTTCCAATTTTGATGGAGATATTGAAACGCATGTAACGGGTCTGGTAACTGTTTTCCCCGAATATTTTGACGAGCTGTATGAATGTTGTGAGGGATATCCAGATCCTGAAGAAAGGAACACAGAAAGCAGGAAAAATTATCTTTTGAAGTGGGAAGTAAAAACAACCGCTTTTTATGTGGGTGCTCCGGGTAGAAGCCTTAAGCAAATACTACAGGAACAGGAGTTGAAGAATTTTATCTGGCAATATATTAACAAAAATAAATGGGAGGGGATGTCTGCGTTGAAGATAAAAAACGCGGTGAAAGATGAGGTAGTAAAACACCCTGAATTCGAATGGTCTAAAAGGCCTGAACCCACCGGAAAAACCAACTGGCCCGGAATGATTTTGATGGGTTTAATTATGTTGATCCTTTTGCCTGTTATCATCATCTGGCTTTTGATTTTGCATTTTTTTTATGAGCGAAAAGATAAAAACTGCTATGATAAGCGTAGCCAATTAAATGATGATCTGGTTCACCGTTTGGAAGCATACGAAGATCTGATTAATCAAAATCAATTTACGCAGGTATTGGTGATGAAGCCAGGAAAAGTGAGATTGATCACAGTTAATGCCTTGATGTTATTTGCAAGAACTTTAATTAAGAATTTATTTGTAAAAGGGAAACTTATGGGGATTCCAACCATTCATTTTGCGCGATGGGTATTAATAGATAATAATAAACACATGATGTTCTTTAGCAATTTTGATGGAAGCTGGAACCAATACCTGTGCGATTTTATAGATAAATCCGGTTGGGGTTTAACCGGTATTTTTAGTAACACAGTCAATTTTCCAAAAACAAGATTTTTATTTACCGGCGGCGCTTATGATGAAGAACATTTTCTTGCATGGAGCCGTGGTACCCAGATTTTAACCCAGGTTTGGTACAGCGCTTATCATGATCTTTCTATAAAAAATATTGTGAATAACACTTTTATCAGGAACGAACTACATAAGAACCTTTCTGAAAAACAGGCTCAATTATTTTTAAAAAGATTTTAAATTTAAATATCAATGGAACAACTGGAACTTTCAGAAATACAAGGTTTTCTTGGTAGAGATTATAAGGAAATGCCTTTTTCAAAGTATTTTCTTTTGCAGGTTCAAGAAGCGGGCAGAGCTAAAGAATTTTTAAAAGAAGTAACCAAGAATATTACTCCTCTTTTTCAAAATAAACAGGAATATTATTTGAATATAGGCTTCACCAGTGCGGGACTTGCAGCTTTAGGTTTGCATCAAAATAACATTCAATCTTTCATAAGAGAATTTCGTGAAGGCATGGTAACGCCTCACCGGCAAAGGCTTTTAGGTGATCACGACAGTAGTGATCCGCAAAACTGGAAATGGGGCGGCCCTGATAATGAAGCAATCCATGTGATACTGATGATCTTTGATCCCAGCGAAGATAAACTGCACCAGCATACGCAACAACTTCTTGAAAAGTTTGGGCAAAAAGGATTAAAGCCAGTGCATATTTTGGATGCAGAAACTTTTCCTGACGATAAGGAACATTTCGGTTTCAGAGATGGGATTTCGCAACCAACTATTATTGGGAGTGGTGTTGAAGGTTTAAAGATAGATAACATCAAACCGGGGGAATTTGTATTGGGTTATAGGAATGAATATAACGTAAACCCTGACACGCCATTGATCAAAGAAGCGCAGGGAAATATGTCGATGCTTCCAAATGATCCGGATGGCTCGGATCAAAAAGATCTTGGAAGAAACGGAACTTATTTTGTGCTTAGGCAATTAAAAGAAGATGTGGATGGCTTCTGGAATTTTTTAAACGAAAAAAGTAAGAATGAAGATGGAAGTCTTAATCCTGATGAAAGCACAAAGCTTGCAGCAAAAATGATGGGTCGCTGGCAAAGTGGCGCACCGCTGGTAAAATTTCCTGATAAAGATCCCGGAGGCTTGAGCAATGACAATGATTTCGTTTATACAGAAACAGACAAATTGGGCCTTAAATGCCCGTTTGGGGCTCACAGCCGTCGTACAAATCCGAGAGACAATTTTGAGGAAACCGGTCCGGCAGAATCTTTAAAACTTACAAGAAAACACCGCATCATGCGCAGGGTACGTTCTTACGGTGAAAAGTTTGTTGGCTCCGCAACCCAACATACACCCGTAGACGAAGTCGGGATTTTGTTTGGATGTTTTAATGCAGATATCAACCGGCAATTTGAATTTATTCAATACACGTGGGCCAATTATCCAAAGTTTAAACAATTATACGCCGATCCTGATCCCTTTATAGGTGTAAAAGAAAACCCACCTGAAGGTGTGGTTCAGCAATTTACCATTCCAACAGAAACCCACAATAAATATATTGGTGGGTTAAAAAGTTTTGTAACCGTAAAAGGCGGGGCTTATTTCTTTTTCCCTTCATTGAATGCGCTTGAATATTTAAGCACGATTTGATGTATAGTAAACAAAGAAAAAAACAGATTTTTATTTTTGCAAGCGTTAGCCTTCTTACCATAAATATTCGCTGACTTTGTGCTGTATAAATTTCTGCACGCTTTTCCAGGTTTGATTTTTAAGGCTTATAGGGTCTTCGCTTTCCTCCGCATCTGCGAAATAAATGATCGCCTGCGGCACAGAAATTAATAAGTTTTGACTGGCATATTTCTCTTCATGAAAACGGATAAAATCTGCAATTGAAAAATGATTTAAAAGTTCGGCCACATCCCAAAAATCTTTTTTTCTGCCTCGTCCTAAAATGGCCTGCACTTTCATGGCAATAATATCTTCTGTCGAAAAAAAACGTAAACCGTCTTGTTCCCGTAGTGGCTTGATAATCGGATGAGGATGACGAACGATGTCTATTTTTACATTGTCAACAAAACCAAAAATGCCGAAGCGCGGCGCTTTTTCTTCTTTAATAAATTTTTCCCCGAATTTATTTTTTAGGGCATTTGTCAATTCATCATTTTCAAATGGTTCGTTAGAAAACAAATCAAGATCAATGGATTTGCGATGACCATATAATAGGGACAATGCAGTTCCTTCCACCAATGAGAAGCCCTTTAATTCTGGCATTACCATCAACTCATTTAATACGGAAAAAGTCCGGGGTTCAACTGTCTCAATTTGTAGCATCTGAATTCAGTTATAGGTTTGTTGATTACAGCGCTTGCCAAATACATTCTTGTTTCAGGCAAAAATTTGGCGTTGAGTAAAACTTTAGCAACTTTTTCATCGCCATAATACCTGCGGCAATTACGTATGTCTTCTACATCTCCACGTTCGAAGACACGTTCAATTACAAAATTGGCTTTTGTATCATAATTGATTTTTTCAAAATCAACATCCCAAAAAATGCGGTTATTAAATATAGGTTTTAATTTATCAGCCATGAGGCAAAGATATTACTGATTTATCTTTGTTCAATAAATGAACCTGCGTGATAGCAGACAAACAAAAAGTGCAAATTTTAATTTAGAAATGAATCATTTTTCAAAGGCATCTGCTATCATTTTTGTATCCATAAAAACCTGCACGTTAATTATTTTTCCATCCTTTAAAGTAAATGCCTGCACCCAATTGGCCGCATAGCTTTTTCCTGTCGGTTTTACTTCTGCTTCATCGTGGCCAATTACGATAACGGAATCTTCATTGGTGCAAAATTTTTGAGGAACGAATGATTTCATGTTTAAAGTAGCATGTTGAATTTCAAACATCTTCATTACTTCTTCAATCCCGGTAAAAGTTCCGGAAAAAGGGATAAAAGGTGCGCCTGCCCTTATCCATACAACATCTTTATGAAATAAAGATAATACAGCAGGAATATCGCCTGCTGCAAAATCACTGTACATCTGCTCAATTACCTGTTGGTTGTTGTTTTGCATATTTATTCAAATTTGTGTCATTAAAAAATCATCGCCTGCTGTTGGCTCTGTTGTTGGAATCATATTTTTTTGATGGCGAAAAGCACTCATCTTTTCATAAATTATTTTACGTGATCGGTTGAAATTACCTATTGGTCGATGTTCAGGAAGTGAGTGCCACACATTAAAAGAAAGGTCTTCTCCAAATTCTCTTTGCTCCGGAGTGTCAAAGATTTGTGTTGGAATCCTGATGGTTGCCACTTTTTCAAATGGAGAATCCCATTCAACAGTAGGGTCTTCAATCGGCATTTTTTCAGCATCTGTTTGAAACTGGACACAGAAATCATAAATGATTTCATTTTTTGATAAAGTTTCCTGCATCTTTAACCGCAAGTAATCAGGATCACAACTATCTTGCACACAAGTAAGGTCGTTATCCTTTGAAGGAAACACTGCATATTTTACGGCCATGGTTTCCTCACCAAAACGATAAGGAACTGTGCTGTAATAATTCAATTCAAAAGGATGATTGCAATTAATTTTTGCTTTTGCTCCATTCAAAAAAATAG
The DNA here is from genome assembly GCA_028876495.1 of Bacteroidota bacterium. Lineage (GTDB taxonomy): Bacteria > Bacteroidota > Bacteroidia > Chitinophagales > Chitinophagaceae > Ginsengibacter. The sequence continues at coordinate 188,455 of JAGWRO010000040.1, forward strand.
AAGCATTTTTAAAAATGAACGGTATTTTTTGTAAAACCGGACCTTGTAAAGGAAGCATAGTAACCACTTGTAGTACATGATAAAAATCTTCTACATCTTTGGCTACAAAATTTTTGGTGTTCATTAAAATGAAATCCTGGTTAATGGTTTCTTCACCTTCAACCAGTATCTTTTCTCCTGGTACGTTCATTATTTTTATGGCAAACCCTCGCAGGTCTTTTTTATTATCGGGCAATGGTTTTGTATTTCCATTTGAAAACCTGATCCATGCAGGAAAATCGGTTTCCTCTTTAAATATTCCCACTTTTAATTTTTCAGGAAGATTTTTTTCAATGATGAATTCTGCTTTTACACAGCCATTCATCTTTGGGTGAATTTGGCGCAATTGCTTTTTGTTTTGATAAAGGCGAAGCATTTGTTGCTGCAACAATTCAGCAATTTGATGAGCAATTTTTTCTTCTCCTTCTTTCGGATATTCTCTGCCAATTTGAAGCATGATTTGCTTTGAATCCATAGTGCTCATTTATTTTTTGGTCCTTGAAAAAATATTTTTTCTGTTGTTGAATTCAGGTGAGCGCATTTTTCAAAAGTAGAAAGGATTTTAAAGCCTATTAATTATATGAATTTAGTTAATTTTATTATCTTTATTTAATCCTCGAAAAACCAGCCTGCTTTCCAGACCATAAATTATCACCATTTTATTTTTATGAATAAGATTTTTTCAGAACAAAACGACTGGGATGAACTTTTGGATTATATTTCCGATAAGCAACTAACCCCTATCATTGGTAAGGAAATGTATCAGTTTAAAAAAGATGATCTCCTCGTGCCAATTGATCAATATTTATCAGGGCAAATACTTACTTCTTTCGGGGTAACTGATCAACTGGACTTGTCACTTTCGAAGGCGGTTGATTATCTAGTGATGGAAAAAGGAGTTGATTGGATGGACATCATGAGGAAATTAAAATTAATGGTGAAAGACATCAATTTTGAATTTCCGTTGCTGGCAGAATTTCTGGGCATTTCCGATTTAAATTATTTTATCAACACCGCTGTTTATAATAATGTGCTGGAAAACAACCTGGCAAAAGAAAGAAGTGTAACACCAACTTCAATCAACTTTTCGCTTAACGAGCCATTTACAGATAGTGGTGATTTGGAAAGATTGCAGGTGCCGTTTGTCTTCAATGTTTTCGGTTCGCTTCTTAATACTGTCGATCCCGCTCTGAGGGATGAAGATATGCTTGAATTTACCAGTCAGTTTAAGGAAAAAATGGGCGATGCCAAAGCCATTAATCTTATTAATGCTTTGCAAAATAAAAGTCTTTTGTTTTTGGGGTGCTCTTTTCCTAACTGGATGGTTCGTTTTATTTTACGTCTCTTATCCAATCAACCATTGCTTGCGTGGGGTACAAAAAGGAGGATACTTGTGGTAAATGATCCGTCTGACCTTCGTAACACGCAATTTGATTTTTTGAAGAATTATAAAGTGTCTACTTATGAAGGAAGTACAGAAGAATTTGTGAACGAATTGGCCAGGCAATGGAAACAACGAAATCCTTCAGCGGTAAAAAATAAAATGGTTTTTCTAAGCTATACTGTAAAGGATAAGGAAGCGGTTGAAAATTTGAAAAAGGCGATTGAAGAAATTAACAATGTGACTTGCTGGTACGACAATCGCGAGATTGTTGCCGGAGATAATTTTAAAACAGAAATAGCAAAAAATATCAAATCAGCCGATTTGTTTATTCCGCTGATTTCTGAAAACAGTCTGATGCATAAAGATGGCTATGTTCAGATAGAATGGTTTACCGCAGACAATGTAAATACGTTCAGAAGAATAGACGGCAGAACGGATAAATACCTGATGCCTGTTGTAATTGACGATACCAATCCATACAATGAAAATGTACCCAAATACTTTTCAGAGTTAAGCATCGGAAAAGTTGTAGATGGCAATCCTTCGCCTGAATTTATCAGTCAAATTAAAGATACGCTCAATCTAACTTAATTGAATTATGCCCACTGAATCTTCTACTCAATTACCACCTTCTGATTCTTTATTTATTGGACTGGAATCCTATACGGAAGCGCAATCTAATATATTTTTTGGAAGAGATAAGGAAATTGACCGGCTTACTAATCTTATAAAATCCAATACGCTTACTATTGTTTTTGGCAAATCCGGAACAGGCAAAACTTCTTTATTAAACGCAGGCGTTTTTCCCCGTTTGAGGAAAGACTATTTTCTTCCCTTCAGGATAAGGCTTGAATTTAAAGACAACAGTCCGGATCTTGTAACTCAAATAAAAAATATTTTAAAATCTGAAATTGATAAGTACGGTTTTAAAGTCGAAAATTATCCTGACAGTAAAACAACTTTGTGGGAATATTTTCATTCTGAGCCATTATGGAAAAGCGTTACTCCCATTTTGATCTTTGACCAGTTTGAAGAAATTTTTACGCTGGCAAAGAAAAGCAATCACTTCGGAACTGCTGAACTGTCGGCTTTTTGGGAAGAACTGGCGGATATGATTGAAAACTCAATTCCGGAAAAGCTGAAGGATAAATTTTTGAATGATAAAGAGAAAATTGATTATAGTTATAAGACACAGAAAGTAAAAACTGTATTCGCCTTCAGGGAAGAATTTCTTCCTGAATTTGAAAGCATCACTGCAAAAATTCCTTCTTTAAAATCATCACGTTTCAGGCTGATGCCGATGAATGGCAACCAGGCTTACGACGTAATTACCAAAACATGGAAAAATGAAATTGATGAAAAAGAAGCGCACAAGATCGTAAGCTATTTTGTGAATGAAGAAGACGAAAGTAAAAGCTACGATTTGATGGAAGTGGAGCCTTCTCTTTTGAGCCAGGTATGTACTTACATTGATAAAGAAAGAATCAATGAAGGTAGGAGTAAAATTTCTTCTGATTTTCTCGATAAATATCCGAAAGAGAAAATACTTCATTCGATTTATAATGAAGTGTTGGCTGAAAGTAATGCGGCCGTTTTAGCAAATACGGCTGATTTGCAGGTGAATCAAAAACCGGTTAATGAATTTTTGGAAGATAAATTAATTACCGATGAAGGTTATCGCACCAAATATTCTATAAGTGAAATAGACAGATCATTACTGCCGGGAGTTGATGTTTTAAAAAGAAAATATTTTTTACGTGACGATGGGAAAGCGATAGAACTTACGCATGATGTTTTAGCACCGATTATTAAAGACGACAGGGAAGCAAGGCGAAAAGCAATTGCGGTGCTTGCTGCCAGAAAGCGCGCCAATAAAAGGGCTTTGATAATCGTGATATTGGCGCTGATAGCGGCGGCGGGTATTTGGTATCTTATTGCCGGAAAAGCTGTAAATGATAAAAATGAAGCAATAGCGAAGCGGGCGCAAATTCAAAAGGAAATAATGAAAGACTCTACTTCTCTTGCGGGTATAAAAGATTCTATAAATACCATAAGAAAAAACAGAGGCGGAGGCATTGCTGGTGCAACTTCTGTAAACTTCAACATGAATGATACCGCTTACCTGAATATGCTTCAACGTAGTTCAGCAGATAGTGTTCATTTGCTTTCGCTCAAACAGCAGTATGCTGATCTGAATAACCAGCGATCAAAACTTCAGAATGAACTTGATTCGCAGGATGCACAAATAGCGGAACTGATGAACAGTAAAAATGCAGCCGCGTTATTGAATGATGAGGCAAAAAGATCAATCCAATTTTTACAAAGACGTGTTACATTCGACAGCACCAAGTTGTCAGACCTGCAAAACGCGTATGCAAAATTGAGCAAGGATTTCCAGGATTATAAAATCAAACATCCTGAAATGTATTCCCCGGAAGAAACGGCGGAAAGCGACGCTGCAGATACAAATAGTCTGAAACTGAAATTGAAATATGAGCTAAGTAAAACCATTCCACGAAACTTGTTGATTTATTTGATTCCTGATAATAGCGCTAATGCTAAAAGCATCAGGAAAGCCAGGGTTTATGAGATAGGTTGTGATGTAGGTATTTCAACAGCAAAAGACAAAAAGATTGCGAAATATAAAGACGGTTTATATGTGTTTTACAATGTGGCTCCGGGTAAATACTTTATAAAAGTGTGTTCTTATTATGGAGGATTTGAGGATTATACAAAAGCATCAAACGGGAACGTGACTATCAATTTGGATGCATCGCCTCCGATAAGATAAATTATTCTTGCCTAAAATTTTGCAAAGTGCTCGGGCTTAACAGCAGTGGCAGCTTTACTTCCCAGTTGATAAAGTACTTCCCTGTTAGATGCCTTGCTCATGTCAGTTAAGCTTTTTACATCATCGTCAGTGTAGTTTCTGTCTTCCGCTTTTAATGCATTCAGATTTGCACAGGTGATGCAAAAATTATAACGCAAATAAGAAATCAAGGGGTTCATTCCCATGAAATCATTCTTCAAATCTCCGATTTCCATATCAAGGCTATCTGCAGTTGGAGATTTTGAGATCCATTGTAATATCACCTGGTTCTGCCAACTTGCATCCTGCATCAGCATTTCAGGGATATTGGCGGCCCACGACAACAAGGTGGCTTTATCTATTTCTTTATATTTCTTTTTGAATTCGCCATACCCTGTTCCTACGGAAACCAACAATATTTTATCTTCACCCATCGGCCAGTGAAATTTAAAGCCGCTCAAAGTAGCCACCATTAACAGGGTTAGCGAAGGGTTGTTCGCCATGCTTAAGCCGCCGTCAATAAATGCAGCAGTTTGGCCGGCAGAAACTTCAATCATTTGTGGTGCAAAATAAGTTGGCGCGGCGGTGCTCGCTCTTACCACTCTCCAAAGATCGAGGTCTTTATTTTTACCATCTTCAGAATCATAAAATCTGCCGAGCGGATGATTGATCAATGGCCAGATGCTATTAGTGTCAGCTCTTTTTGCAACAATACATAAACCTGTTTTTATTTCCTCGCCTCCTAATTTTATTTCTCCAAAAGCCTGTTTGAGCCCTTCTTCCATAGGTTGATAATTATAAGTTGCCCTCAAACGGTTAAAGTCCCACCAATTGCGTTTTTCGCCAAAAATTTTGCTCCCCAAATCCATGTAAAGATCTTTTATCTCATCAACACTTTTACCAATGGCAAGGCAGCCGGCTATGATTGCGCCTGTGGAAGTGCCGCCAATCAGGTCGAAATAATCGGATAAACGAAAATCAGGTTTATCCGGAAATTTAGCTTTAAGAATATCTTCGATTTTTTTTAAATAACCGAGCGTAAGTGCGCCGCGAATGCCGCCACCGTCAAGTGATAAAATCTTTTTTGGCCCAGGGCTGTTAATGCGATCAAGTAAGGCAGACATAATTATGGTTTAATGGTTGTTTAGGTAATCAGCGATTTCTTCTAAAGTTTTAAAAAATTGCGCACCATTTTCCTTAATCATCTTTCCCGTTTGTTCCAAAGACTTTAACTGGTGTTCAGAAAAAGCTTGCCTTTCGTCTTCATGAATAAAAGAAAATATTGTTTTTTCAGGACGTTTATTGCTGTCGTCAACCACTTCGGCAATTGAATAAAAGCCCGTCATTTTTGGAGTGATCACATAAAGACAAAAATCGCATTGTTGCCGTTGCCGTATTTCTTCTTCCATCATCTCAGGCGTCCAGTCATCGCCCTGCGGTTGAAAATAATCGATCTTCAGCATTTTTATCAAGTCATCCCGCCATGTAGATCCGTTGCACGTGCCGCCGAGGAAAACTTTTTTCATGGCAACTAATTTTTATGTAAGATAAAATTTTAATTACAGATGAAATATATTTTCTATAAATAAGTGGGAAAGTGAACGAACAAATTTTAATGAATTTTATTTTGCACTAATCCACATTAGTCCTGTCGTTATTGATCAATGGTTGTGAGATCACAATAAACTCGATCGGTTCATTTGTTTCATTAGCAATAAAATGTTTGCTTTTTTTGTCGATCAGTAATCCCTGGTGTTTATTCAGCGTTGTTCGAGTTTCATCTACGTAAAAAGTCGCCATTCCTTTCAGCACGAAAAAAAATTGTTGTGCATTGGTGTGAAAGTGTAATTGTTCCCTGGTGCCGGGCGGCATGGTTTCCTGCTTCACAGAAAGGGAAGGATTTTCGCTTAATATCCAACTGTCACAATTATTACCCCATGTGTAATGCGAAGCTGTTTTTTTATCAGTTACTTTGTTCATTATTTTTATAATTGTAAATATGGGCACTAATTTACAAATGATCAATTACTCAAACAGCAAATCAGCAAAAAATCACAATTCCTGCATGCAATAAAAAAGTAAATGTTATTTTGAGCAAATGTTTCAACCAGTGGAAATGAAAAATCTTTCAAAAATTTTTATACTTCTGTCTTTTTGTGTTTTGTTTCAGCAAGCTAAAGGACAGGACAACAAAAGCGATACACAAAAAATTTATTTTAAAAGTGCACGTGGGCCTTATTGGAAAAAGTCGCAACTGGATTCTTTCCTTCTTTCAAAAAGCTATAACCGTTATAAATTGGTAACAAGGTTAACGGGTAAAGAAGAACACCATGATAGTCTTATTTATCGCATTGATATCATAATGGATCCTGCGCCGGTTGATGACAACAATAAACCTTTAGCCGGTCAACAGCTTCCGGCTTTTGATTTACAAGATCTGGCGGGCAACGAAGTGAACACAGAAACTTTAAAAGGCAAACCTGTGGTAATTAATTTTTGGTTTACCAGTTGCGCGCCCTGCATTTCTGAGATGCGTGCATTAAATGTACTTCGGGAAAAATACAAAAATTCGGATGTGGTTTTTCTTGCCATCACTTTTGATAAAAAAAATTCGGTGCTTAATTTTTTAAAAAAACATTTTTTCAATTTTACGATTGTTCCTGATGCTGTGTCATATTGCTATCATATGACGTCTATCTATCCAATCACTTTGTTTGTAGATAGAAAAGGAGTAATCCGGTTTGCAGAACATCTTATTCCTTCTTCACGCGATCCTGAATCTTCACTCAGTACCGGTTACCTGGATATTAGTTCCTTTGAAAAAAATATTGATTTAATAATGGGAAATGAGAAAAATTGATTTTTTCTCATAGTAAATCAATAAATAAATTGATTTTTCTTTTTAATAAAAAAAGACCTGAAATTATCAGGCCTTTTTAATGGATCAGTAAGCAAAGAAAAATTTTATTTTTTAGTAAACGTATAAGTGATGGAACCTGTGTTATTATTGCCGGCATCTACGATAGAAGTAGCAGTGAAACTGTTACTGCTGATCGGTCCTAAGTTTAGTCTGTAGCCTGTTTCAACATTTTTTGGTTTCATGCCATTTAACTTTTTAAATTGAAGTTGGGCTTTTTCTCCGCTGCCAAAAACGCTCCAGTAAATATTTTCTTTGCTACCGTTGGTCAGTGAAAAAGAGCCGTTGCCGTTTTTTACCAGGTTCCAGGTACTGCCTTTAAAATCAGTGTAAGGCGCTTCATCAAATGCATTCGTTACTTTGTACCCGGAGGGCATATTCACAGCAATCTCAGTAATTGTCCACGTGCCGGCGAGATGATTTCTTGTAGGTTTTAAATTTGTCGCATTTTTAGAAGTTGAACAGCTAAATAAAAATGCAGTAAAGAGAAAAATTAAAACGAGATGAATCTTTTTATTCATAATAACTGAATTGGTTTTTCAGTTAATTGCATAAATCCTGCCAAGCTTCAATTTGCAATCAGCAATCGGGCAATTACCAAATAGCAATTATCTAAACTCAATAGCGCGCACAGGCTGTATTTTTTTTATCAATAAAGAAGGAATTACCAGCATTAAAAAACAGATGATTAATGTAGAGAGATCAACCGCTGCAATCTGCCACCAGACGATATCTGCGTGGGCTTCTTTCATAAAATAAGCTTCTTCATCCAGTTTGATAAAACCTGTCCATTGCTGCAGATAACAAATTCCCAAACCTAAAATAGTTCCTGCGATTACGCCGGTAAAAGCAATGATGGTAGTGTTGTAAAGAAATATTTTTTGTATGGTAATATTTTTGGCGCCGATGGCCTTTAAAACGCCAACCATAGTAGTTCTTTCCAATACCAGGATAATGAGGCACGTGATTAAATTTACTACAGCAACCACCATCATTATCACCAATAAAATACTTTTAATTCTTCCCTGTAAATTAAGCCAGTCAAAGATATTGGGATAAATTTCCTGGATCGTTTTGCTGTACCATTTTCCGGGCAAATGGTCAGAATCATATAAATAATTATTTACCGCATTGGTTTGCTTATAATCTTTAAGAAATATTTCATAACCACCTATTTCGTTGGGATCCCAGTTGTTGAGCCGTTGAATTAATTTAATATCCCCGATACAAAAGTTATTATCATATTCATCAATACCGGTTTTAAAAATTCCGGCAATCTTTAATTTTCTTGCACGTTGTGATCCATCACTTTGAATGAACAAAATGATCACACTATCGCCAACATTGGCTTCCAACTGGTTGGCAGTGTAAGCCGAAATATCAATGTCTTTACTGTAACCACTGTCTGTGAAAGAAATCCATTTCCCTTTTTGCAAGAATGAACTTAACCGGTCAAAATCAAAACTACTATCAACCCCTTTCATCAATACGCTTTCTATGTCGTCTTTAAACCTGATGATTGCCGACTTGGTAGCATAACGTGCCACGTTTTTTACCTGTGGAATATGTTTCAAAAAATCTTCGAGAGTATCATTTCTTACAATGGGTGTTTCTTCTGCAATATTTGCCTGCGTTAATACATTTTGCTGAACGCGAATGTGCCCCCAAAAACTGAAAACCTTGTTACTAATCACGTTTTGAAAACCGTTTACAAAACTTAATGCTACAATCATCACCGCCACACTTATCATGGTAGCAGTAATTGCCAGTCCGATTATGAAGCGTGAAAACGTTTTTTGTTTATTAAAGGCGATACGCCCGGCTATAAATGAAGAAACATTCAAAAGACCTAAATTTGATTTTTGTAAAACTAATTTTTTTTAAAACATTTAAATGAAATCATTAAAAGTTGTTTTTGTTTTTCTCATTTTGTTGACAGCCAATAAATTATTTGCGCTTAACCCGGACAGTGTTTATGTATCTAATATTGAAACCGTAAGGCTTTATGTGGCAGGAAATCAACTAACCATTCCCATAATACATTTACAAGGAAATGATGCGCTGGAATTGGATTTTGATGACCTTGATGCAGATGTAAAATATTATTACTACACCTATGAACTGTGTAACAGCGATTGGACACCAGCGAACCTGGGACAGTTTGACTATCTGAAAGGTTTTACTCAACAAAGAATTACCAACTATCGCTTTTCTTCTTTTTCTCATGTACGATATACTCATTACCAGGCAGTTTTGCCTGATCAAAATATGTATCCTACGAGGTCGGGAAATTATATTTTGAAGGTTTTTTTAAATGATGATACCTCCCAAATTGCATTTACAAAAAGGATAATGGTGTTAGACAGTAAAGCATCTGTGGTGGCAAGAGTGATCCAACCTTACACTCCGGAATATATGCAAACGCATCAAAAAGTGGAATTTACTATTGATGTAAAGGCGCTTCAATCTTTTAATGCGGCACAGCAAATAAAAGTGGTTGTTCTCCAAAATTACCGTTGGGATAATGCGAAAACAGGCTTAAAACCTGCATTTATCCGCGGTACTTCACTGGAATATAATACACCAAATACAGGTATTTTTGCGGCAGGAAAAGAATGGCGATGGCTTGATATAAGAGATTTTCACCTTCAAAGCGATAGGGTACTTACGGCAGACTATAAAAGAAATTCAACTGATATATTTCTACGGCCTGATTTTCCTTTGTCAGGCCAACGATATGTTTATTATAAAGACCTGAACGGTATGTCATCCATTGAAGCCATCCGGGGTGTTAATCCATTTTATGAAGGTGATTATGCTACTGTTTATTTTTCTTTTGCACCACCTAACGGTCAGCCATATGCGGATAAAGACCTTTATCTTTTCGGGCAATTGACCAATTATAATTATACCGACAGCCTTAAACTGGTTTTTGATCCGGCCAAAGGGCTTTATCAAACACATCTTTTGCTTAAACAGGGCTATTATGATTATACCTACATTGCTGTTGATAAAAACAATCCTTCAGTTCGTACTCAATTAGATGGTAATTACTTTGAAACGGAAAATGTATACACAATCCTTGTTTATTACAAACCATTTATTGGCAGGGCTGATGAATTAATAGGTGTTTCGTCTTTAGATTCAAGAACTGACCAGCCAGGGTTAAGCTTTTAGCGACTTTTTTTATTTTGATTCTTGTTATTTATAATTTTTTTTATAAGATTTTATCTTCTTATGACATTGAGTTTCTCAAATTGACTGATATTTACCTAATTGTGTAACCTTCTTAACTTAATATAATGAAAAAATTTATTGCTATCCCTGCTATCTTAATCATGGGATTAATTTCATGTAACTCTGGTAATAACAGCGAAAAGGCGGCTACCACTGATTCTACTTCAATGTCAGCAGACACTTCTCATTCTACAATGGCGATGTCAACTGAAGCGACCATGCCTGAAGTTCCGGCGGGTGCTACTGTATATTTTAAAAATCTTAAAAACGGCGAAACGGTATCTTCTCCTGTAAAAGTAGAAATGGGTGCTACGGGAATTTCAGTTGATTCTGCAGGAACCGTGAAACCAAATTCAGGCCACTTTCATATTTTAATTGATGCTGAAGATTCTATACCAACAGGAACTGTTGTTGCAAAAGACAGCACTCATCTTCATTTTGGCAATGCGCAACAAGTAGCTAACATTACACTTGCTCCCGGAAAGCACAAACTTGCTTTACAATTTGCAGATGGAGCTCATCGCTCTTATGGAAGTAAATTGGCTACGACAGTTACGATTAATGTGAAGTAGAAAAAGAGAAATCTGTTTAATTTATTTGTTTACTGTTAGAATTTATTTTTCTCACCTTATATTTGCAGCCGGCAAGTCTTATACGACCAGCTCCTGCAGAACTCCCCCAGGATCGGAAGATAGCAAGGGTATGTGGTTGAGCGGTGCGATGTAAGTAACTTGCCGGTTTTTTTTCAGCCAATCCATCTGTGCTTTAAACTCTTCAGAACTTTTCAGAACTTTTTCAGAACTTTTTCAGAACTTTTCAGAACTTTTCAGAACTTTTTCTGAACTTTTCAGAATTCTTCTAAGTTCTCCTAAATCATAAATAATATATTTGCCGGATATTTTAATTTAAAAAAATAATCATTTATGAAGTATTTCATTGACACGGCAAACCTCGATCAGATAAAAGAAGCATACGATCTTGGTATTCTTGACGGAGTAACTACTAATCCTTCTTTAATGGCCAAAGAAGGAATTAAAGGAGAAGAAGCCGTTTATAATCATTATAAAACGATTTGCGAGATTGTAGAAAACGGAGATGTAAGTGCAGAAGTAACTGCTGTAGATTTTAAAGGCATTGTGGAACAAGGAAAAAAATTAGCTGCAATCCATAAAAATATTGTGGTAAAGGTACCAATGATCCCTGAAGGTGTGAAGGCGATAAAATGGTTTACTGATAATGGAATCCGTACCAATTGTACTTTAATTTTTAGCGCAGGTCAGGCTATGATTGCTGCAAAAGCAGGAGCGGCTTATGTTTCGCCATTTATCGGCCGCATCGATGATAGTGGTTGGGATGGCATTGAACTCATTCAACAAATTGCAAACATTTTTGCAATACAGGGAATTAAAACTGAAATTCTGGCTGCTTCTATCCGCAATTCTTTACACATCATTAAATGTGCAGAATCGGGAGCGAATGTTTGTACTTGTCCTTTGGATTCGATTTTGGGATTGACGAAGCATCCATTAACAGATATTGGCCTCGCAAAGTTTATGGAAGACGCCAAAAAGTTTGAATAAAAGATTCATCATTATAAAATAAATGCGCTGTTGTTTTTGCAAACTTCAGCGCATTTTTAGGTGTGCAATCAAGGGGGTTAAACTCTTCTTTTTCTTTTTGTGGAAGAAGGTGATTCATTCAAAATTTCATCCATTGTTTTAAGTCTCTTTGGGTTGGGTATCTTCTTTATATAAATGTCAAATTGTTTAAAGATAGCAGGATTTGATTTAAGAACTGCTTTAATGCTCACTTTCTCCCCCGGAAAATCAGGGCTAAGGTAAAGCGAATTTCCATAGAATTTTCCATCGCTGGCAGAAAAAATAATATCAGTTGTATCTAAGGGGAGATATCTGCCGTTACTAAGTTTTCCGTCAATATTTATATAATTATAAGTTCCCTTTTTTAAACTATCGGTATAAAGATGAACATAAATACCATCGATCTTTTGAGCTTTTGCAAAAGTAGAAAATGTTATTAGTACAAAAAATAAAACCGTTTTCAAGTTCTTCAATTTATATTCAGACCAAATTTAAGTTGGGATAGTTGCATAGGAATCGGTTTTATAATTTTTTTTTGAAATTTGAAAAAAAAATTTGTTGATTAAAATATTTCATTACATCTTTGCTTCAGTCAAATGAAAGTAAACAACACATACAATAGCTGGTGGCACACAATCTAAAGATTGTGCCGAATTGCTATTATTTGTGAAATAAATAAATATTACGCCCCGGCATAAAAGCCGGGGTTTTTTTATGTTATGAAAAAAAATAAACTATCCACTACTTCCAAAAAATTACTGTCAGATGTTTATACACCTGTAGGAATTTATTTGCGCCTTCGCGACCGTTTTCGCGATACCATTCTCCTGGAAAGCGCTGATTTTCACGCTGGTGAAAACAGCTATTCCTTTATCGGGATTAATGCCATTGCCGGTATTGAAATTAAAGACCTGCAGCAAATTGAATATAAGTTTCCGCTACAGGAACCGAAACGTATTCCGATAGATGCTTCTTTAAAAATTACAGAAGAGATTTGGAATTTTATGAATGAATTTAGTATTGAAAATCCTGCAGAAATGCCGGTAAGCATGGCGCAGGGATTATTTGGATATACCACCTTTGATGCAGTACAATTTTTTGAAACGATTAAATTTACTGCTTCCACTCCACAGATTCCCCTGGTTCGTTACAGGTTGTATCAATACGTTATCGTGATCAACCATTTTAAGAATGAATTATTTATTTGTGAAAATCACCTTTCAGGAATTGAAAGTGAAGGAGATTTAATTGAAAGTATCATAAAAAGCAAAGATGTTCCTGCTTTCCCTTTTGCAGCATTGGGACATGAAACTTCGCCGCTTACTGATGAAGAGTATGTGGCAATGGTTAAAAAAGGGATTGCAAGTTGTAAAAGAGGAGATGTTTTCCAGGTGGTGCTGAGTAGAAAATTTCAGCAAAGATTTTCAGGAGATGATTTTAATGTGTATCGTGCGTTGAGGAATATTAATCCAAGTCCTTATCTTTTTTATTTTGATTATGGAGATTACCGGCTGTTTGGCAGCAGCCCTGAAGCACAATTGAAAGTCAAAAATAATATTGCAGTGGTTCACCCGATTGCAGGTACTTTCAGAAGAACCGGGGATGATGTAACCGATGAGCAATTGGCCGAGAAGTTATTAAAAGATAAAAAAGAAAATGCGGAACATGTAATGCTGGTTGACCTTGCACGTAATGACCTGAGCCGTTTATGCAGTGATGTAAAAGTCAGTCATTTTTGTGAAGTACAATATTTTTCTCATGTAATTCATTTAGTGAGCGAAGTAAAAGGGACAGTAGAAAAGAACACGAATCCTTTTGATCTTTTAGCAATAACTTTTCCTGCCGGAACATTGAGCGGGGCTCCTAAGTATAAAGCCATGCAACTGATAGACGAATATGAAAACAACCCAAGAGGATACTATGGCGGTTGTATTGGTTTTGTAGGTTTTAATGGAAACATCAATCATGCGATCATGATCCGAACTTTTTTGAGTAAAGATAATCACCTGAATTACCAGGCAGGTGCGGGAATTGTAGCTGCGTCTAACCCTGACAGTGAGCTTCAGGAAGTCAACAATAAATTAAATGCTTTAACGGCGGCTATTAAATCCGCAGAAAATATTTAGACAATGAAAATATTGATTTTTGATAATTATGATTCATTCACCTACAACCTCGTGCATGCGGTTGAAAAGATCATTCATGGAAAAGTTGATGTTTACAGGAATGATAAAATTTCCCTTGAAAAGATCAATGATTATGATAAAATTATTTTATCTCCCGGACCCGGGCTTCCTTCCGAATCGGGTTTGTTATTGCCATTGATAAAAGAATATGCTTCGTCTAAATCGATACTGGGTGTATGTTTGGGGCAACAGGCTATCGGCGAAGTATTTGGCGGAAAACTGGTAAACCTGAAGGAGGTTTATCATGGAGTAGCCACAAAAATAAAAGTAAAAGAAGACCGCTTTTTATCTGAAAATGATATTTTTAAAGATCTGCCGTTCGAATTGCAGGTAGGGCGCTATCATTCATGGATTGTTGACAATAATAACTTCCCCGCCGATCTTGAAATAACTGCTGAGGATGAAAATGGATACATTATGGCTTTACGCCACAAAACTTTTGATGTGCAGGGAGTCCAGTTTCATCCTGAAAGTGTACTGACTCCAATGGGAGAAAAAATGATTACGAATTGGCTAAATGTCTGACAAATGAAAAAGATATTACAACATTTATTTGAGCACAAAACCCTTTCGCGCGACAAAGCAAAAGAGGTGTTACTGAACATTTCTAAAGGAATTTATTCTGATGCGGAAATAGCTTCCTTTACTACCGTTTTTTTGATGCGGAGTATTACTATCCCTGAATTAACAGGCTTTCGTGATGCATTGATGGAACTTTGTGTTCCTGTTGATTTAAATGGTTATAATGTGGTAGATATTGTTGGAACCGGTGGCGATGGGAAAAACACTTTTAATATTTCGACTTTGAGTTGCTTTATTGTGGCTGGTGCAGGCCAAAAGGTAGCGAAACATGGTAATTACGGTGCCACCTCTATTAGCGGATCAAGCAATGTGATGGAAACATTGGGATACCGTTTTTCCAGTGATAATAAAAAATTACTTCATGAAATAGAAGAAGTAAATATCTGTTTCATGCACGCGCCTTTGTTTCATCCAGCCCTTAAAGTAGTAGGGCCGATAAGAAAAAATTTAGGGGTTCGCACTTTTTTTAATATGCTTGGGCCTATGGTAAATCCGGCATTACCCGGCGTACAAATGATAGGCGTTTACAATCTTGAAATGGCAAGAATCTACGCTTACATGTTGCAACAATCAGATGCGAGGTTTATGATTATTCATAGTCTTGAAGGTTATGATGAGATATCGCTTACGGGAGATACAAAAGTGATTACCAACCAGGGAGAAAAAATTATGACTGCCCGGCACCTGGGAAAAAGAACGGTGGCCCCTGAAGATATTTATGGCGGAAATTCAACTGAAGAAGCGGCGAAAATATTTTTAAAGATAATCAGGGGGGAAGGCAGTTGGGCACAGAATGCTGTGGTTATGGCCAATGCGGCGATGGCGCTTTACGCCACCGGTAATTATGAAAGCTATGATGAAGCTTATGCAATGAGTGTGGAAAGCCTTGAAAGTGGGAAGGCGTATGAAAATTTTCAAAAATTAATGA
Source organism: Bacteroidota bacterium (assembly GCA_028876495.1). Classification (GTDB taxonomy): domain Bacteria; phylum Bacteroidota; class Bacteroidia; order Chitinophagales; family Chitinophagaceae; genus Ginsengibacter. Next base: position 204,135 of record JAGWRO010000040.1, read on the forward strand.
GCTTGCAATGACAAATATCCTTGAAACGATTATCGCAAAAAAGAAAGCAGAGGTAGCAGAAAGAAAAGTGTCAAAAAGTATTTCAGAATTGGAGAATTTTCCATCGTTCAATAAGGAAACTCTTTCGTTGCAGCAATTTTTATTGCAACCTGATAAGACGGGAATTATTGCTGAATTTAAAAAGCGCTCTCCCTCAAAAGGAATCATTAATAATTCTTCGTTTACTGGCACAGTGGTGAAAGATTATGAAAAATATGGCGCCAGTGCAGTATCAGTTCTCACTGATGAGGATTTTTTTGGAGGATCATTAAGTGATTTAAGGGAAGCTGCAACTTCATTGCATATTCCTGTATTGCGAAAAGATTTTATGCTTGACGAATACCAGCTTATAGAATCAAAAGCCTATGGCGCTGATATTATTTTATTGATTGCTGCATGCCTCAAAAAAGAGGAAGTAAAAAAATTATCAGCATTGGCAAAAATACTCGGACTGAACGTATTATTGGAGATTCATAATGAGCAGGAACTGGAACATATTTGCGATGAGGTTGATGTGGTAGGAATCAACAACCGTGATCTTAAAACTTTTAAAGTTGATATCAATCATTCCATAGAATTGGGTAAAAAAATACCTTCGCAGAAAATTAAAATTTCTGAAAGTGGGTTGGATGATGTAAAAACGCTGCTACATCTTAAACAGAATGGCTTCAGTGGATTTTTGATGGGAGAAAAATTTATGAAAGAAGAAGATCCGGGAAAAGCTTTTGGAGAATTTGTAAATGAATTAAAAATAGGTAGATAATAATTTTAGAATGATCTAAAACGTAAAAATGAAAATAAAGGTGTGCGGGAATACTGATCTACATCAGTTACAGGAATTAAATGATTTGAAAATTGATTATGCAGGCATTATTTTTTATGAGCAATCACCACGCTATGCCTTAAAAAAATTCAGTGGCAATGAGGTGAAAGAATTGAATTTAGAATTAACCAAAGTAGGAGTATTTGTAAATGCCAGCGAAGAAGAAATAATGAAACAGGTTGAAGAGTTTGGTTTGGATATGGTACAACTTCATGGTGATGAAACTGCTTCGTTCTGCAACCGCATCAGCGATCATATAAAAGTGATTAAAGCCTTTCGTATTGCAGATTTCGACACAAATGTTGATTGGCTGATCAGTGAATATGACGAGGTGTGCGATTATTATTTATTTGATAAAGGATCTGCCGGGTTATATGGCGGCACGGGAAAGAAATTTAACTGGAGCCTTCTTGAAAAAGCTACCATTGGTAAACCTTTTTTTCTTAGTGGTGGAATCGAAAGAAAAGACGTACAGGCGTTAAAGAAATTTACACATCCCTTTTTTCACGGCGTAGATGTGAACAGCCGTTTTGAAATATCTCCGGGGATAAAAGACATGCAACAGGTAAAGGAATTTGCAGCAGAATTAAAGTAAAGATTTAAATAAAAAAATAACTATGGCATCTTCAGTAAATAAAAAGATATTATCTGTAAAAGGGGAATGGTATGTTGATGAAAGTGGCTACTATGGAGAATTTGGCGGTGCTTACATTCCGGAAATGCTTCACCATAATGTAGAAGATTTACAAAAAAAATATTTAAGGATCATCAGGGAAGAAGGTTTTCAAAAGGAATTTATTTCACTTTTGAAAGATTATGTGGGGCGGCCCACTCCTTTGTATCATGCAGAAAGAATAAGTGAAAAATATGGAGCAACAATTTTCCTAAAGCGCGAAGATCTTTGCCATACAGGTGCTCATAAGATCAACAACACAGTTGGCCAGATTTTATTAGCAGAAAAATTGGGCAAAAAAAGAATTATAGCTGAAACAGGCGCAGGCCAGCATGGTGTTGCTACAGCAACCGTTTGTGCGTTGAAGGGTTTGGAATGTATTGTTTACATGGGCGAAAAAGATATAGAGCGGCAGGCTCCCAATGTGGCGCGTATGAAAATGCTTGGAGCAAAAGTAGTTCCTGCAACAAGTGGAAGTAAAACGCTGAAAGATGCTACCAATGAAGCGATCAGGGATTGGATCAATAATCCGAATGATACTTATTATCTTATAGGAAGTGTAGTAGGTCCTCATCCTTATCCTGATATGGTGGCTCGTTTTCAAAGTGTGATCAGTAAAGAAATAAAAATACAGTTGAAAGAAAAAACAGGTAAAGATCTGCCTGATTATGTAATTGCGTGTGTGGGTGGCGGTAGTAATGCTGCCGGCGCTTTTTACCATTTTTTGAACGAGGAAACTGTAAAATTAGTAGCAGTTGAAGCCGCTGGTTTGGGTATCGATAGTGGAATGAGTGCCGCAACTACTCAATTAGGTTCTGTGGGTATTTTGCATGGTAGTAAAAGTTATGTGATGCAGACAACCGATGGCCAGGTTGTGGAGCCACACAGTATTTCGGCAGGATTGGATTATCCAGGTATTGGCCCGATGCATGCTAATTTGTTTGCAGGTAAAAGGGCCAAATTTATGAGTGCTACAGATGAGGAATCACTTCAGGCAGCTTTTGAATTGGCTAAAATGGAAGGGATAATTCCTGCATTGGAATCGGCTCATGCAATTGCTGTTTTGGATAAGATAAAATTTAAGAAATCGGATGTTGTTGTTATTAATTTAAGCGGGAGAGGAGATAAGGATATGGATACATATATGAAGGCCGCCCCAAACCCCTCCAAAGGAGGTGCTTAAGAAAGTCCGGAAGCAAAGTTGATTTTTAGTGAATGATAGTGTTCCGGAAAAATTTAATGTTTATGATGTCCGAAAGTTTTTTGAATCCTTCTCTGGAGGGCAGGGAGGCTGAAATCCTGAACATTTGTTTGTTTACTGCCTGTAAAATTCAAATCGGTTTCAAATAAAATAATAAAAAATAAGAAAAGCGAATGAACGGAATTCAAAAAATGTTTGCTGAAAAGGAGAAAGATATTTTAAGTATTTATTTCACTGCAGGATTTCCTCACTTAAATGATACTGAAATAATTCTCTCTTCATTAGCTAAACATGGAGCAGATATGATTGAAATCGGCTTGCCTTATAGCGATCCGCTGGCAGATGGACCGGTAATTCAAAACAGCAGCATGAAAGCGTTGCAAAATGGGATGACCATTAAAATTCTTTTTGAACAGTTAAATCACTATCATCAAAAATTTCCTTCAGGTGCACGGAAGGTTCCTTTAATTTTAATGGGATATCTCAATCCTGTTTTGCAATACGGTTTTGAAAATTTTTGTATGGACGCTAAAAATTCCGGTATCAGCGGTATTATTCTCCCTGATCTTCCGATTGCAGAATACGAAAGTGAATATAAAAAGATATTTGAAGAAAATGATCTGAATTTTATTTTCCTGGTAACACCCGAAACCTCTGAAGAGCGCATTAGAAAAATTGATTCACTCACTAACGGATTTATTTATGCCGTTTCATCTTCTTCTATCACAGGGAAAAACACTGATATCAGCAAACAGCAATACTATTTTGAGAGAATACAAAAGATGAACCTGGAAAATAAAGTGCTTATTGGTTTTGGAATCAGGGATCATCAAACTTTTGACGCGGCTTGTAAACATGCCGCGGGCGCTATCATTGGTACGGCTTATATTCAGGCTATTGAGAATGCCGAATACATTGAGGATGCAACAGAAAGGTTTCTTAAATCCATTCTGCAGGCCTAGGGTAAGAGCCGGAATTGTGTTTTCAGAATAAAAAAATTAAATTTGCTATTACTGTAATACTATAATAAATGAAATCGTTTTTTTTATTTTTAATAACCGTCCCTTTTTTTGCTTTTTCCCAAACCTCTCCAAAAGGATTTGAAATTTCAGGAAATGTATCCGGCTATCCGGATGGAACTTCTGTTTCTTTTTTAAACCAGCAAACTCAAACTCCTGAGAAGCAGGCTAGCATTGAAAAAGGTAAATTTACCATTAAAGGCGAACTTACAGAACCCTCTTTTTTAATTTTAATTTTTGCTGATCAGCCTCCGGCGATTCCAATGTTTATCGACAACAGCAAAATTATTATCAAAGGTGATAAAGATAATTTGGATAATCTTTCTATCACCGGCTCTAAAACAGAGGATGAATACCAGGAATATTCAAAAGCAATAGAGCCTTATCAACAAATGTTTATGCCGGGCTCAGAAAAAAATCCAGATTCGGTTGCCGCAGTGCGGAAGATCAGTGAAGATTTTGTAAAAAAATATCCTTTTTCATATGTTGATCCGATTGCTGTAATAAGAATTATGCAAACTTCAGATAATGTTGCTGCTGCAGATAATTTGTATAAGTTAATCTCTGATAATGTAAAGGAAACCAGCCTTGGGAAATATGTAAACCAGCAATTGGAATTGGCAAAAATAAATCCCATAGGATCTCAGATTGCTGATTTTTCTGAAAATGATACTGCGGGCAATAGTGTAAAAATTTCATCCTTCCGCGGAAAGTATGTGTTGATAGATTTTTGGGCAAGTTGGTGTCGTCCATGCCGTATGGAAAATCCAAATGTCGTAGCAGCTTATAATAAATACCATCAGAAAAATTTTACGGTGTTAGGTGTTTCGCTTGACCAGGCAAAGCCAGCATGGTTAAACGCTATTAAGATGGACGGACTCACATGGACTCATATCAGTGATCTGCAGGGATGGAACAATGAAGTGGCTGCGAAATTTAAAATTACCAGTATTCCCCAGAATATTTTAATAGATCCTAATGGGATTATCATTGCAAAAAATCTTCGTGGTGACGCTTTGAATAAAAAGCTGGAACAATTATTTAATTAGTTCATCAATTGTCTTTTGTATAACTGAACTGTATTTTCCAATCCTAAATACAAGGCATCACAAATTAGGGCATGGCCAATAGAAACTTCTAAAAGACCTGGGATATTTTGTGCAAAATATTTCAGGTTGTGGAGATCAAGGTCGTGACCTGCATTGATCCCCAGTCCAAGTTCAACTGCTTTTTTTGCGGCTTCAATATAAGGTACGATTGCTTCTTCACGATTTCCTTTTTGAAATTCTCTTGCATAACTTTCTGTATACAATTCTATTCTGTCTGTCCCGGTTTTTTTTGCAGCTTCAACCATTTCAACTACAGGATCTACAAAAATGGACACACGAATGTCTGCTTTTTTAAACACGTCTATCATCTCAATTAAATAATCCTGATATTTTATGGTATCCCATCCATGATCGGAAGTTAATTGCCCAAGATCATCAGGAACAAGTGTTACCTGTTCGGGTTTGTTTTCTAAAACCAGGTGAACGAATTTATCTTCCCGGCAATTTCCTTCAATATTAAATTCAGTGGTGATAATTTTTTTAAGTTCAAAAACATCCTCATATCTTATGTGCCTTTCATCAGGTCTTGGATGAACCGTAATTCCTTCTGCTCCAAAATTCTGAATGTCAATCGCGGTTTTGATCAGATCGGGATTATTTCCTCCGCGCGAATTGCGAAGTGTTGCAATTTTATTGATGTTGACTGAAAGCTTTGTCATGACTGCAATTTACAATTATCTGTTTTTTCAAACAGAATTATATTATGGAAATTCTTCCCTCTAAAAATTTCAAATATTGCGAAACCAAACTTCCATAGCGTTTTCGTTTCAAACTAAAAAATGAATGCTTTTTGAACAAAAATGGGAATGGCTATTATTTCTTTGTTTACTGAAGTTTATCGCATGAAGGAAATAGAAGTATGATAGATTGCCCTGCTTTAACATGGCCTGTCGCAAGATTTTAAAAAATTGATATTTATTTATTCAATCGTCTTGGTTTAATTTAGCAGTGAATCGTATATTCTGCGATATTTGAATATAAGCGTAAATAATTTATGAGTAAAAAAACAGGAAAGAAGAAACCTACGCCTTCGGTAAAGGGGACATTGGAAATTACAAGGTCAGGAATGGGATATGTAATTGTAGAAGGAAGAGATAAAGATTTACTTGTACGCCCACAGGATTTTAATAAAGCAATGGATGGAGACATTGTGCGTGTAAAAATAAAAGATACGCATGGAAAGCGTTTGGAAGGTGTGATAGAAGATGTTTTGGAAAGAAAACAAACAGAATTTATAGGTAATATACATGTAAGTGAAAATTTTGCATTCTTTGCTCCTGACAGCCAAAAACCATTACCCGATTTTTATATCAATCTTAAAAATTTAAATGGTGCAAAAGACAATGAAAGGGTAGTCGTTAAGTTTTTAAATTGGGAAAAAGGAGCTAAAAAACCGGAAGGTAAGGTCGTTTCGGTATTGGACTCAGTTAATGCAAGCGATCTTGCAATGAAGGAGATCATTATCCAAAACGGGTTTCCACTTGAATTTTCTCAAAAAGTTTTAGAGGAAGCAGAAAGTCTGAATGATATAATTGAAGAAAAAGAATTAGCTAAAAGGAAAGATTATCGGGAGGAGCTCACTTTTACTATTGATCCTGCAGATGCAAAAGATTTTGATGATGCACTTTCCATAAAAAAACTAAGTGAGCATGAGTATGAAATAGGTGTTCATATTGCTGATGTAAGCCATTTTGTACTACCAGGGATGGCGATGGACGAAGAAGGTTATACACGCGCTACCAGCGTATATCTTCCGGACAGGGTAAATCCTATGTTACCCGAAAAAATTTCAAATGAACTTTGTTCACTTCGTCCCAAAGAAGATAAATTTACTTTCTCAGTAATTTTCAAAATAACCAGTAAAGGAAAAGTAAAAGAATATTGGCTGGGCAAAACTTTTATTCATAGCGATCATCGTTTTAATTACGATGAAGTGCAACAGATAATTGATGATAGACAGGGAGTATATAGTGAAGAAATTCTGTTGCTCAATTCTCTCGCCCGGATTTTCAGAAATGAAAGATTTAAAAACGGCGCTATAAATTTTTCTTCAACAGAAGTTAAATTTAAATTAGATGAAAGTGGGAAGCCTTTGGGAATCATTGTAAAAGAAAGCAAAGAGTCGCACCAGTTGATAGAAGAGTTTATGTTGCTTGCCAACCGTACGGTTGCTGCGCATGTTGCAAAAATAAGAGTAGATAAAAAGCCAATTCCTTTTCCATATCGGGTACATGATACACCGGATGAAGAAAAGCTTAAACCTTTTGTGGCTTTTGCACGCAAATTCGGCTATAAATTTGACATGAATAATGAGGAAGAAACAGCAAAATCCTTTAACCAGTTGATGATTGATGTTCATGGAAAACCTGAGCAGCATGTGCTTGAGCAATTAGGTATCCGCACTATGTCGAAGGCGATTTACACTATAGAAAATATAGGCCATTATGGATTAGGGTTTAATGATTATTGCCATTTTACTTCGCCCATTAGGCGCTATCCTGATATAATGGTACATCGTGTGCTTCATGAAATTTTGGAAAATAATATTCATCCTGATAATAAAATGGAACAAAAGTGTATTCATTGCAGCCAGAAAGAAAGATCAGCGATGGAAGCAGAGCGTGCTGGAAATAAATACAAACAGGTAGAGTTCATGATGGATAAACTGGGAGAGGATATGGAAGGAGTGATAAGTGGAGTTTCTTCGTTTGGTTTTTGGGTTGAAACGGTTAATGAAAAATGCGAAGGGCTTGTTTCAATAAAAGATCTTTACGATTATGATGATTTTCGTCATGATGATACAGAATATGCACTGGTAGGTATGCGAACCGGAAAAAAATTCAGGATGGGGGATAAGGTTCAAATAAAATTGGTGGCTGCCAACCTTGAAAAGCGGCAGCTTGATTTTGAATGGATTCCCGGACTTGAAAGCCTGAAACAAAAAGCAGTTAATGCAAAGAAAAAGAAAAACCCAAAAAAGAGAAATCAAAATTAAGTAGCAAAAGAACGATGAGTATTTCACCTTCTATAGATGGAAAGCAAAAGAAAAATGGCCTCCAATCATTTGGCCAGTTGTCTGCGATTTTTGAAGAAAAATTTAAAAAAAGACATTTCCCGGACGAACCTCAACAACTATATGATGCCTCACAATATTTACTAACGGCAGGCGGTAAACGCATTCGACCTGTAATGTGCCTTATGGCAAATGAAATGTTTGATGAATTAAAAGAAGATGCTTACGAGGTTGCAACAGCTATTGAATTGTTTCACAATTTTACGCTGGTACATGATGATATAATGGACAGGGCTCCGCTGAGACGTGGGATGCCAACGGTTCATACAAAATTTGGTGAACCAACGGCATTGCTTGCCGGCGATGTAATGCTGATTGCAGCTTATGAAAACCTCAACAAGATCAGTAACGAATATCTGCACCGGATTTTGAGTTTGTTCAATTCAACCGCAAAAAAAGTTTGTGAAGGGCAGCAACTCGATATGGAATTTGAAAAAATGGAGCATGTAAATTTTGATACATATGTAAAAATGATCAGCCTAAAAACCTCAGTGCTACTTGCAGCAAGCTTACAGATGGGTGCTATTTTAGGAGGTGCAGGTGCAGGCAACCAGGGACATTTATACGAATTCGGGAAAAATCTTGGAATTGCTTTCCAGGTGCAGGATGATTATTTGGATGCATTTGGGAATCCAGAGAAATTCGGAAAGAAGCAAGGTGGCGATATTATGGCAAACAAGAAGACATTTTTATGGTTGCAGGCAATGGAGGTCTCTTCTGATCAACAAAAAGGGGAACTAAGGGGATTGTCATCCAGGGTGGATGACAATAAAATTGAGGAAGTTTTAAGTATTTATAAGTCCTGCAATATAGATGGGTGGGCAAAAGAGTTAAAACAAAAATATTTTTCTATTGCGATGGTTCATCTTGAAGAAATTGCAGTAACATCTGTCAGGAAAAAACCATTAGAAGAACTTGCAAAATATTTAATGGAACGGGACATGTAAGTTTTTACAGCCCCGCTCCAAAATAATGTTTTCCAGACATATTGATTAGGAGTTAGGATCCGGCAAAGGTCTTACCCAAATATTTCTAAAACTAATAGGAATACTTTTATCACCATGAGCCTGTAATTTAATTGGACATGGACCGTGGGGCTTGTAAGAAGGATTGCCTATATAAAGTGTTGGCCCTTTTAATTTCACATTGTTCTGAACCAGTACGCCATTAAAAAATGCGGTAACTTTTGCAGGAGATTTTAATGAACCATCTTCATTGAAGCGGGGTGCTGTCCAGATTACATCATAAGATTGCCAAACTCCGGGAGGAAAATTTGGATTTACCAATGGCGGATATTGTTTATAAATAGCTCCTGCCTGCCCATTCACATAAGTGGAGTTTTTGTAAGAATCGAGGATTTGCATTTCATATCCATCATCTCCTTTACCGGTTGAAGCTAGGAACAAACCACTGTTTCCTCGTGCCTGCCCTGTTCCTGCAATGTTTATAGGTTCTCTCCATTCCAGGTGCAGTTGGTAATCCATAAAAGATTGCTTAGTTTGTATATTTCCTGCTTTTTTATTAACAGTTACAATTCCATCATGCACATCCCAATCTGCTGGTTTTGTCGGATCATTGGTCGTCACCCATTTTGAAAGGTCTTTTCCATTAAATAATATAATGGCGTCAGAAGGCGGAACACCACACGTTTTGCCCGGGGTAACCACTGGGGGAACAGGTGTATAATATTCTGTGTCTTCAGGTTTCATTTTTTGCTGAGCATTTGCAGTGGCAATACCTGTTGTAATAAAAGCAATAGCGATCAAGATTTTTTTGTGCATGTTTTTATGTGTTTTTTAATTTAGAATCTGGCGAGTAATTTAAAATTGATAAGCCTGGGCGTAAGCCTGTTCGGGATACTGAAAGTATCGTTGGCAAAATCTTTAATTAATTGATAAGAAATAGTATTGGCGCGGTCAATCAGGTTAAACACTTCAAGGCTTGCCCATATATTTTCAAAACTGCGGAATGGTGAATGGCTTCTTCTCAATGATTTTTCACTAAGCAACAATGCACTAAAACCTATATCTACCCTGATATACGGCTCAATAATGAGTGCATTGCGATATTTCATGCTGTTAGGAATATTATAACTCATGTTACTTCCGTAAATCAGGTTTAAATGTACTTTAAAATTTTTATTCGTACTTAAATAATCCTGTAAAAATAATCCCATGGTTATCAGGCGGTCACTTGGCCTTCTTATCCAACCCACATCTGTTCGCACACTATCTGCAACTACCTGGTCCTTGGTTTGTGAACCAATTACTTCTCCTTCTTTATTTTTATAAGTATAATAGAAATTATTATTTATGTTTTCTTTTGTTTGGCTGATTCCAAGGCTGAACCAACTTTCCGCGTCTTTCACCAGTTCGGTAAACACTCTTGTTTCAATTCCGGCAGCATAAGCACGGGCATTATTTTCACCAAAATAACTGATTTGCAGATTATTTATGTCATAAGGATCAACATCCCAAAGTGATTTAAAATAAGCTTCAGTGGTAATGCGCATTGGCCTTTTTACATTTGATAAATTATAATCGAAGCCGGCAACATATTGAATACTTTTCTGACTTTTTAAGGCTGTGTTGATAGTTCCATCAGGCCTTCTCATCTCACGATAAAAAGGCGGCTGATCATATATCCCTGTAGAAGCCTTAAAAATAATATCCCGTTTCCAATCAGGTTTATAACTCACCTGTGCACGCGGGCTTACTAAAAATTCTTTGTTGAGCGCATCATAGTTAAATCTTACTCCCGCCTGCAGCGATACCTCGTTTGCTCCATGAGAAAGATGAATATTGTCCTGGAGATAGCCACTGTACTTATCTACTGAAAGATTTTCGTTTGATTTTAAAACACTGCTGAGGTTAAGTTGGTTTGGGTTAAATGGCAAAGAATATCCGGCACTATCTTGCATTTCCCATTCATTTAAATGATCATTGATTACTGAATGGTCAAAAGATACACCCCATTGCAAAAAATGCTTTCCGAGGTTGTAACTTCCCTTATGGCTTAAGTTATAAACAGTAATATTTAAATCGTTTCGCGCGTAATTTTGAAACACGCCTGCACCGAGCGGGTTAGTGATCTGTCCAAAATCCGGCTGCGTTTTATCAAAACTTCTTTCGCCAAAAAGATAGGCGCCGGCAATATCAGTATTTTCATTTTCAATATCCCCATATCGGCTGAACATCCATTTTAATTTTACGCTGTTATTTACATTTTGGTTCAGGCTTATACCAATCAGATTACTATTGTAACTGTCTTTTTCCTGGCCGTCAAAATAGATATCAAGGCCAATGTTTGCGGTAAATAAAGGAGAAAAGACGGCTGTAGATTTTTGTGCAGATTCAGGGATGAGGGTAAACTTCGAACCTGAAATAATTCCTAAAACTTCCAATTGTAATTTTTCACTCATTTTATAAGTAAGATAAGCCTGTAAATCAGATGCAGAAGGAATGTAATTACCTTTTGTTTCCTGGCTGCTTAATAAATTCCTGTTGGTTTTACTTCTTACCCCAAACAACCATGAAAGTTTTTTATTTTTTGAAAGTCCTTCCAAATGCAAACCCTGCTCTAAAAGACTTACATAAACTGAGCCGCCAAAAGAAACAGGTTTTTTATATTGTATATCCAAAACGCTGCTGATCTTATCCCCATATTTTGCCTGGAAACCGCCTGTGTAGAAATCAATGTTTTTCACCAGTTCGGGATTGATAAAACTCAATCCTTCCTGCTCGCCGTTTCTTATAAGATAAGGACGGTAAATTTCAAAGCCATTTATATAAATAAGGTTTTCGTCATAGTTGCCACCACGAACAGAATATTGAGATGTCAACTCGTTGTTGCTTCCCACAAGGGTTTTTATAAGACCTTCCACACCTCCCGTTGCACCCGGAAGAGTAATGGCACTTTTAGGATTTATTTTTATTAAGCCGGTTTCTTTTCTTTCTTTCTCATTATTAATCACCACTGTTTTTAGTATTTTGCTACTGCGCATAAGCTTAACAGTTAGTTGTTCCTGTTCTCCCGGGCTGAGGTAAAAATTCTTTTGTTCGTCGTGAAATCCTGTATGAGAAAAAACAAGAGCAAATGCTTTTTCAGCCGGAACTTCTATCCGGAATTTACCTGAATCAGATGAAAGAATCCCATTTTGTTTCCCCAGAATGGTGATAGTTACTGCCGGAACAGGATCTTCATTTTCATCTATTACCTTACCCGAAACATATGCGGTTTTCTTTTGCGAAAAAGAAGCCAGAGTTGAAAAAAGGAGAAAGATTAAAACCGTTAGTCTCATAAAGTGAAGATAATATTTAAAGAAATATGCCTCATTAATTAAACTGATAAATGCTGTATTTATTTTAAACAACTTAAGTTATAATTATTATTATAATCTGAAAAAAGGAATGAGTTCTTTCACTTCAATTTTATTATTTTTGGAAAATGCGAAAACTAACCTTATTCTTTCTTTTTCTCATCTTGTTTTTTGAAAACTGCGTGATGCCTTCTCAAAAAAGGAATGAAAAAATTACTGATGATGCTTCAGAAACCTTGGACACTTTTCATCTGTTGACACAATTTTGGCAATTGACAGATGCAGATCATCCAACTTCGAAAGACATTTCTTTTACTTCAGATGAAGGCGTTTTATACCAGCCGGGAATTGTTTTTATGACTGATTCTTCCCTTCTTGAAAACCCAACCGGCGAAATGACTTATGGTAAATTCAGCTTAAAGGGAAATGCAATTAATGTAGAATTTGATGATGGAAGGGAGGCGAGCTATATCATAGACCGTATAAATAAAAAGAAACTTTTGCTTTCCCGAACTGAAAAGAAACACACATCTAAGCTCACTTATAAAGCAACGAGCACCAGTTGGCCTGACACCCATAAAAATCCTTTTGCCAGGCAAAATTATCAATGGGCTCAAAAGCCTAAAAAGCCGGAAACTGATGATGAAATAAAGAACCGGGTAAAAGAAAGTGTACAGTTTTTTGTTTATTATTTTGACGGCTTTTTAAATGGTAAAGCACAACAAATTGATTTTACCGGTTTGCCCAATTGCCTTAATTGGTATTCTGGCGGAATATCAATCGATAATGAAGATAAACTGGATAAAAAATGGATCAGTTGTTTTTATTCAAAAGAACAGGCGTACAAGGGAAGGCAAATGCTGGAAGATGCGCTTGTTAAAAAACATAATTGGGATGCAAAAGAAACCAATTGGATGAAGCAGACAATGCCGGTATTGCAGCAGATTCATGACGGAATGTGATTGCGTCTAAAATAGAAATCTTAATTATTTCTTCCTTTACTATAAGGCAAAGGTGCTTTAAAAAAAGATTTACAACTCTTTCATTTTTCTAATTGTTTCCGTCGGATTTTCTGATTTAAAAACTGAACTTCCGGCAACCAGTATGTCGGCGCCGGCTTTGATAATATCGGCGGCGTTTTCTAAAGAAATTCCTCCGTCTACTTCGATCTTGGCAGAAGATCCTGTGCTATTGATCAGGCTTTTTAATTCTTTTATTTTTTGAAAAGAATGTTCAATAAAAGATTGGCCACCAAAGCCCGGATTAACACTCATCACCAAAACCAAATCAACATCCCTGATAATATCCTGTAACATAAATACAGGAGTAGAGGGATTAATGGCCACACCAGCCTTCATTTCAAAAGATTTTATTTGCTGAATATTTCTGTGTAAATGAGGACACGCTTCCTGGTGTACCGTTAAGCCATTAGCGCCTGCCTCTTTAAATGCTTCAACATATTTTTCGGGTTCCACGATCATTAAATGAACATCAAAAAATTTGGAGGTTGTTTTTCTTATTTGTTTGATGATAGACATTCCATAACTGATGTTTGGAACAAACCTTCCGTCCATTACATCAAGATGAAACCAATCTGCCTGGCTTTCGTCAAGCATTTGGCATTCCCGGTCAAGATGTAAAAAATCAGAGGCTAAAAGTGATGGAGCTATGATGGGCATTTTGTTTATTTAGTAATTGAGTAAATATAAGGAACGTTACCGTGTGCTCTGAAGTCTTGCAAGCGCTTTGCGGGCTTCTATAAAATCCTTGTCGTAAAGTAATGCGTTTTGATAACTTTGTATGGCTTCATCTTTTTTGTTTAATTTTTCGTAGCATTTCCCCATCCAGTAATATCCCTCATCAAAATTATTCTGAATAGTGACGGCTCGTTTCAGCACATTTAAAGCATCCTCATATTTTTTTTCGGTATACAAGGCTATCGCTTTTTCGCGATAAGCATACATATATGTAAAATCAAGGCTAAGGCAACTGTCTAAATTGGCGATTGCTTTTTTCGGCTCATTCATATAATTATAATAGAGCCCTTTTATGAAATAAGCATCTTTACCTGATTTTGTTTTGTTGACACGTAATAGTTCATCTGCTATGAGGAGTGATTTTGGATCCTTTATTTCTGCGTAAACAGTTCCAAGCGCTACCAAATATTCGGGAAGCGGATAAATATCAATGGCACGTTTTAAAGAATTTATCGCATTCATTGTGTCATTGTTTTCAAAATATAATGAAGCTTTAATATTCCACAAATAGGCGCTGCCACTGTCTTTCTTAATTTCCTGGTTGGCTATCGAAATGGCTGAATCGTAATATCCCTGGTTTCGGTATGCTTCAATTAAATTTTCTTTCAGCATTAAAGAATCAGGGTGTTGTATGATCTCGTTTTTGATAGATTGTATCGCATTCTGTTCGTTTGCAGGTGGGGGATTTACCGTTTTATTCCCCGAATTACAGGCAACAAGAAGAAATACTACTATCGAAAAAGCATAAAATATTTTTGACTGAATCATCTTGCAAATTTAATGTTCCACGTTGTAAATTTTAAAATCATCTCTGAAGCATTTTTTTACCCACGAGGTCCCAACTCAATTACTTCGCAATCGCGGATGTTTTTATCATCTATAGTAAAACGGATTAATGTTCTCATTTTGTGCCAGCCATGTTTGCCAGCTGCCCCGGGATTAATGTGAAGGCAGTTTAATTTTTCATCATACATTATTTTTAAAATGTGCGAATGTCCACTAATAAAGAGCTGGGGTTTATGAATTAATAATTCTTTTTTGGTTTCTGCGTTATATTTCGGAGGGTAACCACCAATGTGGCGTATCATCACTTTCACCTCTTCGCACATAAAAACCAACTGCTCCGGGTAAGCACTTTTGATATCATAGCCATCGATATTGCCATAAACTCCCCTAAGTGGTTTATACGATTTTAATTCTTCTGCAACCGCCGCGTTTCCAAAATCGCCCGCATGCCATATTTCATCACAGTTTTTAAAATGCTCAAAAACATGCGGGTCAAGATAATTATGCGTATCTGAAATAAGTCCGATGCGGGTCAAGATTTTTATTTGCGAATTTAATGATTTGATGTTTGAGTAATTGGTTACTAAATTAAGATTTCAAATTTTTTGTTGGTTTACTGGTCTTGCTAACCCCCTAAACCTGCTAAACTACCTAATCCCCTTCTTAAAGCAATTTCTTTTGTAATTTTATAATCCTGTAAAAATTGTATTGCTAAAAACATTCTATCATGCCTCATTATCATAAATCCGGTTCTGTTCCACATAAACGCCATACGCAGTTTCGAAAACCGGATGGCGATTTATATTCAGAGCAATTGTTTTCTACTGAAGGTTTTTCATCAGACTCTTCATTGTTATATCATACTCATCCTCCAACACAGATTATAAAAACAGATGAACCTTACAGCGTGGTACCTGAAGTGGCAGAAGAAAAAATGCTGAAGCATCGAAGTTTCCAGGGATTTAATATCCAACCTGAAAAGGATTATTTAAAAAGCCGTAAACCGGTTCTGGTAAATAATGATTGTCATATTTCACTGGCGGCGCCTAAGCAAAGCATGCGTAGCTACTTTTATAAAAATGCAGATGCTGATGAAATAATTTTTGTGCATGAAGGCAATGGCAAATTGAAAACGCAATATGGTGAACTTCTTTTTGCTTACGGAGATTATTTGGTTATTCCACGCGGAACGATTTATCAAATTGAATTTGAAAAAGAAGACAACCGGTTGTTTATTGTAGAATCATTTAGCCCTGTCCGTTATCCTAAAAAGTATTTAAGTAATTACGGCCAACTGCTTGAAAATTCTCCTTATTGCGAAAGAGATATTCGTGTTCCGGAAAATTTGCAAACGATAGATGCGGAAGGCGATTTTTTATTAATGGTAAAGAAGAAAGGAATAATGTACGGAATTCATTATTTGCACCATCCTTTTGATGTGATCGGCTGGGATGGTTGTTGCTATCCTTTTGCATTTTCGATTCATGATTTCGAACCGATCACCGGGCGGGTACATCAGCCACCGCCGGTGCATGTTACTTTTGAGGGACATAACTTTGTGGTTTGCTCTTTTGTTCCAAGATTATTCGATTATCATCCGCTTTCTATTCCTGCTCCTTACAACCATAGTAACATCGATAGTGATGAAGTGCTTTATTATGTGGAAGGGGAATTTATGAGCCGCAAGCATGTCACGCGTGGTATGATCACTTTACATCCAGGCGGCATTCCTCATGGCCCTCATCCGGGCGCTGTGGAGAAAAGTATCGGGATGAAAGAAACTAAGGAACTTGCTGTAATGGTAGATACGTTTCATCCATTGCAACTTACTAGGGAGGCTTTGGAAATAGAAGATGAAAATTATGTGATGAGCTGGGCTGAATAATTAGTTAATTTCATAATTTGCTAAAAGTCAATTAATTTTTTTTCATAAATTGAGCAAAAATTTAACGTATGATAAAGTTCGGTGAATTAAAAAACGGAGATTATGTACTTGCAGAAAGTGATGGCCAGGCATGGCGGGGAGAAGTAGTCGGCTTTAACCACGACGAAAAGCAGGTATGCGTAAACAATGGTGTTCAGGATTTTTATTTTGACACTGAAAATTTATATCCATTACCTGTAGATGAAGAGCAGTTGACCAAATTGAAATTTACAAAGCATGTAAATGATGATGGTTCTGTTAAGTATATGAAAGGCGCTTTCAGAATTCAAACCCCTGAACAAGATGATTTTTCAACATTTGAAATCTGGTACAGGGACGAAAAAAGAATTATGACACACCCGATTTCGGTTCATGATTTACAGAATCATTATAATGCAATGACCAAAGTTCATCTTACTGATGAGGTTATTTAAGTTACTTTAAGTTGGAACTCATTAATTGAGTCTCTACATTCACATTTTCAACAAGCCCCAGATAATTAAGTTGTATCACACTTGTATTCTCAATTAAGCCATATTTTGGTGCATAATAGCTGTCGATACTCGAAGAAAAGGCGCTGGATGGAATAAGTGAAGAGGATAGAGTGGTTGATACATGAATTACATTTGAATAGGATGTTCCATTTTCTGTTCGTGTAATTCCCTTTTCGACTATCTTATTGTTAACCTTTAATGGAACGGGAAGAGGAACGCCGGGTATCGTTAAACTGAAATCCTGGCTCCAGTTAGTGCCAATTGAAGCGTTATCTTTCAAATATAATCTCTCAATATTTATTCCTCCACTCACAGGAATTGAATCATACTGGTAATAATCATGCCCTGTAACTCCCAAGTACTCGCTTCCTCCGTAAGAGTAACTATAAACATGGTATTTTCGTGAATTAATTGTAGTGTCATTGGAAGTAGAAGTGACTGTGTAGTTGGAAGGAGGATTAGAGTTTAAAAGGTCTGTTTGCAGGTAAGACCATGAACTTCCGGATGAAGTATTAATGTAGACATCAGTACTTACAGTTGTAGAAGAAGTATTCTTTTGGCAGGCAGAAAAAATAATGGTAATAGCAAAAAGTAGGAAGATTGTTTTCATTTTATTTATTTTGGGTTCTACAAATATAAAAAAAGTTGTAATTATTAAAGATTATATAAGGCACAGGTTTATGATTTAATACCAGTTATCCGATCTGGGATAACGCTAAAAATATCCTATAAAACTAGGGCATATTTTTTTATAAATTAAAATATTAAACTTATCTTTGCGCCTCCAAAAACAATATGGCCAAGCAAGCACTAATAAAACAAGACGGCACAATCCTGGAAGCCTTATCTAATGCGATGTTCAGGGTGAAGCTGGAGAATGGGCATGAAATTTTGGCGACAATTTCAGGTAAAATGCGGATGCATTATATCAGAATTTTGCCGGGCGACAAAGTAGGAGTAGAGATGAGCCCTTACGATTTATCAAGGGGGCGGATCATTTTTAGATATAAATAACAAACTTTTCACAGGTTAAAAATAAAAAGTGAAATCATGAAAGTAAGGGCTGCGATAAAAAAAAGAAGCGTTGATTGCAAGATTGTAAGACGAAAGGGAAGGCTTTATGTAATCAACAAAAAGAACCCCCGCTTTAAACAAAGACAGGGATAACAGAAAAATTAAATTAAAAATTAAAAACTTATAATTCTTATGGCGCGCATTGCCGGTATAGATTTACCCAAAAACAAAAGAGGCGAAATTGGACTTACCTATATATATGGTATTGGAAAATCTACAGCCCGTTATATTCTAGACAAAGCGGACGTTGATTACGATAAAAAAGTGAATGAGTGGAACGATGAGGAACAAACTGCTATCAGGAATATCATCAGCAGCGAGTTTAAAACTGAAGGTGCATTACGCAGTGAAGTTCAAACCAATATTAAACGTTTACTGGATATTGCTTGTTACCGTGGTTTAAGGCATCGTAAGGGGTTGCCATTACGTGGACAACGCACCCGTACCAATAGCCGTACCCGTAAAGGAAAGCGCAAAACTGTTGCAGGAAAGAAAAAAGCACCTAAGAAGTAAAAAATAATGTTGAGCAATGGGCTGCAGTTTATGTCTGATAGTTCATTGCTCAAAGGTTTTAAGGCTTAAATTTTTTGAATCAATGCCAGACATCTTAAGCCGGAAAGAGGATTGATTCAGTCCCGAAGTTTCGGGAAAAACATTTTAAAGATTACCTATCAGAATTTATTATGGCAAAATCCACAAATGCTAAAGCATCATCAAAGAAAAGGGTTGTAAAAGTTGAACCTTATGGAGAAGCGCACATCGTAGCAAGTTTTAACAACATCATTATCAGTTTAACCAATAAGCAAGGCCAGGTTATTTCATGGTCTTCTGCAGGTAAAATGGGCTTCAGGGGTTCTAAAAAGAATACTCCATACGCGGCTCAGATGGCTGCAGCCGATGCAGCTAAGGTTGCATCAGATGCTGGTTTGAAACGCGTTGATGTGTATGTAAAAGGGCCTGGTTCAGGCCGTGAAGGTGCAATCCGTTCCTTATCGCAATCAGGTATCGAAGTAGTAATGATTAAAGACATTACTCCTTTACCTCACAATGGTTGCAGGCCTCCTAAAAAGAGAAGAGTATAGCAAGCAATACAAATATTTAATAACCGGGTGCATTATTAATTTTCGATTTTTAATGATGATGCACCGACACTAAAAAATCAATAATCAATTATGGCTCGTTACACAGGACCAAAAACCAAGATCTCCAGGATATTCGGGGAGCCTATTACAGGTAATGGTAAATGGTTAACAAAAAACAGCAACCCTCCGGGAATGCACGGAGCAGCAAGGAAGCGCAAAAGCCTCGGCGAATATGCACTTCAGCTTCGCGAAAAACAAAAAGCCAAATACACTTATGGCTTATTGGAAAAACAATTCCGTAATACTTTTAATGAAGCTTCACGTCGTAAAGGAGTAACAGGTGAACAGTTAATCAAATTGCTAGAAGCGCGTTTGGATAATACTGTATTCCGCATGGGAATCGCTCCAAGTCGCCAGGCAGCACGCCAGTTGGTTTCTCATAAGCACATTACCGTAAACGGTGAAGTATTGAATATTCCTTCTTATTCTCTAAAACCCGGGGATGTTATCGGGCTAAAAGAAAAAGCGGCACATAATACTTCTATTACTTCAAACCTACGTCCAAAAAATCCTAAATTCAATTGGATTGAATGGAACGAAGGAGAAATGAAAGGAACGTTTATTGCTTATCCTGAAAGAGAAAGTGTACCTGAAAACATTAAGGAATCACTTATCGTGGAATTGTACAGTAAGTAATCTTCCGGGATAAAGAAAGGAAATAAAAATTCAAACAATTAAAAATCTTCCTCCAATAAGAGTAAGATCAAATCTAAAACAAAATAAAAAATGGCCATTTTAAATTTTGTAAAACCAGACAAAATTGTTCTTCAAAAAAGTACTGATTTTGAAGCGCAATTTGAGTTTCGCCCCTTAGAACCGGGCTATGGTGTTACCATTGGTAATGCTCTTCGCAGGGTGTTACTTAATTCACTGGAAGGTTATGCAATTGTTGGTATCAGCATTGCAGGTGCCGACCATGAATTCGCAACAATAAAAGGTATTACAGAAGATGTAACTGAAATTATTCTTAACCTGAAGCAGGTTCGTTTCAAAAAGAAAACTGACCAGGAAAGCGGAACAGAAAAAATCAGTTTGTCTTTAAAGAATAAAACTGAATTTACCGCAGGAATGATAGGTGAAGCTTCTCCGGCTTTTGAAGTAATGAATCCAGATCTTCTGATTTGCACAATGGATACTTCTGCAAAGCTGGATATCGAGATTACTATTGCTAAAGGTCGTGGATATGTTCCGGCAGAAGAAAATAAAGAAAAAAGTTCTCATTTCGGATACATTCCTATCGATGCTATTTACACTCCAATTAAAAATGTAAAATACAGTATTGAAAATACAAGGGTTGAACAAAGAACTGACTTCGAAAAATTAGTAATGGATGTAGTTACTGATGGTACTATTCATCCTGAAGAAGCAGTGAAACAAGCATCCAGGATTCTTATTCAGCACCTGATGATCATTACTGATGAAAATATCACTTTTGATAATAAAGAAGAGAAAAAAGAAGACCTGGTTGATGAACAAACTTTGCAGCTTAGAAAAGTATTGAAAACTCCGTTGGAAGATCTTGATCTTTCTGTTAGAGCGTTCAATTGCTTAAAAGCCGCTAAGATCAATTCTTTAAGCGAACTGGTTCAATACGAACAGGAAGATCTTATGAAATTCAGAAACTTTGGACAGAAATCATTGAGTGAAATTGAGCAGGTTTTAAATGAAAGAGGACTTGGTTTCGGATTAGATCTTAGTAAAATAAAATTAGACGAAGAATAATTAATTAGCTGATTAGCTAATTAGCTGATCAGCCAATTTAAGAAGAACATTAGCATATTGGCTAATTAGCATATTAATTAATTAAATAGCCTTGTAATTCCTGACACGGTACAGGGTTTAAAAATCTAAAGTCATGCGTCACGGAGACAAAATTAATAATTTAGGCAGAACAGCGAGCCATAGAAATGCGTTGCTGATAAATCTGACCTGTCAACTTTTTGAACACAAAAAGATTGTAACTACATTGGCAAAAGCTAAAGCCTTGCGTCCATTTGTAGAACCTCTTATTACAAAGTCAAAAGAAAATACTACACACCAACGCCGGTTGGTTTTCAGCCGCCTGCAGGATAAAGCAGCAGTGAAAGAATTATTTGATGTGATCAGTCCAAAAATTGCTTCACGTCCCGGTGGTTATACACGTGTTATCAAACTGGGAAGGAGAGTAGGGGATAATGCAGAACTGGCCATGATCGAGTTGGTTGACTACAATGAGATATATGGTAAAGGAATAGGCGAAACAGAAACAGCAGGCGCTAAGAAAACACGTAGGGCCGGACGCAGTAAGAAATCTTCAGAAGCCAAGGCTGTAACAGAAACAAAACCTTCTTCAGAAGCTAAGCCTAAAGCTGAAGCAAAAGTTGAAACAGAAGAAAAACCAACTTCTGAAGCAGTGATTGACGAAGTTGAAAAAGAGGCACCGGAAGGAAACACCGGCGAACCCGATTCTGAAGAAAAAAAATAATTTCAAAATTGTAAAGCCTGCCTCAGTTGCAGGCTTTTTTATGCTTTCGTTTTCAGTAAAACAACAAATAAGCTAAATTTTATTAAAATTATTTCAACGCATTTTCTTTTCTTTGCAAAACTTTATTCATGTCTGATACACAATCTCCAAAACCCGCAATTTTAATACTTGAAGATGGAAATATTTTCCATGGAAGAGCTTTTGGTAAAATCGGTACCACTACTGGTGAAATTTGTTTTAATACCGGAATGACAGGTTACCAGGAAGTTTTTACTGATCCAAGTTATTACGGGCAAGTAGTGATTATGAACAGTGTTCATATCGGAAATTATGGTATCAATGATAATGAAGTAGAAAGTGATTCAATTAAAGTAAAGGGAATAATCGGCAGAAATCTTGAAGAACAATATTCACGCTTTGCAGCTGATCATTCGCTTCAGGATTATTTCGAAAAGGAAAATATTGTGGCGATTGACGGAGTGGACAGCCGGGCCCTGGTTATTCATATCCGCGAAGCAGGAGCGATGAACTGTATTATTTCTTCTGAAAATGAAAATATAGAGGAACTTAAAGAGATTCTCGCTTCGGTTCCTTCTATGGCAGGATTGGAATTGGCTTCTGCTGTTTCAACCAAGTCGGATTACACTTTAGGGGCTGAAAGCAGTAAAATAAGAATAGCGGTTTTAGATTATGGTATCAAGAAAAATATTTTGAATTGCCTTGTTGAAAGAGGCGCCTATGTAAAGGTATTTAATGCCAAAACGAGCTTTGAAGAATTGCAGAAATTTAATCCTGACGGATTTTTTATCAGTAATGGTCCCGGCGACCCGGAGCCGATGGATTATGCAATTGATACTGTAAAACAAATTCTGAAGGCAGAAAAGCCATTGTTTGGTATTTGTCTCGGCCAGCAATTACTGGCACTTGCTAATGATATTCCTACTTTTAAAATGCACCATGGTCACCGGGGATTAAATCATCCTGTGAAGAATATTATCACCGGCAAATGCGAGATTACGACACAAAATCATGGGTTTGGTGTAAATGCCGAAGCAGTGAGAAGTAATGATAATATTGAGGTTACCCATATCAATTTAAATGATGATTCTGTAGAAGGAATCAGGCTGAAAGATCGCCCTGCATTTTCCGTTCAATACCACCCTGAATCTACTCCCGGCCCGCACGATAGCCGCTATTTGTTTGATGAATTTTTTGATATGATTAAGTCCTGATTTTTATTTACACTTTATATAAAAAATTGGCTCGTAATTTTCTTTAGTTTTGTGTAATGAAAATATCAATCATCAACGGGCCAAATTTGAATCTTGTCGGTACAAGAGAGCCCGGTATTTACGGCTCAGAAACTTTTGAACACTTTTTTCAAAAACTTCGTAAGAAATATGAAACTATTGACTTTGATTATTTTCAAAGCAACGTGGAAGGAGAATTGATCAATGAGATTCAGCAATCAGCAAAACACATGGATGGAATTATCTTAAACGCCGGAGGTTATACGCATACTTCAGTGGCCATTGGCGATGCCATTGCAGCGGTAAAAATTCCGGTAGTGGAAGTTCACATTTCTAATGTAGAAGCACGCGAAGAATTTCGAAAACTCTCGCATATTTCGGCAAAGTGTGTTGGAACTATTTCAGGTTTTGGGTTACAAAGTTATTTGCTTGCAGTAGAATCTTTTATAAAACATATCTAACCCGCAATTTTTTCTTTTAAGCAAAACGGAGATTATCAGAAATGGTGAGTTTACTGCGCATCTTAACTACAGCGAACGAATCAATAGAATGATTTTTTATTTCGCTTTTATCGTAAGGTTAAAGCGAATAGGCATTTGAACTTTATCGCAGAAAAAAAGGAAAGGCAATCACTGAAAATTTTGTGGAATGCATAATTTTCAATGATTGCCCCATTTAATCAAAAAAAAGCAAAACTGGTTTATTTAATCTAAAGCTCCGATATGTTGAAAGAATATCGGAGCTTTTAAAGTGATTTCACTTAGTTAGCAGATTTTAAGAAATCAACTATCTTATCTCTCTCTGTATCGGTTAATAATGCCCTGCTTTGCATGTGCATTCCGATGGTTTCCCATTGCTCAGGAGAAAAAGTAGAAGGCGATGGAGTATTATGGCATCGCTGGCAGTTTTCTGCCCATAATTGAGCGCCGGATTTCATAGATATTTTTTGACTGGCGGTGCAACTGTTTAGCAAGATCATCATTGATCCTACAACTACAACCAGTATGCTTAAAATGGTCAGTTTTTTATTATTTATAGGTTTCATTGTTATAGTTTTTAAAGTTCGATACAAAATTGGATATAAGCTGAATTGGATTTTGTGATTTCGCCAGGGTTACCACCTAAATTTTGACTTACAGTGCTTGTGCCTTTTATAGCTTCATAAGAAAATCTTACAACGGTTCTCCAATTCATCCAATAATTGAGGCCAACTGCGAGAGAATTATCTTTTGTGCCCCATAAAGAATTTGCAGGGGTGGTATAATTGCCATAACGGGCAGCTAACTCGAAATTTTTAACAACATCATTTTGGGAAAACGCGGGTCTTAATGCTGCCATAATGTATCCTGTTTTTGTATGGTTGTCAAAAGTATAATCGTGAGTAGGATCATTTGGATCAGTGTAAGTTGCGTTACCCACTTTGGCTTCGCTATACTGGCCTTTTATGTTCAGTTGAAAAGGAGTGATATTTTCTACTACGTTCAAATCAAGTGCCCATAAAGTAGCTGTGGCACTATTAATTTTAAGATTGGCGTCTCCAACATTCCCGGTCATTAAAGAAGCACCCACTTCAATTGATGAATTGGCAAGTGGCAAAAATCCGATCCGGCCGGTGAATAATTTATTCTTGTTGTTATCAGTAATACCAATGAATTGGGTAGTGCCATCAGGTTGTAATTGCATCCCGTTTGATAAAGCAAAATCATAACTCCATTTGGTGGTTCCAGCCTGGATGCCGCCTTCTGCTTCAACGCCAAAATCGGAAGCATCAGCAATTCCTTCCGGATCTGAGGCAAGTTTATTGATCCATCCGGCAGCAAGGCGTTTGTTGTAAGTGCCGAAGGGTAATACCAAATAGCCTCCACGAAGAATTAAACCCGGAGTTGCATAATAAGAAGCTACAGCCCAGTTTACTCCTACACCATCTGCACTAAAGGAGGGCTCAAATTCCATTAGAAATTTTTTACCATGCCTCCAGAGAAACATAGGACTGAATTCGAAATGATCAGCATCACCCAAACTGTTGGATTTAGAAACACTGGATGTGCCATTGTAAGTAACGGTTGTTTTGTTACTTACATAACCAAAGGTTAATAAACCTACTGCCATTAAATGCGATTCTCTTGGTTTGATGTAACTGGCTTGCTGTTCCAGAGTACTTACTCTGTTTAAAAGTGAAGAATCAACTACAGTTGTTGTTTCCTGGGCTTTGGTAACGGTTGCAATCAACGCGAATAGGCAAATTGCCAGTATTCGTTTTGTTAGTTTGTTTAAAGTTTGCATAACATATTTAAATATAAGTGTGAATGGATTTTTGTTATTACTTTCTGGCAAGGGTTCTTATATAGTCAATCACAGCCCATCTCTGGTCAGGATGTAGTACTGCTTTAAAAGGAGGCATTGCGGTACCTGTATGCCCTTCCGAAATTTTATAAAATAATGTACCGTCGGATTCTGCCTGTACTGCTGCTGAAGTATGGTCTGCAGGTTTAGGATGCAAAGAGGCAGCTGCCGGGCCATCACCTTTTCCATTTTTTCCATGGCACGGTGTACAATAAGACTGGTATAAAACCTTGCCGTTTTTTATAGTGGATGAATTGTTTGGTTCCGGATTCTTAAGATCTGCTGCTGCTTTTGGAACCGGCCAAGAACCGGCTTGAGCAAATGTGATATTACTGCTTAGTACTAAAACTGCAGCAACGGCAATTGTTTTAAAAATGGTTTTCTTTTTCATTTTATTATGTGAGTTTTTAATGTGGTGGAATATTTTGAAAATGCCTGTATCATAAAATTTTTAACTTTTTGCCGCATTTGGCGTGCCAAATTTAAAATAAGATCAAATTGTTTTAACCGGTTTTAATATTATTTGTTACACCAATTAAAGTTGCAACATTTAATTATTCCACAAAACTGATGCAGGAGCTCTTAAATAAAAATGATGTGAATCAGAGTGAAAAATGATTAAAATCATTAACTCTTTCAATGAGTTAGGAGAAGGTAAACTGTATTATGAACGGATTTTATCAAGCAGATTGTTCAGAACTTTAATTTCTTCTTTGTCGAGATTGGAAAGAAATCTATCCATTTCTTCACTTCTTTTTTCAATAGAACTCAAAAGCTGTATTCCTTTTTGGGTAATAATAACATCTACTCTTCTGCGATCTTCAGAATTTAGTTCGCGTTGTACTAATCCCTTTTTTCTCAACCCTTCCACCACACGTGATGCATCGGATGCTTTATCCAACATGCGAAGCTGGATTAGTTTTACTGTAAGTGCTCGTGGATATTGTCCTTTAAGGATTCTAAGGACATTGTATTGTTGAATAGTAAGGCCGAAGTCGTTGAACAATTCATTATGCATATTGATGATCCACCTGCCTGAATATATCAGGTTAACTGTAGCCTTATGATAAGGATTTCTAAAAGACCTGGATTGCTGTATGGCTTCTTCAATACTTCTCATCGTTCATTATATTTCCTATTTAAAAAAATAAAAATTAGTGAATTTTATAATTTCCCTGAAAGGCCTAAAGATAATTCATCCTTTAAAAATGATATATGATAATTATCATGTGAGGAAAAATAAGCGGGTTTAACAACTTTGTACCTCCGGTATTTTTAGAGATTTGTTGAGCAATAATGGGTAACAATTGATTTCAATTGAAACTGTAATCTGGTGTAGGTGTATTTTTGTTCGATAATTTATTGTACTTATTCCGGTATTCAATCGGCGTAAGGCCGGTAATTTTTTTAAACGTAGTTCGAAATGCTTTTGTATCAGTATACCCCACATCATACATTACTTCATTGATATTCTTGCGGCTGCTTTCAAAACTTCTTTTGGCAGCTTCAATTTTTACCCGTTGTATATAGGTTAATACAGAGTTGTGAGTAGCCCGTTTAAACCTTCTTTCAAAACTTCGCCTGCCTACAGCTACTTTATCGGCTAATGCTTCTACAGTAATTTTTTCTTCAATATTTTTTTCGATATAATTCTGCACCTGTTTTACGGCCTCGTCATTATGTTCTTTTTGTCCTTTGAAAATGGTAAATGGCGATTGCGAGTTTTTATCAATGTCGACTAAAAAATACTTGGAAGCCAGTATCGCAGTTTCGCGGTCGGTATACTTTTCAACCAGGTGCAGTAGCAGGCTCCAGTAAGAATTGGCGCCGCCGCTGGAATAAATGCCTTGCTCTTCAGTAATTACTCTTCCATCTACCAGTTCCACTTCAGGAAACATTTCCCTGAACTGATCAGCAGCATTCCAGTGTGTTGAGCATTTTTTTCCATTTAACAGCCCTGTAGAAGCGAGCAAAAATGCGCCGATGCAAAGAGAAGCAACTTCGGCTCCATCATTGTGTTGCTGCACGATCCATGGAATAAATTCTTTGTTCAATTCAAGAGCTGTCGCAATGTCGCCGCTTATGGCAGGTATAAATATGAGGTCGGTTTTTGTTACTTCTTTCAATAATTTATCTGCATGCACAGTAAATAAACAATTATTGAGTTTTATTGTTTTGGTCAAACCTACTAATTGAATCTCAAACAAAGGTTTTTTACCCGCAGCCTGTAAAAACTCGTTTACAGCGCGGAACATATAGTGCGGATCAGCAACTGCTTCTATTACCCCTGTTTCAGGAACTAAAATGGATACATTTTTCATTGAATAAAGATAGTAATATTAATTGTCGCATATCGCCTTTTAATTGTCGTTTTTGCACACTTCTTTTTTTTAATAAGTCTACTATATTTGTAGTAACAAAAAATAATGCAATGGAATTAAAAAACTCAATCACAGTAGAAACCACTGTAAAAGCGCCGGTTGAAAAGGTTTGGAAAACATGGTCAACTCCTGAAGACATTCTTCAATGGAACAATGCGTCCGATGACTGGCATACTAAACGAGCAGAAAATGATTTGTGTGCAGGAGGAAAATTTTTATCAAGAATGGAAGCAAAAGATGGAAGTTTTGGATTTGATTTTTGGGGATTATATGATGAAGTGAAACCCAATGCACTCATTAAATATACTATGGGCGACGGTAGAAAAGTGAAGGTTACTTTTTCGGGAAATAGTAGCGAAACCAAAGTAGTTGAAACCTTTGAAGCCGAAACTGAAAATCCTCTTGAAATGCAAAGAGCCGGCTGGCAATCCATTCTCAACAATTTTAAAAAGTATACTGAATCTCAATAATTATCTTAAAAACCATGTCAACTATTACTTCTTATTTAAGATTTAACGGCAATTGTAAGGAAGCCATGAGTTTCTATAAAGATTGCCTTGGTGGCGAACTTAGTATGCAGAAGGTAGGAGAATCGCCAATGGCCGGTAATATGCCACAGCAAATGCAGGATAAGATTATGCACGCCACTTTAAAAAACAGTGGATTTACCATAATGGCTTCTGACCTTTGCGATGAAAAGGGACTGAAAAAAGGCAACAATGTTTCGTTGATGCTGGATTGCGACAGCGAAGACCAGATAAGAACCTTTTACAAGAAATTATCAGAAGACGGTAATAAAACACATCCGTTGGAAGTCACTTTCTGGAATGCTTTGTTTGGTGATCTTACGGATAAATTCGGTATCAATTGGCTGATGAATTATCAAATAGAAAGTCCTGCACAGGTTTCCGAAAATTGATGGTACCTTTTACAAAGAAATCGGGTTCATGCGATAACGCGTGAACTGCTTTCTATTTCTAATTTTAAAATTTATAAGCCATGTTGAAAAAATCCAAAGCATTCAGCAGTTTTTCTGTAGATGATCTGCAAAAAGCAAAGAAATTTTATGGCGACCTGCTTGAAATACATGTTGCCGATAATGCCATGGGATTAATTGAACTGCATTTTGGCGATGCCAATAAAACACTGATTTATCCCAAACCTGATCACAAGCCGGCAACTTTTACCGTGCTTAATTTCCCGGTAGAAAATATTGAAAAAATAGTCGACGAACTTACAGCCAAAGGCTTATTATTTGAACAGTATGAATACCTGCAGACTGATGCAAAAGGAATCAGCAGGAATCCTGATGGACCAAAGATTGCATGGTTCAAAGATCCTGCAGGAAATATTTTATCAGTTATTGAAATGTAATTTTTTCATTTTGCACAAAATAAAATTATGATAACGGTGCCAGTAGACGCAAAAGAATTATTTGATGCTCTTGATAAAACCAGGATGGAACTGATCCATTATAAATAAAACCCCTTTTGAAAAAAGCTGGACAGTTGCGCAACTGGCAACGCATGTTACCAAATCAAACATCGGAATGGCGGACATGCTGAAAAAAGGGGGACCGACGCCGGAAAGAGACGCTGCAGAGGGCGTGGCTAAACTGAAAAAGGTATTTCTTGATTTTGAGGCAAAATATCAATCTCCTGAATTTATAATTCCTGAAGCGAGGGATTATGACAAAGAAGAAGTGCTAAACGATCTTGGGAAATCCATCCACCAACTTAAGGCACAGCTAAAAAACGGTAATTTATCTGAATTGCTGAATGTGCAGATATTTGGAGAGATTACCAAACTTGAATTGTTTTATTTTGTATTGTATCATACCCAGAGGCATATCCACCAGTTGAAAAATATATTGAAAGAATTAAGTGCTAAACAGTAAATCAACAAAAAAGAAAGATTTTTATTTAGGTTCTTTCTAAATCACTGTTCAAAAATAATTCCTCCCGCAACAGTTCCAAGACTGAGCAGATAACCCGTCATATCTTTCACAAATTCATCAGGCCCGCATACATAAAAGTTGCTGCTGAAATCACGGATCGTTTCCACAAGATAATTTCTGTCGATCCTTCTTTCACTGAAACCAATCACTCCTTCACGTGTGAAAACATTGATAAAATCGGGCCCAAGCATACCAAACAATTCCTTTCCATAAATAATATCTTCTGAAGTTTTGTTGGAAAGTATCAATTTGTTGCCCGCAATAATTTTACGATTGTACAAATCCCGCAGGATGGCTATAAAAGGGGTCACTCCTGCGCCGGCAGCGATAAATACGCCCGGTCCTTTGTATTGAATGGTTCCGAAAATATCGTGCAATAATAGGGTAGCTCCTGCATTTGTTTTACCTAACTGTTCGGTAACGCCATGATGATCATTGTAAATTTTTATAGTGAATTCCAGGTAGGACCATTCGTTTAAAGAGGTGAAGGTAAAAGGACGCAATTCATTTCTCCATTCGGGAAGATCAATAGAAACCACCGTTGCCTGCCCGGGAATAAATGTATAACCTTCAGGTTTTTCTACGATAAAACGCTTTACATCATGATTGATATAACTACATTCGAGAATTTTAACCGGGTATTCATTCATACGACAGTTTTATTGTTAAAGATAAAGCAGCTTTTTATTGTAAGAAATTTATTTTATGGGAAGTAATAACGGTCATGGTAAAACGCAAAAGGACGCTGTATTCTTTCACATCACTTTTTATACATATGAATTGATTGCCCTACCAGTTTCCATTTACCGTCAACTTTTTCCAGCATCCTTATTTCTTTCGAATAAGACTTTGTGCCATCGGCAGCGGTTGAAACTTCATCATGACTAACCCAGGCGCCAATTCCATGGATGCTTATTTTATAATTACTGTTCACAGAAGTGCCTCCTTTACCCATACTTCCCGGTGCAGGATGCATCATCATTTCCGGCGGCACGTCATAGAATTTTCCATCTGCGGTAGAAACAAGAATCGTGCTGTAAGGTCTTATTTGCCAACAAGCCGCATGTGCTACAGAATCGCCGGACCGCCAGGTAGCGGATTCTTTTTCCAACACTTTTATTATTGCTGCCGCGTCAGCGTTCTCGTAATTGCAGCCAACCATAAAATAACTGCCAAACAAAATAAGTGTAGCAACAAAGATTTTCATTCTGGTAATAGGCATCATAAATAATTTTTTGTTAGTGATTTAGATAGTCGTGTTGTCCCCGGCTGGTTTATGAAAATGAATTCCTTTCGCTTCCGGCCCGGCAAGTATAACGATGGCACCGATAACCAATACAGTGCCGGCCATTATTTCCATTGCAGTGGCATATCCCAGCTTTTCAGCAACCACAGCTTCTACAAAAGGAATTGCTGAGGCTATCAAAACGCCTAACTGGTAAGCAAACCCCGGAAAGAAACCCCGTAATGGACCGGGCGATAATTCATTGATGTGTGCGGGAATAATTCCCCAGGCACCCTGCACCATAAACTGCATCCCGAAAGCACCTAATGCGATCAATACACTTTCCCCGGCAAGTAACCATAACGGTATTAAAACCAGCGCGAGAATTACGGCGGTCGCCATCATTTTTTTTCTTCCATACAGATCGGATAAATAACCGAAAAACAATCCGCCTATAATGGCGCCCACCATCGAAATCATCGTGATTACTGCTGTTTCATGAGGGCTGAAATTTTTTTGTTTTTGTAAAAAAGTAGGATATAGATCCTGAGTCCCGTGAGAAATCAGGTTCATCATTGCCATTAGAAGAACGAGGTACAAAAATAATTTCCAGTGCTTTTTCACCGCGCTTCCATATTCTTTCCAATCCTTTGCTTTGTTGGCTTTCCATGCGGCTGTTTCTTTTACTTTGCTACGAATAAATAAAGTTACCAAAGCCGGCAAGCCAGCGATGAAAAACATGGCTCTCCATCCAAAGTGAGGGAAAACAAAATAATAAGCGCCGGCAGCCAGTAGAAAACCCAATGCGTATCCTTCCTGCAAAATTCCTGATAAAAATCCACGACGTTTTACCGATACAGATTCCATCACCAATGAAGCGCCTACGCCCCATTCGCCGCCCATGCCAATACCATACAATAAACGTAACAATAAAAAGATTTGGTAAGTAGGAGCGAGACCGGATAAAATCTCCATCACCGAGTAAAAAATAATCGTGATCATTAATGGCCCTTTTCTGCCAAATCTGTCAGCCATTAACCCGAAGATCAACGCGCCCGCCGGCCGCATCACGAGGCTGGCAGTGAGTGTTAAAGCCATTTCAGGGATCGTCTTATTAAAATCTGTGGCGATGGTGGCAAGCACAAAAGTGAGAATGAAAAAATCAAATGCATCCAATGTCCATCCGAGAAAGCCTGCAAGTACCGCATTGTTCTGGTTGCGCCTTGCTTCCTTTTCAGTGAGAACAGGAATAGCCGATTCACTTGTTGCCATTGAGTTTAATTTTAGTTTTGATCTTCATTCAGCAGCCTATTCGCCTGCGAACAATTGTTCAAGCTTCAGTTAAATTTTTTTTGCCATGCTAATATACTAAAAAGCATTTGTCGAAATGAAATATTTGGAACGGATGAAAGTGAATTCAGTTCATGATAATGAAAATAAGAATGGATAATAATTGTTTGTTTACTATAACAGTAAGGCCTATACGAAGAATGAGAATTAAAAAAACAGAATTTTTTATTGGTTTTTGAACATCATTTTTTCCATTTTTGCATCATGCCCGTAAATGTCATCCCGGAAATTTAAAGTACCGTCTTTGGTAACCCATGCAGTAAAATAAACAATATACACCGGTACTTTGTGTTTCAGTTTTACCCAGGTATTCTTTCCGCTATACATGGCGTCAATGATTTTTGAATCGGGCCACTCAGGGTCATTTTTCAGAAGGAATTCGGCAAGTCTTTGCGGTTGTTCAAGCCTGATGCATCCGTGGCTGAAGGCGCGGGCGTTCTGATCAAATAAATTTTTCGCCGGTGTATCATGAAAGTAGATATGGTAATTATTCGGAAAAACGAATTTAACCCTGCCTAAAGCATTATCCGCGCCCGGTTTTTGCCTTATCACCGGCAGCCCGTTGAGTGTGCCTGTCTGTTCCATATTATTTTCCTGAAGATAGTGCCTGTCTCTTCTCATAGCAGGTAATATTTCTTTTCTCACGATGCTTTGCGGCACATTCCAGTAAGGGCTGAAAACAATATATTCCAATGAATCGGTAAAAATAACGGTGTTGTGCCCGGCTTTTCCCACCACGATCTTCATGCTGAACTCCTGCTGATCTCCATTGATAACATGTAACCTGAATTCCGGGATGTTGGCAACCAGCCTTGTGCCGCTGCTTTCATTGGGCATCCACTTAAGCCGTTCCATATTTACGAGTATTTGCTCTATTCTGCTTTTTACGTTTACATTCAGTTCTTTGGCTGTTTTAACGCCAAGTGTACCATCCGCGTTCAACCCAAATCTTTGCTGGGCATGCTTTAGTGCCATTTCCAGTTGAGGCGTAAATACCAATGAAGTGTCTTCTCCGGTGTAATCTCCGGTAATCTTTAAACGTTTTTTTAATTGCAGAACCGCTATTGCAGAATCACCGGTTTTATAAGCTTTATTGTTGAGGTTGATCTTTTGCCATCCCCCTTTTTTGTCGATTTCATAATACTTCACGAGCTGATCTCTTAGCAAGGGATAAAACCGGTTTACAGGTTCCCAATCTTCCAGTTTGGTTCCGTTTTTTGCCATCAGCGAATCGAGCAAAGCAACTGCATCTATTTTTTTTCTTGGAATGTGCCATTGCAATTGTGAAGGATCTATAGTGCCCTCATACACGTCTTTTGTAAATTTAAAAAAGTGCTGTGTTAAGTGAAGTTCGGTTTGTGTAATTTCTTCTGGCGTTAATTTATAACTATCATCGTCTATCAACTTATCCATGGTATTATGCAATTCCTTATCGTAGATCGAAGTATCAATTTTAGCTTTTATATAGGTATTATGAAGATTGTAAAAAGCGCGTGCCTGTTCTGTAAGGCCGTCGCTGCTGAACCAGGCAAAATGATAGTTACGGTTTTTGTAAAAAATCCGCATCTTCCCGGCTGTAGCCTTGTTTACATGGTTTTTGGCAATATAATTTTCAAGCTTTGCACTGTCTAATTCAAGGTTGGAATACGCATTATTTTCATTGATCGTTGTATCTGTTTTTACAAAGGGATTTTCATTTTTTATTGAAGAACTGCCGCAACTTGTAATAGTCAACAACACAAATACTGCTGGCAGTATATTTTTTAAAAAATTATGGTCAAATTTATTCATTTTAAATTAATCTTGTCGAAATAAAACTGTTTGCGTTTACTGTAAAATAAACCTGAAAAAAGAAATCTTTTATTTATTTACCGTTAAATATTTAACGAGATGTTGCTGCTTTCTTTATCTTTTTTTGCCTGTGTTTCTTTTTTCGTATTCTCTGCGTCAAGCTCATTTTCCTGTACACTGTTTTTTTTACTTTCTACCTCTATTGTCTGAATGGTAACCGTGTATTTGGTAGGGCGTATTTGTCCGCCGTATTTCATCGAATAAGCTTTGGTAACTTCTGCGCCAAAGTAAAGTATCATTGACGAAAAATAGATCCACGAGAACAACACCAAAATAGATCCTGCCGCACCGTAGCTGCTTCCTAAGTTACTTTTTCTTACGTACAAGGTGATCCCAAACTTTGAAAGCATAAAAAGCACAGCGGTAAAAACGGCTCCGGCTGCTACGTCTTTCCATTGTATTTCGGCATTGGGTAATACTTTATAAATAATTCCTAATAAAAGGGTAGTTACCAGGAAGGTGATTATAAGGTTGATGAGGTAAATGAGCTGAAAGGCGATACCGGGAAACATTTGCTGTATTTTTCCTATCAGCCCTTCGAGTAAGGTATTTATTATAAGAGATGCAAGCAGTAAGAAGCTTAGCGATACTACAATAGCAAAAGATAAAATGCGGGATAATACTAATTCAAAAATGCCGGTATTCTTTTTAAGTCTCAAATTCCAGATATAATTCAGTGAGCTTTGCATTTCGGTAAAAACGGTGGTAGCCCCAATGAGCAAAACGGCAAAACCAATAATAGCGGTAAAGGTGCTGCTGCTGTTGTTTACGGAAGCATTTTTAATAATGGATTGAATTTGCGATGCAGATGTACTGCCGATCAATCCTTGTAGCTGGCGAACCAAATTCCCTTCAATGGCATTTTGCGACCAGAATAAACCTGCGAGATAAATGATCACTACCAGCAACGGCGCCAATGAAAAAATAGTGTAGTAAGCCAGTGAAGCGCTAAGTTTGGTGACCTTGTTTTTTGAAAAACCTGTAGCGGCATTTTTAAGAATTTCCCATATCCCCGACCATGTTATTTTACCTTCTTCCATTGCTGCAAATTTCTAATGATATTTTTACGCTGCTGTTTTCAAAAAAGGCACAAAAGCGATGCCAACAGTAATAAAAGCTCAAAGGGCTTACAGTAAATAAACAAATTTGAATGATTCTTATTTTAGTTTGTATATATAACGTATAAGTGTACACGCAATATATATCAGGATAAAAGGAATTGCCGGAAAGTGGTATAAATGAAAAAGGCCGGAGTAGATCCGGCCTCGTAAAAGAAATTTTTTATCTATTATTGGTGTAGGTTTATAGGCGGAATTTCTACCGACTGGCCATTGGTTACCTGGATCCCTGTGAGTGTGGTATCCTTATATCCAAATGAACCCTGGAACATGATGCTGTAAGTACCTGCATTAAGCCCCCTGATTTTATATTCTCCATTTTCTTCAGGTTTGGCGGTGGCAGTATCCGTGTCATTCCATGCCGTTACGAAAGGCCTGGCTGCATAAGGCAATACCGTTCCCTTTATTCCACCGGTATTATGCATCGAGAAAACAGATAGAAATGGCCGTAAATAATAATTGCCATTTAAAGCAACGATAGATTTACATACATTAAAGTCAATCCACATAGACGTTTGACCCGGGCGGTACTGGTTATCTTCATCTTCCTGGTGTATTCTTATATACTCATAATTATTGGCTTGGCTAAATTGCTGAAGCGGGTAAGTGGTACCTGAAATCACAACAGAATTGTTGGTGCCCAGTGTAAGCCGTACTTTCCTGATGGTTGCAGCCGGGATATTAACGGTTCCCAAAAGAGTATCTATACCGTTTCTTAGCTTTAAAATGTCATAAACACCGGGTCTGATGGCAAGGGTATCCCAAAACCCGTATTGATCCTGGTGATGGTGATCTTCCATATGATCATCTTCATTATCACCATAATGATCATCATTCATGTGCTGGCTGGTATCAATTTTTATTTCCACATACTTTATGTCAATAAAAACTGAATCATACTGGCAAGGGTCGTCAGTTAAATAGAGGGCTACCTGCCTTGCGGATGCTGAACTGGCGATAGGTGGAGTTACATTTTTTTGACATGCAAAGAACAGGAGGGATAGAAGCGCAATCATCGCGCCTGATCCCATGAGGGTTTTTCTTCTGGTTTTCATATAGGTTTTTTAGTGGTTAAAAAGATAAATACAAACTTTTCACTTTTGATTTTAGAGGTATTGCCTGTGAGCCAATACAACTTGATCAAAAAGAAGTAATTTAAAGGTAAAAATCAGGTATAGGTAAGTTTATAAGTTATACGTAATCATAGGTTTCTGTAAAGTTATATAGTTCAATTATCCTGCCAAATTTCCATAGAGTTTTTTACACAAAACAAACATTTTTAACTTATTATATAGTGGTTTAAAACTTCAATAAGGTTGGGTAACCAATAAATTTTATTCATTTTGGTTTTGATACTCAATTAAATTAGTAAATTGCTGACCTTCAAAACTTTAAAATCAATAATATGAAAAAAATTGCTTGTACATTTCTCGGTTTAATGTGCATCGTGGCTCTTACCAGGTGTAATTCGGGAACTACCACCAAGACTTCTAAGTCTGATTCAACTGCAACCGCAACAACGGATACCTCAAACGTAACCGCCAACTGGAAACTGGGCGTACAGATGTGGACGTTCCGTAAGTTTACCTTTGCACAAGCACTGGATAAAGTAGACAGTGCCGGTATTAAATATATTGAAGCGTTCTGGGGCCAGCCTCTTGGTGATGGTATGAAAGACAGTTTCGGTATCAGAATGTCTGACGCCAGCAAGGCTAAAATAAAAGACCTGCTGAAACAAAAAGGCATAAGCATCGTTGCCATGGGTGTAATTGCACCTCCTACTCGCGAGCAATGGAAAGAAGCATTTGATCTTGCCAAAGAATTTGGCCTTAGTTATATTACTGCAGAACCCCGCAAAGATCAATGGGATATGGTAGATAGTATGGCTGGTGAGTATGGCATAAAAGTAGCTATTCATGATCATCCAAAACCTGATATGTACTGGAGCCCTGATTCCGTATTGGCTGCCATTAAAGGACATCCAAACCTGGGTTCTTGTGCCGATTTAGGTCATTGGGCACGTAACGGAGTAAACCCGGTGGATGCACTTAAAGAACTGGAAGGACATATTTATGGGGTGCATTTAAAAGACATTGTCAAGTTTGGACAGGTAAATGCTGCTGATACCGTAGTTGGTAAAGGAGTAATTGATTTTCCTCCCATCTTCCAGGAACTAAAACGCCAGCACTTTAGCGGAATGTTTTCTATAGAGCATGAATCTAACTGGTTGCATAGCCTGCCTGATGTAATAGAAACAAGAAAAATTTATGAAGCGCAGGTGGCCAAACTGCAATAAATTATAAAACCTTTTCTTCATACAACCTCACAGTTTGCAAAAGCGGTGAGGTTTTTTTATGTGCTACAGTGAACAGATAAATAAAAAGAATTTCTGTTTTGGTGAATTATAACTGTGAAGAATAAACGCAAAAAACCTGTCGTCGTTCTGGTCTCATATCTTTGTACATCCAAAAATTTTGACCGGATTACACATAGTAATATTGATTAACCCATCAATTAGGCAGAAGGTGACTTGTGTAAAGTGCAGCAGTCATTTTGGGGTATGTTCCGTAGGAACATTTGACGGTTAAAAACAAGAAACCGGTCAGCATTCGTTTCATAGGAACGTTTTGTAATCCATAATATAATCTTTTGCTTGCCCGGTAGCACAAATCGTTCCTGTGGAACGGATAATTTCATTCCCTTTTCCATATTTTGTGTGTGTCCATCCCTGTGTTTTTTTTTCAAAAATTTCATTTTTTAATGGTATAGATTTGCAAAAATTTTGCCCGATTAATAGAAGTAAATGGAAAATCTCAAAGAGAAAATAAAAAGTAAAATTGCATTTTCAAAAACATTTGGAACCGGGATAGATTTTCAAGGTGTTGAACTTCGCAAAGCATCCGCGGGTAATAGTGATGTTTTTTTTAAATTGCTTCAAAGTAGCAGCAAGGGCCTTTCTGAAGATGAGATAGAGAACAAAAGAAAAATATATGGCCTTAATGAAATTGCTCATGATAAAGCTCCTGCATGGTACGTCCAGTTATTTGAAGCCTTCCTGAACCCGTTTATTATTGTACTCATAATACTTGCTGTTATTTCTTTTATAATGGATGTATTGCTTGCGCCACCCGGCGAAGCCGATTACAAGACGGTAATAGTAGTGGGTGTAATGGTGCTATTAAGTACCCTTCTTCGTTTCTGGCAGGAGTTTACCAGTAACCGGGCTGCTGAGCAATTAAAAGGCATGGTAAAAACCACGGCTACTGTATTAAGGCAGGAAACCGGCAAAAAAGAAATTGATATAACAGACCTGGTTCCCGGCGATATTATTTTTTTAAGCGCCGGCGATATGATTCCGGCTGATTGCCGCATTATTCAATCCAAAGATTTATTTGTAAGCCAGTCAATGCTTACAGGCGAATCGTTGCCCGTGGAAAAAAAAGAATTTTTAATTGTTAACGACGGAAAGAAATCAACTTTATCATTAGAGAATATTTGTTTTATGGGCACCAATGTGGTGAGCGGAACGGCTATAGCGATTGCGGTTACCACCGGCAATCTCACTTATTTTGGATCTATCGGCAAAGCGATTTCAGGCAAGCGGGCAGAAACAAGTTTTGACAAGGGCATCAATAAAGTGAGCTGGTTGCTTATCAGGTTTATGCTGGTAATGGTGCCATTGGTTTTTTTTATAAATGGCCTTACAAAAGGGAATTGGTTAGAAGCATTATTATTTGCTATTTCAATTGCAGTAGGCCTTACACCGGAAATGTTGCCAATGATTGTTACGGCCAACCTTGCCAAGGGCGCTGTAAATATGAGTAAAAGAAAAGTGATTGTAAAGAGGCTGAATGCCATTCAGAATATTGGTGCAATGGACATTTTATGCACCGATAAAACAGGAACACTCACCATGGACAAGATTGTGCTGGAGCGCCACCTGAACGTGTTTGGGGATGATGATGATGAAGTAATGAAATGGGCTTACCTCAACAGCTATCATCAAACAGGATTAAAAAATTTATTGGATGTTGCCATATTGGATCACGCAGAGTTACATCACTTCCTGAAGGCAGGAGATTCATTTAAAAAAATTGACGAGATACCCTTCGATTTTCAGCGGAGAAGAATGAGTGTGATACTGGAAGAAGAAAATGGTAAGCACCTGTTGATCTGTAAAGGTGCAGTAGAAGAAATTCTTGATCTCTGTAGTTATGCTTTCGACCCGGGACCCGATAAGCAATTGCACATAGAAAATGACAAAATTGTGCCGATGGATGATGACATGCGAAAAGTTATTTTAAGCACATCAAAAAAATTAAATGAAGAAGGCTTGCGCGTTTTACTGGTAGCCATAAAAGAAAACGACGAAAGGCCGCTTACCTATTCTGTGGCCGATGAAAGTAATATGGTTTTAACCGGTTTTATTGGTTTTCTCGATCCTGCCAAGCCCTCTGCAAAACCTGCTATTGAAGCATTACAAAAACTGGGGGTAAGTATTAAAGTATTAACCGGGGATAATGAAATAGTAGCTCAAAAGATTTGCCGTGATGTTGGGATTCCTATTCAACACGTATTGATGGGTAATGTAATTGCAGAATTAAATGATGAGGAACTTTCGCAAAAGCTTGACGAAACCAGCGTTCTGGCAAAACTTA
Source organism: Bacteroidota bacterium (assembly GCA_028876495.1). Lineage (GTDB taxonomy): Bacteria > Bacteroidota > Bacteroidia > Chitinophagales > Chitinophagaceae > Ginsengibacter. The sequence continues at coordinate 244,164 of JAGWRO010000040.1, forward strand.
GCCCCATACAAAAATCAAGAATCATAAAATTATTACAAGCCAAAGGGCATACCGTCGGATTTATGGGAGATGGTATTAATGATGCAGCAGCACTGCGTGAAGCCGACATCGGAATTTCAGTAGATACTGCCGTGGATATTGCAAAAGAAAGTGCTGATATTATATTATTGGAAAAAGATTTAATGGTGCTTCGCAAGGGAGTGATCTATGGCAGAAGAACATTTGGCAACATCATCAAATACATTAAGATGACGGCCAGCAGTAATTTTGGAAACATGTTCAGCATGCTTGGCGCCAGTGCATTACTTCCTTTTCTGCCCATGTTGCCAATACAAATTTTAGTGAACAACCTGCTATATGATATATCCCAGATTTCCATACCATGGGATAGGATGGATGAAGATTTTTTAGCAAAACCTCAAAAGTGGAGCCCCAATGGCATCATGCGTTTCATGCTTTTTATCGGCCCTATCAGTTCTGTATTTGATTATTTAACCTTTGCTGTATTGTGGTTTGTATTTAAAGCCAATTCACCTCACTATCAAAGCTTTTTTCAAACAGGTTGGTTTATTGAAAGTTTGTTATCACAAACCTTAATCATTCACATGATACGCACCAAAAAAATTCCATTCATTCAAAGCTGGGCCACGGCACCTGTAGTGGCCTTAACCTCGTTGATCATGGCAATAGGAATTTATATTCCTTTTTCACCTTTTGCAGATGCATTTAAAATGCAGGCACTTCCTTTTAGTTTTTTTCCATGGTTGATAGCTATCCTTTTTAGCTATTGCCTGTTAACACAATTAGTTAAAAACTGGTTCATTCATAAATTTAGTCAATGGCTGTAAATAAGGCTACCCGGCAATGGATTTTAGCAATTATTATTATGATGATATTCGTAGTAGTAATTGACTTACTGGTTAATCATCATTAAAAAATATTCTTCTCCGGCTCTCCTGTGGTATTTCCTTACCCCTGGCCTCCGTGGCTCGTGGTACACGAAACAAGTATTATAATTTTAAGTGGGTAGCAGCTTGAAGGTGCCCCTCCCACTTCGGGTGCCTCACACCTGCCCGCCACTCATGTTATGCGAAAATCTTATCCCGAAAATCCTGATTCAGACAAAAGATAAGAAAGCTGTTAGTGAGGATACCAACAGCGGCATAAAGGTGCCAGGCCACTTGAAGTGGCCTGACAACTTATACCACCTTCGCCGCAGCAAAATAAATATTGTAATTATTTATACGTTTACTGTAAATAATTGACTGAACCAGGATTTACAGGATGAAAAGATTAGCAGGATTAATTACATTCTAAAATCCTGTAAATTTTACCTTGGGTATTTTCTCTTTTGTGGGCTTGTACATTTAAATTAGTTTAGCAAAAACCCAATTTTACTGTATGGCAGAACTTTTTATCAGAAATAGTTTCACCTTTTTAATCATTTTACTGCTTTCTTGTTTTAAGTGTGATGCACAAGCAAACCATCCCAATACCTTTTCAAAACAATTGTCTGTTCTTACTGAAAACGATTACTACCTGTTCCAGGGTAAAGATGGATATTATACAAACGGCCTTGTATTTACTTATAGCCTGGTGCATCATGCAAAAAAAAGCACTATTATAAAACAGGTAAACACTTTTGAATTAGGTCAGAAACTTTTTACAGGCTATTCCAGGAAAATTTATAATGTGTCAGAAATTGACAGGCCTGTTACCGGTTATCTGTATGCGAAATTTTCACAATCCGATTTCGTCAGTCATAATCAATTATGGCAATGGGGCGCCTCGTTAGGTGTTATCGGCAAGGCTTCTCTTGGCGAGGGAATGCAGGATGCATTTCATAGGTTAATTCATGTAAACGTAAATTATTGGGGCTGGGTATGGGACTATCAATTGAAAAGTGAACCTGGAATTAATGTTCACGGGCGTTATGCTATTGGATTATTGAATAATTCTTTTTTGCAGTTAACGCCGGTTTCGCAGGCTACTTTAGGAACCGGTTTTACTAATATAAGCCAGGGGATGCTAATACAGTTAGGCAAATTCAATCCACTTCATCAAAGCGCCTATTGGAATGGCTCACTCCAGTATAAAGAAGATAAAAGTCCGCTGAGGCCGGAATTGTTTTTCTACTATTATCCCTGCCTGATGTATCAAATATATAACGCCACAGTGCAGGGAGGCATGTTCAGGAAAGACAAAGGCCCTATTACTTCTCCTGTAGAACCTTTTTTAGTTAGTCAGCAGGTTGGCGCTATGGCTACCTACAAAAGATTTACACTAAGGTTAGCCACTACATTTGAAGGAAAAGAGGCCACCAGTCAGCGTTTCACGCATGCCTATGGAAGTATTTATGGAAGTTATCGTTTTAATTAATTTTATTGCCCCGTGGCAATCAGGAACCAATAAACAGATGGCTTCCGGGAGTTTTTACGGCTCCCACAATGATGCTTCGCGGAGATGACAACACCAGCTTTAGTTATTGGTTCGAATTATATTAAATACTTCTTCACGTTGAACCAAAACAGGAAGCTCATGGTCGTCCAGGTGAGAAGGGGTGAAATAATAAATTTTTTCAGCAAAAGGCGAAACAAAAATGCCCACAGTTTTTCCATCCGCCCTGCACTTCATCCCTTTAATAAGATGACGCAATTTATTTACCACGGGGACAACCTTTTCTTTAGGATATTTTATCAATAATTCTTCTTCAATCTTATCGGCCCGGGCTGTCATGAAATTAAACAACTCCGGTTGTTTTTTCATTTTCGAATCATAAGGTAGTATAAGTGAAATAACCGGCTGGCTTTGCTCATCAAAGGGAATTTCAGGGTAATCAATATTGATTTTCTTAGTAGAGGGTTTCATAGCTTCAAAAGTAGGTAGCCCTTATTCCACCTTGCATGAGCATTGAAATTAGGTGAGATGATCTTAATCATGGCTTGCCTGCCCGACTTGGTCATTTATGCAGGGATTAACACGTATGAATCCTTGCAGTAAACAAACAAAAAAGCAATTTTTATTTTTTATACTGAGTTGCAAACATCAGGACAGCAACCCTTTTACTATTTTAAACAATCTACAGATATCGAGGCGGCTGAGAACATACAGGATAAAACTTTGATTAACCAGTTTAACCGGATCATTGAACTTTCCGAAGAGAATAAAACGGTAGTATCTAAACTGATTGATGCTTTCCTTTTTCAACAGGAGATGAAACAAAAACTGGCGCAATAAAAATGTCCTGAGGTACAAATCAGGACAGCAAGAACTTTCCTATTTGAACATACTACCGATAGCTTGGGGTAATGAGTTAGATTATTAATTTTTTATATCTCAGATATTCATCTCCTATTTCTATAACATCTGATATTAATTCCTCAAATTTTATATCCAAATTTTTCTTTTTTGAAAGTTTATCTCTAACCAGTTTAACCGCTTTCAATGTACTGTCAACAATAAACTCTCTTCTCTCAAATTCGTTTCTGTTATGAAACTGATTGGGAAGAACTGTTATTGCAACACTTATATCCTTTTTCTTATTAGAGTAATTATTAACCTTTAGATTCTCTGGCCCATTTATGTTAAACGCCCCCTCAACATAATACATAATTAATATTAATTTTAAATCATTCCCATATGATTTATTTATATAAGCATTTTCAAATAAAGTTCCAAAACCATGCTCTTTCCATATATACGGACTAAACATTTCTGACACACTCTCATCTCCTGCTTTTAAAAAATATCCAATCATTTTTTATTTTTTTAGTTTACATGCCCAAGGTTCTTTATTTAAAGGCCCGGGATTTGTTTCCCCCATGTTGGCGCAAGCGTCCGTGTGCCCGTTGCACAACTAACTCATAAAAAGTTTCAATGATTATCTATGGCTCTTAATGTTTTTCTATTCAGTATATTC
>JAGWRO010000041.1 GCA_028876495.1 Bacteroidota bacterium
CAATGATTAAAGGATTGTTTCTTAGAAAAATACATGCAGTAACCTTTAAAGGCTTTCTGCTGAAATTAATAATATTTATTGTCGCTTTTACTTTTGAAAAACTTGCTTAAGTAAATAGCAACTTGGGTTAATTAGCTAATTATTTAATGCCCTCTGCCCCATCCAAACCAATCATTTCCGTTGGCGTAGATCAATAAGGCAAACAGCAAAACCATGCCCACAATTTGCGCATATTCCAAAAACTTATCACTTGGTTTTCTACCAGTGATCATTTCAACAACGGTAAATACAACATGTCCTCCATCCAGCGCCGGTATTGGCAATAAATTCATAAAAGCAAGAATGATGGAGAAAAAGGCAGTTATTTTCCAGAAAACCTGCCAATCCCAACCGGTACTCGGGAAAATAGATGCCATGGTTTTAAATCCACCAAGCCCTTTATAAGCACCGGTTTCAGGATTAAAGATCATTTTGATTTGCTGAATATAAAAATCTAATTGTTTACCTGTTTCTCTTACACCTGCCGGAAATGATGCAAGAAAACTATACTTTTTGTTTTCTATTTTTAATAATCCCAGGCTATCGGCCTGTAGAAAATTAATGTTATAAAACCCAATCGTACCGGATGTATCTACCAAAACTCTTGTTTTCACCGGGCTTCCATCCCGAATCACAGTGAGAGTAACGCTATCGCCCTTTTTCTTTTTCAGCAAAGGTGCCATTTCATCAAAATAATTTACAGCAGTAGAATCCACAGCAACTATTTTATCATATTTGCGCAGCCGTTCCCGGTTTTCGTTTATAGAGTCATTTACAGGGCCTGTGTTCGAATTTTTTATCCTGGTGTCAACATACACAGTTTCATTTCCTGAGGTGGATTTGTTTTTTGATCGCGGGAATTCTCCAATTATTACAGGAAGTCGTGGTTGAAAAAAATGTGTATTTCTCTTTCTTTTTTGCTCTATCAACTGCTCTATCATATTTACAGGAACATCAATGGTTTCCTGCTTTCCATTTCTTTCAACTGTAATTGTTTTACCTACCAAAATTTTACCTGGAAGATCTTCGAAATATTTTACAGGCTCTCCGTTTACAGCCACTATTTTATCGCCATTTTTCAAACCAATATTACTCATGAGACTATCTGTAATCCATATTCCATTTTTCATGTCTTGCACGGGCAATTTAGTTTCGCCCCATGTATAAAGAACCATCGCATAAATAACAAAGGCGAGCAAAACATTCATTGTAACGCCAGCCAATAAAATAATCAGTCGTTGCCAGGCCGGTTTACTTCTAAATTCCCAGGGTTGCGGCTGCTGCTTCATCTGTTCTTTATCCATACTCTCATCCACCATACCGGCAATTTTTACATAACCGCCTAAAGGAAGCCATCCAATTCCATATTCAGTTTCACCTACTTTCTTTTTAAAAATAGAAAACCATGGATCGAAAAATAAATAAAATTTTTCGACACGGCACTTAAACCACTTAGCGGTAATAAAGTGGCCGAACTCATGAACGATCACCAAAATGGATAGTGAAAAAATAAGATAACCGGCTTGCAAACCTACGCCCGGCCAATTGATTGCTAATAATGTCATACAATGTTAAATGTACAAATGTTGATGTACGGTATTTTTATTTTTGAATTTAAGCTTTCCTTTTTAGAGGTTTCAGTTTACATATTCAGCAAAGATGCGGCAAAATTACGCGCCTCGCCGTCGGTTTCAAAATAATCGGAAAGATTTGGCTTTTCTATATAATTTATTTTTTGAAGGCATTTTTCAATTACGGCAGTTATATCCAGAAATCCAATACGGTTATTTAAAAAAGCCCAAACAGCGATTTCATTGGCCGCATTTAAAATGCATGGAAAATTTCCTCCCTTTTCAAGCGCCATTATTGCAAGACTAAGATTACGGAATGTTTTAATATCCGGTGGTTCAAAAGCAAGAACAGGAATTTTTTTAAAATTTGCACGAGGAGTATCATTGGCCACCCTTTTAGGAAAAGTAAGTGCATATTGAATAGGAAGTTTCATATCGGGCAAGCCCATTTGAGCTTTGATACTTCCATCCTCAAATTGAACCATGCTGTGAATAATACTTTGCGGATGAACAATAACTTCTATCTGATCAGGTGCAAGATTAAAAAGCCACTTGGCTTCAATCATCTCAAGCCCTTTATTCATCAGTGTTGCAGAATCAATGGTAATTTTTGCCCCCATCTTCCAATTAGGATGCTGCAACGCATGATCTCTTTTCACATTCACTAAAAAGTTAGGCTTTTTGCCCAAAAAAGGGCCGCCGCTTGCAGTTAAAATTACTTTTTCAATTTTATTCCTGGTTTCACCGATCAAGCATTGAAAGATGGCTGAATGTTCACTGTCCACCGGAATTATTGGAACTCTTTTTTCCACGGCTAACTGCATCACAAGATCACCCGCAACAACAAGCGTTTCTTTATTTGCCAAAGCAACCGCCTTCCCATTTTCTATCGCTCTTAATGTTGGTTTCAACCCTGCAAAACCAACAATTGCGGCCAGCATCATATCATAAGTATCAAAATCAGCTACTTCATCCAAAGCGCTTTCGCCGCCAAAAACTTTTATATCTGTCGATCCCAACGCCTTTTTTACTTTTTCATATTTGCCTTCATCCACTATTACCACAGCATTTGGCTGAAACTTAAGCGCTTGTTCAATTAATAATTTATCATTTGTATGAGCTGTCAATATTTCTACTTCGAACAAATCAGGATGTGCTTCAATCACTTCCAAAGCCTGAGTGCCAATGGAACCTGTTGAGCCAAAAATCGCAATCCTTTTTTTTATCGATTCTGCCATTTCATCTTCTTTAAAATATCAAATCAGGGAAATTTTCGCTAATTCCCCATATGGAAGTTGGCAATTTACTGTAATAATTTTTGTAAAGCATCATTCACAGCCTTAAAATTAAAGCGGTTGATAATGTTTTCCATCATTCTTTTTATCTCTTCATTTTGAAGATTTCCTATTGAACCTTCGTGAGAATGGTTCATTTTCATTTCTGTTTTAAAGGTTCCCGCTTCCACATCAGCGCCAATTTTTTTATAAGCATCGCGCAATGGCATACCTTCTAAAACCAATTTGTTCATTTCTTCCACCGTAAACAGGTATTTATATTTTTCATCAGAAAGAATATCATTTTTCACTTCTATATTTTCAAACATCAATGTAGCCATACGAATACAATCTTTCAGATTTTTAATTGCCGGAAAAAGATGTTCTTTCAATAATTGAAAATCCCTGTGATATCCTGAGGGAAGATTGGTTGTCATCATCAGAATCTCGTTCGGAAGTGCTTGTATGCGGTTGCAATGACCACGAATCAATTCGAAAACATCGGGATTTTTTTTATGGGGCATGATGCTGCTTCCTGTTGTAAGTTCATCAGGAAATGAAATGAATCCAAAGTTCTGGTTAAGGTAAAGGCATGCATCCATACTCATACGGGAAAGTGTAGACGCAATATTTGCCAATGCCTGTGAAAGGACTCTTTCTGTTTTTCCACGACTCATTTGCGCATAAACTACATTATAATTCAGGTCATCAAAACCAAGCAATTTTGTGGTTAATTTCCTATCGATGGGAAATGAAGAGCCGAAACCTGCAGCCGAACCCAAAGGATTTTTATTAACGATTTGCCAGGTAGCATGAAGTGAGATGATATCATCAACAAGGCTTTCAGCATAAGCTCCAAACCACAAACCAAAAGAGCTGGGCATGGCAAGTTGCAAATGAGTATAGCCCGGCAAAAGGTGGTCTTTAAATTTTTCGCTCTGTTGCAAAAGAAGATCAAAAAAGGCGTTCACTTCACGAACCAATTGTTCAATTTCACTTCTCAAAAAAAGTTTCAGATCAAGAATCACCTGGTCGTTTCTTGAACGGGCAGAATGAATTTTTTTGCCTGAATCGCCCAGTTGCTTTGTTAAAAGAAATTCAACCTGCGAATGAATGTCTTCAACTCCTTCTTCTAAAGAAAAGGCTCCTCCTATTATACTGGCATAAATATCTTTCAACGCTTTCTCAAGCTCATCCAATTCTTCTTTGGTAAGTAAACCAACTTTCTCCAGCATTTTAATATGGGCAAGCGAACCCAGAACATCAAACGGTGCAAGAAACAAATCCAGTTCGCGGTCTTTTCCAACCGTGAAGGTTTCAACTTCTTTTAAAGATTCAATATTTTTTTGCCAGAGTTTCATTTATCAATTACAAATTAAAAATTACGAATTACGGGTTTTTACAGTTATTTGGATTTTACCCAATATTTTACAAATTTCTTCGCCATCATTCAACATAATTTCTGCTTGTTCTTTAGAAAGAAAAGAAGATCAATATAATAATTTTAGCCAGTAAATTATTTCTCTTGCTTCTTTATAAGCAATACTTAACTTTGAAACAAAATCTTTGTCAGACTGGCCTCCAATTGCTTCTTCGACATTTGCACCCACTGATGTACCACTTCTTAAAAGCTGTTTTGAAAGAACAAACTCTTTCTTTTCCTCACACAAATATTTATAGAGATTCACAACACGAATTGCAAAAGCAAAACTTTTATCCCGTATGATATTGTCCGTTTTCAATTTGTAATTTCTAATTCGTAATTTTTAATTAATTGAATATACGTTTCAATACCATCTTTAATTTCTTTTTTATAAATAAATTCATCAGCACTATGGCTTCTTGCAGAATCACCCGGTCCCAATTTTAAAGAAGGAAAATCCATCAAAGCCATGTCTGAACAGGTTGGCGAGCCATAAGAAGAAATTCCCATTTTTGCTCCGGCAATTACCAAAGGATGATTTTCTTTGATAAAAGAGGATTTCAATCTTACTGAACGCGGCTGAATCTCACTCTTAATATTCTCACTGATTATGGAAATGATTTCTTCAAATGTATACAATTCATTCACACGCACATCCACTAAAAATTTGCATTCTGAAGGAACAATATTATGTGTTTTATTTTCTGTATTAATTGATGTAACAGCAATATGAACTTCGCCCAAAAGAGAAGAAACTTTTGGAAACTGAAAAGTACTTAGCCATTCAATATCTTTCACCGCTATGTATAATGCATTAACACCTTCGTTGCGCGCAGCATGACCGGCTTTACCGTGAGCAACACAATCCAATACCAACAATCCTTTTTCAGCAACAGCCATATTTAGTAACGTCGGTTCACCCACAATGGCACAATCAATTTCAGGAAGATGGTTTAATAAAATTTCAACTCCGTTTTTACCGGAAATTTCTTCCTCAGCAGTTCCTGCGAAAACAATATTAAATGGAATATCAGCGTCATAAAAATAAACGAATGTAGCGATTAGAGAAACCAAAGGACCGCCTGCATCATTGGAGCCTAATCCAAATAATTTTCCGTCCTTTTCAATTGGTTCGAACGGATTCAAAGTATAGCCCTTATTGGGTTTCACCGTATCATGATGAGAATTTAATAACAGCGTTTTTTTATTTTTATCAAAATGCTGGTTGGTAGCCCACACATTGTTTAGATAGCGGTTGGTTTTTATATTTTTTCGCTGGAAAAATTCTTCCAAGCAATCAGCCGTTATATCTTCTTCTTTACTGAATGAAGGGATAGCAATTAATTGTTTTAATAAATTAACAGCGTCAAAATATAAATCATCAATATTTGTTTGTCTGCTACTCATCAAAGAGAAATTTTTGTTCCGCCGGTTCCTTTTATTAAAGATGATAAGTGAGAAGAATTTCCAATAATTACTTCGTTCACTCCTTTATTAATTGCATCAAACGCGTTATCAATTTTTGGCAAAATACCCGCGAATAATTTGTTCGATTTTTTTAAGGTTAAATAGTTTTCTTTATTGATCTTATGAATTACTGAATTTTCATCTTCCACCTCCAAAAGCACACCGTTTTTTTCAAAACAAAAAACAAGTTTTACATCATAATAAGAAGACAAATTAACAGCGATAACAGAAGCAATTGTATCGGCGTTCGTATTTAAAACATGACCATTGCCATCGTGTGTAAGTGCTGCTACTACCGGTGCAAGATCATTCTCCAGAAATAATTTCCAGTTTTTTGCATCAATATCTTCATCCCGTAAATCTCCTACCCACCCGTAATCAATTTCTTTTACCGGTCGTTTTTTTGCAGGCAACAAATTCGCATCAGCGCCGGTAACACCAAGTGCATTGCAATGTTTCGCCTGCAGTTGTGCCACAATTTTTTTATTCACCAGCCCACCATACACCATTGTTACTAAATCAATCGTTTTATCATCAGTAATTCTTCGTCCATTAATATAATTAGATTGAATATTTAATTGGTTACCGATAGAAGTAGCAATTTTTCCGCCACCGTGCACTAATATTTTTTTATTGTCAATTTTTGAAAAATGGGTAAGAAAAGAATCCAGTTGAACAGCATCATCAATTACATTTCCGCCAATTTTTATAACAAAAAGTTTTTCATTATCGTCGGAAGATGAAATCATAATAATCCATTTAAAATGTCCGCCAGTACAGCCTGCGCAGCCCAAACGCGATTCCCGCTTTCTTCGGTAATAATGCTATTATCGCTGTCCAATACCTCGTCACTTAATTCTACATTTCTGCGCACCGGAAGACAATGCATCACCCTTGCATTATTAGTAACTGCTAATTTATTTTTTGTAAGCATCCAGTCCTTTTCAGCAGGTATTATTTTTCCATAATATTTGTAGCTGCTCCAGTTTTTTACATACACAAAATCTGCATCTTTTAGCGCTTGTGCCTGATCGTTAGTAATGGTAGCATCCCCTGTAAATTCCTTATCAAGGTTATAACCTTCCGGATTGGCAATTATGAAATCCGCTTGCCCCCACGCATTTATCCACTGTGAAAAACTATTGGCAACGCATTGAGGCAAAGCTTTTACATGTGGTGCCCACGTTAAAACCACTTTTGGTTTTGCTTTTGTTTTTACAGGAAGGTGCTCAGTGATAGTTATGATATCAGTTAAACTCTGCAATGGATGCACAGTGGCACTTTCCAGGCTTACAACCGGGATACCTGAATATTTTACAAATTGCTGGAGTATTTTTTCTGAATAATCTTCTTCACGGTTTTTTAAAGATGGAAACGTACGCACTCCCAGGATATCAAAATATTTTCCCAATATAGGCGCAGCATCCTTTACATGTTCTGCAGTGGAACCATTCATCACCGCTCCTTCTTCAAACTCTAACGACCATCCGTCCTGTCCGGCATTAAAAACGATTGCTTCCATACCCAAATTTTGTGCAGCGATTTGTGTGCTCAAGCGCGTGCGCATACTTGGATTGAGAAACATCAGACCAATGCGTTTTCCTTTTCCTAAAGTTTGAGAAGCTAAAGGATTCTTCTTGAAATTCAATGCAGTTTTTACAAGAAAATTAATATCGCCTGCATCGTTAACTGAAAGAAAATTTTTCAATAATAATTAAATTGTTTAAATGAATAATTAATTAGCATTAACTGCAGAAGTAACTTCCTTTCCTTTTGAAAGAAATGAAACTTCTTCTTTAAGTGCGTTTAAAAATTTATCTGCATCACTTTTTTTCAAAGCAAGTGAAGGTAACAACCTTATCACATTTGGTTTTGCTTCGCCGGTAAATATTTTATGCTTATGCAAAAGATTTTTCTTCAAATCTTTTAATTCATCGGGAACATCAAATCCTATCATCAATCCTTTACCGCGAACATTTTTTAAGCCTTCGACTTTTTCAATTTCCCGGATCAGGTAATTACCAATTTCTTCAGCGTTTTTCATCAGGTCTTCTTTTTCCATCACTTCCAAAACAGCGATCGCCGCGGCACATGCAAGGTGATTGCCACCAAAAGTAGTTCCCAGCATAAAATATTTTGGAGAAATCTCAGGAGAAATCGAAATGCCGCCAATCGGGAAACCGTTTCCCATTCCCTTTGCCATTGAATAAATATCGGCTTCAACTTCCGCATAATCATGAGAATAAAACTTTCCGGTTCTTCCGTAACCACATTGTACTGAATCGGCAATAAAAACGGCTCCATATTCTGTACACAAATTCCTTATCAGTTGCAAAAAAGATCTTGACGCAACCCTTATTCCGCCTACACCCTGGATTCCCTCAACAATTACAGCACATACTTCTTTTCCTTGTTCTTCAAAATAATCTTTCAAGGCATCTTCATCATTAAAAGGAAGAAAAATCACACTTGATGTTTCATTTACCGGGGCTATAATTGAAGGATTATCTGTGGCAGCAACAGCCAGTGAAGTACGGCCATGAAATGCTTTCGAAAATGCAATAATTTTTTTTCTGCCATTATGAAAAGAAGCAAGCTTTAAAGCATTTTCATTCGCTTCTGCGCCCGAATTACAAAGAAATAACTGGTAATTATTTTTGCCTGAAACCTTACCCAATTTATCGGCAAGTTCCTGTTGCAAAGGGATTTTCACTGAATTGGAGTAGAATGCAATTTTCTCCAACTGATCTTCAATTCTTTTTACCCAATGAGGGTTGGTATGTCCAATACTGATCACGGCATGGCCTCCATACATATCAAGGTACTCTGTACCTTTATCGTCCCAAACATAGGACCCAGAAGCTTTTACAATGTTAATGTCATTAATTGGATATACGTCGAATAGAGTCATGAGTTATAAGTTTTAAGTAATAAGTTTTAAGCACGGACCTTTGAAATCAACGAGATATTACGAATCATGCTGCATTCTAAAAATAATTAGCTTTCAATCTCAATCCTTCAGTTTCATCCATGCCAAACATCAGGTTCATATTCTCAACTGCTTGTCCACTTGCACCTTTTAATAAATTATCAATCACAGAATGCACTACAAGAATATCTCCTTCTTTTTCCAAATGCAGGAAACAGTTGTTTGTGTTTACCACCTGTTTTAAAAAAATCGGTTCACTGCTGATCTTCACAAAAGGATGACTTTCGTAAAATTTCACATAAGCTTCATGAATTTCACTCAGAGGTTTGATACATTTAATTTGTGACGTTACAAAAATTCCTCTCGTAAAATCTCCCCGCCAAGGCACAAAATGTATTGAAGCATTTGAATTGCCTGAAAGACTGTTTAATGTCTGATTAATTTCGTGAAGATGCTGATGTGTCAAGGTTTTATAAGCCTGCACGTTATTTTCACGCCATGAAAAATGCGAAGTAGGCGATAAAGATTGCCCGGCCCCGGTAGAGCCTGTAATACCTGTTGTAAAAACATCATTCAACAATTTCATTTTTGCCAGTGGCAATAAACCTAGTTCAATTGCTGTGGCAAAACAACCGGGGTTTGCGACGTTTTCTGCTTTTTTTATTTGTTCACTATTAATCTCCGGAAGGCCGTAAACAAAGTGACGATCTTTAAAAACTGATTTTTCTTTCAACCGGAAATCCTGTGAAAGTGAAATGATCTTTATATGCTGCGGCACTTCATTTTCTTCCAAAAATTTTAGAGAATCACCATGTCCTACACACAAAAAAAGTACGTCAATCTCATCGCTCATTTCATGTGTAAACTCAATATCCGTTACGCCAACAAGATCGTGATGAACCGCATGAACTTCTTTGCCAGCGTTACTTTTGCTGTGGATATAAATCATTTCTGCACAAGGATGATTGAGAAGCAACCTGATTAATTCTCCACCTGTATAGCCGGCGCCACCAATTATACCAACCCTGATTTTATTTTTCATCGACACTGTTTTTTACCGCATGATAAATGGCTGTCTGGTTGCCAAAAATTTTGCTAAAGCCTCTTACATCTTGTCCGCTCCAACCGGTATTCATTTCACCATATTTGCCAAATTTACTACTCATCAAATCAAAAGGCGATTCGATCCCTGTTACCTGGAAACGATAAGGCATTAACTGAATGAATACATCACCCGTAACATTTTGCTGTGAGGAAGTAAAAAAGGCTTCAATATCGCGCATCACAGGATCAAGCAATTGGCCTTCATGCAACCAGTTTCCGTAAAAATCGGCAAGTTGACTTTTTAAAGTGAGTTGCCATTTGGTGAGCACATTTTTTTCAAGTGCATGATGGCCTTTAATTATCAGCATAGCAGCAGCAGCTTCAAAACCAACTCTTCCTTTTATCCCAATTATGGTATCGCCTACATGCACATCGCGGCCAATGGCAAAAGGACCAGCAATTTGTTGTAAGTGTTGAATTGCAGCAACCGGATGTTCAAATTTTTTATCGTTTACCCCAGTAAGATCGCCTTTTTCAAAATGCAATTTCACCTGCTCCGGTTCGTACTTGCTTAATTGTGTAGGCCATGCTTCTTCAGGCAACATGCCATTAGAGCTTAATGTTTCTTTGCCACCAACACTTGTTCCCCACAAACCTTTGTTGATTGAATACACTGATTTTTCGAAATTCATTTTTACGCCTTTCGATTTCAGGTAATCAATTTCTTCCTGGCGTGATAACTGCATATCGCGAATCGGCGTGATAATTTCAACCCCTGGAATCATTATATGAAAGATCATATCAAACCTCACCTGGTCATTTCCGGCACCTGTACTTCCATGCGCCACTGCATCTGCGTCAATTTTTTTTACATGTTCAGCAATATGCAAAGCCTGTGAAACCCTTTCGGCACTTACACTTAAAGGATACGTATTGTTTTTCAATACATTTCCATAAACCAGGTATTTTACAATCGTATCGTAATAACTTTTGGTGGCATCGACGGTTGTATGTGAAGCCACACCCAGCATTTTCGCATGTTGCGCTATTTGATCCAATTCTTCTTTTGAAAATCCACCGGTATTTACAATGATACTGTGCACTTCATAATTCAATTCATTGGTAAAATACTTCACACAATAAGAAGTGTCCAATCCGCCACTGAAACCAATTACAACTTTTTTGCTCATCGTCAATTCAACTTTTATAGGTTAAAGAAAAAACTCAATATAGACCTCGGCTTTTCCTGTTTTTTCTTTTTTAAATAATTTATAAGCCTGTTCTTTTTCAACCGCATAAATCTTTCATACACTTTCGATTTCTTTTTAAAATCACTTGCAGTTTCTTCCGGAGCATAATGATCTTTAGGATCGTAAAGCATGGCAGTACACATGCAATTTTTTCTTTCCTTGCTCATCAGAATATCATAATTGACACAACTTTTGCAGCCTGCCCAAAAGTTCTCGTCATCTGTAAGTTCAGAATAGGTTACCGGTTCATAGCCAAGATCGCTATTGATCTTCATTACAGCAAGGCCGGTAGTTAACCCAAAGATTTTCGCCTCCGGGTATTTTTGCCTGGAGAGTGCGAAAATGCGTTGCTTAATCGTTTTTGCTATCCCTGATTTTCTGAATTCAGGAGCTACTATGAGTCCGCTGTTAGCAACAAATTTCTCATGGCCCCAGGCTTCAATATAGCAAAAACCTACCCATTTGCCCTCTTTTGTAACAGCTATGACTGCTTTTCCTTCACTTATCTTCTGAGAGATATATTCGGGTGAACGTTTGGCAATCCCGGTACCACGCGCCTGTGCAGACGAAGCCATTTCATCTGTAATGGCAGGTGCGTAAATTATATCAGCAGGAATTGCAACACGAACAATTATATTTGATTGTTCCAATTTGCACGAAATTTAAAATTTAAAAGAATAAGAGAGAAATCGGGGGATTTTTTTTCACTGATAGGTGCGCTTTCAAACGCAAGGGCCTATCAGCATCCACGTCGTAATAATAAATATACCGTTACCGGGGAAAGGGAATTATATAAATTATTTTTTTTCAAGGCTTGTCTTGATTTTTAAAGTGAGAAGACAAAAATAATATAATATTTATTATCGCAAATATTTTTATCCAAATATTTTGTTATGATGAAGAGAAATCACTACAACAGCAAATTCATCATAAAATTGCCATTAACAGTAAATTAATTAATAATGAATTTTTTTATTAGCACATGGCTATGCAAGGAGGCAATAAAACCTGAATTTATTAAAGAAAATCTGTTACAATTTAAAACCAATAGTAGCAACCACATTTCCGTAATTAGCCTTAAGATAAGCCGGCGTATTGGGTTTATCCTGAAGCAGGTAAGGATAATTTACGTCTTTATTCATTGAATAAACGTAGGCAAGATCGAGAAAAATGCCCTTATTTCTGTAGCCAAGCCCGCCAGTTACTTTTACAACATCAGAAGTTTGATTCTGGTAAGGATTACCATAATAAGCGCCACCTAATCTTACCATAAAAGTGTTGAATTTTAATTCGCCACCAATGCGGGCGTTAATAGTACTTTTATAAAGATTATCAATCGTTTTGTTTAAAGAATTATAGTAATCAGCGGTGCTTGCATCATTAGTTACATCATGAAATGAAGCGTTTTTATAGTCTACGTATTCAACATCTGCTGTAATAAAACCTTTCTGGCTTTGAACATTTTCAATGTCGCTGCCAAACAAATAAGAACCACTTAAAATCATTCTCCACGGTGTAGTCATATTATATTTTGATTCCAGGGGCTGTCCGTTAGTCAGGTCTGTTGAACTTTGTTGTTTTATCCCGGCTCCTCCATAACCTTCAAGATCAGTGATTACTTCTGTAGTGTAATCATCTGTAAGTTGGTAAACTGTTGGCGTATGAAATGCAAGTCCCAGCCTTATGTTTTCAACCGGTTTAAAAATAACACCCAATTTCGCATTAATGCCAATGCCTTTTGTTTGCAAAGATTCATTTGCCTGAAAATAATTAAAATTGTTATTAGGGTTAGAAGTTGCATCACTTTCCTTATAGGAAGCATTTCGTTTATAATTTAAAAAAGGAATTGAAATCGTTCCGCCAAAATACCATTTGTCCTGCAGGTTCACTCCCATTCCAAAAGCCAAATCGGTAATGCCTCCGGTAGTATTGATCGTATTTTCCTGGATAAGACCGGTAGAAGGATTTGCTTGGGTTCTGTAACCACTCAGCGAGCCATCCGGCGCCTGAACGGTATCAATGAGATAAGTGTTAAACGCAAGGCTGCTTCCATAAGGATAATTACTTGCAGCAGCATTAGGATCGGTCACATTATTATTGACCAGTTCTTCTAGGTATTTTTCTGAATACGAAGATTTGTAATTGGTTCCTCTATAATAAACGTGGTTATTAAAATCGGCCACACGGTTTACTCCAACCCCAAATGAAATACTTTTTACACTTTTACTACGTGTTGGGCCTCCAATAACAAATCCTGTGGCGCCCAAATTAAAATTATTATCAGTAGCGCTTTCAGAATTATTAAGATAATTTGAGCTGGTATTTTTAAAAGAAAGAGAGGGTGTCAAAACAAAGTCGCCCGTTTTATAAAAACCCAGTCCTGCAGGATTGATAAAAAGTGAAGTAAATTCTCCACCTAAAGAGCCACCCGCGCCTCCTATTGCCTGATTTCTTGCTGTACCGCCCGGCTGGGTTAAATAAGAATATCTTAATGCATCAGCAGGCTCCTGTGCATAAGAAAGGCTAACTGCAAAGGAAAAAAATACAATTAAATAGATTGCTTTCATAGTAAACGAATAAATAATTCTCTTTTTTAATTTTATACAGATCAAGGCGAAAAACAGTTTTAAATGGGATGAAAAATCATCCCATTTTAAAAAATTTTATATAATTCTTATCTTCTGAAAGTCCTAACCGGAGCACTACTACCGCTACCACCTTCTGAAGATGAAGATGGTGAATTGGAGGGTGTACTTGGAGTAAATGTTCTTTGTGGAGTTTCGTACGTATTATTATTATTGTTATTGTTGTAGTTATATGTTCTCCTGTTGTTATTACTGTTACTGGGAGCCACATAAGTACTTCTTTGAGAAGGAGCAAAAACTCTCCTGATCACATTTCCCACACCAGTTCCTCTTGATGGCTGAGTAGTGCCGGTGTTGATAGTACGAATTGGTTGAACATTTCCTCTTGGAGTGTTACTTCCTGAATTATTATAAACGTTCAGGTTGTATCTCCTCGGACCGGTATTCGTATTTACACTTTTGCCTGAAAATAAAATTGGCGAATAATAGGGCGAGAAGCCATAACTGTATGGAGAATAGCCATAACCACCAAGGGAATATGGATTATAATAGCCATAAGGAGAATTATAAAAATTCAGGTTATTATATCCAAATGAGTTATAATAAGGATCATACATTCCTTTCATGCCGTATGGATTATAACCATATCCATCATACCCGTAAAACGGATTATTAAAGCTGCTATAAGGATACATAGAATAAGGGCTGTAGCCATATCCCATGCCCATGCTAAAAGTTATCGCATTACGATAAACCGGATCATTGATACCTCTTCTAATGTCTGCATCTTCCTGGTTCCTGTATGAATATGAATTCTTATCTTGTTCCGTCACTGTGGATACGTATGAATTTTCCTGCGGTGCCGGTGAATAATAAACATCATCGGGAGTTTGGCCTGTGCGATAAGCGGTACTGCAACTGCTGAAAGCAGCCACCGCACCAAGCAACAGTAAATGTTTTATTTTCATGGCTTTGAGTTTTAGAAAGTTTAATAATGAAGCTTATTTTTGCCGCATCTTTCTGTAAATTTAAGAATAATAGTTTATTAACTACGCATTGTTTTTATGAATGGTTGTTAAAGTAACTAAAAACAAAATGTATTCTAAATCAACTAAAATTGCAGGAAGAATAATTAAAAATATAAAATAATAATGAGTAAAGAAATTACGGCGCGGGAAACTGATTATTCTCAATGGTATAACGACCTGATCATAAAAGCAGGACTTGCTGATTACAGCGCGGTTCGTGGTTGCATGGTGATAAAGCCTTACGGTTTTGCCCTTTGGGAAAATATGCAAAGCCAGTTAGACAAACGTTTTAAAGAAACAGGCCACCAGAACGCGTATTTCCCTTTATTTATTCCCAAAAGCTTTTTAAGCAAAGAAGCCGCCCATGTGGAAGGCTTTGCCAAAGAATGTGCAGTAGTTACTCATTACCGCTTAAAAAATTCCGAGGATGGAACCGGGATTATTGTAGATCCGGATGCAAAACTCGAAGAAGAACTGATCGTTCGTCCGACTTCAGAAACCATTATCTGGAATACTTATAAAACATGGATCCAATCCTATCGCGATCTGCCGCTGCTCATCAATCAATGGGCAAATGTGGTAAGATGGGAAATGCGCACCCGTCTCTTTTTACGCACTACTGAATTCCTTTGGCAAGAGGGACACACAGCGCATGCCACTGCGCAGGAAGCGATTGATGAAACCATGCAAATGCTGAATATCTATGCAGAATTTGCTGAAGAATGGATGGCAATGCCGGTAATAAAAGGGGTAAAAAGTGTAAATGAGCGTTTTGCTGGTGCGGTAGACACTTTTTGTATTGAAGCGATGATGCAGGATGGAAAAGCTTTGCAGGCGGGCACTTCCCATTTTCTTGGGCAAAATTTCGCCAAAGCTTTTGATGTAAAATTCAGTGATAAAGAAAATAAACTGGATTATGTTTGGGCCACAAGCTGGGGCGTAAGCACAAGATTAATTGGTGCTTTGGTGATGGCGCACAGCGATGATGACGGGCTCGTGCTTCCTCCAAAATTAGCTCCGATACAGGTTGTAATCGTTCCTATTTATAAAGGCGAAGATCAAAAAAAGGCAATTGATGAAAAAGTAATTCCTTTAATGGAAGATTTTAAAGCACTTGGCGTTTCGGTAAAATATGATGATGATGATAGCCGTCGTCCGGGATGGAAATTTGCCGAATATGAAATGAAAGGTGTTCCGGTAAGAATTGCAATGGGCGCACGTGATCTTGAAAATAATGTTGCCGAGGTAGCGCGCCGCGACAAAAAATCCAAGGAATCGGTTTCACTGGATGGACTTGCCAATACTATTTGGGTTTTGCTGGAAGATATCCAGAACTCAATTTACGAAAAAGCAAAAACTTACCGTGATGAACATATTACCAAAGCCGATACATGGGATGAATTTGTAAAATTATTGGATGAAAAAGGGGGCTTCATTTCAGCGCATTGGGATGGCACTGCCGATGCAGAAGAAAAAATAAAAGAATTGAGCAAAGCAACCATTCGCTGCATTCCTTTAAATAACCCAATAGAAGAAGGTAAAGATATTTTAACCGGAAAGCCAAGTAAAGAAAGGGTTTTATTTGCAAGAGCTTATTAGTTTTTGATAAAGAAATCTAAAACATAAATCTCTATTATTTGTTGGTTTACTAATCAAACAGTTTTTTTTATTTTAATTTAAATTAATAACCTTTGGAATTAATTTAAAAACTACTGTAATGGAAAATTTAGACCTGCTAAACTATGATCTGCAATTATCTCCCACCTCGCAAACCTTTTTAAGCGAAACCGCCAAATGGGGTAAATTTATTGCTATCATCGGATTTATTGGGTGCGGGTTTATCATTATTATCGCTTTCTTTATTCCCTCTATTTATTCCAGCCTGTCAACCCTGCAAGGAGTGCCATCACAACTGGCTTCTGGCTCCACAATAGGAATCACCATTGGTTATATTTTAATTTCTGCTTTATTATTTTTTCCCTGCCTTTTTCTATATCGGTTTTCTACCAAGATGAAAGTAGCCTTAAAAACCGTAAGCCAGGAAAACTTTGATGCGTCTTTTAAAAATTTAAAATCGATGTTTAAGTTTTATGGAATTTTCACCATCGTCATGTTGTCGATTTATGCATTAGTTTTCATTTTTGCAATGCTAGCCTTGGCGATGAGATAGATCCACTGAATTCCAGGAAAGTCCGGGACAAAAAACTTTATAAGGAAATTAGCTATTGCAACAAGTCCAAAAGTGCAGCCAAATATGAGGAGGGCTATTTCTTTGCTTCATCAGTAATAATCTGTAATGTTTTTTGATCTTTTTCACCGCTAAAAAACTTATCAAGCACTCTTTGAAAAACCGGGTCTGCATTGGGCAACAGAGAAAATAAAGTCATTGAAGATTTTAATTTCAAATCGTCAGGGCTTCCGAAAATTATATTGGCATTATCAGTCGTAAGCCCAAGTAAAACATTAGAAATTTGAACCAACCTTTTTCCCAAAACCGGGTGATTTAAATAATTCTCGGCTTCCTCCATATTTATGATAGCATAAAATCTTGAAACTTCACTAAAACCCAATCCGTGTATTTGAGGAAAAATATACCACATCCAATGAGATCGCTTTCTTCCATTCATAATTTCTGATAAGGCAATCTCATACTCCGATAACTGCGCATCAAGAAACCTTTGTAAATTTTCAGATTGGTTCATGATGTTTTTATTTCATTAAATGTTTATCAAAACCCAGCGCTACTAATTTTTCAAATGCATCCCAAACTTCTGCAGGGATTTCCTGGTAAACCTGGAAGCCTTTTTCTGGATATAACTTGATTCTTTGCAAATCCCCCGCCATAATATTGATAACTCTTTCCATTGGTATTTCTTCGTTGGGGTATTCTTCGAAAGAAATTTTAGGAGAAGTAACCAGCAATTTTTTGCCAGGCCAGTGCTTTGTAAAAGTAGCGTAAGACCTGCGCTCCATATAAGGCTTTTGAACCACAATAAAACTTTTCGGATCTAATCCTTTTTCTTCCAATAATTTTTGAGTGAAGACAATGTTCTCACCAGTATTAGTCGAATTGTTTTCGATCAATATCGCTTCCGGTGGAACGCCTTTTTTAATTGCAACAGCCGCAAATTTGTCTGCTTCTTTTTCTGTCCATAATCCCTGCGTGAAATTTCCCAGTCCGCCCGACATGATCATCAAAGGGGCATAACCTTGCAAATACAATTCGGCAGCACGCTCCGGAACACGAAGATCATGACTCCCCAAAGCAAGAATACAATCCGTTTTTTCCAACCTATTATTGAGAAGATGGTAATTCCAAAGTTTTTTTGCGAGAGTAATAATTTCCTGGTTAAGCATCAGCAAAAATAAAAAAGGATATGGCTTAATTTAAGAAAAATATTTTTCATTAAAAATGGATAATTAAGCAGTATTTTAGTTTTTTAATTAAATAACGACCTCAGTTATTTAAAATAAAAGAATTCCCTAATTTCATCCTGCCTAAAATACTAAAATTGTTATATTAGGTGGATTTACTAATAAATTCAAAAAATAATGGATAGGGTTATCAAGGCTGACTTATTCAGGTATGGTGGTCTTTCAAACACCAAAGGTTTTTTAAGAGGGCTTTTTATACCCGGATTTAGATTCACCTATTTGTTTCGAAAGGCCTCTAAGTGTAAAAAATATTCAATACCGTGGTTCTTTTATGTTTTACTGCTTCGCAGATATTCATACAAATATGGATTTCAAATTGCCTGGTCTGCCAACATAGGGGAAGGTTTATATATTGGCCATCGCGGAACATTAATAATTGACAGAAGAGCAACAATTGGTAAGAATTTTAATATTACGCATGGAGTTACTGTAGGGCAGGCAAGCAGAGGCAAATATAAAGGCCATCCTACTATAGGTGATAATGTATGGGTAGGGACGGGTGCAGTAATTATTGGAAAAATCACCATTGGGTCGAATGTATTAATTGCTCCCAATTCTTTTGTGAACAGAGATGTTCCCAGTAATTCATTTGTAATAGGAAATCCAAGTAAGATTATTAGCAATGAAAAGGCAACTGAAGGCTATATTAATTTTACTCTTGAGGATAAAATAATCCCGTAACATAGTATGAAAAACACCAAATACATAGATGACAGTTCATTGTTTATTTGCATTTAAAGGCATAAGACCTCCTAATTATTTCGGTTGGTAAATAAAACCTTATTATTCATTTCATGGAAGCAGGATTAAAGTGAACCAATAAAATAACAAGAATTTCCTTTTAAAAAATTTAAGTGCATTCAGGAAAAGTAAACTTCATAACTTCCCCATAAATTTAAAAAGCCTCTCAAACATACTGTTTAAAAGGCTTTGAAATTTTACTTGCGGACCGGACGAGACTCGAACTCGCGACCTCCGCCGTGACAGGGCGGCATTCTAACCAACTGAACTACCGATCCAAAATAAATAATTTGGGAGCGCGAAGATAATAAAATTTCAACTGAGCCCAACTTCTTCCACAAATTTTTTTGTCTTTTTTTTCAATAACCAAAATAACAGGAATCCAATCAAATCAAGGTCGTTTTAAAAAATAAAAAGGCTACCCTTAAGATAGCCTTTTTTATGAAAATCTTCGAACTAATCAAAATTTCGGTTTTCCGTGTATTTGGTCACACAATAAGCTTATTTGCAAAATTTGTCCTCCACCGGGAGGCATTCCAAAGCCCCATTCAGACACGTATAATTTTTCATCAGGTCCAAAGATCATAGCTGTTGGCAAATTCAATCCTGATACAATGGTTTGCCTGGTGCCATTAGGATCAACTCTTATGATATCACCTGTGCCTGGTGTTGGGAAAGGATTATTGGTAAAATTCTCCAGCACATACATTCCGCCCAACTGATCGAAAGCTACACCAAGAACCGCATTAAACCCGGTCACACTATCTACCATTTGTCCACTCATGCTAATTTTGTAAACAGCAGATTTACCCATGGCAGGAAAAGTGTTTAAATTTCCAACATAGAAATACCCGTTGTTGTATGCAAGAGCGGTAGGAACAATATGGCCTTTTACTGCAGAAATATCTATGAGCCGGCTGACAGTTCCATCTGTAGTGATTTTATCAATTTCTCCATGATTAGGTTCTACTGCATACAGGTCTCCATTTACATTAATCATACTGTACCAGGTGCCATCCGGTTCAAAATCATCGGGCTCAGGATTGGCTACAGGATTATTCATTTGGAAAGTACTCAGATCAGCAATCATATTCCAGGATCTATTAGGGTTTACCCTGATAACACCGTTTGGTACATCAGCCACACCATGCGAACAACCGGCCCCGGCAAAAATTGCATACAACGTATGTCCAACAAATGCCACATCTGCAACGCCGCTAATCAAGCTGCCTTGTGTTACAGCAGTTTGGGATGATGGAAGGTTGTTTACGTAAGTCATTACGTGACCAACAGTATTAATACTTAAAATACTGCTGCCATTATCGCTTCCGGTGTAAGGGCCTACAGGCGGAATAACCTGCGTGCACGTGGTTGAATTAGAACCACCAATACCTCCTTCTGCTACATAAAGATGATTGTCAGGGCCAAAGGTTAAGCCTCTGGGATTATTAAGTCCGGTTGCAAATACCTTGGTGGACTGCATAATTACCTCGTTGCCATTACAAAAATGGGGACCATTTTTTTTGCAGGAGGTAAAAAAAAGTATACTTATAATAATAGCTGTTTGAAAAATAATTTTTATTTTCATTTTACTTTATTTTAAAGTTTGAAAAAATAACCAGTTTTAAACATTGCATTTTAATTGAAATAATTAGCAATGGTTTTGATTAAAAATTATCGGGATCGTTACGGCAATGAAATAGGGTGAACCGGGAATGCTTTAATCCGGAAAGATTCAAACAACGTTTCATATAAAACTGTTTTTCTCTTACAAAAATTAAAAGTCAATCAAAAAAAATAAGTACGCAATACTATACCACGAAATAAAGGATTTTTCATGTTACCTGTGGTGGGAGAAGCAGAGGGTGTAATTTATTCAGGGAAGTAAATTTAGGATTATTTTTTATTATAAATAAAATATTTTTTAATACATCCCATTTCTTTTTTAACCTTAAAAGGCAAAATAAAAATCATTATTATTCCTTCGTTTGCTGGCATAAAAGCGCTTTCAAAAACTTAAATAATACCTTCGGTACTTTAATTGCGTTTCACAAGTAAAAAAAACATTGTAATGGAAAGAATATTTGCAATCGGCGATATTCACGGATGTAGTAAGACTTTTGAAAAATTACTAAAAGATAAAATTCAACTCACAAAAGAAGATAACATCTATTGCATTGGTGATTATATTGACAGGGGAGATGACAGCAAAGGTGTTATCGACCTGATCATAGAGCTACGTGCTGAAGGTTATCCAATTTATACTTTAAGAGGAAACCACGAACAAATGATGCTGGACGCGGTAAATGATAAAAAATCATTGAACCTTTGGCTTGATAATGGTGGAAAAAAAACACTGAAAAGCTTTGGCATTAAATCACAAGATGAATTGCCCCAGGAATATTTTTCTTTTTTAAAAGAAACTGAATTTTACCTGCAAAAAGATAATTACATTTTTGTTCATGCAGGTCTTAACTTTAGGAATGAAAACCTTTTTGAAGATAAAGAAGCCATGCTGTGGGAAAGAGATTTTTTTCCACAACAACCGGCGTTGGAAGACAGGTTGCTGATTCACGGGCACACGCCGATTCCACTAACTTTTATTTTAAAACAAAAAGGTAATTGTATCAATATTGATGGTGGTTGTGTGTATCGCAATCGCCCGCATTTCGGACATTTAGTAGCGATAGATCTTAAAAAAAGAGAATTTCTTATTGAAGAAAATTGTGAGTAAGTTTCTTTAAAATACACTAATGCTTAAACAAAAAAATATAAGATGATACCAATTTTAAAACTTCTATTAATATTCACTCTCATGGCAAATTCAGAAGGAAAGAAAGTCGAAAATAATGCCAAACAAAAAATAAGTCCTGTTATTGCAGATGGCGCAAAACTGCATCTCGTTTCAGACCAGTTTAAATTTACAGAAGGGCCTGCAACTGATAAAAAAGGAAATGTATTTTTTACAGATCAGCCGAATGACAAAATATGGGAATATGACACACATGGAAAACTTTCCGTTTTTATGGATGAAGCCGGGCGCTCTAATGGAATGTATTTCGATAAGAAAGGTAATCTCATTTCATGCGCTGATGAAAATGAACAATTATGGTCAATTGCTCCTGATAAAAAGGTAACGGTGCTTGTAAAGGATTATAAAGGGAAGCTCTTAAACGGGCCAAACGATGTGTTTGTAACTTCAAAAGAGAAAATTTATTTTACAGATCCTTATTATCAGCGTGATTACTGGACAAGAAAATCATCTGACCTTGATGGACAAAAGGTGTATTACTTAAAAGCAAAAAATGATCCGGAAGTGGTTGTAGATAATATGATAAAGCCAAACGGAATTATCGGAACTCCTGATGGGAAATATTTGTACGTAGCTGATATTGAAGCCAACAAAACCTATAAGTTTACCATTGCAGAAGACGGAAGTTTAAAAGATCAAACTTTATTTGTACCCCAGGGTTCTGATGGAATGACGATCGATAACGAGGGCAACATTTATCTTACCGGAAAGGGTGTTACCGTTTATAATAAAGAAGGAAAAAAGATTGAACACATTGATGTTCCAGCGGACTGGACAGCTAACATAACTTTCGGAGGCAAAGAAAAAAACATTTTATTCATTACAGCATCTCAAAATATTTATACTCTGAAAATGAAAGTAAAAGGAACTTAAGTAGTTAAGATCATAAACATTTAAGCCGCATGACCACTCGCATTTAATTCTTGTAATAACGCAATTACTTCCTCATCAGTAGTTTGAGAAAAATCTTTATAAAATCTTCCTACTCCATAAAATGGAAAAGGCGTATGCAGACAAATAAATTCATCCACTACCCTTCTTATTCTTTCCGCAGCTTCCTGGGATGAAACCGGCACGGCTACTATCAGCTTACGCGGATTTTTTCGTCGCAACATTTCTAAAGTAGCCAGTATTGTTCTGCCTGTTGCTACTCCGTCATCCACTACAATTACAATTTTACCGTTGATATCAACCGGTTGCTTATTGCCCATGAATTTTTTATATCGTTCTTTTAATTGGCTATGGATATTTGCTACTTCCTCGTCAATATATTCCGGTGAAATCCCCTGTGTTTCCTCAATAATTTCATCTTCAAGTCCAACGGCACCAATAGCAAATTCCTCATTATAAGGATGACCCAACTTTTTAGACATCAACAAGTCGAGGTCAAAATGTAGATGTTTCGCGATATAAAAGCCAATGGGTACACCACCCCTCGGAACCGCAAGAACTACCCCCTCCTCACCTTTGTATTTTTCAAGCTTTTTTGCAAGTTGCATAGCAGCGTCGTACCTGTTTGTAAAGTATTGCATGTTTACAATTTACTGAGCGCGTTCCTCTATCATATTATTGCACAAATACAGATCAAACCAGGATGAAGCAAGATTGGCAACTTCATTTAAAGTGCCTGGCTCTTCAAATAAATGAGAAGCTCCGTTAACAATTTCTATTTTCCTGTCGCACTTAAGCTGATCATAAGCCTTCTTGTTTAAATTAATAACGTCTGTATCCAATGAACCTATAATCAGTAATGTAGGTGCTTTAACTGCCTTTAAATTTTTAGCCAAATCAGGGCGGCCACCGCGGCTCACAACTGCTTTAATTGTATCTCCAAGAAAGGCGGCAGCATCCAAAGCTGAAGCAGCTCCGGTACTTGCACCAAAAAACCCAATCGGCAAATCATCGAAAGCAAATTGCTCAAGCGCCTTTTCAGTAAGCCTTATAAGCCTCTCGGTCAATAAATCAAT
Source organism: Bacteroidota bacterium (assembly GCA_028876495.1). Classification (GTDB taxonomy): domain Bacteria; phylum Bacteroidota; class Bacteroidia; order Chitinophagales; family Chitinophagaceae; genus Ginsengibacter. The sequence continues at coordinate 23,566 of JAGWRO010000041.1, forward strand.
ATTGAACCTGTTCTCATAAATTTCATCTTCCTCAGGTGTGAGCAGATCCGCAAGTAAAGTGGTGATGCGATTTTGATTAAGCACATCAGCTACAAAATTATTTCTGGGGCTCAAATGGCTGCTACCACTTCCGTGGGCAAAAATCACCATTGCAACCGGATCTTTGGGTTGGGCAAGATTTGCGGCAACTGAAACATCGGATAGATCCAGTTTAATTTCACTTTTATTCATTGTTTTTGTTTTTAAAATGATCATTTCTTCAAAACATTCTCCGCACCCAAAAAACCACAATTTTTGTGCCCCAAAAAAGCAAAATTTAACATAATATGGCTTTGGGTAAGAAAATACAAATTCATGTTATTTGTTTGTTTACTGCCTTAGCGTAAATTGCGCGCTTCAATTACTCAATATTATCATTCATTGACCTACGCAGAATCTATACATTATCTCTACAATAAGCTCCCGATGTTCAGCAAGAGCGGTGTAAAAGCTTATAAAGCAGATCTCAAAAACACATTGGCATTGTGCCATTTTTTAAGTGATCCGCAGGATAAAATTAAAACGATTCATGTGGCCGGAACCAATGGCAAAGGATCTGTTAGCCACATGCTGGCTGCGATTTTACAAGAAAATGGGTATAAAACAGGATTGTACACCTCACCGCATTTAAAAGATTTTAGGGAAAGAATAAAAATAAACGGAGAAATGCTGGCTGAGGCATTCCTGGTAGATTTTGTTGAAAAAACAAAAGAGATTTCAGAGGAAATAAAACCATCCTTTTTTGAACTCACTTTTGTGATGGCGTTGGATTATTTTGCAGCGGAAAATGTTGAGGTAGCCATTATCGAAACAGGCCTTGGGGGAAGGTTAGACAGTACCAACGTAATTACTCCATTATTATCTGTCATTACAAATGTAAGTTTCGATCACATGGACATCCTGGGCGATTCACTCGAAAAAATCGCCTTTGAAAAAGCAGGAATCATCAAAGAAAATATTCCTGCGGTGATTGGTGAAGCTTCATCTGAAACAAAATCTGTTTTTGAAAAGAAAGCGATTGAGTCCCATGCGCCACTGATTTTTGCAAAGGAAAAATATGAAGTTGTTTCATCTTACTATGAAACAAAATCTTTGCAAGTAAAAATTATCAACAAAGAAAAGAGTGAAGAAAAGTTGATACGCCTTGACCTTAATGGCAACTATCAGAAAAAAAATATTGTAACTGTCCTCACAGCGATAGATTTATTAAAACCTCATTTTTCTTTAAAAGAAGAAAAAATAATAGCGGCCCTCAGCAATGTAAAAAAACTAACCGGGCTTTTTGGAAGATGGGAAATAATTCACGAAAAGCCAACGGTGGTGCTGGATGTAGCCCACAATGAAGATGGAATAAACCAATTAATTCAACAGATCAAACAAATTAAATTCAATCACCTCCATATTATTTTTGGAATGGGAAAAGATAAAGAAATTAAAAAAGTGTTGAGCCAATTTCCAAAAGATGCCAATTATTATTTTACCAAGGCACATAACCCACGGGCCTTACCTGAAGATGAATTGCAGAATATGGCAAAAGAATTTGATCTTAATGGTGAAATATTTTCTGATGTAAATAAAGCTTTAAAAACAGCGCTGAGCAAGGCATCCACAGAAGATCTTATCGTAGTTTGCGGAAGTGTGTTTGTAATAGCAGAGGTAGAAAGCCTTAAAAATTAAATTGCTGCCTTAAATGAAAATTTACAATTCTCCTAATTCCTTAAGTGCATAAAATATACAATTATTATGCGTTGCCTGCATAATCTTATTTTCAAGAAAAAGCTTTTTTAGTTCAGGCAAAGAAATTTTTTCTATTTCCAATTCTTCACTTTTATCCAACTTTTGTTCACCGGCTTTTTTACCACCTTTTGCCAAATAGAAATAAGTAAAATTATTAAGCACTCCCGGATTTGCAGCAATTTTACCAACATAGGTAAAGGAAGAAAATTCATAACCGGTTTCTTCTTTCAATTCTCTTTTTATTGCCTCTTCCACACTTTCACCTTCATCCACAAATCCACCGGGAATTTCAAGAAGCGTTTCTTCAATAGGATGCCTGTATTGCCTTACCATTAACACTTCACCTTCTTCTGTAAGTGCTACGCCACAAACCGTTAGCGGCAATTCAACCACAAAATATTCTTCGACAATATTTCCATCCGGCATTTCACATTTATCCCTGCGGGCCGTAAAATATTTATGCCTGCTTATATATTCTGATGTTAATATTTTCCATTTCATAATTGTTTCCTGATTGCCTTTTTTAATTCCACCCTTCTCTTTCTTTCAGTTGCAAAATGTGTGCAACATGGTGGCGACTGTGCCATGCATACGATTTTAATAGATCCCACAAACTCATTTCAATTTCTCTTTCAGGATGATAGATAGTACGCTGCCATTCGCTTTCAGGCATATCGTCCATCAATTGACACCAACGTGCATGTAAAGCATAAAGAAGTGTAATTGAAATATTTACAGGTATTTTTTTTGAATCAGAAAGATTAGCCCAGGCTTCCTGATCGTATGGCTTTATGATTGGATTGTGTTCAGAAAGGCCAAGCTTAAAACGAATGTAGGCATTCAGATGGCTGTCTGCAACATGATGAACCACTTGCTGAACCGTCCATCCATTCGGTCTGTAAGGAGTTTCTAATTGAGAAGCATCAAGATTTTGAATAGCAAATTCCAAAGAAGAAGGGAGCATTTTTATATCGTTTATCAGCATGAATTTCAAATGCTCACTAAATTCACTTTTATAAGCTTCCTGGTCATTTTCCCTTCCTATCGGGTAACGAAGGGTTTCATCTTCTGCCATAAAAAATTTATTTATTTACAATATCCAATAACTCTATTGTAAAGATCAAAGTGGCCCCTCCGGGAATTACTCCACCTGCGCCTCTGTCGCCATAGGCAAGATCAGAAGGAATATACAATTTCCATTTGCTTCCTACCGGCATCAATTGCAATGCTTCCGTCCATCCCCGAATAACTCCTGTAACAGGGATGGTTAGGGGTTCTCCTCTTTTATAAGAGTTATCAAATTCTTTTCCATCAATCAATGTGCCGATATAGTTGGCATTAACCGTATCAATTGCTGTTGGTATCGGCCCTGTACCTTTAGTAATAATTTCGTATTGCATTCCATCAGGTAAGGTAACAACACCTGGCTTTTTTTTATTTTCTTCTAAAAACTTATTACCTGAATCTTTTACAGCTTTGATTTTGTTGGCCATGAACTCTTGTAATTTTGTTTGTATGCACATATTGGCTTGTTCTTCTTGAATGGTTAAAGGTTTATTATTATATACATCTATAATTGCTTTTTTCACATACTCAGGATTAATCTTATCTACATTTTGAGTTCCTTTATAATATTCCGCAACCTGAACCCCTATTGAATAACTAAGGCTATCGATTGAATTCATTGCCTGCGTTTTCGAAGCTGTCGGCTTGGTTTTTACGGGCTTTTTCTTTTGTGCAAAAGCAGTAGAAAAAGGTAACAATAGTATGAGGAAAATAGTTTTCATTTAATCTTTTTTTTGGTCGGTTTGATTTTAAAAACAGAGCGCAAATATAGTTTAATCCTCCCTGAAATCTTTACCTGTTAAGTTAATAAAAACATCTTCAAGATTAGCCGATTTTGTTTCTTTAGGCCTTTCAAAACCGGAATCCACCAAATCATCTATAAGCCTATCGGGACTCTCCAACGCAATGATTTTTCCTTCATCCATGATAGCCACCCGATCGCATAAATATTCTGCTTCATCCATATAATGCGTAGTAATAATGACGGTGGTGCCTTCCTGCCTGATGCGTTTGATCAGTTCCCATAAGTTGCGGCGCGCCTGTGGATCAAGACCTGTGGTAGGTTCATCCAAAAAAATAATTTTTGGTTTATTGATCAAAGTGGTGGCGATAGAGAAGCGTTGCTTTTGGCCGCCGCTCATTTCCTTGTATTTGTTTTTTGCTTTGTCCTTCAGGTTTACCATTTCAAGTAATTGGTTTGAATCTGCTTTTGTGTTATACAAGCCACAAAAAAGATCAATTAATTCAAGCAAATTCAAGCCAGGGTAAAAGCCTGAGGTTTGTAATTGCACCCCAATTATTTTTTTTATTTGCGCAGCATCATGATCAAGATCCAAACCATCTACAATTACTTTTCCTGAGGTTTTATCCCTAAGTGTTTCTATAATTTCGAGCGTGGTTGATTTGCCGGCGCCGTTTGGTCCAAGCAAACCAAATATTTCTCCTTTAAATACATCAAATGAAATTCCTTTGACGGCTTCAAATTTGCCGTAATTTTTTTTCAGGTCTTTTACAGAGATTATCGTTTCCATCTTTTTTATTTCACTTATTTTTTAAATACATTAATCTTTTATCACTTTTTGAGTGATAAATACTCCTTTTATTCTTTCACCATTTTAAACTTTATTGAAAAAGAGGTACGGTTCATGTAATTATTTTCAGTGGACAAAAGTAGGGCAATTAATTTTCATTTTACTTCTGCCCCAGTTGCGTTTCTATAATTAAAACTCTCTGTTACTAATGGAAACCCACCTTCTATAGTAAACAAACAAATAACCTCAATTTTTGTTTTAACTAAAAATCAACGCTTCGTATTTTCACTATTTAAAAGATCGTAATAATATCATCAGGACATATCGTTGAATTACGATACTTACAGTAAATATATATTCAAAAAAAAGAGCAATGTCTCTATTGTGTGATGTGCACACCATCTATATCTTTGTTCCAGAAGTTGATTGATGTTCAACAACATTAATCAAAATCCAAATCCATTGAAAACGAATGTTCCTTTAATCCAGGAAAAACCAAAAAAAGTCCGATATCAGTCAACTTCTACTTTTTTTGAATTCAATGCCTAAGAAAAATATATTATCCCAATGAAAACCAGGCCGAAAGGTTTGACCAGATTTCTTCCTGCTTAAACAAACCCCCAGGAATAAATTACTAAAGGCTTCTCCATAAATTTGGTGAAGCCTTTTTGTTTTAACTAATTTATGGTTCCTTAGTAATCATAACATTTATGAAGCCACATTAATTTTAGCTTTTCTTCAGTTCAACAAAAACCAGAGAGTACCAAAAAATTAGAAGAGATAACGTTTAGAAATTAAACTTTAAGAAAGAAAATCAAAAACAAGTACCGATTACAGAAAGAAATTTGTTTACTTGTAATCCAAAGCGGGCTTTTCATTTTTAGTAAAATAAATAATGCCGATAATTCCTGTAATCACCAATGCCGCTGAAATTAATTCTGCCTGTGTTGGATGAATTCCGAAAATAGAATAAGTAGTGTTGACACGAATTGTTTCTACCAAAAATCTTTCAACACCATTCATGATCAGATAAATGCAAAAGAGCACACCGGGTACCTTGATCTTTTTTCGGATAGCCCATAAACTGAAAAACAAAATGAAGCAGGCTACAATTTCGTAGAGGGATGTAGGAAATACGGGAAGGGGCAAGGCGCGGCAATATTTTCCGTTACAATCAGGCAATAAAATTCCATCTTCATTTACATTGTGTGGAAAGGTAAAAGCAAACATCCATGCAGGCAACCACTTTGGCCCTCTGAAACTTTTATGTGGAACTTTATCAAGGGAAGTTTCAATACGATCGGTAACCATGGTAGTTGTGCCATTAGGATCTGTAACTGTACCAGCTAAAAAGTAAGTAGAATATTGTTTCAGCTTTTGTTGAAATTCGTCAGAAGTTGCCGGAACCACATGCCCCGGAACATCTGAAACATAAGCGCTGTTAAAAATGCCCCAATCACCGTCACCTGCAGATTGGCAACCCATGCGCCCGATAGCATACGCAATCATTAAAACCGGAGCGGCTGCATCAATCAAATGAAGTATACCAATCCCCTTTTTTCTTGCATAAATTAAAATGGCAACTGTGGCAAAAATAAGTCCGCCGTAAAATGTAAGTCCGCTTGGTGCAATTAAATTAGCAATCGGATCAGCAATAAACCTGTCCCAATTCTCAAGGTTGTCAAAAATTTTAGCGCCAATGATTCCAAAAATTAAAGCAAATATTACAATATCTCCTACCCTATCATGTGGCCATATCCTGATGGTTCGTTTCTCAGGTTGGGGAAGTTTTTGTTTTTCTTTTTCCTTGTATTTTAAATAGATGAGTGCAGCAGCAATTATAAGTCCGCCAAGCCAACTTCCCTCTGATGAAAAAATATATTGCTGCAAATCGATACCGGCGTGGCGGCTTGCCATAAAAGCGCCTATGAGTTTATAACCAAATAAAAACCCTACAAGCCCGTTTATAAATAATTCAAGTAAAGAAGCAGGTTTTCCGGTGGTGATAGTTTCTTCGCGCGGTAATAAAAGTCCTTGTTTTTCTTTTCTTTTTAATTCTTTAGTCAGAATATAGGCAGAAACAATAAAGGCTATGGCTACAAAAATGCCGAAAGTGTAAAAGATTTTAAAAGCATTGATTTCCCACCCAAACCAGTCCTTAAATACAAAATATAAATTCGGATACATGTTTACTTTTTAGTTTCGGAAAAACTTTTTACGATCTTTTACAAGTGATATTTTTAAAAATAAAAACCTCCAAATGTACTGAAGGTTTTTATTTTATTAATTAGCAATAAGCTTCAAATGCGGCGGCAAGATTATTAGCGATCATTGGTGCAGACGCGCCTTCTATATTATGCCTTTCTAAAAAATGAACCAATTTACCATCTTTAAACAGAGCTACTGATGGAGAGGAAGGAGGATAAGGAAGCAAGTGTTCGCGCACTTTGTTTACGGCATCAAAATCAAAACCTGCAAATACGGTAGCAAGATGATCTGGTTTTTTGTCAGCGTTTTTAAGGGAAAGTAAAATGCCAGGACGTGCACTGCCTGCTGCACATCCGCAAACGGAATTGACTACAACAAGTGTAGTTCCTTCCTGATTGATGGCCTGCTCTACCTGGTCGGCTGTTACCAAATCTTCAAAACCATTTTGTGTTAATTCCCCTTTCATGGGAATTACTATTTCTGCTGGATACATATCTTTTAAATTTAAAATTTTAGAGTGCAAATTTACAATACTTAAATCTTTTATGAATCATTGATTTTCATAAAGATTTGGAAAAAATGACAGACACTTTTCTTTTCATAAGACTTTTTGTCTTAATATATTCTCAAAATTGCAGAAAAAATCCATTGGTATTTTTTTTGATCATTCGAAGGAAAATTAATAAACAAACTTTAAAAAATAAAATTATGACAACCTTAAAATTCAATCAGCCAACCTTGAAAACTTTAGATAGTTTTCTTGATAACTTATTAAGCGATTTGCCGGTAGCTAACACCAACGGCATGAATACTCCAGCGGTAAATATTTGCGAAACCAACGACAATTATGAGTTGGAATTCAATGCCCCAGGCAGAAAAAAAGAAGATTTCAAAATTACTGTTGATAAAAATATTCTAACAGTTTCTTTTGAAAAGAAGGAAGAACAAGCCGAAGAAAAAAGACAATTTATCAAAAGGGAATTCAGCACCCAATCTTTCAAAAGGTCATTTACCCTTGATGAAAAAATAAATGCTGATGCGATCAACGCAAAATATGAAAATGGAATTCTGTACCTCACTCTTCCTAAAAAAGAAGAAGTAAAAGTGATGCCCAAGGAAATTGTAATAAGCTAATTTGAGTGGAAAATGTAGATTAAAAAGCCTCCTCATTTTTTGAGGAGGTTTTTTGTTTATAAAAATTAGCATTTGGAGTGAATAAACAAAAAACCGGTATTTCTATTTGATAAAATTTCTATTTATAACCGAGTATCTTCAGCATGCTTTGAGCGCTTTGTTCCTTGGCATAAACCCAGTCCACCAGTTTCCCGTTCTTATCATAATCAAGCACAATATATTTTGGAGAAGGAATAAGACAATGTTTTATTCCGCCATATCCGCTTATCTGGTCCTGGTAAGCGCCGGTATGAAAAAAGCCAACATACAACGGTTCGCCTTCGCCCACTTTTGGTAAAAAAACTTCGTTGATATGTTCTTCAGAGTCGTAATAATCGTGACTATCACAGGTAATGCCTCCAAGAGTTACCCTTTGATATTCGTTATCCCATTTATTAATGGGAAGCATCAAAAATTTTTCACCAATGCCCCAGGTATCAGGCAGAGTAGTAATAAAAGATGAATCGATCATATACCAGGTTTCGCGGTCGTTTTGCCTTTTATCACCTATTACACTGTAGATATGCGCCATGCTTTCTCCTACGGTAAAACTGCCAAATTCAGTAAAAATATTGGGCATCGGCACTTTGCTTTTTTTACAACCTGCTTTTATGTTTCTTACAATTTCGTTGATCATGAATTGGTAATCGTAATCAAACCCTAAAGAATGTTTGATAGGAAACCCGCCGCCAATATTAATAGAATCCAGTTCAGGGCAAATTTTTTTTAACTGGCAATAAAGATTGATCACCTTATTCAATTCGCTCCAGTAATATATGTCATCTTTAATTCCCTTGTTCAAAAAGATATGAAGCATTTTTAACTGGAACTTGTCTTCATTTCCTTCAATTTCATCCACATAAAATTCAAGAATATCTTTTGCACGTATGCCTAACCGTGAGGTATAAAACGGAAAGGTAGGCTCTTCTTCTGCGGCCACGCGAATACCAATATTAAAAGGAACTTTTACTGATTTACGGTAAGCTTTTAATTCCTCTTTATTATCAAGAACAGGAATCACATTTTTGAAACCTGAATTTATTAACCGTGCAATACGGCTTGTGTAAGATTTTTGTTTAAAACCGTTGCAGATGATAAATGTATCTTTTGTAATTTTTTTTCTTTCATACAATTTTTGAATGATCTCAATATCGTATGCATAGGAAGTTTCAAGGTGTATATCGTGTTTTAATGCTTCTTCAACTATGAAAGAAAAGTGTGAACTTTTGGTACAATAACAATAGTTGTATTTACCCTCGTACTTGTGTTTTTTAATGGCATTGGCAAACATTTTTTTTGCCTTATTGATCTGCATTCCTATTTTAGGGAGATAAGTAAATTTTAGAGGCGTTCCATATTTATCAATCAAAGCTTTTACATTCACATCATTGTATTCCAGGTAACCATCCTTTAAGTCGAATCCTTCCTGGGGAAAATTAAACGTCTGATCTACCAGGTCCTTATAGCTATTAGTCATTCAAAACTTTTAAGATTTTAAAAAATATGTACAAATGTAATTGAATGATTAATTAATGAAATAAAAAAAACCGTCCCCATAATTAAGGACGGTTTCAGAAATATGAAATTGAAAAATTATTTTACAGATAATATAAGATTCTTAAAGCTTTCCGGTTCGTTCATTGCCATATCAGCAAGAACTTTCCTGTTAAGATCAATATTTTTTTCGTTTAATTTATGGATAAACTGGCTGTAAGTCATTCCTTCTGCTCTTACGGCAGCATTGATACGTGCGATCCATAAGGCGCGGTATTCACGCTTTTTAAGCTTGCGGCCTACATAACTATAAGTAAGGCCCTTTTCCATTACATTCTTAGCAACGGTATAAACGTTTTTCCTTTTACCGTAATAGCCTTTAGCGGCTTTAAGAACTCTTTTTCTTCTTGCCCTTGATGCTACTGCATTTGATGAACGTGGCATAATTTAATATTTTTAATTTTTTGAAATTGTTTATCGTTTTTTTCTTTCAATGGAGCTTACTTCATCCGAAGCAAACGCATTACAAAAGGCCTGTTGGCATCGCTTACGCTTCCTTTTTTGCGTAAAGCGCGTTTACGTTTAGTAGATTTTTTAGTAAGAATGTGACGTTTGTAAGCTTTTTGATAAGTAATTTCACCTGTACCGGTTACTTTAAAGCGCTTTTTCGCGCTGGAGTTGGTTTTAACCTTTGGCATTTTAAAATATTTTACTTTTACACCCTCGCCGGCGCCCCGAACAGACGGGAACTTATGGAGCCATGTGGGTAATATGTTTTATAAGAAATCCGCTTTAGCCAAAACACAAAATGCTAAAAGGGCTGCAAAAGTAATAAAAAGTTTGATGATAAACACAAAATTTTGGCGGGAACTTCTGTTCAAAATGCTTATGTTTCTAATTCCGGCTTTTCTTTTTCCAAAAAAAAGTCAATTGCAAATTTAATCTGGCAGTTAACGAACCGGAAATATACGATTCTATCTGATCTTCACAATAACTTTTCCATCTGTTCCATGCGTTTCAATCGCTTTATGCGCTTCAACAATATCATCAAGGACAAAAATCTTATCAATTTTTACCACTAACTTTTTTTCTTCCAGTAAACCAGCAATTATGCTCATTTCCTCTCCGCCAGGATGCATCATCGGCCAAATCAGTTCAACATTGAATTGCCTTGCAAGTTCAATCGCTTTAGGATCATTTTTGGTCGAAGAAGGAAGACAAACTACTCTCCCACCCTTTTTTACGCAGGAAAAAGAACGATACAAAATTTCTCCACCCATCGCATCCAATGCAGCATCTCCGTTTTTAAAAACCTTCTCAAATTTTTCTTTTTTGTAATTAATAAACAGATCAATACCGATCGATCTTAAAAAGTCTTCATTTTTTCCTGAAGCGGTACCGGCGACAAAAGCGCCATTCAATTTAGCAAACTGAACCGCCAAATGACCAACGCCACCTGCGGCAGCCTGTATCAATATTCTTTGTCCTTCAGAAACTTTCAAATGCTCATGGATCGCCTGGTAAGCCGTAAGCCCGGCCAACGGAACTGCAGCAGCTTCCTCAAAAGAAACATTTGCGGGTTTTTTTGTAATTAATTTCGGATCAGCAACTGCAAACTCAGCATAGGTTTTTCCCAAGCCCGGAAAGCCAATGCACCCAAATACTTCATCACCGGTTTTAAATTCTGAAACATTTTTACCAACGCTCTCTATCGTTCCACTTACATCCCAGCCAAGAATTGCAGACAATTGAAGATTTTTCGACATGCCACTGGTACCTGCTCTTACTTTGGTATCAACAGGATTTATTCCGGCAAATTTTATTTTGATTAAAACTTCGTCGTCGTTCGGGACAGGTTTTTCGATTTCTGTTATTTCCAAAACTTCAGGAGGACCAAAATGGTTGATTATTGCTGCTTTCATTGAACGGTATCATTTTGAATTTCTAATACTTCTTCTTTTTTGGGGCGGATAATTAAACGCAACGTCGGGTTGTTGGTAATGAAAGACCAGAACCAGCTAAATGCAAGTTTGACTTTATTTCTGAAACCTACCAACGGTATTATATGAACGAAAAGCCAGATGAGCCATGCAAAAAATCCGGTGAAGGAAACTTTAGGAAGATCTGCAACAGCTTCATATTTCGAAATAATTGCCATACTTCCTTTGTTGTTATAATTGAAAGGTTTCAGTTGTTCATCCGTTTCCATTCTTTTTAAGTTCTCTCCCAGCAACGTTCCCTGCTGAATGGCAACCTGCGCCAATTGTGGATGCCCATTAGGATAGTTTTTATCGGAGGTTTGCAAACATAAATCGCCGATGGCAAAAATGTTTGACAAATCTTTTACTTTATTAAATTCATCCACCAAAATTCTTCTTCCGTGCCCTAATTGTTCAGGCAAAATCCCCGGTACTGCACGGGCTACCACTCCTGAAGTCCAGATTAATGAATTAGTAGGAATGGTATTTCCGTTTCCCAACACCACATTTCCATCCGCATAGTCTTTTACCAAGGTATTCAGTTGGATTTGCACACCCAGATCACTCAGCACTTTGAACGCCTCCTCCTGCGCTTTTTTACTCATCGGCCCCAACAGATGCGGTGATGCATCAATCAAATGTATTCGTGAATTGCCACGTTTTATTTCAGGATATTCTTTTCGTACGACGGTTAGTCCCATTTCCGCAAGCATTCCCGCAAGTTCCACACCGGAAGGCCCACCGCCCGCAATCACGATATTTAAATTTCTTTCTTTTTCTTCCGGATCATCAGTAATGGTTGCCTTTTCCATATTAAGTAACATGTGATTCCTCAGATTGATCGCATCTTCAATCGATTTCATGGGCAAGGCATTTCGCTTTATATTCTCATTTCCAAAAAAATTGGTTTCAGTTCCGATGCCAAGAACGAGATAATCATAATCAAGAATTCCGGTAGTAGTTTCAATGGTATTTTCTGAAGGATTTACCTTTTTTAAAGCGCCATAGTGAAAACGCATATTATTTTTTCCCTCAAACATTCTGCGAAAAGGGTAGCTAATGTTAGAAGGTTCAATAAATGCAGTGGCAACCTGGTAAAGCAATGGAGGAAAAAAATGATAGTTATCAACATCCACCATTGTAACCTCAAAGCGCGAATCTTTCCATATTTTTTTTATCAAATTGATTCCACCAAAACCCCCACCTGCTACCACAACTTTTTTCTTTGTATGCACCATAAATTATTTGTTTAAAAAGGACAGGAGAAAATTTTCCTGTTACTCAGTTCACAATGTATCTCAAATTTTATTCCTTAATTCCGGCAAAATAAAAATTGGAAGGAAAAGTTAGTTTACTGCCAACAAGTTTGCTAACTAAAATAAAATGTAGGAAATTTATTCAAATATTTTCAAAACAACTACCATGGAAGAGGAATCAATTTGCGATCATATAAAAGCGATAAAAGAACTAAAACAGCCCGTGGACCTCGTTTGCGACGAATGTGTAAAAACCGGAAGCCATTGGGTTCATTTAAGAACGTGTCAAACCTGCGGCGCCACCTTGTGTTGTAATCAATCGCCGAACAAACACATGACACAACATTTTCATCATACAAAACACCCGGTGGTAATTTCTGCCGAACCCGGTGAAAGATGGATGTGGTGTTATGAAGATGAAATCTTTGTGGAATACGACTAAGCTTTAGTCTTCTAAAATCTTCCTGTCCCATTTAGCCAGATCCGCGCCTGCCGCATAGGTACTTTTCAAAAATTGCAATAAACTATTTTCGGGATCTGCGGATTGCTGAACTGCAGCATAAGGCAAGATAAATTCGCCAAGAGTTTTGTTATAATAAGCCTCTTTCGGTTGAAGGATAGCTGTTTTATATCCTTCCGGCTCCGGGTACAAATAACAATAAAACGCTGCTTCCGGAAAGGTTTCATTGCCTGTCCAAAATCCGCAACTACTTACTTCACGACAATAGGCTTCTTCAGCTACTTTATCCGGCAAACCCGGTACGCCACCCGGATGTTTCGGCGCTCTTCTGCCGGAAAAAAATGAAAGTGCCAGGTCAAAACTTCCCCAGAAAAAATGGATGGGACTGGCTTTGCCTTTAAAGCCACTTCTGAATTTCAAAAAAACTTTCTGCATTAAAATCAAAGCCTGGTGAAAAGCTTTTACATCTTCATCAACATAAGAAGCGTGAATCGAATCTTCTTTAAAAGGAATAGGATTCGCAATTTCAACAGGTACCGGTTTTATTTTCAAATCGATGTTTAACTCAGCTAATAACACAAAAATTTTCTGATAAAAATCCGCTACAGAAATATTATGTAAATCAAATTGACGAAACTCTCCCTTGCTTGTTGTGATCTTTAACTGATGTTCTATAAAATCAAAATCAATTTGAAACTGCTCATCTTTATAAGGCATCATTTGTGTAGTTAAACCATGTGTTGTAATGTGCAGTGTAATGTGCCACGAATGGTTAACCCATGGCAACGTGGCTAATTTTATTTTGCCCACAATTTGTGTCCACATGTGCAAAGTATCAAACGTCGATTGGCTCTTTTCGTAAGAAAGAACGGGCCATTGTTGTTGCATAATATATTTTTTATTTAAAAATCAATTCATTCGCCATTGCAATTTCATCTTCTGAAATCGTGTGTCCCATGCCGTTATAAATCTTTTCGGTAACGTCAGCATGCATACTTTTTAAAATTCCTGTCGTCTCCCTAACACGTTGTACCGGAACATGCGGGTCAGGATTGCTGCTGCCGATAAAAATCGGTGTTCCTTCAAAATTGCCTTTGTAATTTTCTGTATGAATTTTATCGCCGATCAAACCGCCGGTAAAAGCGACAACACCATCAAACTTTTGTGCATTCCTTGCAGCAAACTCCAAAGTAAGACATGCACCTTGAGAAAATCCGAGTAAACAAACATTTTCTGCAGAAATTCCTTCTGCCGTTATCTCATCCAATGTTTCTTTTATGAGATCTAAAGCAGACGAAAGCCACGGTTCGTTTTGAGAAACCGGGGCAATAAAAGAATAAGGATACCAACTATGATCTCTTGCCTGCGGCGCGAGCAAAGCATAATCTTTTACATTTAAATATTTGCCGAGAGAAAGAATATCTTCAGCGCTACCGCCACGGCCGTGTATCATGATCAATACTTTTTCAGCTTCTTTTAAAGGAATGCCAGCATTAATAATATTTTTTGTATGTATTTTATCAGTTGCCATTTTTTATTTTTTAATGATGTCCGAATACTCTTCAGGATGGCGATTAAATTGTGCACGTACAAACGGACAAAGTGCCCTGACTTTTAAATTATTTTTCCTCGAATAGTCAACCATTTCACTCAAAAGTTTTTTTGCAATACCTTTTCCTTCCGCCTTCGGAATTACTTCTGTATGAAATACCGTTAACTCATTCTCTAATATCCCGATTTCCATTTCCCCTAAAGTTTCGGCAGCTTCTTTTAACAAAAAATATCCTCGTCCATTCTTGTTCAGGGCTAATTCTATTTTTTCCATACAGATGAAATTATTTTTATCAATAAATACCTAAAAAACAAGTGCTTTCAACTCCAGTTTAAAAAAGAAAAAATGTCCCTTCGAAATGACATTTTTTTCTCGTCCTCAGACAATTTTTCATTAACAAACCTAAATCATAAAACGGTATTTTTTTTGTGATTTTTCAAGTAAATTATCATTAACCAATAAAAAAAGGAGGACATTATGAATCTAATTAAAAGAAATGGAAATTCCATGAATCAATGGCCCCTGCTGTTCGACGATTTTTTTAACCGGGATTTTTTTGACTGGGGCCTCAGTAATTATTCTGACACTAGCACGTCTATTCCCAAGGTAAATGTAAAAGAAACAAAAGACAACTTTGAGGTGGAAGTGGCTGCCCCTGGTATGAACAAAAACGATTTTAAGATCCAGCTCGACGGAAATATGTTAAGTATTTCTTCAGAGAAAAGTAATGAGCGCGAAGAAAATAACGAAGACGAAAAATATTCACGCAGGGAATTCAGCTATCAGTCATTTCAAAGATCTTTTACCTTGCCGAAAGATGTGGTTGATGCAGACAAGATCGAAGCGAAGTATGAAAATGGTTTGCTTCACCTGGTAATTCCTAAAAAAGAAGAAGCTAAACAAAAACCGCCGAAGCAAATTCAGATTCACTAATTCGAAAACTTTAAAACTGCCAAAAGGCAGTTTTTTTTATACTTTAATTTCTTTCCTGATAACAGGCACCACTTTCGTTCCAAATAATTCAATAGAATGCATAATTAATTTATGCGGCACATTACCTACGCTTGCCTGAGCTAAAAAACGGGTATTGCCAAACAACTCATGTTCATATAAAATTTTATCAACCACTTCCTGCACACTTCCTACCATTAACGCTCCTTTTGGTGAGCGTAAATATTCATATTGCTCTCTTGAAAGTGGCGGCCATCCTCTTTCACGTCCGATCCTGCTCATCACTTCTGCATAGTGTGGATAAAATTCATCAGCAGCCTGATGCGAATTTTCGGAAACATAAAAATGATTGTTTACGCCAAGTTGAAGTTGCGATAAATCCTTTCCTGTTTTTGCAAATGTTTCTTTATACAAATTAATAAAAGGAACAAACTGTTCAGGCCTTCCACCAATAATAGCCAACATCAAAGGAAGGCCCAAAGTAGCAGCTCTCACTGCGGAAACTGGCGTACCGCCTGCAGCAATCCAAACCGGAATTGATTTCTGATAAGGGCGAGGATAAACTCCCAGATTATTTATCGAAGCGCGATGTTTTCCCTGCCACGAAACTTTTGTGCTTTTATTCAAATTGAGAAGAAGATCCAGTTTTTCGGTAAAGAGTTCATCATAATCCTGAAGATCATATCCAAACAAAGGAAAAGATTCGATAAAAGAACCACGGCCCGCCATAATTTCTGCTCGGCCACCGGACAAAAGATCGACGGTGGAAAAATTTTGAAACACACGAACCGGATCATCTGAACTAAGCACCGTTACAGCGCTTGTAAGTTTTATATTTTTTGTAATTGCTGCTGCCGCTCCCAGAATTACCTCGGGTGAAGAAACTGCATAATCAGGGCGATGATGTTCACCTAAACCAAAAACATCAAGTCCCAGTTCATCGGCAAGCTTTATTTCTTCCATCAAATCCTTCAGCCGCTGGTGCGCGCTTATTCCGTTGCCTGAAAGGCTTTCCGGTTGCATGTCTGCAAATGACATAAGACCTAACTCCATTTTATTGCAAATTAAAATTGTGAATATTTATTGGTTTACTGTTATTCTTCAAGCCAGTTACCGAATTTCCCCGTACGGTAATCATGATAAGCCTGTCTTATTTCTTCTGAAGAATTCATTACAAAAGGTCCTTGCGCCACAATAGGTTCGTCGAACGGAAGCGCATGCCCAAGCAAAACGATACTTTCTTCCTGCGCTTCAATTTCAATTTCATTTCCATCATTATTGAATTCCACCAACTGGTGTATTTCAGCTTTACTTCCGTTTACTTTCACCTTTCCCTTTATCACATAAAAGAAAATATTTCTTTCTGCGTCTATGCTTATACGGTATATACCACCGGTTTTAAAATCAATGGTGGCCAATTGAATATCAACCAAAGGATGAAACGCGCCTTTTTTTCCTTCCCAATCGCCGGAAACTGCGTGTATAATAACTTTTCCATTATCGCAAATAATTTCAGGAATATCTTTTTCCTGCAAACCTATATACTTTGGTTCGGTCATTTTTAGTCTTGCAGGAAGATTCACCCAAAGTTGCAAAAGCTCCAGTTCACCTCCATTCTTTTTAAATTCTTCGGAAGAAATTTCAGAATGTATCAATCCGCGTCCTGCCGTCATCCATTGCACACCACCAGCTTTAATTACACTTTCAGAACCACCACTGTCTTTATGTGTCAGGTCGCCATGAACAATAAAAGTAACAGTTTCAAATCCGCGATGAGGGTGCGGCCCGAAAGGCAAACCGTAATTGTTTTCTGGATAAACCTGGTATCCGTGGTGATTTAAAAATATAAACGGATCAATATGATCAATTGAGTTGGTTGGAAGCGCACGAAATGTGATAAGATCACCAACCGGCTCGTTCACCGCTTCATCAATTTTTTTTATAGTTCGCATATTTCAAATTATTTCGGAAAAGAAAATTTTTAGTCATGATCTTCTTTGATCGCTTTCAATCCTTTTGCCCAACGAACGAGTTGTTTCAACATATTTTTCGCTGCTTTTTCAGATACCTCGTTAACCACAAATTCATTTTGATCATTAAGATTTTGCTGAAAAAAAGGAAAGTTGACGGACTCAGTCAATGGAACCATTCTGAAGGTTGAAAGGTCAGCCTTTAAAGCATTCGCCGCTCTTGTTCCCGCTGAGACACCACCATAACTCACAATAGCCGCCGGTTTATAATTCCATTCCTGCGAAAGATATTCCAGCGCGTTTCTTAACGGCGCAGGGTAATTATAATCGTATTCGGCAGTAACAAAAATAAATGCATCTGCTTCCTCAATCTTTGCACTCCACCATTTCGTGTGTTCATGTTTATATTGCTTCATCACAGGATGATTCGGTTCATCCATCATTGGCAATTTAATCTCCCCCAAATCCAGTAATTCCACGTTAAAATTTCCGTTTTCTTTTGCTAATTCCGCAATCCAATTTGCTACCAGCGGCCCTTTCCGTCCCGGCCTCACTGTTGAAGAAATTATTTTTAAATTATACATCCATCTTTAAGTTTATTTATTAAAATCTTTAAGTTTATTTATTAAAATTATTAAGCATTCAGCCTTTACTTTTGCCCATTGCCTTTTGCCTTTTGCCTTTTGCCCATTGCCTTCACTATCCCCCAATCAAAACCGACGTCATCGTAAGCGAACCTGCAATTGCTTTATCATTGAAAAAAGAAATGTTGTCTTTACTTCCTTTCAATCCCAAAGAATACAACAACGGCAAATAATGTTCGGGTGTCGGAATGGCCAGTCGGCTTTCTGCTCCCAGGCTTTCATAATTGATTAACGGTTTGAAGTCACCGTCACTAATAAGTTGCTTGAATCGATCATTCATCTGTAAAGCCCAGTCGTATCCGTAGCCCGGCTCATTTATTTTTGCCCATGATACCATCCGCAAGTTGTGGACCATATTCCCGCTTCCCATAATTAATACACCTTTCTTCCTCAATTCATACAATTCTTTAGCCAAATCAAAATGGTATTGCGGCTCCCTTGTGTAATCGATACTTAATTGCACAACAGGAATTTTCGCATCAGGATACATCCGCCTTACAACGGTCCACGCACCATGATCCAATCCCCAGTCATGATCTAATTCCACCTTCGCAGAATGCAGCAATGAAGCGGTTTCCTTTGCCAGCACGGGATTGCCGGGAGCCGGATATTGCACATCAAATAAAGCCTGTGGAAATCCACCAAAATCGTGGATTGTTTCAGGAAAATCCATTGCAGTTACACGTGTCCCTTTCGTGAACCAATGTGCCGAAACGACCAGTACGGCTGCCGGAACCGGAATTTCTTTTGCCATTTGTGACCATCTTTGGCTAAACTCATTGTCCTCAATTCCATTCATCGGAGAACCATGCCCTATAAACAGAACTGGCATCAGTTGATCCTGTTCTTTAAGGTCATCGGTAAACTTATTGAATGCTGACAAACTTGTCATTTTTACTCCTTTTTTTTATTATAACGGTTATGATTATACGATTTTAATCGAGTTGCGGCAACACCTTTTCAATTTCTTTTCTCGCTGGCTCATATTGCTTAGGCAATTTCAAATGAGTTCCCAACTCGCTCAATGGCTCATCTTTGTCGAAACCCGGATTTTCTGTAGCCAGTTCAAATAAAACGCCCCCCGGTTCCCTGAAATAAAGAGAGAAAAAATAATCACGATCAATTTTCGGCGTAATATCCAGGCCTTTACTCAAAACTTTCTCACGATACTCCATTAGAATATTATCGTCCTTAACCCTGAAAGCCACGTGGTGATTCGTTCCTGCGGAATTTATGCCTCTGCCTAAACCCGGCGCTTCAATGATGTCGACAATGCCCGCGTTATCTATTGCATCAGTAATAAAACGATACCGATTTCCTTCGTGCTTTAATAATTTATAACCTAAAATATCAGTAAGCACTTTTGCTGTAGGCTCTACTTTATTCAAAGTCAGGGTTACGCTGTGAAATCCTTTTGTAGCATGTGCGCTTTTTATTTCATCCGATTCCCATGGTTTTCTTTTGTCTTCGTTTTCGCTTGCAATAAAATCAAGTTGCAATCCATCCGGATCCTGGAAGTGAAGATATTTTTCTCCGAAACGCTCTCCTATTTCATCTTGCTTTACATTGAATCTTTTAAAACGTTCTTTCCAAAACTCAAGGCTATCAACAGGAACAGAATAGCCTATCCCTGTTGCCATGCCTGCACCATTTTGTCCGCGCCTAACGCCTGCCCACGGGAAAAATGTAAGAATACTTCCCGGGGTTCCCTTTTCGTCGCCGAAATAAAAGTGATAAGTACCGGGGTCATCAAAATTCACCGTCTTCTTCACAAACCTTTGTCCGAGCACTTTTGTATAAAAATCCAGATTTTGTTTTGCATTACCGGCTATCGCCGTAATATGATGCAACCCTAAAATTCTATTTTCCATTTTTAATTTTTTTAAATATGAAGTTACCATGTTCAGTGAACATGATAACTTCACTGGTTGTAGCCTTCCTTTATGCAGCTTCCTGTTCTTTTTGTTGCTGTTGCTTTACCAACTGTATTTCGGCGTTAATCTTAATATCGTCGCTTACTACCACATTTCCTGCTTCTGTAACTGCATTCCAGGTTAAGCCAAATTCTTTGCGGCTTATTTTTCCGGTAACGGTAAAACCAGCTTTTGTTTGTCCATAAGGGTCTACTACAATTCCTCCAAAATCTACGTTCAGAACAACAGGCTTTGTAGTTCCCGCCATGGTTAAGTTGCCATAAAGCTTTCCTTCGTTTCCATTAGCCTCATATTTTGTGCCTGAAAATTTAATTTGAGGATGTTCTTCTGCTTTGAAGAAATCAGCAGATTTCAAATGTGCATCACGTTGTTCGTTGTTGGTATCGATTGAATCGACATCTGCTGTGAATTCAATTTTTTTAGCGGTATTAAAATCGTTGGTTTCTGTTTCACCTTCAAGGTTAAATTTTTTGAACTGCCCGGTTACGGTAGAGATCATTAAATGTTTTACTTTAAAAGTAATTTCACTGTGTGTCGGATCGAGATTCCATTTTGTTGTTGACATGATTTTTTAATTTTTGTTTTGTTTTAAAATTTATTTTGATTGTGTTTTAACTGCGTAATTATTCTTTATTTTCTTTTGAATTGCCGCATCTATACTGGCTTTACCTCCTCCTAAAATCAAACTGATAATTGCCAGGCCGAATAACAGGATAAAAAATTCCCATCCTTCACCTTTATTCGGTTGCATCCCCCAGTTCATAAAAAACCCATTAGCGGCATGAACGGTAATAACTACTCCTGCGTACAATCCGGTAAATCCAATGGCGGCAATCCTTGTTAAGAAGCCAAATATGAGGAACAGTGATCCGAAAAATTCGATAAGGATAACCAGCAAGCCAATCACATATGGCAAATGCATTGTACCGGTTAAAAAGCCCATTGTACCATTAAATCCATATCCACCAAATATTCCCAGCAGCTTTTGTGCGCCATGAGGAAAAATGGTGAAACCTAGGGCCAGCCTGGAAATCAATGCGGGCCAGTTGTTAGAATCTGTTGCGATTAACTTGTTCATTTTTCTGTTTTTAAATTTTTATTTGTCGATTGAAGTATGGTGTTATAACCTGCCTGTTTAAAAATTTCTAATATTTCTTCGTTTACTGTTTCACAGCTTCCGGAAAGAAAAATTTCTTTTTCTTCCAGGTTGACAAAAGCCTTTACAATCTTTGAATAAGGCAAAACTTTCTGCAACTCTCTACACTCATTTTCATTTTGAGAAACCACTACTACTATTTTTTGAGTAGCAACTTCTTTCATCAATTCAGCCACTCTTTTTTCTTCTGCCGCTTCAACCGCTATTATAATTATATCAGCTTCCCAACATCCGTCTTTAACACATTCAAGAGATTCTATTTCAGCACCTGGATATTGTTTGTTGATTTTTTCATTCAATTCATTCAACTGCCCCGGTTGGTGAGAAATTAGCAACAAACGGTAAGGCATAGACGCAAATTGATTAACGATTGCCCTTCCGGCTGTCTCCGTTGCTCCCACAATAGCTATCGTTTTTTTAGTTGCCATTTCTTTGCTTTTTGTTACACAAAGGTAGAATGACAATGAGGCGGCCTCCAATATGATATGATAATAATTAACCTTGATGTTTGTTAAGAATTTCTCTTGATGTAGATCAAGAGAATGAAAGCTGGTAATGACCAAAAACCAATAATGACAAGCAATAGAAACCCTTTTAAATAAATATTAAAAGACAGAAGCCTGTTTCTTTTGGAGAGAAATTTGTGGTCTTCCTTTTACAAAAAATAATAACAATGAGCAAAATGTATAACAACAAAACGTGGACAATTGGAAAAGATCTGAAAGTAAATCGCTATGGTTATGGCGCAATGCGCATAACCGGTAAAGGTGTATGGGGAGAACCTGAAAATGAAGATGAAGCGATAAAGGTTTTAAAGAGAGCGGTAGACATGGGCGTAAATTTTATTGATACCGCCGATAGTTACGGGCCTTATGTTTCTGAAAAACTGATTGCTAAAGCGCTCTATCCTTATCCCAAAGATCTGGTGATAGCGACCAAAGGCGGATTGGAACGAAGCGGTCCGGATCAATGGTCAATGAATGCAAGGCCCGATCATTTGAAAGAAGCCCTGGAAGGAAGTTTGAAAAGATTAAAACTGGATCGCATTGATCTGTACCAGCTTCATCGCATCGACCCGAAGGTGCCTTTTGATGAAACAATCGACTTTTTAAAAGACGCACAGCAAAAAGGTTTGATCAAATATATCGGCCTCTCTGAAGTGAGTGTTGATGATATTAAAAAAGCCAAAGAGCAATTGGAAATCGTTTCTGTTCAAAATAAATACAGCCTTACTTATCGCCAATGGGAATCCGAACTGGAATATTGCAAAGACAATGACATCGCATTTATTCCATGGAACCCGATGATTGCAAGCCGTTTGAATCCTGATGAGACAATTACTAAAATGGCGGAAAAATATAAGATATCAGAAAAACAACTGATCTTAAAATGGTTGTTCAATCATGCGCCGAATATTTTACTGATTCCCGGAACTTCTTCAGTAAGACATTTGGAGGAGAATTTGAATTCGGAAAAAATTGAATTGAGCGAAGAAGATTTTGACACCATCAATGAATCTGCAATAGAATCGGCAGGCGCCAGACATTAATTATCCTGCTTCATAAATTTCAGGATTAACAGGATGGGGAAGCCGTTGCCCGTTTAAACCGGCGATGAGATTGGCGGCTGCAATTTCAGCCATGGCATTTCTTGTTTCAACAGTGGCACTGCCGATGTGTGGCAAAATAGCCGCATTCGGCATTGCCAGCAGCGGATTGTCTTTATGCATCGGTTCCGGATTGGTAACATCCAGTCCTGCGCCCCAGATAATTCCATTTTGCAATGCATCAATGAGATCTTCTTCATTATGAATTCCGCCACGAGCGGTATTGATAAAAATTGAAGAAGGTTTCATTTGTGAAAACGCATTTTTATCAAAGGTACCTTTTGTCTCATCAGATAAATTGGTATGAACTGACAGCACATCACTTCTTTTTAGCAATTCTTCAAACGAAACACATTCTGCGTTGAATTCTTTTTCTGCTTTCAAATTACGATGACGATTATGATAAATCACTTTCATATCATAAGCGCCCACGCAACGTTTCGCCATTTCATAACCAATATTTCCCAGGCCAAAAATTCCCAAAGTTTTTCCTTTGATTTCAATTCCCAAATCCGCAGTTGGTTCAAAAAATTTCCATTCACCTTTCATGATTTTATTATGCAGGTAAAAAGCTTTTCTTGAAACAGCAAGCATCAACAAAAAAGCTACATCGGCCGTAGGGCCGCTTAAAACACCCGGCGTATTTCCTACCGGAATTTTCAATGCATTGGCAGCAGCAATATCTACATTATCATACCCAACCGAGTGCAGCGATATCACTTTTAAATGTTTGCATTCATTCAGAAAAAAAGCGTCAATATTATTAAAACCTGCAGAAAGAAGCGCGTCGCATTGTTTAGAAAATTCGATTAACTCGGCCTGGATCAACGGCCTTTTCTCATCCCATTCGATCACTTCAATGCCTGCGTCCGTTATCATTTTCAATCCGATATCCGGAATTTTCCGTGTTATAAATACTTTCATTTTACTTCTGATTTTCTTGCTGCCATCTGGCTGCGGATACGACTTAATGTTTCGGGTGTAATCCCTAAAAACGATGCGATCATGTGTTGCGGCACTCTCTGAAGGCAAGTTGGAAAATTATCTATCAGCTTTGTATACTGGTCCTCAGCAGATTCTGTCATCGAACTGATTAAACGCCTTTGGGTAGCAATTAAATTATTTTGAATAAGGATACGAAAATATTTCTCAAATGCGGGAACTTTTTCAAGAAGGGTTTCCCACGAAGGCTTGGTGATGAGGAGTAATTCACAATCTTCCAGCGCTTCAATGTTATAGCGCGACGGCTCATCAGTCAGGTAACTATAAAGATCTGTTACCCACCATCCTTCCATTGAAAATTGCAGGATCGGTTCATTGCCTTTATCATCCACAGTAAATGTCCGTAACATTCCTTTTTCAACAAAAGCGGTATAACGGCAAACATCTCCTTCCTGCAACAGGTATTGTCTCTTGCGTAATTTCTTCGGAATGAAAAGTGTTTTGCAAAATTCAAATTCTTGATCGGTTATTGAAATGTGCTCTTTTACACTTGCCAAAAAAAGTTCGAACATTGAGATGGATTAAATATTGAACTGCAAATTTAGTCTTTCTCTTCACTTTTTGGTTTATCACCCAAAAGACAAACCCACTGATTGTACCTTTGCAAAAATGAAACAGAAAGAAAATGGAAAATAATTTTGATGTAAAAGAATTTAATTCGATCGTTCAGAACAGGAGAAGTGTTTACCCCAATCAATTTCAAAAAGACAAACAAATTCCTGATGAAATCATTCATGAAATTTTAGAAAATGCCAATCGCGCGCCTACTCACAAACTCACGCAGCCGTGGCGTTTCACCGTTTTTGCCGGCGAAGGACGCGAACTTTTTGCCAATCTTCAAACAGATATTTATACAAAATATGCCGGCGAAAAGTTTAATGAAAAAAAGCTCAAAAACTTAAGGGAATATCCGTTGCTTTCATCCCATGTAATCGTAGTTGGAATGAAAAGATCAGATAGTGTAAGCATTCCCGAAATTGAAGAAGTGATTGCAACTGCTTGTGCGATAGAAAATATTTTCTTATCGCTCACTCCCTATAGTTTGGGCGGATATTTATCAACAGGCGGCATTACTTATATGGAAGAAGCAAAGTCGCATTTTGATCTGGGACCCGATGACAAATTGATAGGCACTTTCTTTATTGGCTATCCCGAAGATCTTTCAAATCCTTTGACAAAAAGAACGCCAACAGATGAAAAGGTGAAGTGGGTGACTGGTTAAATGGCTCTGAATCTTTTAAAGCAGTAAACGAAGAAAAAAGAAAGATTTTTATTTTAGCCTGAAGAAATATAAATAATATGTACTCCCTAAACTTTACAGAATATCCCTTTTCTATAGAACGGTTTTTAAAGCAAAGAGTGATAATTGCGAATCATTCTTTATCATCTTGTAAAATAAAAATCTCGCTTATTTCTTGGTTTACTATTGAAGTCAAAATTCCAGTTTCGAATAAACGCGATAAACTGAAGCTTCAAACAATATCACCAAAAAATCATTTTTTCTTTATTTTTCGAATTTTTTTGCTGTCCTTTCCAAATTAATTGATAATGTTGCTGCCTTTATAAATTTATCTTAATAAAACGTACGATATTTGTATTAAAATTATTGCTATTCAACATTAATAATACTCCCATCTCCTGAAAGCAAACTCTTTTCAAGAGAAAAAATTGCAAAATTTCCTTTTCATCATGAAAGATTTCTCGTATATAACCAGTTCGCATCCCGCTTATATTGAAAGCTTATATACTGATTTTAAAAAGAACCCCGAAAGTGTAGATGCAGACCTGAGAAAGTTTTTTGAAGGGTTTGATTTTGCCGTTTCCACTCAAAACGGAAATGGGAAAGCTGCGACTGTTACAGAAACCAGCCCGGTATCTGTTTCTAACCTGGATAAAGAATTCGGCGTGTATCAACTGATACTTTCCTACAGGGAAAAAGGCCATCTTGTTGCAAAAACAAATCCTATAAGAGAAAGAAAAGACCGAAGGGCCAACCTTGGACTTTCCTATTTCGGTTTGAATGAAAGTGATCTGAATACAGAATTTGTTGCCGGCCGGTTTGCCGGAGTAGGCAAAGCCACTTTACAAACGATCCTCAATCATTTAAAAAAGTGTTATGCAGAATCTGTAGGTATAGAATTTAGTGCTTTAAATGATCCTGAAAAAATTGACTGGATTATTAATGCCGTGGAAAATACTATGCAGCAGCCGGTTCCTTTGGAACAAAAAAGAAGGATTCTTCAAAAACTGAATGAAGGCGTGATATTTGAAAAATTTTTACAAACCAAATACGTTGGCCAAAAAAGATTTTCACTGGAAGGCGGAGAAAATACCATCTCAGCTCTGGATGCCATCATTAACACCGCTGCCGAAAATGAGGTACAGGAAGTAGTGATCGGTATGGCCCATCGCGGAAGGTTGAACGTGCTTGCCAACATTTTGGGAAAAACCTATGAACAGATATTCACTGAATTTGAAGGAAATGCAACAGTGGATTCTACCATGGGAAGTGGTGATGTAAAATATCATAAAGGCTATAGCAGCGACATCGAAACGCCTTCCGGAAAACTGGTTCATTTAAAATTAAGTCCTAATCCTTCTCATCTTGAGGCGGTAGATCCTGTGGTATTAGGTTTTGCAAGAAGTAAGGCAGACGTCATTTATGAAAGTGATTATGATAAAATTCTTCCTATTTTAATACACGGCGATTCTTCACTGGCAGGCCAGGGAATTATTTATGAAGTTTTGCAAATGAGCGGACTGAATGGATTTTGCACAGGTGGAACTTTGCATTTTGTGATCAATAACCAGGTGGGTTTTACTACTGATTTTGATGACGCTCGTACTTCTGACTATTGTACTTCTGTAGCGGCAACCGTAAAAGCGCCCGTGTTTCATGTAAATGGCGATGATGCGGAAATGGTAGTAAAGGTTTCACAAATTGCCATGCTCTACAGGCAAAAATTCAATTCTGATATTTTTGTAGATATGGTTTGTTACCGCCGTCATGGGCACAATGAAGGTGACGATCCAAAATTTACGCAACCGGGTTTGTATGCCTTGATTGAAAAACAACCCAATCCGCGTGAAACTTATATAAAATGGCTTTCACTTCATGGGGATGAAGCTACTGCCGGGCTTGCCAAAGAAATGGAAGAAAAATTCTGGAGCGATCTCCAGGAGCGCCTGGATGAAATTAAGCAAAACCCGCTTCCTTACAGTTATCAGAAGCCAGAATTGTGGTGGCAAAGCCTTCGAAAGGCTAAGCCGGAAGATTTTAAAAGTTCGCCCATTACCGCAGTTTCAAAAGCAAAAATTGAAAAGTTATTCCATGCTATCATGGAAGTGCCGGAAGATTTTACGCCGCTCAAAAAGATCAAAAAGATATTACAGGATAAAATTAAATTGTATGATGCAGAGGGGAAATTTGATTGGGCAACCGGGGAATTGCTTGCGTATGCGAGTATTTTAGAAGAAGGCAAAGATGTAAGAATGAGCGGCCAGGATGTAAGGCGTGGCACTTTCAGCCATAGGCATGCCGTGATACGCGACGAAAAAACAGATGAGTTTTATAATAGGCTAAGCCGGATTTCTGATAAGCAAGGTTTATTAAGAATATGGAATTCTCTTTTGAGCGAATACGCGGTGCTTGGTTTTGAATACGGATATGCAATGGCCAATCCTAATAACCTGGTTCTGTGGGAAGCACAATTTGGTGATTTCGCCAACGGAGCCCAAACCCTAATTGATCAGTTTATAACAGGGGCAGAACAAAAATGGCAACGCATGAATGGACTGGTTTTGCTCTTGCCTCATGGATATGAAGGACAAGGCCCGGAACACAGTAGCGGACGAATGGAGCGGTTTTTACAAATGTGCGCCGAACTGAACATGGTAGTTACTAATATCACGACTGCCGCTAATTTTTTCCATGGATTGAGAAGACAACTTGCATGGCCTTTCAGAAAACCAATGATCAATTTTTCACCCAAAGCCAATTTGCGCCACCCGGGAAGCTACAGCAAAATTGAAGAATTTACCCAGGGAGGATTTAAAGAAGTAATAGACGATGAGTGGATAACAGACGTGTCTTCTATTACTAAAGTATTAATGTGTTCAGGTAAAATTTATTTCGATCTGAACGAGAAAAGAGAAAAGGATCAGCGCAAAGAACTGGCAATTGTGAGAATGGAGCAACTATATCCACTGCCATTAAACCAGTTGGAAGATCTTTATAAAAAATACAATAAAGCCATCTGGTATTGGGTGCAGGAAGAACCTTTGAACATGGGTGCGGCCACATTTTTAAGAATGAACCTGACTTCTATCAATTTTGGTATCATCAGCAGGCAGGCCAGCGCTTCTACTTCTTCAGGCTATGCAAGAATTCATGCAGAAGAGCAGGAAGAAATTTTAAACACTGCATTTTCTATTTGATTCTGAAAAATAAAAATCTATAAAATTGGTTCGTTTACTATAACCAAAAAATAAAAAAAGCCGGAAATTACTGTTCCGGCTTTTTTATTGAAAAGATTTTTTTAATTTTTAACGACTGATAAAGTTTTACTATTTTCTCCTGCCTGTATCCTGACCATATAAGTTCCGCTTGGTACGTTAGAGAGATCAAGTGTTTTTTCATTCATTCCTTTTAAGCCTGTTATCTGTAGTTGTTGTACTATATTACCCAAAGCATCATTAACACTTACTTTTATTACCTGTGCCTGATCGAGTGTAATGTTGAGTTTAGTGAAGCTTTGTACCGGGTTCGGATAAAGCGTAACTGCGAATCCTGAATTAGCAAATTGTACGCTCTTAATATCACTGTAAGCAAATTGTCCGTCTTTATCAACCATTTTTAAACGATAATATACGGTGCCCGAAAGATTAATAGTATTGTCAGTATAAGAATACGATGCTTGTGAAACTGAAGTTGCATTAACTGTTCCAATCTGGTTAAAATTGGTTCCGTTGGTACTTCTTTCAATTGCAAAATAACTTGAGGTGGCATCCTGGTTTTCAACAGTCCAGTTTAGAAGGGCATCGTTATTTTTAGCATTTACATTAAAGGTTGAGAGTTTTACGGGAAGGGCAATTCCTGTGATGTATACCCAAGAAGAACCGGAATACCCATTGCCATCATTAGAAAAATTTGAAGAACTTACATTTGAATAGAATTGTGCTGGTTGATTCGTAACATCAAAACCTCTATCAGCGATATAAAAATTCACATTACCTGTTGAGCCACCTCCGGGAAGTTGCATCAATCTCACCTGGCTGGTAGCTAAAGGATTTCCGGTAAAAAAGACCTCCGCAATTGTATATTCTACTCCTGCTGTATAAGTAGTTCCTGAACCAGTAAGCGAGCCATTACCACTAAATCCATATCCATAATAAGGAATACTATTCTGGGTTTCGGTCGCTCCATCAGTTGCGTAACTTACTGTTGGGTCTAAAGAAGTAATTGAAAAACCAGGCTGAGTACCAACGCTGGTTGGTATGCCAATTTCAAATTGAAAAGTTGACAACTTGACACCAGTTAATGTTGTATTCGATTTGATTACAACATAAACGGAGTTTGTTTGACTTCCTGGTGTTATAGTTGCAGAAATATAATTACCTGCTGATTGTGAAAAGCTTGTAAGAACAAAGAAAATGAGGAGAGTTAAGAGTAAAAAATGTTTTTTCATTTTATAAAAATTATGGTAATTTTTGTGTTACGGAATTAGTCGCTATACCTGATAATACTTGTGAAAGTAAAAAATCTTTATCGTTATTGGGGCTTGAGTACTTAACAACTCCATCCATATTCAGATCTCCATTGCTATAACCAGATACTTGAGAAGTAGATACGCCTACTAAAATAGCACTTAGGAGGTAATCCTTATCGTTAGAAGGTCCTGTATATTTCACATTTCCATTCATATTCGCATTGCCCGCCCACAAAACATACTTCCCATCACCTGCAACACCATGCGCAGATGCTCCTCCGTATAAAAAAGCAGAAGTGGTAAAATCAACTAATGGAGCTGTAGATTGTTTTTCAGATAATAATGGAGTAAATGATGAAGGATCAGTACTTAAACCAAGATGGTTGCGATGCCTAACCACAATGGTATAATTAGCTGAAGAAACATTATTAAAAGTAACCGGGCTTTTTCCATCTACATCTACAATATCACCGTCTCTTTGTACCAAAGCAGGTCTTGTTTGCACAACGGTAGTTCCGGCAGAATTTCTTAATTCTAAAAATACCCAATCTACAATATTGTCGTTTTGTGAAGCTTGATAACCTAAAACGGCAGCATTTATCGTATCAGCAGCGGCATCATTTACTTCGGTAAAAGCACTACTGTAAGGAGAAGTTTTGTATGGATCAGAATGAGGAATAACACCTGCGGATCTTAATTTATCTGACATTAAATGGGTTGTTGTATCGTAGGCACCTTGCAAAAATACTTTTCCTT
Source organism: Bacteroidota bacterium (assembly GCA_028876495.1). GTDB lineage: Bacteria > Bacteroidota > Bacteroidia > Chitinophagales > Chitinophagaceae > Ginsengibacter. Next base: position 53,788 of record JAGWRO010000041.1, read on the forward strand.
TTAAAAGGTCGAACTTATCCATTGCTGTAATATTGGCAGTGTCAATGATTATGGGAAATGAGATCGTATTTGAAGTAGTATTAACTGTTCCACTTGCTGAAGACCAATCAGTGCCGTCAAATAAATAGCTTTTTAAATTGTTTTCGGTCCCCGAGATATCAGTGGGATCGGTATAGCGGGCATCTACATTTAAAGAGCCACTGATACCTGTTTGTGTAATTGTCCAGTTAGCCTTTAAATAATCAGTAGTGGATGGTGGTTTATGGGCACTTGCTGAATCCAGCACTTGTACGCCTACTTTGGCTCCACTGTAACTTCCGGATGTGGTAAGAAATGCTGGCCGGTAAACCGTTCCCGCGCCTACCGGGATTTCGTTCGAAGTAAGGTTGGAAGAAATTTCTTTAAATACCTGGCCTGCACTATCTGTTTCAATAAATTTTCCTGTTCCCATTCCGGAAAGACTTGTTATATCGGCGAGTGAAAAATTATGATTGTTAATAATGAATTTTCCATTGGTAAATAAAAGCGAATTGGAAACTCTCATATCGCCGGTTAACCAAACTCCATTAGAATTATCGATTTCCAGGTTAGGAATGGAGTTGCCATTCATATTTACTGATTGAGAATCAATTCCTTGTAGTAGAAATTTACCAAAACCAGGCAATCCCTTTGCACTTGAAATATCGCCTGTAACAGTAACCACGGCGCCGGTTTGTACAACAAAACTAACTGAATCAATAGTTAGCTGTGCGTTGACTCCATTATACATAAAAACGACACAAGAAATAATGAATAAAACTTTTTTTCTCATAAAAAAATCTGCTTACTGTATTATGATAAATTTCCGGGTATATAAAAATAAAGAATAATGGTGGCACAACAATAAATCTCAAAAAACAAATCGCAAACTTTAAGCCAGAAAGATTTATTTTAAAGAGAACATGGAATTAAAAGATGCTTATTTTGTTAGTTTACTGGGGTTCTCTCAGCATTCAGTGTCCAGCATTCAGCATTCAGTATTCAACGAACTTTCGACTTTCTTTGCTATTCGCAATTCGTAATTCTTAATTCATCTTGCCTCTTCAAAAAACGAAGTTTTTCTTTGTGCCCTTCGTGTCTTAGTGGTAAAACTGTTACACTTTATCACGATCTCCACTCCACTACTTACGAAATTCTTAATCCGTAATTCGTAATTCTTAATCCTTCCCTTTGCTTTTTGTGTATTTCTCATTTTAGCTTAGGTTTGTAACTCTTAAAAAAAATTCATGTCAATAGAAATTAAAGTGCCTGCGGTAGGCGAAAGCATTAGTGAAGTAACACTTACAAAGTGGATAAAAAAAGATGGCGAATGGGTTGACAGAGATGAGGTAATTGCTGAGTTGGAAAGTGAAAAAGCAACTTTTGAGATTAATGCAGAGCAGGCAGGAATTTTACATACCATTGCCAAAGAAGATGATGATTTACAAATTGGCGATGTTGTTTGCACCATTGATGAAACCGCGGAGAAACCGGCTGGCAAAAGTGAATTGAAAGAAGATAAAAAACCGGAAGCAGAACAAAAAGAAACCAAACCGGAACCCAAAGCAGAAGATATTTCTGTAAAAACAATTTCTCCTGAAGAAAATAAGCGCCTACAAAATGAAGGCGTAAAAGCAACTCCGGTTGCGGCAGCCATTCTCGCTGATAAGAAAGTAGATGTTTCAAAAATAACGGCTACAGGCTCTCATGGTAAAATAACGAAGAATGATGTAATTGATGCACTTTCAAATCCGGGAAGAGCGATAGACAAAGAACTTTTCAGCAGAGAGGAAAAGACTGAAAAAATGAGCAAGCTGCGCAAGACGATCAGCAGAAGATTGGTGGAGGCAAAAAACAGTACTGCCATGCTTACCACTTTCAATGAAGTGGACATGAGTGCTATTATGGAGTTGAGAGCGAAGTATAAAGAGACTTTTAAAAAAACGCATGAAGTGAACCTGGGTTTCATGAGTTTTTTTACCAAGGCCTGCTGTTTTGCTTTGCAGGAATGGCCTTCGGTAAACGCAAGGATCGAAGATGAAAATATTATTTATCATGAATTTTGTGATATTTCAATCGCTGTTTCCTCTCCGAAAGGATTGGTAGTTCCCGTGATACGAAATGCTGAAAGCCTTAGTATGGCAGAAATTGAAAAAGAAGTGGTTCAACTGGCTGTCAAAGCGAGGGAAAGTAAGCTCACTATTGAAGAAATGACGGGTGGCACTTTCACCATCACCAATGGTGGCATATTTGGCTCTATGATGAGTACACCTATTATCAATATTCCTCAAAGCGCCATTTTAGGAATGCACAATATTATTGAGCGTCCTGTGGCCGTGAAAGGACAGGTAGTAATTAAGCCAATGATGTATTTGGCATTAAGTTATGATCACCGCATAATTGACGGCCGTGAATCTGTAAGCTTTTTGGTAAGGGTAAAACAGATGCTTGAAAACCCTGAACAGCTTTTATTTGGCAAAGACCCTGTCAAAGCACTTTTGCAGATTTAATCCTTAATAATTTTTATGCAATCAGGTGAAGTCCCTTCCCATACAAATGGAAATTATTTTCACCGTTATTTAAATTATGCAGTTTCTCTGCTTGATAACTATCACGGCAATGAGCCCTTTCATTTGTATTTGAAGAAATATTTTTCGGTAAACAAAAAACACGGTTCAAAAGACAGGAAAATTATTTCTTCCCTTTGTTATGATTTTTTTCGTTTAGGTTTTGGCGTTAGTTCGGTTATTTCTATTGAAGAAAAATTGCTTTTAGCGACTTTCCTTATTGAAAATAATTCGTCTTTCATACTTCAAAAATTGAAACCGGATTGGAATGAAAAAATACAATTGAGCCTTTCTGAAAAAATTAAAACCGTCAAAAATATTTTTACTGCAGCAAACATTTTTCCCTTTAATAATGAACTTAGTGATGAAATAAATATTGATCAATTCAATTTGTCTTTTTTAACCCAACCAAAATTATTTATCAGGATAAGGCCCGGACAGCAAAAGTTGGTTTTCGACAAACTAAAAACTGCGAATATTTCTTTTGAAAAGCTTAATAATAGTTGTCTTGCTTTTTCAAACAATGAAAAAGTGAGCGATGTTCTTTTAATTGATAAAGAAGCAGTGATACAGGATTATAATTCTCAGAAAACGCTAAATCTTCTTGCATCATACATCGAATATCCTACATCATCCATTTCGATTTGGGATTGCTGCGCAGCAAGCGGTGGCAAAGCTATTCTTGCACACGATCTGTTAAAAGATATAAAACTTACGGTAAGCGACACACGCAAAAATATCCTTCAAAACCTAAAGTTGCGTTTTGAAAAAGCGGGTATAAAAAATTACACTTCCTTTATTGCGGATCTTTCTGGTTCCCCTCCCCCGGAGAGCTTTTCCCGTCCATTCGGGAGGATTAATGGGAGGCCGCCCTTTGATTTAATCATTGCAGATGTTCCATGTTCTGGTTCGGGAACGTGGGCAAGAACGCCGGAACAGCTTTCTTTTTTTGATAAAAAGGAAATAAAAAGATATACTGAATTGCAACAAAAAATTGTTTTAAATGCGGTTCCGTATTTAAAAGAGAATGGTTTCTTACTTTACATCACCTGCTCTGTTTTTAAAAGAGAAAATGAAGAAAATGTAATCTTTATTCAAGAAAAAACAGGTCTTCAATTGGTAAAAGCTGAATATTTAAAAGGCTCTGAAATGCAGGCAGATACTTTGTTTGTGGCATTATTTAAAAAGTAATTATGGCTGATGTTTTTCCGCTTAAATCTAAAATGAGAATCACGGGTATTTGTTGCTTTACTGAACCAGTAATTTAAAACTCTCTTTGTTTTTACCATCACTGAATTTTAAAATGTACAACCCTTTTTGAAGCGCCTGCATTTGATCAAAACTAATCGTTTGTATTACTCCTTGCTGTAGAGAAACCTGTTTTGAAAAATAAAATTTTCCTGATGCGTCATATAATCTAAAGGTAGCTGTAGAAGTAATTTGTGGCTTTATGGCAACGGTAAAATTATCTTTAAAAGGATTGGGAAACACTTTTATGAATTGATTGCCTAAAATGGCTGCAACATTTTTGGCAGCTCTTTGCTGGCTAAGATCATCAAAAGCTTTTTTGAAATCAGGAATACCGTATCCAATTCTGTCATCGGGATTATTATAAATGCTGCTGCTTTTTTTAACTGCTTCAATAATTTGCATATTGGTAAACTCAGGAAATGCCTGCCACAAACAAGTGACTAAACCAGCAAGATTGGGTGTTGCAAAGGAAGTTCCATAACCAACCTGGATAGGGCCGGTTGTGGATGAAAGTGCAGTTCCTGAACCAACAGAAGCTGCTGTAGGCTTCACTCTTCCATCGCTTGCCGGGCCATAACTGCTAAAACTTGCCACATTTCCAGATACATCGGTTGCCCCAACGGTTATTATGCTGTCAGCGTCAGCAGGTGTTATAATATAATGCCAGCTGTTATCACCTTCATTGCCGGCAGCGGCAAGTACGATCATTCCTTTTTTTGCAGCAAGTGTGGCTGCTTTGGCAATCATGGTGGTGTGCCCATTCATGTCAGAATATGTATAATCGAAAACAGGATTATCAAATAAATTATAACCAAGAGAAGTTGAAATAATATCAGCGCCTGCACTATCCGCTCTTTCAGCAGCCGCGATCCAATATTGTTCTTCCACAGGCGATTCTGAATTTACATCTTCCGAGCGGTACAATAAAAATCTTGCATCCGGGCAACTACCCACCAACTGGCCGGGAATATTTCCTGCAATCACAGAAAAGCACATCATGCCATGATAAAAATCCTCATCAACGCTTGTTTCGTTCGCTACAAAATCGTAAGTGTCAATCACCTGGTTATTGATATTTATGCTGTCAAAAGCAGGCAAAGTTTTGTAATGATAAAAACCTGCGTCAAGAATGGCTATCAACATTCCCTGCCCACTAAAACCCTCGTTGTGTAAATATTCACCGTTATGAATATGAATCTGGTCGTAAGAATTGCCGTACGAATAATAGTTTCCCGGAACCGGTGGCGATGCTGGCGAAGTAATTCCTTTTATTTGTTCATTAAATTTATCTTTTAATATTTCATTGTCCGATTGATTTCGATGAACTAAATTCGGACTCATCAATCTTTTTACCGGCTCAGTTTTTACTACAAAAGAAAAACTGTTGATCTTAGAAAGTGCAGTAGAATCTGTAGTTGAAATACAAACCTGGTTGAACCATTTTGATTGATCAAGAACGGTAACATTGCTTACCGATTGAATGCTATCTATATAAGCAGGAACAATGGGCAAATCTGTTTCATCAATCGCAATACCTTGTTTGGCTCTTCTTTCAATGGCTTTTGCAGATAGAAATTTTGAAGGATCATTTATTGAAAAAGGAGTCCCTGTTTTGTCTTTAAACCTTACAATGTATTTTGTAAACTGGGCAGAGAGATGCAGAGAAAAAAAAGTGATAGCGAAAAGAAGCAAATATTTTTTTCTCATAAAATAAAAAAACGGCTTTTTTGTTGTTTCACTGAATTCTTATTTGAACCAATCAATTATAATCAATGATGCTTAATTTTTCTCCAAAACCTTTGTAAGTGTTATCAGTGCCCTGGTATTCCCAATGAATAAAATCTTTATAAATCAACCCTACGTTTTTTGCATACTTTTCAATACTATATGTCTTTTCAGCGTATTGGGTTCCGGAAATCTTTGGGTCACCGGTTGAATCAGAAACTTCAAAAACAGTGATTGTATTCTGAAAATCTTTTGAATTGATCGTTAAAGGCGAGTCCACATTTTCGTAAGTATAATTCCAATCTTCCATAAAAGCCGGATTGGCAAAAACATAGGACCGGTAAGGATCGAAGGCTAAGTAACTATTCCCTTTCCACGAAAAGCCATCTGTTATTGGTTCCATTAATTTTATAAAACGAAGATTATCCTGGATGTACTCAATTGATTTGCCGGTAGGGAAAACTGTAAAAACATTATCAATTGCCCAGTTTTGGGTTGAATCCGCGCGCAAATAGCGATAAATAGTGTATCCCGGTCTTCCTAAATTGTCAGTAGTTTGTGCCTCCACTTTATATTGAGCCTGGTAATGTCTTACCGTTTCTGTTTGATTGAAATTGGTGAAAATTGTTGAATCAAGATCGTAAGTAATGTATTTTCCAACTTGCAGGGGAAAATAATCATTAACTGAAGCAGTTGTAAAAATTTCGGTTTCTTTCTTACATGAAGCAAACAGGAAAATAATAAAAGCAAAACTGATTAAACGTTTTGTCATATTTCAGGATTAAAAATGCTTTTGAAAGTTACGGAAAGGGAGCATTGGAAATCAGCTTTAAAGTTAATTTCTTTGGATGATTCCGCCGCCAATCACATCATTTTCTTCGTAAAAAACTGCACTTTGTCCGGGTGCAATCCCTTTTACGTTTTCATAAAAACGGACTTTTAATCCATTTTCGTATGCAAAAAGATTAGAAAGCGCGCCTTTATCTTTATACCTGATTTTGGTTACCGCTTCCATTCCTTCAGAAATACCGTCGTATTTTATCCAGTTAATTCCTTTTACCGTCATTTCACTTCCTTTCAAATCTTCTTCATCTCCTAAAACAATTGTGTTGGTTTCAGGGATTATTTTGGTAACGAAGGCAGGTTTACCCAAAGCGATATCAAGCCCCTTTCTTTGGCCAACCGTATAAAAAGGATAGCCCTTGTGTGGACCCAGGATTTTCCCTTCCTTATCCACAAAAAATCCTCCTGAAACTTTTTCTTCAAGGCCTTCTACTTTTCTTTTTAAGAAACCACGGTAATCATTATCCGGAACAAAACAAATTTCATAACTCTCATTCTTTTTTGCCAGTTCAGGATAACCGAAATCAATAGCCATTTGCCTTATTTCACTTTTCCGGTAAGTTCCGAGTGGCAAGATAGTCCGCCTCAGAAGATCCTGTTCCAATCCCCACAAAACATAGCTTTGATCTTTGGTTTCGTCAATCCCTTTCCTGATGAAATATCTGTTGTTAGAATGTTGATGAATCTGGGCATAATGGCCTGTAGCAATAAAATCACAGCCAAGCGCATCGGCTCTTTTTGAAAGTGCGCGCCATTTTATGTGTGTATTGCACAAAACACAAGGGTTGGGAGTACGACCTGCAATGTATTCTTCTACAAAGTTGTCTATCACAAAATCCCCGAATTCTTCACGGATGTCCAAAATAAAATGAGGGAAACCGTGTTGAACGGCCGCCATCCTCGCATCATTAAAGCTATCGATATTGCAGCAGCCGGTTTCTTTGTTACTTTTTCCTCCACTCGTTGCGTAATCCCACGTTTTCATGGTGATGCCCACCACTTCATAACCTTCATTATGAAGCATTAAGGCAGCTACGGTGCTGTCAATACCACCGCTCATTGCCATCAAAACTTTTCCTTTTTTACTCATGCTCAAAAATAATTCGCAAAGATACAATTTTCGCCTGTGGAGAAGGTTGAATCTTATGCTAAAAAACCGGCCATCTTTCGAAGGCCGGTCTTTAATTTTCATAGAATTTTTTTAGCCACATTAAGATTGCTGGGGTTGCTTCATTTTGTTTTGGTTGTTGTGCATCTTACGGTTTTGCATTCTTTGCTGCCTGAAAGCTTTCATTTTTGCCTGTTGATCAGGGGTGAGGATTGCATTTACTTTACCCATTTGGTCTTTATGCAATGCTTTCATTTTTTCTTTCTTTTGATCTGCCGAAAGGCCTGCATCATTTTGAATGGCATTTCTTTGTTGTTGCATACTTTCATGCAAAGCCTTCATCTGGTTTTTTTGATCCGTGGTCAGACCGAGTTGATCATTCATCATTTGATGACCTTTTTGCATTCTTTGGTTTTTTCCACGTTGTTCCCTGAACGCTCTCATTTTTGCCTGTTGGTCGGGGGTGAGAATGGCGTTCATCTTTTGCATTTGTGATTGGCGCAATGATTTCATCTTTTCCTTCTTTTGATCTGCAGTAAGACTTGCATCGTTTTGGATGGCACTGTGTTGCTGTTTCATTTGTTCGCGCATCGATTTTAGCTGCGTTTTCTGATCTTCAGTCAGGTTGAGATCCTGCATCATTTTTCCTTTTTGAAAATGATGGGACGAATCGGATTTAATTCGCTGATGCTGAGGCATTTCTCTTTGAATTTGCGCATTGCTATTTGCTATAAAAAAGAGGCCTGCAACTGCAACGAGGAGTAACTTTTTCATGTGTGTAATTTTATGTTTTATTTCAAGGATAGATAAAACAAACAGGCCGAAGTTTAACTCCGGCCTGTTAAAAAAAGTACAACACTTTTGGATATTAGCGTAAGAAAAGTAACTCTCTGTATTTAGGTAATTCCCAGTACTCATCATCTACCAAAAGCTCCAGTTTATCTACGTGATAGCGTATTTCATCAAAATACTTTTTAACGTCATCACAATACTTAATTGCTTTTTCTCTTGAATCTGATTCTTTATTTGCCTCTTTTCTGGCTTCAATCATTTCTTTAACTTTTGCACCGATTACGCCAATGTGCTCGGATATTTTCTGCGCGATCTGCATCTGGGAAGCATATGCACTTCCATCAAAGCCGAGATCCTTTAAACCTTTTATGTTTTCAATTAAAACATTTTGATATTTAATGGCAGGAGGAAGGATGTAGGTGCTGGCAAGGTCGCCGATAATTCTTGCTTCAATCTGAAGTTTTTTGATATAATTCTCCAGTTGAATTTCATGACGTGCTTCCAATTCCTTTTTGGTATAGATGTTGAAATTCTCAAAAAGTTTCTTGGCACCGTCTGTAACAAAAGCATCTAATGCCAGAGGGGTAGTTTTTACATTGGGTAAGCCTCTTTTTTCAGCTTCTTTTGCCCAGGCTTCGCTATACCCGTCTCCTTCAAATAAGATCTTTTTGCTTTCAACAATATACTTTTGAATGACCTGCATTAAGGCAATTTCTTTCTTTTCTCCTTTATCGATCAAAGCATCAACGTCAGTTTTAAACTGTGTAAGCGCATCACACATGATGGTATTCAAAACTGTCATTGGTGCAGCACAGTTTGCGGAAGAGCCCACTGCCCGGAATTCAAATTTGTTTCCGGTAAATGCAAACGGAGAAGTTCTGTTTCTATCTGTATTATCAAGCATCAACTCAGGAATACTTTTATGAATATCCAGTTTCAACATTGCTTCATCCTGCTCATCAAAATTATCACCAACACGCTTTTCTACTTCATTCAATACATCGGTTAAATATTTACCGATAAATATTGAAATAATAGCAGGTGGTGCTTCGTTTGCTCCAAGCCTGTGATCATTTCCTGCACTTGCTATTGAAGCCCTGAGCAGGTCTGCATGATCGTGTACTGCTTTTATAGTATTTACAAAAAATGCCAGGAACATCAGGTTGGTTTTCGGAGTTTTTCCTGGTCCGAGGAGATTAACGCCTGTGTTAGTAGCCATACTCCAGTTATTGTGTTTACCGCTTCCGTTAATTTGTGCAAACGGCTTTTCATGTAAAAGCACAATAAGGTTATGTCTTTTTGCAACCCTTGTCATTACGTCCATCAATAAAATATTATGATCAACGGCAAGGTTTACTTCTTCAAAAATAGGAGCACATTCAAATTGAGACGGCGCTACTTCATTATGCCTGGTTTTTAAGGGGACGCCTAATTTATAGGATTCATCTTCAAAATCGCGCATAAAAGCATACACTCTTTCAGGTATTGCGCCAAAATAATGATCTTCTAATTGCTGGCCTTTTGCAGGAGCGTGACCGAAAACAGTTCGTCCGGTCATGATAAGATCGGGGCGGGCGCTTGCTAAAGTTGCATCAACTACAAAATATTCCTGTTCCCAACCTAAAGTTGGTTTTACGGAAGTGATATTTTTGTCAAAATACTGGCAAACATCAACAGCTGCTTTTTCAAGAGCAACAGCAGATTTTAATAGCGGAGTTTTAGCATCCAGTGATTCGCCTGTATAAGAAACAAATATAGTAGGGATACACAATGTTCTGCCGTTACCGATTTCTACAATAAATGGCGGAGATGAAGGATCCCAGGCAGTATAACCACGGGCTTCAAAAGTTGCTCTGATACCTCCACTTGGAAATGAAGATGCATCAGGCTCCTGTTGAATCAGCGCCGCGCCATCAAATTCTTCCAAAGCAGTTCCGTCACCTTTAAGAGTGAAAAATGAATCATGCTTTTCAGCGGTAGCGCCTGTCAATGGCTGAAACCAGTGAGTATAATGGGTAACATTTTTTGTTTCTGCCCAGCTTTTTAAAGCAGAAGCGATCTGGTCGCCCATTTTGCGGTCTATCTTAGTTTGATTTTTAATAGACGAAACAAGGCTTTTGTAAGCTTCATCGCTTAGAAATTCGCGGGCTTTTTTTAAATCAAAAACATTTTCTGCAAAAAATCCTGTGATTTTTCGTGAAGGGTCTACTTCGGTACTTCTTGGCGAAGCAAGAAGATCATGAAGTGCATTTAGTCGTAATGATTGCATTTTTATAATTTTGAGGCACAAAAAAACGATTTTATTTCCATAAAATCCAAAAATTTTTTACTAATGAAACCAAACTTACCTTTTTGTTGGCGAAAAGTAAATATTTTTTTTTTAATAATTTATTTTATACACTTAAACTCTTAAGCCGGTTTGTAAATAATGATAAAAAAAGTAACCTGTAAACTAACTTTTTTCCTGTTTTTCCTCTTTCTCTTAAAGTATTATATAACTGCTGGTAATTTTATCTTCGATAATGGATAATATAGAATCGTGCAACCGGCTTTTCCTGGCTTTAGCCGCAGTTGAAATTTCCGGGAAAAAAATTACCGCAGGTTTACATTTGGGTAAAATGAACAATGATAGAAATGAATCTGTTTGTAATAGTTAAGGTAACCTTTTCGGATTTCTTACGCAATTGCTTCGATATTTAGATCGAAGAAGTATCGAAGATGTATCGAAGGGATATCGAAGGGATAAGGCAGAGAATATAGCAAGGTTTATTTTTAGACATTCTGTTTTATTGCAAACCAAGAAATTATTTATTGAAGAATTCTGTTTGCCCTTTTTTGAGGCGGCTCTGCAAATCATTCAAGACTTTATGCGCGGAGTAGATGATTTTGTAACCGGAATATTTTGTTTTCGACATTTTTTATGTGGTTTTTACGGTCATTTAAAAGGAGGAAAATTGCCCGAATTTATTTATGATCAAAGGAGGAAATGTTTTCCTGAATTCTTTTATTGATAATACTTTATGAAAATGGTGGGCGCTTTTTTGTACCTTTTCTAATAGAAATTTCTATAATACAAAAAACATTATTTTTTGATAAAAAAAAGTTAAATCTTAAGTTTGGTCTCGGAAATCGAATAGCTCATTTGTAAAGCCTTTTTCAATTATTTATTACTTAAACCAAAAAGTTGCTATGAGAACAATTCTTTATTTTAAGTCTTTCATTAATTGCGTTCTGCTCTTAATCTTAATTTTATCTTTTTCATCGAATTCCTTTTCCCAAACAATTGATTTGACCAAGGCTGTAGGAACAACAGCGGGACAGGCAGGAGCTACAGCAACCGGTGGAATTTCTTATACCATTCCTATTGAGGTTTTAAAGGGAACCAATGGCATGGAACCAAAAATTAATTTAGCGTATAACTCGCAGGGCGGGGAAGGAATTGCAGGATTTGGATGGAACTTATCCGCCTATTCTCTTATAAGCAGGCAGGGCAAGCGACAATATTATAACGGAAGCAATGATCCTGTAAATTATACAAATAGTAATGATGCCTTTTTATTGGATGGACAACGTCTATTTCCTGTAACTGGAAACAATGGAGACGATGGGACAATTTATGGAACGGAGAATGAAACATTTGCAAAATTTGAATCATTTGGCGGTACTGCAACTAATGGCCCCGATAAATTTGAAGTAACTACGAGAGACGGAATGATTCTCGATTCCTGGAACATCCTTTATAGTACAGGGACAAGTTACAAATCATATCCTTTCTACTTTCAAAACAGGCCATATCTCGATGGGGATAACGGAGGAAGCGCTCATAATATCGTAATTGGAGATTTCAATCATGATGGGAAATCGGATATCTGGCAGGAAGCGAATGGGGGCATCAAGTAAAAGAACGTCAGCTTGAAAGGCAAACTCAGAGTTATCATGTGGTTAATACCGATCAAACTGTAAGTCCCCAGGAAACTGTGCCGGAATATCAAATGGTTAATAAGCCAATACCGGAAAATCCAGTATACCAGTACACACCGTCAGCAAATGCTCAATTACAACAAACTATACACATGGTAAATAGAATGAGAGGAGCATCAAGGGTAATAAGAAATAACGAGGGTAGAGTAATTAAAATCATTAATCGATGAAAACTGAAAAAATTAAAGTATTTATTTTTGTGACTCTTCTAATATTAGGTATTGTTGCTGGATTTTATTATTCTATTAATTCTATATTAGATGGCATTTATTTGAAAAACGATTTTGCCTACACTATTTCCGATAAAATATCTCTAACTTTTGTTAATGCATCTGGTGCTGATAAACAATACTCATTTTTTCTGAAGGGGAAATGGTATTCAGGACACACTACTTTATCACTCCGCCGAGATGGAACTAAATACTTTATCAAATTTTATCCGCCAAATCCGAACAGAAACAAGGCCACAGAAGTAATAGCATCTTCTGAAGATATTAAAAATTTACCCCCTGATGGGTATAAGAAACTACCACATAAATAAACTTAGATGAAAAGAATTAAATTGTATTAAACAAAATATGCGCTTACAAAAATACATTCTTTGAAAAGCAACGTTAATTAAGAAAGCTTGAGAATATAAATAATTAATTATACAAAACCAGAAATACGAACTATGAGAAAAGCATTTATTATCATTTTCGCATTCAACTCTTATTTTATAAATACCAGTTATGCGCAGAAAACTATCAGTTTAAATACGGCTTCTGCCGCAGGTTACAATCTGAATGCATTCAAAAAAATAGAAGTTATTAACAACCTTCCTGATTCTACTTGCCTGGGATTCATTCCCTCGAATGTTATGAATGACAGGAAGTACATAAAACCTTCCGGCGCAATTACCAACTGGCTTCAAGATTTTGTAAATAAGCAATTCGGTTCCAATGCAGATGCTAAAGCCAATTCACTTTTGTGGGTAATACAGGATTTAAGTTTGGGTACAGATTCTACGCAAAAACAGGTGTATTCTTTTGTGAAACTAAAAGCAGACATCTATACAGGGGATGAGTTAAATTATCAAATGGTAAATACATTTGACAGTACCTGGATTGTCAATGGCGATGCAGATTTTGGACAAATGTTAGCTCAATCTTTTATTGAATTGTATAAAAATTCTATTGAGCAGAGCAATGGTACAGCCAATATCCGTTTTCAGCAAATGTTAGCAAAACCGGCAGGCACTAAAAATGATATTATAAACGAGGTAAAGCTTTCACATAGCTATCCTATTGTAAAAGCAACTAAATACCCACGCGGCGTTTATACTTCGTTTGAAGAATTTGAAAATAATACACCCTCCATTGCCAATTTTTATGCTGATGTAAATAAGAAAAATAACCAGGTGGAGTTGTACCAGATAATGGCTGACAGTAGTAGCCAGCTAATACCAAAAGCATGGGGAATATCAATTAGCAATGAATTGTATTTTTATGCTGATGGGCAGCTTTATCCGATTGAGAAATCGGGGAATACGTTTTATATGGCAAAATATTTAGAGCCACGTACCCGAAAAAACCAAGCCTTTTATTGGAGGCAGATAATTGGTGCAAGGCAGGGAGATACCAACCCTTATAATGATGCACATGTATTAAGGAAAACAGTTTTGACGGCAGAAAATGTTTCTTTGGAAGCAACTCATTTGGATTTTGACCAGCAAGATTTTATTTACTAAAACTTAAAACTTTTTTATGAAAAAAATACTTTTCGTTCTTGTAATCTGTATGTTTTCCCAGATTCCTAATTTAAAAGCTCAACTACAGCCGGGGGAATGCGGTATCATGTTTACTTACGATGCCACAGGCAGTTTAATTCAAAGGGAATTTATTTGTAACAATTCAGGAACCGTTATGTACAGGACAGCCAATAGCACTATGAAAAGCAATGATTCAATAAGTACCGGTAATTTATCCGATGAAAAGATTATTAAGGTAAATGCATTAATGCCTAATCCTACAACAGGAAAGTTTACCATTACTTTATCTAATAATTTGAAAAATGGAAAAGTAATGTTATTGGATGCTAATGGAAAAATTATAGAAAACAGGACAGAGAACGGTAACAGCATTTCTTTTGATGTTAGCTCCCGGTCCTCAGGAATTTATTTTATAAGAATAGAAAACGAGGGGGAAAAATTTACTTTTAAAGTTATTAAGCAGTAGCGATCATCAAAGCCTGATAGTGGCATTGCTTATACTCACAACATAAAGAAGGAATCAGTTGTAGATAATGGTCTTTTTTGAACTGTATCTTATTATTTTTTGCTGTTGATCCCAGGCATTTTTAAAATTTTGTTCCACTCAATATAACAAACAACGGGGATTAATAAAAAAATAAAATAAATACTTCTATACCTAACCAAGGCTCCGATGATAGGAACCGTGTAACCGATAACCATTAACATGCTGAAGCTAAAAAAAAGGCAGAAATGAATTACCGGATCTGCTTTTACTTTTTTCTTATGAAAAAAGATGAAAAGTATAAGTAGGATTTCGATTAGCAATATTTCAAAGGCAAACGGTGCGTATTGCAAACTTTCGATTCTCGAAAGATAAGGCCGCATCAACATAAGATTAAAAGCCTGAGGTGCATTAATAAGAAAACTTTTTACAGTTGGTTTAAGTTCAGCAACGGAAACTGTAGAGTTTCCCATTTTGCCGATCTCAATAAAACTTTGTTGCCGGCTGCTTACATAATAAGGTAAATTGGTTTTCGGCGAAATTAAACCGGAACTAAAAAATAGGATAGCACCAAAAAAATATACTAATATAAAGGTTAGAAGTGTACGCTTTGGGTACTTGCTGGCAATAATCCAACTGATCAGAGCAGGAAGAAGCGCTACCAGGACAAAATTCCTTAAAAGAAAAATCAGGATGAGAAACAAGGCAATTATTAAGATCCTTTTTATCGTTGGTTGATGCAATCTTATCAAAAAAAACAAGTGATATATGATCATCGAAACCGAAAGAAAAATCAGTCCGTCCCGGTGGATCATTGAAGAATAAAATAGCGCTGATGGTAAAAGGAAAATACAAAAAATGAGTTGGTAAAAACCTTTTGGAAAAATCTTTATGAAAACCTTGTAAAGCGCGACGCAGCCAAAAAATACCAAAAAATTGAAAAACAGCGTGTTGATCCAAAAACTTTTGAAGCTGAAGAAATCAAATAGGGAAAGCATTTTAGCGATAAGATTGGTGCGGAAGTTATTCCAGAAAGAATGTGAATCCTCAAAAACCCTCGAATAGCCGTGAGCATAAGGATTTTGAAAGATATTTATAAGATATTCATGGGGATTAGTAAACAATAAGTTGAATTCATCAATACCCATGTGATGAAAAGTCAAAGAATCAGAAACCGGTAAAACATAGATATTTACATAACAACTAACGAGCAAAGAAAAAATCCGAATAACAAATAAAACAATAAGGGCCTGGTTAGTTAATCCCGATTTTTTAAAAAATTGGATGCGGGTAATTAACCAGCAGAAAAGAACCGAATAGAAAATAAATAAAAGGTAAAGCAAGCAGCAATTATTTAATTGTGGGAAGTTAGTTAAAATATTTACACCGGATGTAATGATAGAAGTTTAAGAGATTGTAAGTTTGCGTTTTTAATATAATTATGGAAATAACATTTGAAATGGCTGAAAAGCTCGGGCTTAAAAAAGATGAATTTGAAAAGATAGTCGAGATACTTGGCCGTGTACCGAATTTTACTGAACTGAGCGCTTACTCAGTAATGTGGAGCGAACATTGTAGTTATAAAAACTCTATCAAATGGTTAAAAACCTTGCCCCGGGAAGGTTCAAGACTTTTAGTAAAAGCCGGCGATGAAAACGCTGGGTTAATGGATATTGGTGACGGTCTTGGCGTAGTTTTTAAAATTGAAAGCCATAATCATCCTTCAGCAATTGAACCTTTCCAGGGAGCTGCAACAGGCGTTGGCGGTATTCATCGTGATATTTTTACTATGGGCGCAAGACCCATCGCTACTTTAAATTCTCTCCGCTTTGGTAATATCGAAAATGAAAAAACGCAACATTTATTAAGTGGCGTTGTTAGCGGCATTGGTCATTATGGGAATTGTTTTGGCGTACCCACAGTTGGGGGCGAAATTTATTTTGAAGAATGTTATCATACCAATCCATTGGTAAATGCAATGAGCGCCGGTGTAGTACGTTTAGGTGAAACCGTAAGTGCAACAGCAACAGGCAAAGGAAACCCGGTTTTCATTGCAGGTAGTGCAACTGGAAAAGATGGAATGGGAGGCGCGGCTTTTGCATCGGCTGATATAACCGAAAGTAGCGCTGAAGACCTTCCGGCGGTGCAGGTAGGCGACCCTTTCCAGGAAAAAAAATTACTGGAGGCTTGTATTGAAGTCATTGCAACCGGTGCTGTTGTCGGGATGCAGGATATGGGTGCAGCGGGTATTATTTGCTCAACTGCTGAAACCAGCGCCAAAGGCGGTGTAGGAATGAAAATTCATTTGGAAAATGTTCCAACCCGGCAAAGCAACATGAAAGCCTGGGAGTTGTTGTTAAGTGAGAGCCAGGAAAGAATGTTATTAACCGTAGAGAAAGGTAGGGAAAAGGATGTTATCGAAATATTTGAAAAGTGGGATCTTCCGTGTAAGCAAATTGGAGAAGTTACCGATGGTGAAATGCTTCGTTTTTATATGAATGACGAATTGGAAGCTGAGATACCTGCAGAAAGTTTGGTATTGGGTGGTGGTGCTCCTGTTTATGAAAGAGAATACAGGCAACCTAAATATTTTGAAAAAATAAAAGCTTTTGATGCCTCTAAAATTCCTGTTCCGGAAAATATTAAATGGGTTGCTGAAAAATTAATTTCATTGCCTTCAATTGCTTCCAAGAAATGGATTTATGAACAGTACGATAGTATGGTGGGCACAGCCAATCTGAACACCAACGCACCTTCAGACGCTTCAGTAGTTGCCGTAAAAGGAACCAAAAAAGCCCTGGCGCTCACCACTGATTGTAATAGTTTGTATGTTTTTGCTGATCCTTTTATAGGCTGTATGATTGCGGTAAGTGAAGCGGCAAGAAATATTGTTTGTAGTGGCGGACTACCTTTGGGTGTAACCAACTGCTTAAACTTTGGAAACCCTTATGACCCTGAAGTGTATTACCAGTTTGTGGAAAGTATTAAAGGGATGTCGAAAGCTTGTTTAAAATTTGATACCCCCGTTACCGGAGGTAACGTTAGCTTTTATAATCAATCTCCTTCAGGGCCGGTTTATCCTACTCCTGTAATTGGAATGGTAGGATTGCTTGAAGATTTTGAAAATAAGATGACTCTTTATTTTAAAAATGAAGGTGATGTTATTTATTTATTGGGAAAAAATATTGAAGACCTTAATTGTTCAGAATATTTGCATAAAGTATGTAAGGAAGAATATTCCCCTGCTCCTTATTTTAATCTTGAAGAAGAATTTCGTTTACACGAAACCGTTAGTTCTTTAATCAGGAATAAAATGATTGTATCCGCTCATGATATTTCAGAAGGTGGCCTGTTTGTAACGTTGGCTGAAAGCGCTTTTTCCAATGATCTTGGATTTACAGTAAACCAACAAAAAAAGGAAATTCGTAAAGACGCTTATTGGTTTGGCGAAGCACAGGGAAGAGTAGTGGTAACCATTAGTGCTGAAAAAGTTAATGAATTTGAAGGTACTTTAGGTATTCCGTTTGAAAAATTAGGAACCGTTACAGCTGGCGAAATAACTGTTGATGGTGAAAACTGGGGAAATATTAGTGATTGGAAAATGAAGTACGATAATGCGATCGGCAATTATTTAAAAACCGGATTATAGAAAATATTTTGCACGAATAAATTATGGATACAGCATCAAATATAGTGGTTACAGGAGCTGCGGGTTTTATAGGAAGTTGCCTCGTTGGTTTTTTAAATGATAAAGGGTACAAAAATCTAATCTTAGTTGATGATTTTTCACATGAAAAAAAAGAACCGAATTTAAAAGGAAAAACTTTATTGGAAAAAGTTGAAAGAGAAGCCTTTTTTGATTGGCTGGAAATGGAAAAACCTCAAATTGATTTTGTATATCACATTGGTGCAAGAACGGATACTACTGAATTTGATTACTCTGTTCACGAACATTTGAACGTAACGTATTCTAAAATGATCTGGCGCTATTGTGCGCAGTATCACATTCCTCTGGTTTATGCTTCTTCTGCTGCAACCTATGGTGCCGGAGAGTTGGGCTACAAAGATGATGAAGCGCTTATTGATGATTTGAAACCATTGAACCCATACGGTATTTCCAAAAACGAATTTGATAAGTGGGTTTTGAAACAAAAATATTTTCCGCCTGCATGGGCCGGATTAAAATTTTTTAATGTTTACGGGCCTAATGAATATCATAAAGCAAGAATGGCAAGTGTCATTTTTCATTCTTACAACCAGATCATTAAAAATGGTTTTGTAAAACTTTTTAAATCGCATAAAAAAGATTTTAATGATGGTGAACAATTAAGAGATTTTATTTACGTAAAAGATGTATTACAAATCTGTTTTTGGTTTTTGGAATGCTGGCAAAAAGATCCACAAACATTTATTTCCGGTATCTATAATGTAGGAACTGGACAAGCACGAACTTTCAATGACCTCGTAAACGCGACTTTTTCAGCTTTGGATAAACCGGCTCAAATTGAATACATTGATATGCCCGAAGACATACGCGAAACCTATCAGTATTTTACAGAAGCAGAGATGGGTAAGATACGCTCAGCAGGTTACGCTCAGCCATTTTACTCTTTGGAAAATGGAGTCGAAGATTACATAAGAAATTATCTTTCAGAAGGAGAATATTATTAACCTGATCTGCTTTTTAAAAACAAGAATTCGGGCCTTTTGTTGGTTCACTATAAAGTAAGATGCCAAGGGATTTTATTTAAAGAAAGCCGGCTTTTTATACCGATTTACTAATTTTTTCCACAAATTTGTTTATAACTTTTCCGGCTTAAATATTAGGTGTAAGTTTGCATGACCTCACGGATTTTTCTATTCGTTTTCTTTCCTGCGGTCAGCTTTTTTCATTTTCTTTCATGGCAACAATTTGATTTTTTAACTGTTGTTTTGGAGGAATTATTATTTTAAAAAAACAAAAAAAGATGGCTAAGTACATTTTCGTAACAGGCGGCGTAAGTTCTTCATTAGGAAAAGGAATTATTGCTGCTTCTCTCGCAAAGCTTTTACAGGCAAGGGGTTTGCGTGTTACCATTCAAAAATTCGATCCATATATTAATGTGGATCCGGGAACTTTAAACCCTTATGAACATGGAGAATGTTTTGTTACAGAAGATGGTGCTGAAACAGATCTTGATCTTGGCCATTACGAGCGTTTTTTAAATATCAATACGTCACAGGCTAACAACGTTACCACCGGTCGTATTTATCAAACAGTTATCAATAGGGAACGTGAAGGAGATTATTTGGGTAAAACCGTGCAGGTAATTCCGCATATAACTGATGAGATCAAAAGAAGAATGATGTTGCTCGGTGAGAAGAATCAATATGATGTAATTCTTACAGAGATAGGTGGTACAGTTGGTGATATTGAAAGTCTTCCCTTTATCGAAGCAGTGCGCCAAATTCAGTGGGAATTGCCGGATGAAGATTGCCTTGTAGTTCATCTTACACTTGTTCCTTATTTAAAGGCAGCAAAAGAATTAAAAACAAAACCTACGCAGCATAGTGTGAAATTGATGAGCGAAAACGGTGTTCATCCTGATATCCTGGTTTGCCGTACAGAAAGACCTTTGGGTGAGGACCTGAAAAGAAAAATTGCTCTTTTTTGTAATGTAAAAGTCGATTCGGTAATAGAAGCAGCAGATGCATCTACCATCTATGAAGTTCCTATTGCAATGCTTCGTGAGAAACTGGATTTGATTGTATTGAAGAAATTAAACATCACCAATTATAATGAACCGGAATTGACCAAATGGAAAGAATTTTTGGATAAGGTAAAACATCCGGGGAATAAAGTTTCGATCGGGCTTATCGGGAAATATATCGAATTACAGGATGCCTATAAATCTATCCTCGAATCTTTTATACACGCAGGGGCAATGAACGATTGTAAAGTTCAGGTAGTAAATGTGCATAGCGAATATATAGATGAAGAAAATGTGAACGAAAAACTTATGGGATTGGATGGCTTATTGGTAGCGCCTGGTTTTGGTTTTAGAGGAGTTGAAGGAAAAATAATTGCTGTAAAATATGCCCGGGAAAATAATCTTCCGTTTTTTGGGATTTGTCTCGGAATGCAAATGGCCGCCATTGAATTTGCCAGGAATGTTTTGGGGATCGCAGATGCGGATTCAACAGAAATGAATCCTGATACACAAAATCCGGTAATAGATATGATGGAAGAACAGAAAAAAGTTACCATGAAAGGCGGAACCATGCGTTTAGGTTCTTATCCTTGTGTAATAAAGGAAAATACGCTTGCTCTTTCTGTTTATGGAACTACTGAAATTAATGAACGCCACAGGCATCGTTGGGAGTTTAACAATAAATACCTGAAACAATATGAAGAAGCGGGAATGATAGCCAGCGGTATAAACCCGGAAAGTGGTTTAGTTGAAATTATGGAGTTAAAAAATCATCCTTTTTTTATAGGCGTTCAATATCATCCCGAATTAAAAAGTACTGTTGAAAATCCTCACCCATTATTTGTACATTTTATAAATGCTGCCAAAGAGTTTACGAAAATAAATCAGCATAAGGGTGAGATGTCTAAAATAGAAGCCTGATATAAGTATTGCCCTCATAATTAACACTTTTCTTTTCCAATTCATTAAACCGGACAGGCGTAAATTACGTCTATAATGTATCTTTGGCACCTTTATGTATTGTATAAATAATTTATAATGATGAAAATATTACTTATTGGATTTCTCACTTTTTGTGCTTCCAGTGCCTTTTCCCAAAACAACCAATTGGGAGTGAGTGACCCTGATGCTAAAGTTATTTTAGATAACGTAAGTGCAAAATTTAAAACCTACAAAACCGTTACAGCAGATTTTACTTTAAGTATTACCAATGCAACTGGAAAAGTGGAAGGCACCAAAAAAGGGATTGTGTACATGAAGGGTTCAAAATACCGTGTAAATATTTCAGGGCAGCAAATCTACAGTGATGGCGACAATATCTGGACGTACGACAAATCTGCAAATGAAGTTCAACTTACTAAATTTGATCCTTCTGCAAATACCATTACCCCTCAAAAAATGTTTACTAATTTCTATGATAAAGATTTTTTATACAAACTTAATGGGGAGAAAAAAGAAGGTAATAAGATGGTACAGGAAATTGAATTAACTCCGGTAGATAAAACCAAAACTTTTTTTAAAGTCTTGGTAAATGTAGATAAAGCGACAAAAAATATTATATCCAGTAAAGTATTTGAAAAAAATGGGGACCGTTATATTTATACTATTAACTTAATGAAACCAAATACCAACCTTCCTGATTCCTTATTTACTTTCGATGCAAAAAAATATCCCAATGTAGAGGTGGTGGATTTGAGATAAATTATTTTTCATTATTGTTTGTTAAAAAAGCGCTGAATTTGAAGCGCTTTTTTTATTGAGGCCAGCTATAAGAATCAATTTTTAATCCTGCCAGGTGAATTACCCGGTCTATCACTGTAGATACCGCTTCTTCTATAGTTTGAGGTTTACTGTAAAAGGAAGGGGAGGCAGGGCAAATAATTCCACCTGCTTGTGTAATAGTTTCCATATTTCTAAGGTGAATTAAGTTATAAGGAGTTTCTCTCACTACGCAAATCAACTTTCTTCTTTCTTTTAAAATAACATCTGCCGCCCTGGAAATCAAATCGTTAGAAATCCCGGAAGCTATACGTGCAATTGTTCCCATACTGCATGGAACAATGATCATGATATTAAAATTAGCCGAGCCGGATGCAAAGGGAGCCATAAAATCATTTTTGCCAAAATAGGTTGCGTCATAATTATTATAGTCATTTTTACCAATTTCAGTTTGCCAAACAATTTTGGCATTATCTGTGATAACTATATTTAGATCCGACCACTGTGATTTAATTACAGCAAGCTTATCTAATAACAATTTTGCATAAATAGAACCACTGGCTCCGGATATAGCAACGATTATTTTATTCATTAAAAGTGATTTAGGTTTAAAATTTTTTTTAAGGAAAATCAAATAAAAATTAATAAGGCTCGTTTAAGAAACATGGAAAAAAAAGTAGTATTTGCTTTTATTGCCTGCGTATTTGTTTTTTCTTTTGCCAAAGTTAAACCAACTGAAAAAGAAAAAATAAATTGGTTGACTATGGATGAAGTTAACGCGAAAATGAAAACTGATCCAAAACCGGTATTAATTGATATTTATACAACATGGTGTTATTGGTGTAAAGTAATGGAGAAAAGAACCTATTCAAATTCTAAAGTTGTCTCTTACATCAATCAACATTTTTATGCGGTAAAAATGAATGCAGAAACAAAGGAACCGGTAATTTGGAATAATAAAAATTATAATTATAATGAGGCAAATAAAGTAAACGATTTTGCGTTATATGCCACACAGGGTCAATTGGCTTTTCCGAACACGGTCATTTTTCCAGAAATTCAGGAAACTACGGCAGCGATTCCCGGATTTATGGAACCCAAAGAAATAGAAGTAATTCTAAAGTATTTTGGAGAAGGATATTATAAAACACAGAATTTCAACGAATATTCTGCAAATTTTAAAGCAAAATGGTGAAAACCATTTCGAAAATATAAAAAACTACGTAAGTAGTTTAAACTCGGTTTTTCATAGGATATTGGATTATAACAGGGGTGGATTTCCATCCGGCCCCTTTTTTTTATTTCTTTTGAAAAATAAATTAAACCAATGCAACGTTTTAAAGTCAAAAGCGGTCTAAGAAACAAAGCAGAAGTGATAATAGAACTTAAATATTAATATATAAGCGAAAGCTTCAAAATATAAAAAACTACATAAGTAGTTTAAACTCGGTTTTTCATAGGATATTGGATTATAACAGGGGTGGATTTTTATCCGGCCCCTTTTTTATTTTATCGTTTCCAGTAAACCTACAAATTATTAAAATTCTTATTTTAAAATTTCTATTGCAGTGACTTCCTTATTTTTACTAATTTAATAAGAAGTTCTTCAAGAAGATCAAGTCTCAACATATTTGCCCCATCACTTTTCGCAACAGCAGGATTTGGATGTGTTTCTATGAACAAGCCGTCAGCACCCACAGCAATCGCTGCTTTTGCTATTGTTTCGATCATTTCGGGATTGCCACCGGTTACTCCACTGGTTTGGTTAGGCTGTTGCAGGCTGTGAGTACAATCCATTATCACGGGAACTTCATGGTTCTTCATGATGGGAATATTTCTATAATCAACGATCAGATCATTATAGCCAAAAGTATTTCCTCTTTCAGTAAGCATCGCTTTTTTATTACCAGCTTTTTCAATTTTTTCTATAGCAAATTTCATTGACTCGCCATTTACAAATTGTCCTTTTTTTACATTGACGATCTTTCCTGTTTCTGCTGCTGCTATTAAAAGATCTGTTTGCCTGCAAAGAAAAGCGGGTATTTGCAGTGCATCTACATATTTAGCCGCCATCGCAGCTTCTTCATGAGCGTGGATATCGGTAATAGTTGGCAATGAAAAATGCTTTCCAACTTTTGCGACCATTTGTAAGGCTTCTTCATCGCCCAAACCAGTGAATGACGAAGCGCTTGTACGGTTGGCTTTCCTGTAAGAAGATTTAAAGATGTAAGCAATCCGCAATCTTTTACAAATGCCGGCAACCTTTTCGGCTACTTCAAAAATTAATTCTTCACTTTCCACTACACATGGGCCCGCAATGAGAAAGAAATTGTTTTCGTCATATTCCTGGCCTGCAAAAAGTTGCTTTAAATAGTCTGTCATATTTATTTTCCTTTACCATCAAAGATATTTGTTTAAAAGGTTTTTTATTAAAAGTGTTTTGTGTAAGTAATTAAAATAAATCAACTTTACTTTTACATCAAAGCCAATTTGCTTTCACTGAAGATTTTAGTAATCTATTTTTAAATTATGCTACTTATCTATTTATATGAAAATTCGCCCAGGTGTCAATACGTTTTTGATCTGATTTTTAAAGAGGAATCGGGAATCGCATTTCAAACAACTTCAGATGTAAAGGAGTTTGAAGATTATAGCGGTCAAAAAATAAATTACTCAGGTACAAGAATATCAAACGGTTTTTTCATAAAAGCATCTCCGCTTTTATTTGAAAATGAAATTAAAAAGCAGGAAATACAAGTTGCAGAAAAAAAAAATGTAAAAGTTTTATTCCCAAATGAAGAAGATGACCTTGGATTTGATATTTTCTCGGCAGTATTTTATTTGATTAGCCGTTATGAAGAATATCTTCCTTTTAGCGCTGATAAATTCGGAAGATTTAAAGCCTCCGATACTTTGGCTTTTAAAAATGATTTTTTGCAAAAACCAATGGTGAATATTTGGATTGAGATCTTTAAAAAAACACTGAAAGATAAATTTGAGCAAATGGAATTCAACTCATCTGCTTTTACAGCCATCGTAACTTATGATATAGATGTGGCTTATAAATTTAAAGGCAGAAGTTTTGGAAGAACATTGGGTTCAGCTTTAAAAGACCTTTTGGGCTTTAATGTGCAAGACTTTAAAGAAAGAATACAAACGCTTTTGCAATCAAAAAAGGATCCGTGGGATGTATATGAAGATTTGGAAAAGATAATTTTACAAAATAAACTTTCTTCAATTTTCTTTTTTTTACTGGCTGATAAATCAGAGCACGACAGAAATCTTGACTATCAAAATCCGGCTATTAAAAAACTGGTTAACCAGGTTAAAACATTTAGTGAAATGGGGATTCACCCTTCTTTCCATACATCCTCTTTTCCTGAAAAGATTTTAATTGAGAAGGAAAGGCTTCAAAAATTATCAACTGAACAAATAAATAAAAGCCGCCAGCATTACCTAAAATTCAAATTGCCGGATACTTTCAATACACTATTACAATCAGGAATTACAGAAGATTATTCAATGGGCTTTCCTGAAAGCCCCGGTTTTCGCGCCGGCATCTGCAAACCTTTTTATTTTTATGATTTAAAAAATGAAAAAGCATCTTCCCTTAAAATTTTCCCGGTAACCTGTATGGATGCTACATTCATTTATTACCTTGAAAAATCACCTGAAAAATCTTTGATGGAAATGCTGAATCTTATGAAAGAAGTAAAAAAAGTGAATGGCGTTTTTATTCCTATTTTTCATAACGATATTCTTGGTGGAAATGAAAAATGGAAGTCAGTTCATGATAAAGTTTTGCTTCAAATAAAATCCTATTTAAAAAGTGTTTAAAATCTTTCAGTATAATCAATGCGTATAATTTTCACAGTCGCCAATGAATTAAATCATGATCAGCGAATGATACGTATTTGTAATACTCTTTCTGCAGCCGGTCACCAGGTGATATTGATTGGAGTAAAATTTGGTGACTCGCCTTCTTTGGAAGAAAAAAAATATGAACAAAAAAGAGTAAAGGTTTTTCGTAAAAAAGGGTTCGGTTTTTATTTTGAATACAATATGAAACTTTTCTTTTTTCTTTTGTTGCAAAAGGCAGATATTTTTTGCTGTATTGATCTTGATACTATGCTGCCAGTTTACTTCATTTCAGTTTTAAAAAATAGAAAAAGAGTTTACGATGCACATGAATATTTTTCTGAACAAAAAGAAATTTTAACCAGGCGGAATGTTTACCGTTTTTGGCATTTTATTGAAAAAAGATTGGTTCCAAAATTTCAAAACGGATATACCGTAAGTGAAGGGATTGCAAAAGAATTTAAGAAAAAGTATGGTGTAGATTACGCAGTGATCAGAAATATGCCTCTTCTGAAACCTTTAACTGGAGAACCTTCCAGTCAAAAAAATATTTTATACCGTGGAAGTGTAAATGAAGGAAGAGGTTTTGAATATTTAATTCCGGCTATGAAAAATGTTGATGCACATTTATTCATTTACGGTGATGGCAACTTTTTAGCGCAAGCGAAATCTCTGGTTAAAGAGAATCAGTTAGACAATAAGATCTTTTTTAAAGGAAAGGTTTTACCAAATGAATTGGATAAAATAACACGACAGTCATTTATCGGAATTAACCTGGTTGAACCAATTGGCGCCAACCAGGTTTTATCTTTGGCCAACAAATTTTTTGATTATATGCAAAATGGAATTCCGCAGGTAACGATGAATTTTCCTGAATATAAAAAGATAAATGAAGCGTTTGAAGTTGCAGTTTTAATCGATGAGTTGTCGGTGACTTCAATTGAAAAAGCATTAAACCGTTTACTCCAGGACGAAGAACTTTATTTTCGGTTAAAGCAAAATTGTCTGAAGGCTCGCGATGTTTATAATTGGCAAAACGAAGAAATGAAATTGCTCGGATTTTACAACCAGTTCAATAAAATCAATACAGTGAACCAACAAATGAATTAATTTCCTATTTCACAATTAATCAATAACCAATTAACGAATAAACTAATTAACCCATCTCACCTCCATATTGTTTGCCTTGATGTTCCTTATCCTCCTGATTACGGTGGTGTGTTTGATCTGTTTTATAAAATAAAAGCACTACATAAAGCGGGTATTAAAATTCATTTGCATTGCTTTGAGTATGGGCGTGGGGAACAACCTGAACTAAATAAATATTGCGAAGAAGTATTTTATTATCAAAGAAAAAAAAAGGTACCTGCTACTGAATTGCGTTTACCATATATCGTTAGTTCAAGGATGAATCCTTTGTTGATTGAAAATTTGTTAAAAGATAATTACCCGGTTCTCCTGGAAGGAATTCACTGCACATATTATTTATTTAATAACCAATTAAAAAGCAGGAAAGTACTGGTGCGACTGCATAATGTGGAATATGAGTATTATGCCCAATTGGCAAAATCAACCAGGGATTTTTATAAAAAAATCTATTACAAACGGGAAAGCAGGCTGCTTAAAAAATATGAGAGTGTTGTTTCGGAAAAAGCAAAATTTATTGCTGTTAGTATGAAAGACAAAGAAACGTATGAAACAATTTTTGGAGCAAACGACATCGAATTTTTGCCTGTTTTTTTGCCATTTGATAAAGTTCAATCTGAAAAAGGAAAAGGAAATTTTTGTTTGTATCATGGAAACTTATCAGTAGCCGAAAATGAAAAATCGGCGCTTTGGCTTTTAGAAAATGTTTTTTCTGAAATCGATATTCCATTTGTTATTGCCGGAAAAAATCCGTCTTCTTTTTTAAAAAAACGAGCTGAAAAAAATAGAAATGTGCAGTTAGTGCAAAATCCTTCACAAAAAGAAATGGAGGAATTAATTAAAAATGCCCATATTCATTTATTACCTTCTTTTAATTCAACAGGAATAAAAATTAAATTGCTGAACGCATTATTCAATGGAAGATTTATAATTACAAATGCTGTTTCGCTAGGAAGGACGGAGCTTGGAAGCCTTTGTTACATTGCCGAAAATGCAAAACAATATATTGAGCAGATCAGAGAAATAAAAGAACTTTCTTTTTCTGAAAATGAAATCTTTAAAAGAAAAGATATCCTTGATAAATTATATAATAATGGAAAAAACGCTAAACAACTTATGAAGTGGCTATAGAGGCATTATCAAATACTTTTCCTCGTTCTGTTTTAATGGTTCTTGCAGGAAATTTGTTGATAACAGGGTAATCGTGTGTAGCCATTATTATTGCAGTGCCGTAATCCTTGCAGATACTAAAAAGCAAGCGCATAATTTCATCAGAAGTTTCAGGATCAAGATTGCCTGTTGGTTCATCAGCCAACAATAATTTGGGAGAATTTAAGAGTGCACGTGCCACATCAATTCTTTGTTGCTCGCCACCGCTAAGTTCGAAAGGCATTTTAAAGCCTTTTGTTTTCAAACCGACTTTGTCCAAAACATCAGCTATTTTTTCATCCATCAATTTTTCATCTTTCCAGCCGGTAGCCTTCAACACAAATTTGAGATTTTGATTCACATCTCTGTCAGTTAACAATTGAAAATCCTGGAAAACCACGCCAAGGTTGCGGCGCAAATAAGGAATTTGTCTCCAGTTTAGTTTACTTAAGTCAAAGCCAACCACGGTTCCCTCGCCTTCCTTAAAATCAAGATCAGCATATAAGATTTTCAAGAGGCTCGATTTGCCGGTTCCTGTTTTACCAACGAGATAAACAAATTCTCCCCTATTAACCGTGATGTTTACATCAGAAAGTATGAGAGATTCTCCCTGGTAAATATTCACATTTTTTAATTCTACAATAGCTTCAGGCATAGTTGAAAATGTTCTTTAATTGGTTATTGATGAACAGCCGTAAAGTTAATTGTATAATTATATTTATTATGAAAGAAATTTTATACATCTGTTAAAATACAGTGAACAAAGAAATAATTAGGTTTTCTTTTTTTTAAAAGAGGTATAACTAAAAAAATAGTTGTTAAACTAAATAATTAGTTTTAATTTTGTTCTCATAATAAAATATTTACAAAAAATGAAGACACTTACAAAAGCAGAAGAAGACGTAATGCAGGTAGTTTGGAAACTAGATAAAGCCTTTTTGAAAGAAATCGTTAATGAAATGCCGGAGCCCAAACCGCACCAAAATACCGTTGCTACCATTTTAAAAATTTTAGTGGATAAAGGTTTTGTCGGGATAGAAGTTTTTGGAAGAATGCACCAATATTATCCTATGGTAAACAAAGAAGTTTACTCGAAAGGAAGAGTAAAATCTTTGGTAAAAAAATATTACGAAGGTTCTTTCAGCAATATTGTCTCTTCTATGGTGAAAGAAAATAACCTGAGTATTGAAGAACTGGAGTTGCTGCTTAAACAATTAAAAAAAGGTAAATAACTTAAACCAAACGATCATGATCACCTTTGCATGGTACTTATTGAAAGTAATTATTTGTTCCGGAATCCTTTTCGGTTATTACTATATAGCATTAAGAAATAAAGCGTTCCACAGGTGGAATAGATTTTATCTGCTTGCTACAATAGTAATTTCATTAATAGTTCCTGTAATGAAAATTAATATTTTTTCCTTCGGCGAACAGAAAGGAACGGTAGTTCAAATGTTGCAAACCATCAGTTACGGCGATGAAGCGGTAATAGAATATAACCGGAACAACAATTTTCAACTTACTACTGAAAATGTTACAGAAACGGCTTACTTATTAGTCTGTGTGACTTTCTCATTTATCTTTTTTCTTTCTTTAATCAAAATAAAAAGACTGAAGAAAAAATATCCTGCAACCAAATTTGACGATATCAGTTTTATTAACACGAATGCAAAAGGAACTCCGTTTTCGTTTTTTAAATCCATTTTTTGGAATAACGCAATTGAGCTCAATTCAAAACCCGGACAACAAATTTTTAATCATGAAATAGCGCACGTAAAAGAGAAACATTCTTACGATAAAGTTTTCATGAATATCGTTTTGATACTTTTCTGGATCAATCCTTTCTTTTGGCTGATCCGAAAAGAACTGTACATGATTCACGAATTTATTGCCGATAAGGATGCCCTGGAAGACAGTGATATCAATGCTTTTGCAAAAATGATCTTACTAACTGTTTATCCTCGGCAAAATTTTTCACTTACTAATAATTTTTTCTACTCACCCATAAAAAGGAGGTTACTCATGCTCACTAAAAACAAAAATCCGAGAGTAAGTTACGCAAGCAGGTTATTGGTTTTGCCTTTAGCGGCGATTGTCTTTTTTGCTTTTACACTTAAAGTAAAAAATAAAAATTCAAATATTTATAACGGTAAAACAATTACGGTCGTTATAGATGCGGGGCATGGAGGAAGTGATAACGGAGCAATTTCAGCTGATGGTGTTAAAGAAAAAGATATTACACTTTCCATTGCGAAAAAAGTTGCTGAATTGAATTCAAATTCGCACATCGAAATTTTGCTATCAAGAAAAGGTGACGTCCCTTTATCCGTGAAAGACAGGGTTGAATTTGCAAAAAGCAATAATGCAGATATGTTTATTTCGATTCATGTGAATTCTGCAGCAGATAAACAATTAAACGGTTTTTCTGTTTTTGTAGATAAAAATAATAGCGATCAAAATGTTTTGCTTGGTTCTACGCTGATTACCGAATTAAAAAAGTCTTACCAAACAGAAGATAAAGTTGGAGTAAGGGACAAAGGAGTTTGGGTACTTGATCACAATATTTGCCCGGCTGCCCTTGTACAATGCGGCTTCCTGAGCAATTCCGGTGATTTAGCATTTATTAGCAATAGTGCGGATCAGGAAAAAATTGCTAAAAATATTTTGAATGCCATAAATGAATATGCTGCAGGAAAAGGAAAATTTGTTACCGAAAACTCAATGACTCTTCTTGATTCTGTACCACCCACAGACCATGATTCTAATCCCATTCCGGGAGCAGGGAAGTCTGACAAGAATTCCATCTCTCTGGTCATTGTTGACGGAAAAGCTTCAACATATGAAGAAGCAAAAAGTATTAATCCAAATAGAATTAAAAGTATCAATGTTCTTAAAGACCAAACAGCAATAGACAAATACGGTGAGAAAGGAAAAGATGGTGTTTTAGAAATATATACAAAAGACAACAACGGAAACGTAGCAATTGTGGAAACAGGTGCAAAAACAAATAACCGAATTCCCAAAAACACTTTGATATTCATTAATGGGAAAGAATCGACCTCTGACGAAATGAAAAAGATTTCCCCGAACAGCATTCAATCAATAAATATTTTAAAAGGTGAAAGTGCTGAAAAAAAATATGGTAAGAGAGCAAAGGACGGTGCGATAGAAATTACTACAAAACAATTTGATTTGTCCTCATCAAACAATGATACAATACCCGATAAAGTTTTTACTAAAGTAGAAACTGAAGCATCATTTCCCGGCGGCCAAATTGCGTGGGTAAAGTATATATCCAGAGCGATTCAGGACAGCATTGATAAATTTACGAAAGCAGATTACGGAACATGTTTATTAAGATTTATTGTAAACACAGATGGAAAAGTGAGCGATGTTGTAGCAACAACGATGGAGGGAACTGAGTTAGCTAAAGTATCCATAAATGCAATTAAAAAAGGGCCAAAATGGATTCCTGCTACTCAAAATGGTCATACAATTGCGGCCTATCGGCTGCAACCGGTGACATTGACAAATCCGAATACAAAACCTGTATCAACTCCAAACGAAACAAACAAAAATTCTTCAGCAACAAATAATTCAGAAAACAGCGATGAAGCAATTTTTACCAAACTTGAAAAACCGGCAAGTTTTCCCGGCGGACAATCTTCATGGTTAAAATATATTACACGTGCTATACAAAAAAATGCAAATGAATTAACCGCAGATAAAAACAGCCAGGGAGTTTGTAAAGTTCGTTTTATTGTGAATAAGGATGGGAGTGTGAGTAACGTAGAAGCGATTACAAAACAGGATTCAAAATTGGCTGATGTAGCGGTAAATGCCATTGAAAATGGCCCGCGCTGGATTCCGGGAATGCAAAATGGTCGCGTGGTAAATTCTTTTGTAATTCAACCCGTAAGTTTTGCTTTAAATGATAAGCCTGATCTAAAAAATGGGCCCAAATAAAAACACCAAAACTAGCTACGATTTCAAAACACCAATTCATTCCCACTCGCATCAATCACCAATTCTTTTTTGTCACTTACTTCAACTCTTCCGATAACAGGGGCGAAAGTTCCAGGTGTCAGGCCACTCCAAGTCCAGGTGTCAGGCCACTTCAAGTGGCCAGACACTTGTTTAAAACAATTCTTTAATTATCTCTTTATCCAGGAATTTATTTGCTTCGTTAAAATCAGCAGGAGATAGTGATAATAGTTGCATCGCCAAATTTTTATTGCATAAGGTACCATTCCGATAACCATAAAAATCCATGTAAGAGGAATATTTCCATTCATTAAGTTCTTTAATGAGGTTGGCTGCCAATGGATTTTGATGAATATAATGAAAGCAGGTAAGCGCATAATCTCTTGCAGAAAATTTATTCTGAGAAATTTGGATTTCACTTAAGCATTTTGCCTTGGTCTTCTTTTGAAAAAGGTTCCCTGTAGTTTCATTTTGGATATTAATCGCTTTTGTATAAGAACTCAGGGTTTTGCCAATTGTTTTAGAAAGATTCTGTATGTGGGTTAATTTATCTCCTAAAAAAATATTATCGCAAGCCTTTTCATTTGGAACAATCAGGAAATGAAAATGATTTGGCATTAAACAATAACAAAGTATTTCGCAATAGTCCCTCCATTCTTCTCTTATTTTCTTTAAAAAGAAAATATAATTCTTATCATTAAAAAAGATAGGTTGCTTGTTATTTCCCCTATTGTAAACATGATATATTTCATTTGGCGTAAAATGCATATAGCATATTTTAAGCTTGCAGAAGATGAAGGTGTCTGGCCACTTTGAGTGGCCTGACACCTAAAAAATTAACTCATTTCCATTCGCATCAATCACCAATTCTTTTTTATCACTTGCTTCCACTCTGCCGATAATTTGGGCTTCGATGTTAAAACTGCGGGCTTCGTGTATAATCGTTGAAGCGAAATCCTCATCAGTATAAATTTCCATTCTGCAACCCATATTAAAAACCTGGTACATTTCACGATCGTCAGATTTACTGGCTACTTTTATTTTATTAAAAATATCCGGGGGATCAAATAAATTATCTTTTATCACGCGAACATTTTCCGGAATGTATTTTAAACATTTTGTTTGTCCACCACCGCTGCAGTGAATCAATCCATCAATTTTTTCAAAATTATTTTCAAGGATCTTTTTTATTAAAGGTGCAAAAGTTCTTGTTGGAGAAAGAAGATCAGTTGCATCTTTGATCCTGCTTTTTCCAATGTAAACTACTTCCTCAGGCAAATTGGTATCATAACTTTCTTTAAAATTCTCCGCATAAAATTTGTCCAAAACATCATGCCTAGCAGAAGTTAAACCGTTACTTCCGATACCGCTGTTATAACTTTTTTCATAAGTGGCTTGTCCAAAAGAAGCCAAACCCACAATTACATTTCCCGCCTTTATCTTTTCATTCGAAATTATTTTCGACTTTGGCCACCTTGCCGTCATGGTGCCATTTACGGCAATGGTTCTTACCACATCGCCTACATCGGCGGTTTCGCCACCGAGGTAATGGATGTTGATTCCATGAGTTTTCATCAGGTCAAAAAATTCCTGTGTGCCATTAATTACCTGTTCCAACACTTCGCCGGTGATCAAATTTTTATTCCTGTCGATGGTAGAATTAAAAATAATATTGTCATAAATTCCAACGCACAAAAGGTCGTCAAGGTTCATCACCACTGCATCCTGGGCAATTCCTTTCCATACAGAAATATCTCCGGTTTCTTTCCAATATAAATAAGCGAGGATGCTTTTAGTGCCTGCACCATCGGCGTGCATTACATTAATAAAATCATTATCATTTCCCAAATAATCCGGGTAAATTTTGCAAAATGCATTTGGAAAAAGTCCCTGGTCCAGGTTTTTTACTGCGGCATGAACTTCTTCTTTCTGCGCCGAAACTCCACGTTTAGAATATAATGACATGATTTGATTTTATAAACTGAACTGCGAAAATAAAACATATCAACTTCTTATCACTTATTGAAAACAGGGACGGATAAATAAATTAATTTTGCCACTTCTATGCAGGTACATCGTGATATAAACAACTTACCCTATTTTAAAAACGCCGCCATCACTATTGGCACTTTTGATGGTGTTCACAGCGGCCATCTTCAAATCATTCAGCAGGTAAAAAGAGAAGCATTACTAAACAAAGGTGAATCGGTTATCATCACTTTTGATCCGCATCCCAGGATGGTTTTGAACCGAAAAGAAAACCAGGCTCCCATCAGGTTATTAACTACGCTTCTGGAAAAAACCGAACTTTTAGCCAAACAGGGAATTGATCATTTGGTGGTTGTTCCATTTACCCTTGAATTCTCGAATCAATCTGCGCGGGAATATATTTCTGATTTTTTAGTAGAAAAATTTCATCCAAAAACAATCATAATCGGTTATGATCATCGCTTTGGAAATAATCGCGAAGGAGATTACCACCTGCTTGAAAAATACCAGCAGGAGTACCATTACGAGGTAAAAGAAATTCCGGAACAGGTGTTAAATAATATTACAATCAGTTCTACCAAAATTAGGTCAGCACTTAAGGAAGGCGATATAACAACAGCCAAGGAATGCCTTGGTTATGATTATTTTTTTGAGGGAAAAGTAGTGGACGGAAATAAATTGGGAAGAACGATTGGATATCCTACGGCCAATCTCGAAATAAAAAATACCAATAAACTGATTCCTGAAAATGGAATTTACGCCGTCAACCTGGCTATTGGAAAAGCTTCTGTAAATGAAGATTCCTTGTTTATTCCCGAATCTTTTCACCAGGGAATGATGAGTATCGGTATCAGGCCTACCATTGCTGATAACAGGAGAACGATTGAAGTAAATATTTTTGATTTTAACAAAGATATATATGGACGAATCGTTCGTGTGTATGTAAAATATTTTCTGCGAAACGAAGAGAAATTTGACAGCCTAGAAGAGTTAAAAAAGCAAATCTCTTTGGATGAAATCAAAACAAAAAAATTGCTGTCTGAAAATGAATCTTAATTATAGTTTTTGAAGTAAACAAACAAATAACACAAATTCTTAGTTTTAGCCTGTAAGGTTTTTTAATTTTGCAATAAGAATTAAATAACAACCGGTGAGCTCCACTATTGCCAAACCGCAAATAGAAATTAACGAGGCCATCAAAGAATTGATCGAGCGCGAAACGGAGCGTTGTGTTATCGTGCATTGCAGGTATTTTGTTCATGAATTAAGCGCTGTGAGAATATGGCCGAGTACTTATTTAGTGCAGGACAATGGCCAAAAAAGCAAACTTCTTAAAACTTTTAATATTTCGTTGATGCCTGACTGGACGGAACATTTTGTGATCAATGATTTCATCCGGTTCACACTCGTTTTTGAAGGATTGAGCAAAAGCTGCAAGTCTTTTTATTTATTAGAAGATATCCGGGAACCCTATGCTTTTTACAGCCACGAAATCAAGAGAAACAAAACTGATGTGTACTTTACAGAAGTATTTTGCTGAGAATTTTTTTTGGAAAACTTAATTCAAAAGCGAAGCAATCACTCTCCACATAGTTGAAAAGCTGGTAAGGATTACAAGTGCGCCAACAAGAATGAACATTGTCTTTAAAGGAACTTTTCCGACATGCCTGACAGCAATCGGTGCAGCAATTAATCCGCCAATAATTAATCCTGCTACATCAAAAAGAGGAATATTTTTTAAGAAAATAAAAAACGTAATGGAGCTGGCAAGCACCACAAAAAATTCTGCAAGGCAAACAGACCCTACCACATAACGCGGGCTTTTTCTTTTTGAAATAAGTGTACTTGTCACTAAAGAACCCCAGCCTCCACCGGCAAATGCATCCATAAATCCGCCGGCAGTAGCAAGCCATCCGGCTCTTTTAACTTTATCGTGAAGATTTTGTTTTTTAAACGCTTTTCTTATGATAAAAAATCCCAGGTACACTGTATAAATTGAAACTGGGATTCGCACATAGTTGGAATATTTTTGCGCATAAAAAGCCAGTGCTGCTCCGATGATCGCGCCGACCACTCCGGGAATTACCAATGCTTTAAAAAGCTTCTTATTAAAATTCCCAAACCGGTGATGGCTGTATCCAGACACGCCGCTCGAAAACACGCGCGCCGAATGAACGCGGCTGCTGACAATCGCAGGATTTACGCCATTTGCAAGAAGAAACGTTGTAGAAATAGTTCCATAACCCATGCCTAAAGATCCATCCGCAAGTTGCGCAAGAAAGCCACAAAGCATCATCAGTAAGAATGATTTTCCATCAACAATAGACGTCACTTTTTTTGCTCCCGCAACTATGTTTTCAAAAGGAATGAATGACAAAATAGTATGACCAAGTATCATAAAGAAAAAAGCAAGCAAACACCAGGTAACAATCTTCTGCCATTTTTTGGTTTCGGGCTTTGTTTCTTTGGTTAAAGTGGCTTGCTTAACTACAAGCACTTTTGTGATATCGTTAAGATGCTTCACTTTTTCATCAAAATCTCCATTCATTCCGGAACGGATGATGTGCATATTTTTTAATACGTCTTCCATTTCATCAGGAATAAAATGATTGATCACTTCTTTTAAACGCTTGGCAATCGTGGGTGATTTTCCATTGGTTGAAATGGCAATTTTTAAGCTTCCTTTTTTTACAATAGAACCCAAATAAAAATCACACAGGCCCGGCTTATCCGCTACATTTACCAGTTTTCCTTTTTCTTTTGTATCTATTTTTATTTGTTCGCTCGTAAGCAGATCATTCACTGCAGCTATTACCAGGTCGGCTTCTTCAATATCATCAGTTGTATAAGAACGTTCAAATAGTTGAAGATTGTTTCTTTCTTCTGCAACTTGTTTAATGGAATTGCTTATTTCAATTCCCACTAATTTTATTTTTGTTTTAGGGGAATTATTCAGAACAGCATTCAATTTTTCCAATGCAACATTTCCGCCCCCGATGATGAGCAAAGACAGTTCCTCCAGTTTCAGAAAAACAGGAAAAAGATGATTGCTGTCAGAAACAACATTTGTAATGTCCGGTTCTAATATGGAGACTTTTGAATCCAAATTTAGTTTTCAAATTTTGTGCGATGAGTAAAATCACCAAACGATTCATTCCTCTTTCTTCCTGTTTTAAAGTCGCCAAATAATTCATCCAGTTCAGAAAGTATTTCTGCTTCGCCCAGGTTTTCTTTATAAAGCCGGTTGAGCCGGTATCCTTCATGATCGCCGCCCAAATGTAAATTATACTTCTCCAAAGCGGTTCCGATAAATCCGATTTCTGCAGCCGGAGAGCGCCCGCAACCATTGGGGCAACCGGTCATTCGCGTAATTATATTTTCATTTACGAGATCATGTTTTGTAAGCAACTTTTCAATCTTTGTGATTAACGAAGGCAAATATCTTTGAGATTCCGCAAGAGCCAAAGGGCACGTTGGTAGTGCAACACACGCAATTGAATTTTTCCTGATGGCAGATGTAGAGTCGGTGTGTTCGATAAGTTTAAATTTTTCTAAAATCGCATTGATCTCGCTCTTATCTTCTGACTTAACTTCTGTTATGATCAGATTCTGATTAACGGTAAAACGAAAAGAAGCTTTACCTGTTTTTGCTATTTCAAGTAAGGCGGATTTCATTTGCAACTCACCTTCATCAAGTACGCGGCCATTTTCTACAAAAAGTGTATAATCCCAATTGCCCGAAGGATTTTTTTTCCAGCCATATTCATCGGTACGTTCAGTAAACGTAAAAGGTTTTATCTCTTCAAAATCAAATCCAGTGCGCTTTTCCACTTCCTCTTTAAATTTTTCAACACCCATTCTGTCAATGGTATATTTCACTCTTGCCTGCTTCCTGTCTTCCCGGTTGCCAAAATCTCTTTGAACAGTTAGTACTTCGTAAATCGCTTTAAAGGTTTTTTCACCAGCTTCTACAAATCCTAACAGGCTTCCTAAACGGGCATACGTTTCGGGATTACCATGCGTAGACGCTAATCCCCCACCAACCGCGAAATTGAATCCAAGTAATTTATTGTTTTCAACAATGGCGATCAAGCCAAGGTCATTTATAAAAACATCTGAATCATTGTTTGGTGGAATTCCAATTCCTATTTTGAATTTTCTTGGCAGATAGGCGTCGAGATATAACGGATCTTCTTCGCGTTTTTTGTCGAGAATTTTTTCTTCATCCAGCCAGATTTCGTAGTACGCGCGGGTTTTTGGTTTTAGCAAAGTGCTTATCTTATCTGCATACGAAGAAATTTCCAGGTGAACAGATAAATCGGAAGGATAAGAACTGCACGTAACATTTCTGTTGATGTCGCCGCATGTTGCAATGGAATCAAGGTGTGCCAAATGAAATGCCTTAATCGTCGGTTTAATTTTCGACTTCAACATTCCGTGTAATTGCACCGTTTGCCGTGTAGTAATCTTAATGACACCTGTTGTATTTTTTCCTGCAATTTCGTGAAGTGCGATCCATTGATCAGCCGTTAAAAATCCGCCGGGCAAACGCAATCTTATCATGAAGGAAAACAAACGCTCCAGCTTTTTTGAAGCTCTTTCTTCGCGGCGGTCACGGTCGTCCTGTTGGTACATTCCATGAAATTTTATCAAGGCCTGGTCGTCTTCGTGGATCGCCCCGGTTAATTCATCATTCAGGCTTTCAGCAATCGTTCCGCGAAGACCGTTACTTACAATTTTTACTTTTTCTAAAGGAGATAAATCTTTTATTTCTGACATTTTTTAGTGAATGGAGTGAATAGTAAATGGTGAATAGTCAATCATGAAAGGTTTAATAAACGTCGGTAACATATCTTCCTTCTTCTTTTAAATTATCCAGGTATTTTACAGCATCTTCTTTCGAACGATCTCCAAATTGTTCGATGATCTTTAAAAGCGTTTGTTCAACATCAACGCTCATTGGCTCTTTCGCTCCGCATACATACACGTAACTTCCGGCATGCAGCCATTCAAAAAATTCTGGCCCTTTCTGCAACATTTTATGTTGAACATATATTTTTTCTTCCTGGTCTCTTGAAAATGCGGTGTCAACTTTTGTGAGAAGATTTGTTTCGACCCAGTTTTGTATTTCTGTCTGGTACAGAAAATCGGAAGTAAAATGCTGGTCACCAAAGAAAAGCCAGTTTTTACCGGATGCGCCTGTTGCATCTCTTTCAGCGATGAACGAACGGAACGGTGCAATCCCGGTACCCGGGCCGATCATGATCAGGTTTTTATCCTCCTGCGGCAAACGGAATTGGTGATTCGGATGAACATAAAATTTTAGTTCAGTCTCTTCATTCAGCAGCGATAAAAACTCAGAAGCAAGTCCGTATTTCACTTCGCCGTTTACCAAAAAACA
Organism: Bacteroidota bacterium; assembly: GCA_028876495.1. GTDB lineage: Bacteria > Bacteroidota > Bacteroidia > Chitinophagales > Chitinophagaceae > Ginsengibacter. The sequence continues at coordinate 93,243 of JAGWRO010000041.1, forward strand.
ATTTTTTGCAACAGTGATGTGCACTTCACCTGAATGCATTTCCGGTGACGAAGAAATAGAATAAAGCCGTGGTACAGTTGGTTCCAATTGCTTTAGTACTTCAGTAAATTGCTCCTTGTCTTTTACAGGATAAATTTTTAGAAGATCTATCAGGTCAATTTTCGTTGAAGGGATTTCCTGTTGTACAACTGTCGCATATTTGTTTACAACGCGTTCGGGAAGGTTAATGATGTTTAACTTTTTATGCAAAAGATCGTACACTGAAACCAGTTCGCCTTTATAATCGATATTTTTTTCGGCATCAATTCCTGTTAATGAAATAATCTTTTGAACGAGTCCTTTTTTGTTTTCAGGAATAATCCCAATGGAATCACCAGGCGCGTATGCAACATCTTCAGATTCAATTTCTATGTGAAAAGTTTGTTTACTGCTGTCAATATCATTTAAGTTGATGTGTGTGAGAATTTTTCCTGTATATATTTTTTTCCCTGAACTTTTTTTGACAGAAGGAGTAACTGAAACTGTTTGTAAATTATTCGATGTATCGTTCAAAGAACTGATGATACGCTCAAACCATTGATCTGCTTCAGCTTCATAATCAATATCGCATTTTTGCAAAGGAGCAATTCTATTGCCTCCCAGCTTGTTTAATTGTTCATCCACATCTTCGCCGGCCTTGCAAAAAAGTGGGTAAGAAGTGTCGCCCAAAGCCAATACACTGTATTTTAATTTCGAAAGTTTAAAACCATTTTGATGAACATGATCATAAAACTTTTTGGCGGCGGCGGGCGGCTCACCATCACCATGAGTACTTATCACTGCTAAAAAATATTCTTCTTTTGTGAGATCGCTTAACCGGTATTGATCAAGGCTTTGAACCTTTGCGTTTACACCATGCTTTTTGGCTTTGGCTGCAAATGTTGTTGCCAGTTTTTTAGAATTCCCGGTTTCTGTTCCGTAAGTAATCGTGATTTTGTTGATTCCTTTTTTTACTTCAGGTTGAACTTCAATTGTTCTTTGTTTTGCAAGAATTCCGTTCAGATAACCATTGATCCAAATGAGTTCATCATTGGTTGAAGTATTGATCAGTTCAAGTAAAGTATTTAATTTTTGCTCAACTAACATGCGTGTTTATTTCTGGTTGATTGAAAGAAATTTGTTGTTTTGTCATTGGTTTAAAATAATATTCATTGCTGTTGCTGTTGGTCAACCACTTGAATTTTTCGTGGAGAGAAACCACTTCACCGATAATTACCAATGAAGGGGAAATGTATTTTTTTGCTGAAAAATCATTTTTGTAATCATACAAATTGGCAACGTGAACTTTTTGCAGAGGCGTTGTAGCCTGCTCAATTACCGCAAGCAATTTATCTTCATGAATATGATTCGCGGTTAATTTTTCGACTACTTTTTCCAGCGTTTCTGATGACATGTAAAAGACCAACGTGTCTTTTGTATTCGCCAGTTCTTTCCAATAATCTTCTGTAACAATATCAGATTTATAATAAGTGAGAAAACGAACGGAAGTAGCATAGCCTCTTGCTGTAAGGGGAATTCCTGCAAACGCTGCTGCGCCCAGAGCTGCAGTAACGCCGGGAATGATTTCATAAGAAATATCATGTGCTACCAACGCTTCCAGCTCATCCAAAATATTGGAGAAAATGGAAACATCTCCACCTTTTAAACGCAACACTAATTTTCCCAATAAAGCATAATGAACCATTAATTCATTGATCGTTTCTTGTGGTGTGGAAATTCCGCGCCGGCATTGCTTTCCAACATGAATTATTTCAGCATCAGGCGAAACAAAATTCTTTAAAATTTGTTCGCTTACTAAGCGGTCTGTCAACACAATATCTGCTTTTTGTAAATAACGTGCGGTTTTGAGTGTAAGCAGCTCAGGATCGCCGGGACCTGCGCCGGCAATAATAACTTTTCCTTTTTTGAATGATTCAATCATATTATAGTCTACTAAATAAGTAGGATAATGGGTTAAAAAAATTTAATGTGCTATTGAATCATGCAAGCTCCGACGGTTACGCAACTTGTTTCATCAATTAAAATGGCGCCACCGTTTTGTCTTAATTTTTTGTAGGAATCAAAAGATACCGGCGATGATGTTTTTATGGTCGCTTTTATAATGTCATTCAACACTGCTTTTTCAGGAGAATAATTTTTTTCGAAAGTATTTACGTCGAGTTTGTATTCAATGTCTTTCACCACACTTCTCACACGATTACTATTTGTCTGCAGTAAATATTTATTGCCCGGTATCAAAGGTTTATTGTCCATCCAGCAAAGGAGTACTTCAAATTCCTGCTCCGTTTGCGGTTGATTATTTGTTGGAACGATCATATCACCGCGGCTTACATCTACATCATCATCCAGGTGAAAAACTACACTTTGCATTGCGTAGGCTTCATTTACTTCTGTTTCACCGATCTCGATTGATTTAATAGTAGTTTCTGTTCCGGAAGGAAGAACCGTTACCGCATCTCCTTTTTTGTAAATGCCACTGATCACCTTTCCTGCATAGCCCCTGTAATCATGCAATTCAGGCGCCTGCGGACGAATTACATATTGAACCGAAAATCGTGGATCAGTAAGATTAACATCAGAATCAAGCTGAACATTTTCCAGGTAAGTTAATAAAGGTTCACCTTCGTACCAGGAAAATTTTGCAGATTTATCAACAATATTATCTCCGTTCAGCGCACTGATTGGAATGTATTTTACCTCTTTTAATCCGAGTGATTTTGCCACTTGCTCATAATCGATCACAATATTATTGTACACATCTTCACTGTAATTCACCAAATCCATTTTATTAATAGCAACCACCACATGAGGAATATTAAGCAAAGATGTAATGATAGAATGTCTTCGTGTTTGCTCCACCACTCCGTTTCGCGCATCAATTAAAATAATTGCCAGTTCTGCATTTGACGCGCCGGTTACCATGTTGCGCGTGTATTGAATATGGCCCGGTGCATCCGCGATAATGAATTTTCTTTTGTCTGTTGAAAAATATTTATAGGCAACATCAATGGTAATTCCCTGCTCGCGTTCTGCACGCAAACCATCAGTAAGAAGCGCCAGGTCAATTTCACCGTTGAGTTTATTTTTCGTTTGTTTTTCAATAGCAGCCAACTGATCAATTAAAATCGATTTGCTGTCATATAATAATCTTCCAATCAAAGTGCTTTTACCGTCATCCACACTTCCTGCTGTTATAAATCTTAGTATGTCCATGTTTTCTGTTTTGTTATTGTGGTTAGTCATCGGTGGTCGGACAACCGACGACCGTCTACCGACCACGATTAAAAATATCCACCCTTTTTCCGGTCTTCCATTGCTGCTTCTGAAACCTTATCATCAATCCTTGTTTCGCCACGCTCGCTGGTTTTGGTGGCAATAATTTCTGTGATGATTCCATCTAAATCGTAAGCATTTGATTCCACTGCTGCGGTACAGGTCATATCTCCGACGGTACGATAACGCACTTTTCTTTTCAACACTACATCAGTTGAATCAAGTTTTATGTGTGCTGAAACAGATACCAGTTGTCCTTCATGTTCTATCACTTCTCTTTCATGAGCAAAATAAATAGAAGGCAATTCGATGTTTTCTCTTTTAATATAATTCCAGATATCCAATTCAGTCCAATTGCTGATCGGGAAGGCACGAACGTTTTCACCTTTGTGAATTTTTCCATTGTAAATATTCCACAATTCAGGCCTTTGCAACTTTGGATTCCATTGACCAAATTCATCTCTTACAGAAAATATTCTTTCTTTTGCTCTTGCTTTTTCTTCATCTCTTCTTGCGCCTCCTATAAGTGCGTCGAACTTGTATTCTTCAATTACATCAAGCAGGGTAAAAGTTTGCAACGCATTTCTGCTGGCAAATTTTCCTTTTTGTTCTGTAAGATTTTTTTGTTTGATCGTTTCTTCTACTTTGGCAACGATCAGTTTTTCACCAATAGTTTCTACGAGTTGATCACGAAAATCCAGCGCTTCTGGAAAGTTGTGCCCGGTATCAATATGTACTAATGGAAAAGGAAATTTTCCAGGGCGAAAAGCTTTTAAGGCAAGATGAACCAGCGTTATAGAATCTTTTCCTCCCGAAAATAATAAAGCCGGATGCTCAAACTGCCCTGCCACTTCACGCATAATATGAATGGCTTCCGATTCGAGCTGGCCCAAATAATCTAAATGATATTTATTCATTTTTTTGTTTTTAAGAATCAATTAAGAGGCTTGTTGATGAACATGTAAGCCGCATTCTTTTTTACTGTTATCTTCCCACCACCAGCGGCCGGCCCTGAAGTCCTCACCGGGCTTGATGGCTCTTGTGCATGGTGCGCAACCGATACTCACAAATCCCCTGTCGTGCAAAATATTATAGGGAATATTATTTTCATTGATATAATCTTTTACTTCTTTTGTAGACCAGTGAAGGATTGGGTGATATTTTATTACCTGGTTACCTTCATCCCATTCCAACTGTGGCATATTGTGCCTGTTGGCAGAATGTTCAGCACGAAGGCCGGTTATCCAGATGACATTTCCTTTTAAAGCTCGTTTTAAAGGTTCTACTTTCCTGATATAACAACATCCTTTACGGTTTTCTACTGATTCATAAAATGAATTCGGACCCTTCTCTTCCACAAAAGGTTCCAGTAAAGAATGATCGGGATAATAACCTTTTATTTCTGTTTGAAAATGTTCATTCGTCGCGCTCCATACAGAATATGTTTCGCCAAAAAGCCTTCCGGTATCCAACGTAAAAATGCTAACCGGAATTTGATTACTCAGGACAAAATGTGTGATTACCTGGTCTTCAAAACTAAAGCTGGTAGAAAAAGTAACCTGCCCGGGAAATTGCTCTGCCAGGTTTCGAATTACTTCTGCTATTGGCAAAATATTGGCCATGTCCGCTATTTCAGTGGTATAGTTTTTTAGTGACTTTGGCATGTTGAGTGGTATGTTGAATTAAAAGTTGAGATTGGAATAATGTATAAAAGACGTTGTGTTTTCGCATAATAATTAATCAACAGCAACGCATACTGTAGGAGGAAGTGCACATCTTCAAAAAGGAAGTTAATGAGATCATTGTGTTATTTTTGAATAGTCTACCGCAAAGGTAGGGTAATATGATTTAAAAAAATCACTTTTTTTAGATCCCGCGATTCAAAGAACTAAAAAAAGCCGGATTTACAGTCGTACTGCGGGTTTGGAAAATAAAAATTAATCAATTTTCTTCGTTTGCTGTTTAGCCGGTCACTGGTATTTTCATCCTCTAAAAGGATATTATCTTTACAAAATGTACAATAAATTATCAGGTTGGGATGATACGATTGCGGCCATTGCTACGCCGCCCGGAATAGGCGCGATTGGTGTTTTGCGTTTGAGCGGAGATCAGTCTTTTGAGATTGTTCAAAAATTATTTCCTTCCAAAAAATTAAAAGATCAACCCGCCAATACGTTACATGTTGGTTTTTTAAAAGAAGGAGAAACTGTGCTGGATGAAGTGGTGATTTCATTATTCAAAAAGCCTTCTTCCTATACCGGCGAAGATGTGATTGAGATTAGCTGCCATGGTTCGCCTTTTGTGCAACAGCAGGTTTTGGGTGCGCTGATTCGGAACGGTGCGCGGTTAGCAAAAGCAGGAGAATTTACCCAAAGAGCTTTTCTAAATAAAAAATTAGATCTCGCGCAAGCCGAAGCTGTGGGCGATCTTATCGCCAGCAACACCAAAGCTTCGCAAAATGCTGCACTGAAAAATATGCGTGGCGGGTTTTCAAATGTGTTGAAAGATCTACGAGAAGAACTCATCAAATTTTCTTCATTAATTGAACTTGAACTGGATTTTAGCGAAGAAGACGTGGAATTTGCCGACCGCCATCAATTCTCTTTATTGATTGATAAAATTTCAAGAACCGTTCAGCAGTTGCTTGAATCTTTCAAATTGGGAAATGTGATAAAAAACGGGGTAAGTGTGGCAATTGTTGGTAAACCCAATGCGGGAAAATCAACTTTGCTAAATACATTGCTCAACGAAAACCGTGCGATAGTGAGTGAAATTGCCGGAACTACACGAGATACAATTGAGGAAACCATTAACATCAACGGAATTCTTTTCAGGCTGATAGATACTGCAGGCATTCGTGAACATTCCCAGGATATTATTGAAAATATGGGCGTGGTAAAAAGTAAAGAAAAGATCAGGCAGGCTGATATTGTGTTGTATTTATTTGATATAAATGAAATGAGTAAAGATGAACTTAAAAGAACAGTAAACGAACTTTTAACGCAAAAAACTAATCTAATTTTAGTGGCCAACAAAGCAGATCTTTTCAATAAAGAAGTTCACAAATATTTGGCTAATGAAATTTTTATTTCTGCACAGCAACAAACAGGAATTGAAGAATTAAAAAATACTTTATTTGCAATGGCGGGTGGAGAAGGTATCAACTATGAAAATGTTGTAGTTACCAATGCACGTCATTATTCGGCACTTTCTGAAGTTGCAAAGAGTCTGAATGAAATCAAAGTCGCTATGGCCAATAATATTTCAGGGGATTTGCTTTCAATAGACATTAACCGTTGCCTTCATTATTTGGGCGAAATAACCGGTGAAATCACAAACGAAGATCGTCTTGATTACATTTTTAGTAAATTTTGTATCGGAAAATAACAGACTTTTATTGTTGAGAGGTTTCGGCTTTACAATTAGTTGTTAAGAAGGTAAAATCAATTCTTTATTACCAAAGGATATTTTGTTTCTCCAAAAACCTTCTTCTTCCAATTTTTCTTCAGGCAATTTTGCTACCATGGTAAAACCAAGAGAAGGGAGCTTCAACTTCATTGTCCTGTTTTTTACCAGCAACATTTGTCCATCCATTAAATAGGTAATATCGGTTTCCTGGGCATTAGAGGTTGAATTCATTTTCTCTAACCTGATTTCATGGTGGTTAAGCGTAAATTCTTTAATTGCCATAATTTCTTCTTCCTTAATAGTCGCAGGTTTTCCTTTCCAATATAAGATACTCACTGCATCATTTAGTTGTTTAGTGAGTTTGATAATTTCGGAATCTGTACTCTTTACAAAAACATAGCTATTAAAGATAGGTTCACCCAAAGGTTTACTTGTAAAGAATTGTCTTGACCTTTTATAGTTCAGAGGACAAAAATTTTCAATATTTTTTTTCGTAAGAGAGAGTGATACTTTTTTTTCGCAGTGTGGTTTAGTGTATACTGCATACCAATTCTTCTGCATATTTAATAATTTAAAATTTGCAGTATTTCAAAGGATTGATATTTGGCTACATTAATAAGATCGGTTACAAAGATAATCATTTTAATATAGCTGAGAAGTTTTTCTTAATTTCTTTTTTATTCTTTCTAATACTGTGCCAATTAGCTGATTTAAATGTGTTTATGCCAAAATGAGCGAAAAATGTCTGTGCAATTTTATTTTTTATATTGAAGGAGAATGTAGAAGGAATTGTAGAAGGAAAATATTTCCCCAATGTGTCTCAATTCCTGCCTAAGTTTCTACTCTTCTTAAATTCCATTGATCATTTTTTTAATTTGATCAGGCATATCTCTTTTTAAATGCAGAAGGATTTTCTCCGGTTATTTTTTTAAATAATTTATTGAAATAGGATAGGCTTTCAAATCCTGATTGAAAGCAAACTTCCGAAACATTCTTATCCTGTAGGAGTAAGGTTTTGGCTTGTGTTATTTTATATTGGTTTACAAATTCTGTAAAAGTCATTTTAGTTTGCTTTTTAAAATAGCGGCAAAAAGCTGCAGTACTTAAATGAACACTTGCTGCTACTTCATTTACATTGGTAGTTTCATTATAGTTTGCATGAATATATTTATATATAGCGCCCATCCTTATTTTGTCATTCAAAAATAATTTAACGCTGGTATCCTGCTCATTCAATCTTATTACTTCAGTTGATTGGGCGAGTATTTGTAAAACTTCGAGCAAGGATAACAACCGGTCAAATTTGCCCTGCCGCTGCATTTTTGCTAATTTATGTGAAACAATTTTTTTTGTTTCTCCATAAAAGGATAATCCCAGGTGTGCTTTATTAAAAAGTTGTTGTATCGGTAAAAATTCAGGTGTTTGATATAAGGCATCTGCCAAAAAATTTTCTTTTACCTGAACTACCGTTTGATGGTAGGAAGTTTTTATTCCATAATCAAAATTTAAATGAGGAATATTGGAGCCGATAAAAACAAGATCGCTGCCCATAAAGCTGGAAATATGTTGACCTACATGCCGGATGCCAGTGGTAGCTTCTACATATACCAATTCAAACTCAGGATGGTAATGCCAGAAAAAATAATTCCTCAGCCTTGGCTGAAATAGTTTGAACGATTGCCCTTCGGGCATTTCAACTATTTCCTTCTTTATTTTCATTCCCGATTATTTCTATAAAACTACTATTTACTTCAATAATTACGTAAAAGTGTCAATACAGAGCAAATAATAGTCACTGAGGATAAATATTGCACATAAGGCATTTCTCAACTTTGTAACAATTAATAAATGAATAAATAAAAACGGTATTATGCAAGAACAAACAATGAATCCGACGATGGCTCCCGTAAACAATAATACAAATGCTCATAAGGACATCCCGGGAAATCCTTCCACAGCAAAAAGCAGCAAAGTAAAACTCAACGATCGCAGCAATGGTAAACCGCTCAGTTTATTGAATGAAGAAGAATGGCAGTTTTGGATTACCAACGGTTATAATGTTATAAAAAATGCAGTACCAAAAGAACGGGTAAAACGACTCGCTGATTTCTTGTGGGAATTTGAAGAGAAGGATCCAAATGATTCTTCAACATGGTACACACCACCAAGGGCTGAAATGCAAATGAAAGAACTTACAAATACAGGAATGGTAGAAATATACAATCATCAGCTATTGTGGGACAACAGGCAATATCCAAAAGTGCACCAGGCATTTTCAGATATCTGGGGAACTGAAAAATTATGGGTAACTATTGACAGGGCTAATTTAAACTTCCCGGTTCGGGAAGGATTTGAACAAAAAGGTTTTATTCATTGGGATTATGATCCTGAAAAAAAACCACAAAATGTTCAGGGAGTTTTGGCACTTGCTGACCAGGATGATGAGAATATGGGAGGTTTTCAATGTATCCCTGAATTATTCAGAACCTATGAAACATGGAAAATAACACAGCCCGAAGATCGTGATCACTTTAAACCTGATGTTTCGGGATTTGATATTGTAAAAGTAAAAATGAATGCGGGGGACCTGCTGATTTTTAACAGCCTTCAGCCACATGGTATCAGGCCTAATAAAAGCAAAGATAAAGTGCGCATCGCACAATACATTTCGATGATGCCCGCAGAAGAAGATAATGAAGAACTGCGCCAATGGAGAATTTCATCCTGGAAAGAAAGGCGGGCTCCGGAAGGATACGCATTTCCGGGAGATCCAAGAAAATGGGAACAAACCAAATATGGAACCGCTGAATTATCTCCACTTGGCAAAAAACTGTTGGGGCTTGAGAAGTGGTAAAAAGCCGTGTTTACCATTCAATTAAATATAAGGAGAGACAATTCGCCTGAAGCTGAGTTTAAAAATTACACATCTTAACTTTAAAGAATAGCGCATAAGTTTTGTTGTTGTAAAGACCATTAATTTTGCCACTGCAATTTAAACTAATGGCCTTATTTAAAAGAACTTCTTCCGATAATACAGATTTTAAAAAACTGGTTGCACTACTTGATAAAGACCTTGCGATCAGGGATGGAGATGAGCACGCTTTTTATGCGCAATTCAATAAAATAGATTCCATCCGCCATGTAATTGTTTATTATGTTGATAGCAAAGCTGTTGGCGCTGGCGGATTTAAGCAATACGAGATGGGCATAGCAGAAATAAAAAGAATGTTTGTAATGCCTGAATATCGTGGAAAAGGAATTGCGCTTGAAATTTTAAATCAACTGGAAAACTGGGCAGCAGAATCTGGTTTTTTGGAATGCATTTTAGAAACAGGAAATAAACAACCGGAAGCGATCGGTTTATACCACAAAGCTGGCTACAGCATCATTCCAAATTATGGCCAATATGAAAATGTGGAGAATAGTATTTGCATGTCGAAAAGCATTCTTTAGTTGCCACTAAAGGTCGACAGGGTCAGATAAAATAAGAAAACTGTTTTTTGTTTGTTTACTCTGATTGAACTTATACACTCAGTTTGTTTTCGTTGCTTCTTCTTCTCTTTCCACCGCTATGGTGCATTCACCGATGATAGCAGCAAGAGCACCTATTGCTGCAAGTACAGGAGCAAGCACCGCACCCACAACACCAATCGTTAAAGGAAAAGTCATCAATTCTTTTCCTGATTTATCGGTGATGGTTATCCGCCTTACATTTCCCTCTTCAATCAATTCTTTAATTTTTTGAAGAAGGTGTTCTCCTTTAATCGTAAAAAATTCTTTTGCTTTCATTGCTGTAGATTTGAAGATAAGTAACGCCGATTATTTTCTTATTAAAATTAGTGCTATTATTTAAGACTAAAATAAGATTCATCAGTATTTGTTTTTCTGCTATGCTTACATTTTTAAATTTTCACATTTTCACATTAACTCACCACTTCACAGAAATTTGTTGGTTTGAATTATTGAAATCAATAAACAACTGTCCATCACTTGCTCCTGTTTTTACAGCGTTTCCATTCATGGTAAAACTTGCATTTGCGGGGAAACCATGAAGCACTAAATGCACTTTATCGAATTTGGATTCATAAGTTCCTTTTACCCGATCCATTGTTATTTCTTTTTCATTTGGATTGAAATGAATGTCTCTCTCATAATATTTTCCATCTTCATATTGATAAGTGTTTCCGTCATCTTCATAATAAGTAAAACTGTTCGGCGCATCGCCATACCAAACGTTCAAATTTAAAATACCATCTCCTTTATCCGCGGTACTTTGTACTACATTTTGCATTGGAATAATGGCGCCTGCTTTAATAAATACCGGTAAATCGCTTACAGGCGAGGCCGCCCAAATAACAGAATTACCTTCATATTTTTTATCGCTACCAAAGCGGTACCAATTGCCTTCCGGAAGATAAACCTGTTCCGCATTATTTGTACTTGCCACCGGCGCTACCAGGATAGAAGGGCCGAATAAAAACTGATTCTCAAAACGGGGGTCATATACTTTATCATTGTGCGTGTAATCTATTGCCAGCGTACGGTTCACAGGAATTCCCGTTTGATGTGTTGCATAAAAACACGAATACAAATAAGGTAATAAACGATACCTGGTATCAATAGAATTCCTGATCAATACTTCGTTATTTTCTCCCCATGTCCACGGCTCATGCGAGGTATTTCCTTTTGCAGTGTGACTGCGAAACATTGGCGTGTAAACGCCGAGAGACATCCAACGTACCATAAGTTCCGGTGTAGGATTTCCTGTGAAACCTCCTACGTCAACGCCGTCAAATGCTTGGCCTGTTAAACCCATACTGTTGATTAGCCGATACGCCAGCAACATGTGTTCGTCAGTCGGATTGTTATCACCGGTCCACATTGCAGAATAACGCTGGATACCTGAATAAGCGGCACGCGTTAAAACAAAAGGACGATTGCCGTTTAGCAGATCTTTTGTTCCTTCATATGTACCTCGCGCCATTTCCAATCCGTAAATATTTCTGACTTTTTTTAAAGAAGCAGTGTTTTTACCTTCACCAAATTCGATCAATGGCGGAATATTTTGTCCCCACGCTGAAGGTTCGTTCATGTCGTTCCAAAAGCCGGTAACACCAGCGTCCACTAATACTTTAAAGTTTTCGCCCCACCATTTTCTTACTTCCTCTCTTGTAAAATCAGGAAAATGACTCCTTCCTGCCCACACACTTCCTATATAAGGTTTTCCATCCGGGTAGCGTGCAAAATAATGATTCACTATTCCTGTGATATAAGGCTCATAACCATTGGAATCAATTTTAATTCCAGGATCTATAATAGTGGCAAGGTGCATTCCCATTGCTTTTAAAGAATCAGTTAATGCTTTCGGATTAGAATAGGTTTCAGGGTTCCAGGTAAAAACGCGGTAACCTCGCATGTAATCAATATCGCAATACATCATATCGCAAGGGATCGAATCTTCGCGCATCCTGCGTGCAACATCCAACAATTGTTTTTGTGTCATGTAACTATACCGTGACTGCTGGTATCCAAGACTCCAGATCGGCGGCATGTTCATTCTTCCGGTGAGCCATGTATAATCTTTCAGCATTCCGGGAACAGTGGACGAAGAAAAAAAGTAATAATTCATTGCGCCTCCATCCGCTCCGAAAAAATACATTTTGCCGTCGGTTGAGCCTCCAAAATTGAAAAAGGATTTATAAGTATTATCATAAAAAATTCCGAACAAACTATTGGAATGAATGCCAATAAAAAAAGGCATGGTAGAATACAAAGGATCCTGGTTAAGACCATAACCGTATGCATCTGTATTCCAGTTTACATAAGATTGTTCGCGGCGATTTAGCGGGCCGGTTTTTTCACCAAGGCCAATAAATTTTTCATCATCTGTTAATTTACGATAACTGGTAATTTCTTTTCCCTGCCATGAAACGCCCAATTGGGGAGCATCTCCATCTACCCATTCTCCCTTTGAATTATAAAAATCGAGCCGCAAAGGATTTTTCTGAATAACTATTTTTAAAGAATCAGTAGTTAGAGTAACCTCGTTTTTATTATTGCTAACATTCGTGAAGTTTTTTTCTGCATCCTGTATCACCGCATAAGAAGAACTAACGGCCAAATCAGTCGGCGCAATTCTTACTCTTACGATGGTGGGCGAATACACTTCCAGTTGCACTACTTCATTGCCGGCTGTTTTAATCTGCACACCATGAGCCGTTTTTTGTAAAGATTTAAAAACGCCAAGTTGGTGGCTTAAAAGATTATCCTGGGCGGATCCGCAAAAAGGTAAAAGAAAAAGAGCTGAGATAACTGAAAGAATAATTTTCATGAATTAATATTTAAAAGAGAGTGGTTTCAACAAATGTAAAGCGAGAATGAATTAATCACCAAAATGCTTCAACATCACTTCAGAATACTGTGCTATTGCAATTTCAGGTTCCGCAATTTCAGGATGCCACAATTTTTCCCACTCAAAACTGTAATAGCCTTTATAACCGCCTTTTGCTAATAAGTCAACAGCAGTAAAAATGGGAACTTCGCCTTCGCCCAACAAAGTATAATGTTCTTTACCATCAATCATCTTCAGGTCTTTAATGTGAGTGTGGCGAATGTATTTTTTAAGTTTTGGATACACCTGCGCCGGTGGTTCTTTAGTGATGGACCACATGTTGGCTACATCCCAAACCAAACCTGTATTTTTATTAAATGCATTTTCCATTATTTTTTGAATATCATCGCTCCAAACAACGTCGCCATGTGTTTCCATTAATACGCTTACGTTACTTCCTTTTGCATAATCGCCGAGTTCCAGCAAACCTTTTGTAATAAGGTCCATCGTTTTATTTTTATCCTGGTCTTTTGGCAGGTCGTTAGGGAATACTCTTACGTGCGGACAATTTATTTTTTGCGCAAGGTCAATAAACCTTTTTGCTTCATCTAAGTTTTTCTTTCTTTTATCCGGATCAGCAATATGTAAATTGGTAGATGAACCAAGATCTATAAAAGCAAGATTTTTTTCTTTCATTAAAGCCAGCGTTGCTGATATATTTTGCGGACTGCTGAATTCAGGGCATTTGGTAAGATCCATTTCGCGCAGCAGCCCGCGTATTTCAAGGCCTTTATAATGATGCTCCACAGCAAAATCAGTGATCTTTTTAAAGTTCCAATCCGGACAGCCGAGCGTAGAAAATGATAGAAGCGGTTTATTATTTTTGACATCAAAAAATTTTGGTGCAAAAGGCGCTGCCATTAAAAGTGTAGTTGCTTTAAGGAATTTCCTGCGATTAAAATCTCCCATAACAATCGTTGTTTATTTAAAATATTTTATTAAGAAATGAGTTCAGAAATATTTACTAAAGATACCGCTTAACCTATTTAATTTTTCTCTAAAATGGTAACACCATTTTCTTCTGCAATAATCGCTTTACAGGCAAGCCCATAAAAAAGTGATGTCTCCACTACCCCGGCAATATTTTTTAAAGATTGGTTGATACCAGTTAAATCAGGCCAGCTTTCAAAATATACATCCAGTAAATAATTTCCATTTTGTGTAATAACAGGGCCATCTTTTTTATCTCCTATACGCATAGAAGTTCTTGCGCCGGGGAAAAGATTTTCAATTTTAAAAGGAACAAAAGACAATGATTGCGGAAGCATTTCAATTACCAAAGGATATTTTACATCAAAGGCGTCAACGAGTTTGGCATCATCACCCACCAATACAAATTGCTTTGCCATAGATGCCAGTAATTTTTCCTGTGTATGAATGCCACCGCAACTTTTCAAAGCGTTTAGTTGTTTATCAAACTGATCGCATCCGTCAAAATAAATATCAATCTCTTTGAACAGGCTTGTTGGCAAAACCCGCAAATTTTCTTTTACTAATAATTGCTTTGTAGTAAATGAAGAAGTAACCAGCTTTGCAGTAAGCCCATCCTCAATTCTCTTTTTTAAAAACTCTATTGCGTACGCCATCGTAGAGCCCGCGCCCAAACCAACAATATCATTTTCATTTACTAAAGTGATTGCCTTTGCTGCAGCTTCCTGTTTAAAATTCATTTTGAAAAGCTTTTATTATCAGGAAAAAGAAAAATCAATGGTTCGTTTTTCTTTCTCGCTTTGCATTGCCAATTCTAAAATACGTATGGTGTTCCTCGCTTGTAAAGGTGTAACGATGAGATCCTCTTTCCCCAAAATTGTATGATAAACATTGAGATAATACGCTGCATAATCACCCTTTTCACTTTCAATCTTACCAATGAAATGTTGCCCGTTTAGTTCTGTATTGATAGTGCCCCAGATATCAGGTGGTTCTATACCCCAGTTATTTTTTGTCAAAGATGTAAACCCGGCTTTAAGCGCTTCTTCCTGAACATCCATTCCATATTTTACAAACGACCCATCATTACCCAAAAGGATAAACCGTGGCAAAGGTTCTCTTACCAGCATGCCTCCTTTTATGGAAGCCTTTATACCCGGATAATGCATGATCACTTCAAAATTATCTATCGCCTTCGCTCCTTTTCTTTGTATGCGTAAATCGGCACTAACGGCTTCGGGTAGCCCAAATAAAATTTGCACCTGGTCGATAAGGTGCGAGCCCAAATCATATAAAATTCCGGTTCCCGGTGCCTCTTCTTCCCGCCAGGCATTAGGTCTGAGAAAATTTCTGAAACGATCATAGCGGCTTTCTAGTTCAACAATATCTCCTAAAAATTTATTTTTAATTATTTTTTGAACCGTATGGAAATCGCTGTCAAAGCGCCTGTCGTGATATACTGACAGAATTAATTTTTTATTTTCTGCCAATGCAATAAGTTCATCCGCCTCTTTTGTATTTATGGTAAACGGCTTGTCAACTACTACATGTTTTCCCGCTTGCAAAGCCTGCATTGCCAGTGAATAATGCGAAGTGTTGGGCGTAGTGATAACCACCAAATCTATGTTTTCATCATTACATATTTCTTCAGATGTAGGTACAATTTCAGCTTTGGGATATTTTGTTTCCGCTACATTAATCTGTTCAGGTTTAGTAGCCCTGATTTTTACGAGTTCCAAACCCTTCACAGTTGTTAATACAGGCGCATGAAATATTTGCCCGCCCACACCAAATCCAATTAAACCCACCCTGATTATTTTTTCCATTTTATCGTAATTATAAGAATAGAAGCAGTAAATCAATAAATAAAAGAGATTTTAATTTTTTCAAAATGACTAATTGATAACGCTTATCGTCACTGTGGATTTAATATCCCTTGATGATGCACCGGTCATTACTTTATATTTACCGGGCTCAACCACCCACTTTTTGCTTTGCTCATTATAATAAGCAAGATTTTTTACGGGGATACTTAATCTTACAGTTACTTCCTTGCCCGCCGGAACCATTACTTTTTTAAATGCCTTTAATTCCTTTTCGGCTCTCTCAACTGCTGAACCCAACTTGCCGATATATAATTGAACTGTTTCTTTGCCGTCAATCTTACCGGTGTTTTTAACTTTAGTGGTTACAGTTATTGTCTCATTTAATTTATAATCTTTTTTGTCGGTATGTAATGGAGAAAAAGCAAAATTGGTATACGATAAACCATAACCAAAGGGATACAATGGAGTAATATTTTTAGTATCGTACCAACGGTAACCTACAAGGATTCCTTCTTTATAAATTGCAGTGAGGCTATCACCGGGAAATGTGTGAAGATAATGTGCAGGTGATTCATGCAGCGCAACAGGAAAGGTAAAAGGTAATTTACCGGAAGGATTTACTTTACCAGTCAATACATCCGCCAGCGTATGGCCTCCTTCTGAACCATTGAACCATGACCACACAATGGTATGATTATCCTTTTTTATTTTATTGATATCATAAGGCGCCCCGCCGATAATTACAACAATGGTATTGGCATTAGCAGCCGTTACTGCATCCACCAACGCCTGTTCTCCAAATGGAAGACTGAGGTCTTTGCGATCACGTCCTTCACTCTCGTAATCACGGTTACCACCGATAAACACAATGGCAACATCACTGTTTTTGGCGGTATTAACCGCTTCCTGTATCAGCGCCGGATCAGGCTTATTTACATCCACGTCCTTATCATTTTTATTTTTTTGCCACGGGTTTATTACCCGCGCACGATAACCCTGGGCAAACTTAATGTTAACCGTTTTTCCCAAAGCATTTTGCAGACCCTGCAATGGAGTGATTTCGTATTTTGCTTTTACACCGGCGCCAAATCCGCCCAAATGATTCATGTGTGTTGCGTTATCACCAATCACTGCAATCGTTTTAAGACCTGCTGTTTTTAAAGGCAAAAGATGTTTATCATTCTTTAAAAGCACTATCGATTCTGATGCAATATCATAAACCGTCTTGCTGTGTGCAGGAGTATTGAGTGATCCTGCAGGAAGGTTTTTGCTTAAAGAAGTTTTGTAAAGAACCCACAGTATGCGGTGCACCTTATCATCAATCGTTTTTTCACTTACTTTACCGGCTTTTACCGAATCAAGCAAAGGGTTGGCAAAATAATAATTTTCATAAGGCGGCCGCGATCCCATTTCAACATCAAGCCCATTATTAGCTGCGGTTACTGTGCTGTGTGTGCCACCCCAATCAGAAATTACGATTCCTTTAAAACCCCATTCACCTTTTAATATCGTATTGAGCAGGTAATTATTTTCAGAACAATATTCACCGCGAACTTTATTATAAGCAGCCATGATGGTCCACGCATTGCCTTTTTCTATCGCAGCTTTAAAGGCAGGAAGATATATTTCGCGGAGGGCCCGTTCGCTCACTTCCACATTTATTCTGCCCCTTTCTGTTTCCTGGTTATTTAACGCAAAGTGCTTAACGCAGGCTGCTACATGCTGGCTTTGAATTCCCTCAACTGCGGCTACGGCTAACTGTGAATTTAAAAACGGATCTTCAGAATAATATTCGTAAGTGCGCCCGCAAAGTGGCGTGCGTGCAATGTTGAAGGCAGGAGCAAGCAACACATTTTTGCCACGTGCCCGCGCCTCTTCACCAATGGCTATACCATACCTGTTAGCTAAAGAAGGATTCCAGGTGGCTGCTATTGCTGAACCATTTGGAAAGAAAGTTGCCGAGTCGGTAGTAAGATTAGCCGGTGCCCATCCACCTCCTGCCTTCAATTCTTCGCGAATACCCAAAGGTCCGTCATCAGTAGATAATCCCGGAATACCAAGCCGGGCCACGCCACTGGTAGTAAAAATAGAATTGGCATGTAGCATGGAAATTTTTTCTTCAAGCGTCATCTTTTTTACCAGTTGATCGATCTTTGCTTCTGTTGCTGCATCATTATTTTGTGCAGAAGCATTTGCAAACGACATGACTGTTAAAGTGCATGTGAGAATAATTCGCGGAAAATTAATTTTCATGTAAGTGTGAGTTTATAGTAATTGGTTTTTTGTAAATGTTAAGGGTTGATTCGCTTTAATTTTTTCATCAAAATTTGTGCAGCTCATTTATTTCGAATGATGCAAAATTTATTTTACAGGCAATTTATAATGAAGAATAAATGATCAAGCTACACTTCCCAATAAAATTTACAAGGTATTAAAATAATGGTTTCATTAGTAAAAATAAATGTGAGTGGTTTGCGGATTAAGTCTGCGTTGTTTAAATACAAACTGCTTATCAAAATAAAAATCGGCAAAAAATGTTGTTTTACTGGTGGTGATGTTTTTTGAAAACAAAGTAACCTGCTATAATTTTTTTAAAGATTGGATTGTACAAGCTGCCTGGCTGCAGACAAGTACGAAATGTATTATTGCAAATAGGTTATAATGAATAGTCATTTTTTTTGTACTATTACATCTTATTAAAACATAAATACAAACGTTAGTCAAAAAGCAAAATCATCTCCTTATTTGAAAAAGTACTATGACTGAATCCGAAATACTAGTAAAATTAAAAGCTTTAAAAACTCAAGTTAATAGTCCGACAGGTGTTTTATCAGGCGTTCATGTTGATGACTATGAAAAATACATCGCAAGTTTTGAAAAATACTTCAAGGAATTGGTTGACATAAACCCAGAGCTATATGGTGACTTTACTCCTAATAAGTATATCCCCTATATGGCGAATGATGAATATATAGGACTGTATTGCTTGACGCCTTTAAATAATAACATACAATATTTGCTTGACATTGCACCAGATATAACAGCAATTAAACCCTCCGATTTTAAAATAACAACAGAAGGTATTTTTTTCTCAGGTCAATATTTTGACGCATTTGTAAAAGTTTCCGAAATTCTTAAATCAGCAACTAAAGAAATCATATTAATTGATGGATATATCAATGATCAGTTTATCGATATTTTCACAGTTGCCAATACAGGAGTTCAAATCAAAATCCTCACGAAATCAAAATCTAATACAGCTGCTGTAAAACTTAAAATTACCTCATTTAATAAACAGTTCAATTCACAAGGCATAAATTTAGAGATTAGAGAAAATGAAGACTTTCATGACCGTTTCCTTATTTTAGACCAAAACCAGTTTTTTCATTTTGGTGCATCCCTTAAAGACTTAGGAAACAAAGGATTTATGTTCTCCAGAATTGAAGAGCCATTTGTGCAAAAATCTTTATTGACAGAGTTTAATACAAAATGGTGATTGGGCGCACTTCTGCTAAATGGAGACTTGCTAAAAGAAGTGCTGACGTGCATTTCATCGACTTTAGTTCTTTGGTCATCTTGGGTTTGGGCAGAAGGAATTCTATCAACTTTTGTTGTTGTCTTCATCAGTAAATTATGAATCATTGTAGCATGGAAGTAGTAAAAGAAATCTATTTAAATACATGGGAAGAGTACGTTGAGCTTTTTAAAAACTTCAATTCAGATAAAAAGGAATATATCTTTAGAGGGCAATCAAATGCTGTTGATAGAACTAAGAAATTCCAAAAATGGGAATTAATATCTTCGTTTAATAGAAATCACTTTAAGCTTGAAAATTATTCATTTCACGATTATTTGTCTCAACATTTTGATTCAGGCTTATTCAAAATGTATTATGGTAAGTATGAGTATGAGAAAATTGATTTTTTAACTGAAATTTCTTTGTTAGAAAAGTGTTACTTCTTTCAACATTATGGGATTGAAACCTGCTTTATTGATTTTACATTCGATCCATTAATAGCTTTATATTTTTCGCTAGCTTCTGTTCAAGGTACAAGCGGAGGAAAATTTGATTTGGATGGAAATCCTCTATTTTATTCTGAGGAAACTGATCGTGATTTTGTTAGTATTTACCAAATTGATGTATCTAACCTTTTATCAATTATTGGCATCAAAGAAATAAAACCTGAAACCTTTAGTATATTAAATTTAGATGACTATCTAATTTACCCAACCAGGTATTCGTCGATGAGTGCTAATGTAGGCTTGGATTTAGAACCGAAATCTACAAAAGCAAATAACTACAATTTAGCTCAACAAAAGGGATGTTTCCTATATTATGACAACGAAGACTTTCAGGATTCGTTTGAAAAGTTTTTAAAATTATTTGTTTTAGATCGTGATATAAAACTCAGTTCAAGTATTATAAAAGTATACAACATCAATTATAATTCTTTGTTCAAAAAAATGCGAAGCCGAAATCATAGTCATATTCCCTTATTTCGGTTCTTGAGAGAAAAAGAATTAACAGGACAATATTTATTCAACGATATTCAAGGCCTTAAGTTTGACTTCAATTTTTTTCACAATCAGTAAAGATTCTGCGACCAAAAAAGCGGCTTGCTACTATGCTTGCTGATCTAAAAATCTGCATATTTTGTAATGCTATCAGCAACGGTTCTGGCTCGACATACAATTTTCAGCTTTAGTTCATAACTTCAACAATATATTTTCAAATGGGTATTTTTACCGGACAGAATATTCAATGAATTCCCTTCCTACGTAAATACTCAAACGTTTAGCAAACATTCCAAAAAGACACAACCCAATTTATTTTATGAAAGAAATAATTTTAAATGATGGCAATAAGATTCCTACAGTAGGTTTTGGAACCTACAAGTCAACTGAGCAAGAGGGAGTTCAATCTATTATAAATGCTTTGGCCAATGGTTATCGGTTGATTGACACTGCAGCTAAATATGAAAATGAAGAGGCGGTAGGAAAAGGGATAAAGGCAAGTGGTATTTCCAGGGAAGAAATTGTAGTTACCACCAAATTATGGAGAGAAAATTTAGGTTACGAACCTGCTAAAACAGCTTTTGAAGAATCTCTCAACAAACTGGGATTGGACTATATTGATCTATACCTGGTGCACTGGCCAGCCAATGCAAGGAATTATAAAAACTGGCAGAAAACCAATGCCGAAACCTGGCGTGCCATGGAAGAATTACAAGACGAAGGAAAGATTAAATCTATTGGTGTAAGCAACTTTTGGCAAGAACATTTGGAGGCGCTTTTTGAGACAGCAAAGGTAATTCCTGCCGTTAATCAAATTGAGTTCCATCCGGGTTACTGGCAACCGGAATTAACCGGCTATTGTAAAAAGCAAGGTATTGTAGTTGAGTCGTGGTCGCCTTTGGCAAGAGGTAAAGTATTTGGGAATGAGGTTTTAGAAAGAATAGCTAATGCGCATAACAAATCGGTTTCTCAAATTTGCCTGCGCTGGGCAATTCAGCACGATGTGATTGTGATTCCGAAATCGAACACGCCAAAAAGAATTGAAGAAAATATCAACCTGTTCGATTTTGAGTTGACAGAAGAAGAAATGAAACAAATCAATGATCTTCCCGAGATGGGTTTCAGCGGAGAATTACCTAATATCTGGCCAGACAGGATTTTAAATAATTGAATGAAATCGAACTTTGGTCCCGGAAGGTTTTTAAAGCATTTTATATTCCACAGTAAACAAACAATTAAAAGAGATTTTAATTTTGCTCTCCGATGCATCTGTGAACAAACACGCTTTTATCTTTTATTATCCCATCAATCTTTCCTGCGCCAAAAAAATATTTTTCATTGTGTCATTAAAACACACAGAATTAGAAATATCTGCTTTATCTTTAAACCTTGTAATTGCCGCAAGGTATTATTCTACAACTTAAACGATTGATGGTATGAAAAAAATTTTAGCCCCTTTAATTATTGTTATGTTATTAAGCCAGGGCGTTTTAGCACAGTTGAACAATGTAAACGGTCCTACAGTAAAAACTAAAAACGGAATGCTTGAAGGAACCTATGTATCCGGAATTGAAGAATTCAAAGGCGTTCCTTATGCAGCGCCCCCTGTTGGGAAATTTCGCTGGAGAGAACCACAACCCGTAAAAAACTGGACGGGTGTTCGTAAAGCAAAAAAATTCGGTCCCCGTGCCATGCAATTACCTGTGTTTGGCGACATGGATTTTCGTTCAAACGGAATGAGCGAAGACTGTTTGTACCTGAATGTATGGACACCTGCAAAATCAGCTACTGCCAAACTTCCGGTATTGGTATATTTTTACGGCGGCGGCTTTATTGCCGGTGATGGTTCTGAACCGCGTTATGATGGTGAAGCCATGTCGCGCCGGGGCATTGTGGCTATTACTGTAAATTACAGGTTAGGTGTATTTGGTTTTTTCTCCTATCCTGAACTTACTAAAAAATCACCACACCATGCATCAGGAAATTATGGTTTGCTCGATGAGGCGGCTGCCATTAAATGGGTTAAAGAAAATATAGCAGCTTTTGGCGGAGATCCCAATAAAATTACAATCGGCGGAGAATCAGCCGGTTCTTTTTCTGTAAGTGCACAGATGGCTTCGCCTTTATCAAGGAATTTGATAGCTGGCGCCATCGGCGAAAGCGGATCGTTGCTTGGCCTTACGCCTACAGCTAGTTTGAAAGAAGCAGAAGATGCAGGAGAAAAATTTGCAAAAGGTATCAATAAGAATTCGTTGGACGCTTTGCGCGATATGCCTGCTGAAGATTTATTAAATGCCACTTCTAAACTCGGTTACGGAAGTTTCCCTGTGGATGTGGATGGTTATTTCTTCCCTCAGTCGCCGCTTAAAATTTTCCAAGAAGGCAAGCAGGCTCATGTGCCTTTGTTGGTCGGATGGAATTCTGGTGAAATGAATTATCGCATGTTATTGCGTGCTGATGCGCCGACTGTAGAAAATTTCACCAACGCGGTTAAAAAAATATATGGTGACAAGGCAGACGAAGCCTTAAAAGTTTATCACGCTTCAAACGATGCTGAAGTGATACCCGTGGCTACTGCGCTTGCAAGTGATTTGTTTATTGCCTACAGCACCTGGAAGTGGAGTGATGCAGCCAGCAAAACCGGTACTAAACCCGTTTATCGTTATTTCTTTGCAAGACCACGTCCTCAAATGCGGCCTGAAATGGGCAATGCGCAGGCAGGGCTTGCAGGCGGCATAATAAAAGACAGCAGTGCCAAAAAAACACCACCTCCGCCACCTGCTACCGGGGCGGTTCATTCAGCAGAGATAGAATATGCATTGGGTAATCTTCCTACCAACAGGGTTTATGACTGGCAGCCAGATGATTATGAAGTTTCTACTATCATGCAGATGTTCTTTGCCAATTTTATTAAAACGGGAAATCCAAACGGTTTAGGTGTTCCTCATTGGCCGGCAGTAGACAATAAGACTGGTGTTGAAGTAATGCACATAAATGTAAATACAAAGGCCGAAGCTGAAACGCATCACGACAGGTATTTGTTCATGAACCAACAAGCTAAAGAATAAAATAAATTTTATTTGAATTGCTTTATGCATATAAAAATTCCATGGCTTTTAAACGCCATGGAATTTTTATTTTTCTTAACGAAATGTTTTCATTTCAATATATTTTTTGCATCCTGAAAGGTCAATTTCTTTATGAAACTAAACTATACTTAAAGCTTAAAATTAAATGCCTGCCTAACTTTTGGGCGCTTTAATATACCCTTTTCCAGACCTTTCGGTTTTAGGCTAAATAAATCTTAAAAAAACCAAAACTTTCTGTAAACCCAATATAAACAGGCTGTTTTAAATACTAAAAAATTTTCTAAAAACGGTAAAAATCAATACGGTACGCTCTTTGCATTTATTATATAAATACAAATTGTTTTGTACTATGAAGAAGATACTTATTACTGACGATGACCAAGGGATACTGGATATTTTTAAAATAATATTAGAACAGGCAGGTTATGAAGTCCAGGTATATGGGGATGCAAGTTTTATTCTTGAAAATAAGTATACTTCGCCGGATCTGTTTTTTCTTGACAGGAAATTAAGTGGGCAGGATGGATTAAAAATATGCAAATTTTTAAAAAGCCAAAATTCTACAAAAGATATTCCGGTAATCATTATTTCTGCAACACAGGGGATAGAAAAGTTAGCAGAGGAAGCCGGGGCAGATGATTTTATTGAAAAGCCCTTCGAGATAAAAGATTTACTGAGTGTAATTGAAAAATGGATATAAAAAGAGTATCGAAAACCATCTGCAAAAGATTTGTTTGATTATCATTTTCCATTAAACTGGTAAACATGAAAAGACTCGGTTACCAGCGAAAATTTTCTTCCTCTTGATTTTTTTTGCGGATCAACAATCCATTTGTGCCAATCATAAAGCCCACCAAATTTTATATAATCATTTTGGAAAGTACCTCCTACCGGACCTTTATTCCTAAAATATTTTTCAACTCCGTCTATTTCTACTTTTACAAAAGCATCCTGGCCGGGATATCCTTCGCCTTCTTTAAATGTGATTCTTACGGTGTGGGTTTTATTTATAAAATCAGAATAATTGGCAATCGTAGCACTATCAAATTTTTTGTTTATCAGCAAATCTCCAACATAAATATTTCCGTGATAACCGAGGCTTAAAGCTAATGGAGGTGGAAGCGAATTGTTGCTATGAATTTGAAAGATGCAAACAATATTTGCCCAGTTTACGCCATGCTCATTTATGTAAAATTGCTTTTGCGGAAAGTAACCTTTCCATTCAAAAAGGTAGGTTTTATTGGAGTCAATCAAAAAGCTGCCGCCATAAGTGCATTCACTTCTTGCATAGCCGCTGTTGTTCCATTGATATCCGTCTTCAATAGTAGAATAAAATTTTCCTTTTTGCTGATCGATGTGCATCCCACCCAGTCTGCTCCTTTCAAGGTAGATTACATGTCCAAATCGAGTGACAAACCGATTAGGGAAAACATAACCAATATAACTAGAAGTATCCGACCTATTGTTTACATCGGTTGAGATTGCCGCTATGGGTAAATTTTCAACCAACTTTGCTTTGGGAGAAAGTTTGTCAAAATCTACATTTACCATCACTGTATCATATACGGTTTTACTTCCTTTTGTAACAGCCAATTGAAAATAGAACACCCCTTGTTTTAGTCCTTTTAAAGGGGTGGTTTTTGAAGTCGGAGAAGTAATCTTTGCCGGGCAGGGATAATCGGTAGAAATATCGCTCCATTGGTATTTTGTCCCCAAACTTTTGCTGCCATTGAGGACAACCGTTGATGTTTGGGATAAATAGATGTGTTGGTCAGCACCTGCGTTGGCAATCTGTGCATCATCTTTTTGCAGTAAAAAGACAAATAACAGGCAAAAAATAAATAAAGAGGAAAGGAGAATTTTTTTCATTCTTTTTAGGTCGAACGTTTCTCACAAATATATTGATATACAGGTTAGTGGTATGTTATTAATGGTCTCTTCGGCAAAACCCTTAGAAATAAAAATAATATTTGGTCAAACTAAATAAATTAGTATTTTTGTCCTAAATAAATTAGTTTCCTATGTCACAAGCAGGACAAAATCTTAAATATCTTCGCAAACTTCGCGGATGGACACAAGAAGAATTCTCCACCAAACTAGGTATTAAACGTTCGCTTCTCGGCGCTTACGAAGAAGAAAGAGCAGATCCAAGACTGGATGTGCTGGAAAACGTAAGTGAAATTTTTAAGGTTTCGCTGGATGAACTTTTATTGCAGAAACTCGGTGAAACGGAGGGCAGCAGCTATCTTGCTAAAAGAAGACAAATGAAAATGATGAGCGCCGACAGAAACATCATTCATTTTGTGCCGGTGAAAGCCGCTGCAGGTTACCTTGCCGGATATGCCGACAGTGAGTTCATCGATGAACTAAATACTTTTACCTTGCCCATGCTTACAGGAGGCAGCTACCGGGCTTTTGAAATTATCGGTGATAGTATGATGCCAACGCCAAGTGGAAGTGTCATTGTGGGTGAAAAAGTTGAAAACCTTGACAGCGTAAAAAACAACGCTGCATATATTGTGGTAAGTAAAAATGAAGGAATTGTTTATAAACGTGTTGTGAAAAATAATAAGAATAAGAACAAATTAACCCTGGTAAGTGATAATCCGGCATTTCAACCGTATCAGGTTCAGGCAGCTGACGTATTGGAAATGTGGCAGGCACAAGCGATTATCAACAAGGTTACGCAGCAGCAAAGATGGGATGTAGATTCGCTGGTAAATTTGGTGAGTAACCTGCAGGACCAGGTGAGTTCTTTAAAGAAAAAAATGAATTAGCAATTGGTGTATGTTTGTAATTATCCGAATAATTCGGTATCATACAAAATGTGTGATCATTCAAAATAAAACGTAAACATATCTATTCACCAACAAAAACATAATCATGATCAAATTACAAATTATCGGGCATCTTGGAGGAGATTGTACCACCAATGAAGTAAACGGAAAAAACGTAATCAATTTCAATGTGGCCCATTCAGAAAAATATAAAGATTCACAGGGAAATTTAGTAGAAAAAACAATATGGGTAAAATGCGCTTATTGGACCGATAGAACAGCTATTGCCCAATATCTTAAAAAAGGCCAGTTGATTTATGCAGAAGGAACACCCGAGGCAGAAGGTTATCTTAATAAAGACAACCAGAACGCGGCTTCTTTAAAAATGAGGGTTTTCCAGGTTCAGTTGTTGGGTAGTAAAAATGACAACCAGGAAGGATCAAGTCAACCGGCCAGCAATTATCAAGCATCCGGAACAGCTAAGGTAAATCAGCATGCACATGCAGAAGTTGAAGAGCCTGCAGACGATCTTCCATTTTAATAAATTTTGGGTTGTACTTGTTGAGCGGCTCCATTTTTGGGGCCGCTTTTTTGTAATAAAATAAAAAAATTCTGAAACGAATGAATGGTAAATGAACAAATTCTGATAATTCTTATTTTACCTGATTTTTTTGGAGCATTTATTCTGCTTCGTGCTCTCCTTTTACCCAATTTCACAATATTTCCGCCTTTGAATAAGATTGGTTCAAGAACCTTTTGCCATTTTGGTATTTTGCGTTGTTATACCTGGTAAAAATGTTTAGGTCATTTTTTAAGAAGTTACCAGGTAAGAGGTTTACTTTTATTTGTAGTATTCAGCAGTAGTTTGATAGATCATAGTTTTTATTACCCTTATTTAATTTGATGGAAAGCTACCTGGTTTTGTATGCCCAGGAATCACTTCATTATTGAACCAAGGTTGCTTAGGCTTTTTAAGTAAGTCAGCTGAATACTTACATAAAAATGCGTAGCTAAAAATCCTGTTTGTATTTTATTCCACAAATAGAAGTACATTTAAAAAACAACCTGCTACCTTCGTTTTTGAAGGAGAAAACTTAACCGATCAGACTTCCGGATCAGGTTGTATAAAAAATTTGAATAGCAGTTCTAAACTGGTTTAGTATTTGATCTAAACAACGTTGTTCATCAGTAAACAAACAAATAATCCTGATTCTAATTTACTTTCCGGGTTGTAATAAAAACAATATTGTTACTTAGTTTAAGCGACGGTACTGGAGTTGGCCAAAGAAAAGATCGATTTTAAATACTTAATAAATCTATAATTTAAATCAATGAAATTAGAACGGCCGGTCGATTTAGAAGGAAATAAGAAGATTCCATTTTCAGGCGATGTTACTCTCAGCCTTAGAATGGATGGCACTATATTTAAGTGGAATAATTTAGCTGAAAAGATATTTGGGTATACCGCTATTGAAGCAAAAGGAAAAAAAATTCTATTTTATTTTTTAAAAAAGATTTCGAAAAGGAAACTAAATTTCTCTATAATGTTATCCGGGGAAATACATTGTCTTATCAAGTATTCTGTAAAATAAAATCTGGTAAACGTGTATTAATTTCGTTTTGTGCATTTCCTATTAAAGATCAAAAGGGGAAGATTATTGGAATATCAAAAATTGCCAAGGATATTTCAGATGAGAAAGAAGAAGCAAAAAAGCAATCAATTTTGGCGGCGATTATAACCTCATCTGAAGACGTGATTGTCAGCAAAACCTTAAATGGAATTATTACGAGCTGGAATAATTCAGCCCGGAAAATGTTTGGATATACAGAAAAAGAAGTACTGGGAAAACATATTTCAATCATTATACCTAAAGACCGGCCAGATGAGGAAAAAAAGATTATTGATAGTATCAAAAAAGGTAAAAGAATTAATCATTTTGAAACGGAAAGGATTGCAAAAGATGGGAGCAAAAAATTTATTTCTTTAACTGTATCACCTATAAAAAACAGCAAGGGAAAAATTATCGGTGCTTCAAAAGTGGCAAGAGATATTTCGGTGAGATTGGAAACCGAACGGGAACGGGATTTATATACTAAACGTTTGCAGGAATTAAACAAGTACAAGGATGAGTTCATGGTGATGACAAGTCATGAATTAAAAACGCCACTTACGGTAATAATGGCCAATCTGCATGTTTTGAGTGAAGTGATGGCAGAAGAGGATTATAATACCGTTTTTATAAAAAATTCTGTAAGGCAGGTAGAAAAATTATCAGATCTCGTAAACGATTTGCTTGATGTTTCAAAAATAGTAGCCGGAAAATTAGCACTGAATTTTACATTATTTGACTTACGCGATTTAGTGTATGAGGTGGTTAATAATCTGCAGCAGATTACAAAAAGTCATACTATCGTTTTTAATAAAAATACAAATATTTTAATGGTGAATGCCGATAGGGAAAGAATCGGGCAGGTGATCATAAATATTCTTGGTAATGCCATTAAGTACAGCAGAAAGCAAGGTAAAATTGTAGTAAATGCTTTTGAAAAAGAGGGCGATGTTGAAGTAAATGTTACTGACCAGGGAATTGGAATTCCCCCAAAAGATATTACTAATATCTTTCTTCGCTTTTACCGCGTGAGCGGCTCAGCAAGTTCTTTTTCCGGTTCGGGTATAGGATTGTACATCTCTTCAGAGATTATTAAGGGACACAGTGGCAAAATATGGGCTGAAAGTAAAGTGGGAAAAGGTTCTGTTTTTCATTTTTCACTTCCGGTAGCCAACAAATAATAAATCTGGTTTTTATTGGCCCATCCAATTGTTTGAGTAAGGCTCTATTGCTTAATCTGAGCATGTTTCTCCGCCGGTTTTAATTTTTCCAAATATTCGATACCATCATTTGTAAGATGTATACAATGTAAGAGCTTATTATCCACAATCTCCTTTTTTACTTCAATAAGCCCTCTTTTAAATAATGGGGCTACTGCATACCTCATATCTTCCATCATATATGGCTTCTCATTCGTTTCATCCAGTTCGGCCTCGTGGCATTGTTTTAAGTTTTGAATCATAGATTCTGATAGAGGGCGAAAATACTTCATTGTATTTTTTTTAATTTGCTCAAATAATTTGAAGCAGATTGATCTGATTTTTTTATTACAATTTTGTTGCCATATCTATCTTAAAGGAATTATTTTTTTCTTAAAGAGTTATTTTGACTTGGAATTGAATTTGCCGGCCTCATAGCTTCAATATAGAATTATTGAAAATTATTTTATTTCGGGAATAATTTCTACAAAATCATAGCTTTAAAAGTGAGCCAAAGCTATTTTTCGGTATTTAAATTTTCCAGTCTACAATTTCATTGGTCCACTCTTCATTATAGGACGTGGTAATTTTGATATAATTATCAGTATAGCCTTCCATCATGCCGTTTTTGCTTTTGGTTTCAAACAAAACTTTTCTTGTTTCGCCGGAATGTTTTGCTTCAAACTGTTGCATTTTTTTATAGGATAAAGAACGCAAAATTTTGGTGCGTTCATGGCGTGTATGCGAAGGAACAACAGGCTCTATCGCTAAAGCATCCGTGTTTGCTCTTTCAGAATAAGTAAATACATGCAAATAAGAAATATCAAGAGAAATTAAAAATTCAAGTGTCTCTTTAAAATCCGTATCTGTTTCACCGGGAAAACCCGTAATAACATCCACGCCAATACAACAGTCGGGGATTAAATTTTTGATGAGCTGAACTTTTTCTGCATATAATTCTCTTTTATAACGACGGCGCATCATGCCAAGAATTTTATTGCTGCCGCTTTGCAGGGGAATGTGAAAATGCGGCATAATTTTTTTGCTGCTGCTTACGAAACGAATAATTTCTTCTGCTAATAAATTCGGTTCTATGGATGAAATCCGGTAGCGCACAATTCCCTCCGTTTGTTCTATTGCTTTTAACAATGAATAAAAGTTTTCGTCAGTTTTATGGCCTATACCATCTTTGCCAAAATCTCCAAGATTAATTCCGGTGAGTACAATTTCTTTTACGCCTGCCTTTGATATTTTTTTAATTTCTGATAAAACATTTTTTGTGGAGTTACTCCTGCTTTTTCCACGCGCCATGGGTATGGTGCAGAAAGAACAATTGTAATCACAGCCATCCTGAACTTTTAAAAAAGTTCTTGTACGGTTGTTTAGCGAAAAAGAAGAATGAAAACCTTCTAAGTCCTCAATTTCGCAACTGCAAATTTTGGCGCTGTCGCCATGTGTCAATTCTTTTAAATGAGAAGTAATATTAAATTTTTCTGCGGCACCTAAAACCAGGTCAACCCCGGGAATTTCTGCGATTTCTTTTGGTTTTAATTGCGCATAACAACCCATTATAACCACCATTGCTTCGGGAGCTTTTTTTTGAACACGCCTTACCAATTGCCGGCATTCCTTATCGGCATTTTCGGTTACAGAACAGGTGTTGATTACATACACGTCAGCCTTATCTGTAAATTCTTTCGTTACAAATCCATCTTCTTCGAGCAATCTTTCAACCGCCGACGTTTCTGAATAATTCAATTTGCAACCTAATGTGTGCAGTGCAACTGATCTCCCGTTTAACATAGCGGCAAAAATAATCAATCCATATTTAAAAGGTTCTATCTGCGTTACATCGGGTGGATTAAATATTTGATAAAAACAGAAAGGAAATCCCAAGAATTTGTTTGTTTAATAAAAAAATCATTTTTCGCTTTTAAAAATTATATTATTTATTCATTAATCCTTAATTTGATTATCTTTTTGTATGCACTTTATTGTAAAAAACTGAAAAATAAAACGTTTTAATATTTAAAAAACTGACTATGAACAAAATAATATTAGCTTTTTTACCGCTTCTCTTATTTGCAGGATGTACCAAAAACAAAAGTGCTGATCCGGTAGTAACTGCTGATCCTTTAATAAATATCAAATCTGTAAAACTTAGCAGGAATGGTACTTCTGTAATTACTTTTCCTTTTTACATTACCTTAAATAATGCTTCTTCAAAAGAGGTGAAAGTTGATTATAAAACAGTGGATGGCACTGCTAACAGTAATGACTATACGCAGAAATCAGGTACATTAACCATTCCTGCAAATCAAAAAGCAGCAGAGATCGATATTTCCGTAAAAGGTGATACCCTTCGTGATGTGGATAAAGTGTTTTATTTAGAATTAAGTAATCCTGTTAACGCCAAATTGAATACAACACAAGCAACTGGTACTATTATTTGTGATGGCACCTATTTACCGGTTAATGATTCAGGATATACAGCTCCTGCAAGCTATCCCGGTCTTTCATTAGTGTGGAGTGATGAATTTAATGGTCCAAATTTAAACCCCAATACCTGGAATTATGAAACAGGCGGAGGCGGCTGGGGAAATAATGAATTGGAAAATTATACAAACACCACTAAAAATGCATATATCACCGATGGTGGGTACCTTGTAATTGAAGCCAGGAAGGAACTCGATGGTAGTTATACATCTGCCCGTTTGCAAACGAAAGGGAATAAAGAATTTACTTATGGCCGAATGGATATAAGAGCCAAACTACCTAAAACAAAAGGCATCTGGCCGGCGATATGGATGTTAGGAAGCAACATTTCTACCACACCGTGGCCTGCCTGCGGCGAAATTGATATTATGGAATTACTGGGTCATCAACCTAATACAGTTTATGGAACTATGCACTGGGGGCAGGCAGGGCAGGGAAGCACGCATATTGGTAATAGCTATGTTTTATCTGATGGTGACTTTTCCCAGAAATTTCATGTGTTTAGCATTGTATGGGATTCCAGCAAGATTGAATGGTATGTTGATAATGTAAAATATTTTACAGGCAATAAAAGTGATGTGACCGGTAATTATCCATTTGACAAATCTTTCTTCTTTCTTTTAAATGTGGCAATAGGCGGCAACTGGCCCGGAGCTCCCGATGCGTCAACAGTTTTTCCGCAGCGCATGATTGTGGATTATGTAAGAGTGTATCAATAAAGCGGTCGGCATTGAGGTTGCTTGGGGAAAAATGGTTTAGAAAGTTTAGAGGAACAGGTTTAGAGCGTTTAGAAATAAAGGTTGGAATGGTTGAGTGCCGATACAAAACAATTATTCCGTTTAATTCAATCGTTGATAATCCTTAAATTAAATGAAACTCTTTATAAAAAATATGGTTTGTCCGCGCTGCATAATGAGTGTGGAGCAGATTTTAAAAGAAAATAAGCTACCCACAAAATATGTGCAACTGGGCGAAGTGGAATTACTAAAAGATGCCTCAAAGCCACAACTGCAAAAGCTTTCAGAAGCTCTTGAAAAGGTAGGTTTTGAATTATTAGACGACCAAAGAACGCAATTAATAGAACATGTGAAAAATTTATTAATTCAAAAAGTGCAGGAAGGAAATATTCCCGAACATTTCAGTATTCAAAAGTTTTTAAAAGGAGAAATATTTAAAGATTATTCTTCGGTGAGCAAATTATTTTCTGAAGTAGAAGGTATCACAATGGAACAATTTTTTATTCTGCAAAAAATTGAAAAAACAAAGGAATGGCTTACCTACAATGAACTTTCATTAAGTGACATTGCATTTAATCTCGGCTATAGCAGCACCCAACACCTTTCAAGCCAGTTTAAAAAACTTACGGGGATGACTCCAACGGCTTTCAAATCTTTGGGAGCAAGGCTCAGAAAAACAATTGATAAAGTAGGAAATAGTCCTAAAAGTTGATTTACTATACAGGTCTTGTTTTTCAATTATCTGCACATCTTTCACAAGAATCTATAACGCTTAAAAAAATAACAGTGCGACCTTTGTGTCTTAAATAGAAAGAAAGATGGAGAATGCTGTTAAAGAAAGTCCTGTAAAAATTGTAACTATTAAAAAATCTTTTCCTGTCAGCGGGATGAGTTGCGCATCGTGTGCGAGCAGTGTTGAAAATACATTAAAAGGAGAACCGGGCGTTGTACATGCAGCGGTGAATTATGCCAATGGCGAGGCTTCTGTAGAATATGAGCCCGCGATTGCGGATGTACATCATTTTAAACAAGCCGTGCAGGCTTCGGGCTATGATTTGGTGATAGAAGAAACTGAAAATTCAAAAGAAGAACTGGATAAACAAAAAGAAAACTATTACCATACACTTCGAAATAGAACGATTCTATCCGTAATTTTTTCTGTTCCCATCGTTTTGATCGCAATGGTATTTACCAATATTCCTTATGCCGGTTTTATCATGTGGGCCTTGGCTACACCGGTAGTTTTGATTTTTGGCAAACAGTTTTTTATCAATGCATGGAAGCAGGCAAAACACGGCTCTGCCAATATGGATACGCTGGTTGCTTTGAGTACCGGAATCGCTTACCTGTTCAGTGTTTTCAATACTTTGTATCCACAATTCTGGACAAGCAGGGGGCTGGAAGCGCACGTTTATTTCGAGGCGGCAGCCGTGGTGATCAGTTTTATTTTGCTGGGAAAAATGTTGGAGGAGAAAGCCAAATCAAACACTTCTTCTGCCATAAAAAAACTAATTGGATTGCAGCCAAAAACCGTGGTTATCATTGCTGAAAACGGAACAGAAAAAATTATAAAGATTTCGGAAGTTCAGGTAGGCGATCGAGTTTTGGTAAAACCCGGAGATAAAATTGCGGTGGATGGCAAGGTGTTTTCAGGAAATTCTTTTGTGGATGAAAGTATGATTTCCGGCGAACCAATTGCTGTGGAGAAAAAGAAAGATGAAAACGTTTTTGCAGGAACGATCAATCAAAAAGGGAGTTTTGTTTTTGAAGCGACAAAAGTAGGATCTGATACCTTGTTGGCGCACATTATCAAAACTGTACAGGAGGCGCAGGGAAGTAAAGCGCCGGTGCAAAAATTGGTAGATAAGATTGCGGGAATATTTGTACCGGTGGTGATGGGAATTGCGATTTTATCTTTTATTGTTTGGATGGTTGCAGGTGGAGACAATGCATTAACTCATGGATTGCTTGCTATGATTACTGTCCTCGTTATTGCTTGTCCGTGTGCGTTGGGTTTGGCCACTCCAACGGCAATCATGGTGGGTGTTGGTCGCGGCGCGGAAAACGGTATTTTAATAAAAGATGCGGAAAGCCTGGAGCAGGCAAAAAATATCAATACCATTATTTTAGATAAAACAGGAACGATCACAGAAGGACATCCGCAGGTGATAGATATTGTATGGAAAAACGATGCAAATATTCCTGAATTTTCCTCATTATTCTACAGCCTTGAATCTCAATCTGAACATCCATTGGCAGAAGCAGTATCGCAATATTTTCAATCTAAAGAAATTGAAAAGACCGAAGCTAAATTATTTGAAAGCATCACCGGCGCTGGTGTTTCGGCAGATTATAAAGATGAGAAATATTATGCAGGAAGTCTTAAATTGATCAGTGAAAAACAAATCCTGATTCCCAGAGAACTGAAAAGTAAATCTGATCAATGGTTAGATGAGGCGAACACGGTAATTTGGTTTGCCAATGAAAAAAATGCACTGGCGGCGGTCGCGATTGCAGATAAAATAAAAACTTCTTCAAAAGAAGGGATTCAGCAGTTACAAGCAATGGGAATTGAAGTGTATATGGTTACCGGCGACAATGAAAGAACTGCAGCAGCGGTTTCAAAAAATGTGGGAATTAAAAATTTTAAAGCTGAAACATTGCCTTCTCAGAAAGCAGATTTTGTAAAAGAATTGCAGCAGCAAGGTAAAAAAGTAGCCATGGTTGGCGATGGAATAAATGATAGTCACGCTCTGGCGCTTGCAGACGTAAGCATCGCCATGGGCAAAGGAACTGATATTGCCATGGATGTGGCAAAAATGACGTTGATATCTTCTGATCTGAGTCACATTCCCAAAGCGATTCAACTATCTAAGCAAACGGTAAAAGTGATCAGGCAAAATCTTTTCTGGGCGTTTATTTACAACATAATCGGTATTCCGATAGCCGCGGGGATATTATATCCTTTCACAGGTTTTTTATTAAATCCAATGATAGCCGGAGCCGCTATGGCAATGAGTTCTGTGAGTGTAGTAAGTAACAGCCTGAGGTTGAAATGGATAAAATTAAAATATGATTAATTTGTTGGTTCACTGATGCAGATCATTTTTAATAATTCTAAAAGAGACTAATTTCGCATAAGGCATTTTAAAAAACGTTAATAAAAAATAGGTTCTCAAAAGAAATTTATCTTTGTTTTTGGTGAAAAAAATAACACTCATATTACTCATTGGCATTTACGCGGTTTCTGTTTCAGGTTACAGTGTAAAAGTATTTTATTGTTGTGATAACCTTACTTCGGTAAAGATTTCTTTTTCTGAAAATACACATAACCATCCTCTAAAAAGTACCGACAAAAGCCGTTGCTGTAAAACCAAATACCAATACTTTAAGGTTAAAGACAACCACTTTGCAGCAGATCACGTTAATGCTCCTGCAAAATTTTTTGCAGAGGTTCAGCTTTTTTCAGAAACTTATCAACCGCTTTTATTTGCTTCTCATAAAGTGAATATTTCTCACCGGTCCAATGCGCCACCTTTGTACAATGGCGTTTCACTCTTTGTGGCTAACTGCACTTATTTAATTTAATACATCTTTCTCTAACGGCTTTTCACCGCCGGTTTTGGTATTTCCTGATGCCATCCATTTTAAATTTTTTATTGGAATATCAAATAGTCTATTGACAACAATAGTGTTAATTCTATTTGACAGCGCCGGTAATCAAGATAAATTGTTAATACTAAAAATCATTTATAATGAAAAGAATAATTTTTATAGCACTTATCGCTATCAGCACTTCATTTGTTTTTTCATCTTGTACTAACTCATCTTCAAACAACGAAGTCTCTAGAACTTCAACAGATTCAACCATGAAATACACGTGCACTATGCACCAGGAAGTTTTAAGCGACCACCCGGGCGAATGCCCGAAATGCGGAATGACGCTGGTAAAACAAAAGTTAACCGCAAGCCAGAAAAAAATGTTGGAGGATGGAAATTATGTAAAGCCTAAAGATTAGATCATGGTTCAAAAAATAATAGCGCTTTCATTGCGCAACCGTTACATCGTACTCGCAATTGCGTTGGGACTTTTTGCATGGGGCATTTATGCAATTCAGAAAAATCCAATTGATGCCATTCCCGATTTGTCGGAAAACCAGGTAATTGTTTTTACGGAATGGACCGGCCAAAGTCCGCAGATCATGGAAGACCAGGTAACGTATCCGTTAGTATCGAACCTGCAAGGTATTCCAGAAGTGAAAAACATAAGAGGGACATCCATGTTTGGGATGAGTTTTGTATATGTAATCTTTAATGATAATGTAGATACCTATTGGGCCCGAACCCGTGTACTGGAAAGATTAAATTATGCTCAGCGATTGCTTCCGGCCGGCGTTACGCCAGCCTTAGGTCCTGATGCTACAGGTGTAGGGCAGGTACTTTGGTACACATTAGATGCAAAAAACTTAGACCTCGGAGAACAGCGTACACTACAGGATTGGTACATAAAATTTGCTTTGCAAACCGTACCGGGAGTTGCGGAAATCGCTTCCTTCGGTGGTTTTGAAAAACAATATCAAATTGTGATTGACCCGTTGAAGCTACAGTATTACAACATCTCTTTGATGGATGTAATGAACAAAGTAAAAGCCAACAATAATGATGTGGGCGGGCGAAAATTTGAAATGAGTAATATGTCATACATCATTCGGGGCTTGGGTTACATAAAGAACAAGGAAGATATCGAAAATATTGGAATTGCCAACAATAACGGCATACCGGTACGAGTGAAAGATATTGGAACGGTGCAGTTGGGAGGCGAAGAACGCCTCGGAATATTTGATGAAAATGGCAACGGCGAAGTGGTTGGAGGTATTGTGGTAATGCGTTATGGTGAGAATGCCGACAAAGTGATAAAGGCCGTAAAAGCCAAAATGAAAATTGTTGAAAAAGGTTTGCCTGCTGGTGTTCATTTTAAAATTGCCTACGACAGAAGCACTTTAATTGAAGCGGCGATTAAAAACATCAAAGGAAAATTGATTGAAGAAATGATAGCGGTGTCGCTAATCGTTTTGCTTTTCCTTTTTCACTGGCGAAGTGCTTTAAACATCATCATTCAAATACCGATTACGGTTGCTATCAGTTTTATTTTATTGAATGCCTTTGGCCTTTCTTCCAATATCATGTCTTTAACAGGGATTGCACTGGCAATAGGGGTTATCGTCGATAACGGAATTATCATGTCAGAAAACGCGTATCATAATTTATCACAATGGCAAAATGATCCTGCTAATAAACTGAAATAAAATGAACCGTTTATTTAAAAGAATATTACCCGAAAGAAATTATGTAAAGATTCCTGAAGACATAAGAATGAACATTATTGAAAGTTCGTGCAAGCAGGTTTCAAGAGGCGTGTTTTTTTCAACCATTATCATCATCACCTCTTTTTTGCCGGTTTTTTTACTAACGGGACAGGAAGGAAAATTGTTTGGCCCGCTGGCGTATACGAAAACGTTTATCATTGCGGTTGATGCTATCCTGATCATCACACTTGCCCCGGTATTGATCTCCTTTTTTATGAAAGGAAGATTTACTCCCGAGAATCATAACCCGGTTAACCGCGGTCTTTCTAAAATTTACGAGCCGGTTATAAGATGGTGTACTAAATGGCGAAAGACAACGCTGGCAATAAATCTAATAGCCTTATTGGTGAGTATTCCACTCATCATGAGTTTGGGAAAAGAATTTATGCCGCCGCTGGATGAAGGGTCTATTTTATTTATGCCGGTAACGATGCCCGATATTTCCAATTCAGAAGTGAAAAGAATTTTGCAGGTGCAGGATAAAATTATTGCTTCTGTTCCTGAAGTAAAAAATGTTTTGGGCAAAGCCGGAAGAGCTAATACGGCTACAGATAATGCGCCTATGAGCATGATTGAAACGATCATATTACTTAAACCCAAATCAGAGTGGAGGCCCGGTAAAACAAAAGAAGATATCGTAAACGAACTCAACAGCAAATTGCAAATTCCCGGCGTTACTAACGGTTGGACACAACCGATCATCAACAGGATCAATATGCTTTCAACCGGTATCAGGACTGATGTTGGCGTAAAAGTATACGGGCAAAATTTAGATACAATTTATGCTTTTGCTCAAAAAATAAAAATGGAATTGATGGGAATTAACGGGGTGAAGGATTTGTATGTGGAACCTGTTACCGGCGGAAAATATATTGACATACAAATAAAGCGCGATGAAATAAGCCGTTATGGATTAAGTGTTGATGATGTAAATGCTGTTGTGCAAAGTGCTTTGGGCGGAATGAAACTGACCACTACAATTGAAGGCCGCCAGCGATTTTCAGTGAATGCGCGGTATGCACAGGATTTCAGGGATAATATGGAAGCATTAAAAAGCTTGCAAGTACAAACAAAAAATTTTGGCCCTGTTCCGTTGCAAGCGGTTGCGGATATAAAAATTACAACCGGCCCGCCGATGATCAATTCAGAAAATGCTTTATTACGCGGAACGGTATTATTTAATGTTCGGGACCGCGACCTGGGAGGCACTGTGCAGGAAGCCCAGAATAGGTTAAACAATATGCTTACCAAATTGCCCAAGGGCTATTATATTGAATGGAGTGGACAATACGAAAATCTATTGAGCAGCGAAAAAACAATGAAAGTGATTTTACCCGTTGTATTAGTCATCATTTTTTTCTCGATGTATTTCGCATTTAACTCTGCCCGTGAAGCCTTACTCAGCTTAATTTCTATTCCGTTTGCGCTTATTGGCGGCGTGTTCATGATCTGGTTCTGGAAAGTGAATTTATCAGTGGCCGTGGCGGTTGGTTTTATAGCATTATTTGGCTTAGCTGTAGAGACAGGTATTGTAATGATCATCTATTTAAATGATGCCATGCAACAATTAGTTAAAGAAAAAGGTAATTCAAGGGAAACGATTACCAAAGCCGATTTGCGTGACTACGTTATTGCCGGCGCTGCAAAAAGATTACGTCCTAAAATGATGACAGTGTTGGTAATTCTTATCGGTTTGATTCCTATTCTATGGAGTTCAGGAGTGGGCAGTGATGTAATGAAACCAATTGTGCTACCAATGATCGGCGGTGTGTTTACATCCGCGGTGTTTGTCCTGTTGGTATCGCCGGTGATTTTTTTAATGAATAAAGAATATGAGTTGAGAAAGTATGGAAAGATACAGGTACTGGAAACAAATCATTAGTAACAAAAAATATTTTTGAAAAACAAAATAGAAACGATGAAAAAAAATATTTTGATAATAGCGGGATTAATTTTAGCTGCGAATTATGCAAATGCGCAGGTTTTAAAATTGAACGATATCTTTTCGATCATTCAGAAAAATAACCCTGAATTGAATATGTACGATGCGCAAATACGTTCGCTCGATGAAGCATCTAAAGGTGCTAAAAGCTGGACGCCGCCGGAGTTTGGCGCTGGTTTTTTTATGACGCCGTACAATCTTGCTCTTACAAAAGCTACGCCCACCCAAAAAGGAATGGGTGCATTCATGATCAGTGCTTCGCAAATGTTGCCCAATAAAAAAGAGCAAAATGCAAATGAAAAATACCTGCAATCTTTATCATCAGTAAACAAAGAAAATAAGCAATTTTCTCTTAACGGTTTGTATGCTGAGGCAAAAAAAAATTATTACGACTGGATGGTTACTGAAAAGAAAATAGCGGTATTAAATGACAATGAAAAACTGCTGAATTTTATGATCCAAAGTGCTGAGCTGAGGTATAAAAACAACCTTGGAAAACTGAATGCCTATTACAAAGCGAAAGCGGCGTTAGGTAAAATTGAGGATCAGCTTGAAGTGTTGACTAACCAGGAAAAGAAAAATAAAATCGCATTAAATACTTTGATGAACAGGGATAGAAATGAAAACTTTACTGTCGATACCAACTATGTAATTAAAAATTATAACGCGGCAGACACGAATTATTTAATCCAGTCAAGAAGCGATATAAAAGCGGTAGCGCAGAATCTGGAAATTAATCAATTGCAATTGAACCTGGAGAAAACAAAGCAGCTACCACAATTTGGGATTTCTTATAATCACATGTTCGCATTTGGTCAATCGCCATGGCTGTTCTCTTTGATGGCAACTGTAAAAATTCCTTTGGCCCCTTGGTCCGCAGGCTCTTACAAAGCAAAAGTTGAAAGTTTAAAATGGCAACAACAGGCTTTTGAAGCGCAACGACAGATGATCATTAACCAGGCATCCGGCGAAGCCGGTGATTTGCTTGCTTCCATTAATAGTAAAAAGAAACAGATAAAATTATTTGAAGAGAATATTATTCCCGCGCTGAAAAAAAATTACCAGGTAATGCAGTTGGCGTACGAACAAAATACAGGCGAATTGTTTGAATTGTTTGATGCGTGGGAAACATTGAATATGACACAACTTGATTACCTGGATCAGGTGCAGGATTTATTAGATCTGCAGGTGCAGATGGATAAAACCCTGGAACAAAAATGAAAAGATTATGAAAAAGAAAACTTTAATTATAAAACGTTATTGTCCGGGTAAAAATTCTGCGAACCCGCTAAAACACTTTGACGGCAAGTGCCACGGCCCTCTCCCTTGGGAGAGGGGTTGGAGTGAGGCTTTACAGGCTGGAAGGATCTTCCACATATTTAGTTGGACAACAATAATTATAAAAACATTTTTACTACTAAGCTTTGCTTTAGGGTTGATGCTTTTTATGGGATGCAAGAATCATAATAAAAACAAGGTTGGTGCTGCAACTGAAACAGAGGAGATCTACAGCTGTTCCATGCATCCGCAAATAATAGAACATGCGCCGGGGCGCTGCCCTATTTGTGGAATGACCCTGGTAAAAAAAGAAAATGCCGCGAGAGAAATTTCTAAAGTGGATCTTTCTACATTGCTTGAACCAGTTAATAATACCGTATTATCTTCTGTTCCTGTTACTTCTGTTAAATTTGAAAAACAGCAGTTACGGTTAAACGCTTTAGGTACGGTGGAATATGATACAAGATTCATGAAAACCATATCAGCTCGTGTTAGCGGACGGATCAATAAATTGTACATCAAATATCGTTTTCAACCGGTTCGTGCAGGCGAAAAAATAATGGAACTCTACAGTCCTGAATTATTGACGGCGCAACAAAATCTTTTATTTCTTATAAAGAATGATCCTGAAAATAAACCACTGATCGATGCAGCAAAACAAAGGTTGTTATTGCTTGGAATGCATGAAAGCGATTTGCAAAGAATGATAACTAACGGTAATGCTCAGCCGAACGTTACCGTCTACAGCAATTATACCGGTCATATTCATGAAGCTGGACAGAAGGGTTATTCACCGGAGCCGGTTAGTTTCCCAACTGAAACGCCGGAACTTACTGTTAAAGAAGGCATGTATATAGATAGGGGACAACCAGTGTTCCAGGTAAATAACATGGATCATGTTTGGATAAGTTTAAACTTATTTCCCGGCGATAATTCATTAGTGAAAGTAGGAACTCCTGTAACAATTATCACTGAAACAGAACCGGGTAAAAAAATTAAAGGGAAAATTAATTTTATTGAACCTTTTTACCGCGACAATTCAAAAACAGTAACGGCAAGAGTTTATCTCGACAATTCAGCATTAATGATACCTGTCGGGAGCCAGGTAACAGCAACCGTTGATGTAAACTCCACTTCCGGTAATTGGTTGCCGGAATCTGCGGTGCTCTCTTTAGGTTTAGATAAAGTGGTATTTCTTAAAGAAGGAAAAGTGTTTAAAGTAAAGCCGGTAACAACAGGTATTACGGCAAATAATTTGATTCAAATAACCGCAGGCTTAAATGCGAAAGATAGTGTTGCAGCTAATGCTCAATTTTTGGTAGACAGCGAAGGATTTATAAAAGTTAAAAAGTAAATCATGAAAAATTATTGCAAAGTACTTATAGCATTGATGTTTATCATTGCAACAGGATGTGAAAACAAAAACACAAAGACAATTGCAACAAATGAAGACATCATCTACACCTGCCCCATGGACCCACAAGTGGTGGAAGCGAAGCCGGGAATTTGCCCTATTTGTCACATGGAATTGTTACCTGTAAAAAAGGGAATGGAACAAAAGAATAATGATGAATTGAAACTAAGCCCTGAACAAATGCAATTAGGAAATATAAAAGTAGATACTATTCAAAGTGGTTCGCTTGGCCATCAAATGATTTTAACCGGAACTTTGAATTTTGATGAGACCAAAACAAATGCAGTAAGTGCATGGGTAGCAGGCCGAATTGAGAAATTGTTTTTTAAACAAGTGGGAGATTATCTTGCCAAAGGTGCTCCTATTTATGAGATCTATAGCGAGGAACTGAACAACGCAAAACAGGAATATTTGCTTGCACAGCAAAAGAAAGCAACCCTTGGAAATTCGATCGTAAATTTTGATGAGGTGATTTCTTCAGCAAAGAATAAATTGCTTTTATGGGGAATGAGTGAAAAGCAAATAGAAAATATAAATGCAGAATCAATTAAAAATCCGCGTACAACCTTTTATAGCACGGCATCCGGTTATGTTACCGAACTTCCCTTTCAGGAAGGTGATTATGTGGCTGAAGGAGGAACAATTGTAAAGCTTGCTAATTTGTCAACTTTGTGGGTCGAAGCACAAATTTATGCGACACAGCTTTCACAAATCAATGGTGCAAAAAAGGCAATTGTCGAAATTCCTGACCTGCCAGGCAAAAAGATTCCAGGCACTATTACTTTTCAAAATCCGGAACTGAGTACTGCTGAAAGAGTCAACCTTGTCCGCATTTCTGTTCCGAATGAAAATAATGAATTGAAACCCGGAATGGCGGCTTATGTGAAGATAAACACGGGCGATCATCACGTATTGGCGTTACCGTCTGATGCGGTTTTACGTGATGGAAAAATGTCGATGGTGTGGCTCGAAACCAAACAGAATACTTTCAAAAGTGTGATGGTACAAACGGGCATGGAAAGCGGCGATATGATCGAAATAAAATCAGGCATCCAGCCAAATGATGTGGTCGTAATTTCAGGGGCATACTTATTGCAGAGTGAATATGTTTTTAGAAAAGGAGCCAATCCTATGGCCGGGATGAAAATGTAGTTGCTAAAAATCTTATACATCTTATCCAGAATTTTGTACCGTAAAAAATAATGATGCAGGTAATTTTGTAATATAAAAAATAATCTAAACGAATGAAGACGATACAACTTAAAACAAATATTATGTGTGGCTCATGCATAGAAAAAGTGACACCGGTATTAAATGAAAAATTAGGTGAAAACAATTGGAAAGTAGATACGCAGAACCCTAAAAAAGTGCTTACTGTAACAGCAGAAAATGTGGATGAAAAAGATGTGATAAATGCAGTAGCACAAGCAGGCTACAAGGCGGAAGAATTACCTGCATAAGTTTATGAAAAAAATTATGAACCGGACAATTGCCCTAAAAAATAAAATCCGAACTTATCAATCCTGATTGATTCAATAAGATGGCTCTTGGAATTCTCCTGATGCCAAAATCTTTTATAAATTGATTATCGGGACCAGTTATTCTGAAGCTATTTTCATTGTTTAAAAACGGGTAGGGAGCTGACTTCCACATGGCATCGTTTGCATCAATCGAAAGATAAATGATGTGATATTGTTTATGATCAATCGTTACTTTGTCGCTTTTTATCTCTTCCATTCTTGCCCTGCAGGGAACGCACCATGATGCCCAACAATCAAGAATGATATTTTCACGTGTAATTAACGATTTCTTTTCCGAGTCAGTTAATAATTGATCAGAGGCGTTTTCGATAGGGATCGAGACGAAGACATCCGAAATGTCTTTTCCCATTTGCTGAATGAAATTACCTCAACCACAAAAATTCAAAAATCGATTGCATTTTTTTCATAAATATCCTTATCTTTGCAGCCCAAAAAATTTATTTAATGGCAAATCATTCAGCAACTAAGAAAAGTGTTCGTAAATCAGCAAAGCGTAACGAACGCAACCGTTACCAGGGCAAAACTACCCGTAATGCTATCCGTGATTTTAAAACAATTGATTCAAAAGCTGCCGCTTTGGAAAGTTTGCCTGTATTGGCTTCAAAAATTGATAAGCTGGCAAAAAGAGGAATTATACATAAGAACAAAGCTGCCAACTTAAAAAGCAAATTGGCAAAAAATGCACAAGCGCTCACAAAATAAACTGAATTAATACCTATAATTTATTAGCCCGTCAATAAACTGACGGGTTTTTTATTTGCG
This sequence comes from Bacteroidota bacterium, assembly GCA_028876495.1. Taxonomy (GTDB): domain Bacteria; phylum Bacteroidota; class Bacteroidia; order Chitinophagales; family Chitinophagaceae; genus Ginsengibacter. Next base: position 137,836 of record JAGWRO010000041.1, read on the forward strand.
AAAACTTACTTGTCAAATTCCGGGAAAAGATCAATCTCCATAAACCGGTCATCTCTTTTCTCAAAACCAAAACAATGGCTTCCGTTAGTGATTATCAAATATTTGGCAGGGATTGAGATGTGATAGCGTAGGATCTGTTCCATTGTTTTTTGGGAAAGGGAAACATTCATTTCCTTACATTCAATAATCATCCAGGGAAGCGTTTGCCTGTTAAAAACAACTATATCGTACCGCTTTTTTAGATCAACCAGCTTTATCCCTTTTTCAATAGAAATTAAGGAGGAAGGATAATTTTGGGTGAGCAAAAGAAACAAGATAATATTTTGACGCACCCATTCTTCAGGAGTAAGAATAAGCCATTTTTTTCTTATTGTATCAAAAATTTCTTTTACGCCTTCGTTCTGTCTTAATTTTGGTTGTTCTTTCGGAAATTCAATTTTTATCATGTAGCGATTGGCTGTTATAAGAAGGTTACTATTTCATAATTTGTGCAATGTAAAATGTAAAATCGTATTTTTATCCGAAGCAGGTAAATTTTAAAAAGTGTAACAGCATTATGAAGACGAAAAAAGAGATTGTAAATAACTGGCTACCAAGATATACCGGGGAAAAGTTAGAGAATTTTGGTTCTTATATCTTGCTTACCAATTTTAGTAATTATGTAAAAATGTTTGCCGAAATTCATGATGTAGAAATTGTGGGTGTAGAAAAGGCAATGGAATGCGCCACCGCTGGCGATATCACTATTATTAATTTTGGAATGGGAAGCCCCGGAGCCGCTACCATAATGGATTTACTTAGTGCCATAGAACCTAAAGCGGTTTTGTTTTTGGGAAAATGTGGTGGACTGAAAAAAAGAAATAAGATAGGTGATCTGATTTTGCCAATTGCGGCGATAAGAGGAGAAGGAACTTCCGATGATTATTTTCCACCGGAAGTGCCCGCTCTACCTGCATTTGCACTGCAAAAAGCAATTTCAACCACTATTCGTGATCATGGGGTAGATTACTGGACAGGGACGGTTTATACCACCAATCGCCGCGTATGGGAACATGATGAAGTTTTGAAAAGCTATCTCAGAAAAATCCGTGCTTATGCGGTGGATATGGAAACCGCCACCATTTTTATTGTTGGCTTTTATAATAAAATACCCACCGGCGCTTTATTGCTGGTGAGCGATTCGCCCATGGTGCCTGAAGGGGTAAAAACCATTGAAAGTGATGCAAGCGTAACCGCACAGTTTGTAGGAATGCATCTAAAAATTGGCATTGAATCTTTAAAACAATTGATCAATAACGGCTTGACGGTAAGGCATTTGAAGTTTTAAGCTTTCAGCATTCAGTTTTTTGCCTAACTTATAACTTACAACTTATAACTAATAACTTGCCTTCTCCACTTCTTGAAATAAAAAACTTTAGCGTTGATTTCGTAACCGAATCAGGCACAACCCCGGCAGTAAAAAATATTTCTTTTAAGATCAACCACGGAGAAACAGTAGCTATCGTAGGCGAATCAGGCTCAGGTAAAACGGTTACTTCATTATCTATTTTACAATTATTACCAACACCTCCAGCAAAATATAAAACCGGCCAAATTCTTTTTTCGGAAGATGGAAATACAAGCGTGGACATCTTGAAATTAAATGATGCAGCTTTAAGAAAAATAAGAGGCAATAAAATATCCATGATCTTTCAGGAACCAATGACTTCACTCAATCCTGTAAAAACCTGTGGCAACCAGGTGATCGAAGCCCTGAGAATTCACCAGGACATTTCAGAAAAGGAAGCGAAAGAAAAAACGATCGAATTATTTGCTAATGTAAAATTGCCGGATCCGCAATCAATTCTTAACCGTTATCCTCACGAAATAAGTGGCGGCCAAAAGCAAAGGGTAATGATAGCGATGGCCATCAGTTGTAATCCTTCTTTGCTGATTGCAGATGAGCCAACTACAGCCCTTGACGTTACCGTGCAAAAGACCATTTTACAATTGATAAAGGAGTTACAGATCCAACACAACATGAGTGTTATTTATATCACGCATGACCTAGGATTAGTGACAGAAATTGCTGACCAAGTAATTGTGATGTATAAGGGAGAAGTAGTGGAAGCCGGAGCAATTAAAAATATATTTCTGCACCCCAAACATCCATATACCATGGCTTTATTGGCCTGCAGGCCGGATGCTTCTGCTAAAGGCAAAAGGTTGCCGGTAATTAGTGATTTTTTGAAAGAACCCGAAGAGACTATCAATACCCGGATTTCTGTACAAAGAAAACAAGCTTCAACAAATTATAGAGAAATTGAAACATTATTAAAAGTTGAAAATCTTAAAGTATATTTTCCTGTTAAGAAAAATTTCTTTGGAAAAACATTGAAAGAATTTAAAGCAGTAGATGATGTAAGTTTTTCTGTACAAAAAGGAGAAACGGTTGGTTTGGTTGGAGAAAGTGGTTGTGGCAAAACCACACTTGGCCGCGCGCTGATCAGGATGATAGAACCAACCTCAGGAAGTATTTTTTTTAACGGAAGAAATATTGAAAAAATCCCCCGGGAAGAGCTTAGGAAAATGAGGAAAGATATTCAAATCATTTTCCAGGATCCCTACGGTTCTTTAAATCCACGATTAACTATCGGCGAGGCGATTAATGAACCAATGAAAATACATGCTATTCTGCCCAGCCAAAAACAACGAAAAGAAAAAATTATTGATCTTTTAGAAAAAGTAGATTTGAAGCCTGAATATTTTAATCGTTATCCTCATGAATTTAGTGGTGGTCAGCGGCAGCGCATTTGTATTGCACGGGCGCTGGGACTCAGCCCTGATTTCATTATTTGTGATGAGAGTGTTTCTGCACTGGATGTGAGTGTGCAGGCGCAAGTGCTGAATTTATTAAACGACCTGAAAGAAGAATTGGGCTTTACCTGCATATTTATTTCTCACGACCTTGGTGTAGTGCATTACATCAGTAACCGTATTATGGTGATGAATAATGGAAAAATTGAAGAAACAGGGACTGCAGATGAAATATATTTTAATCCCAAAAAAGAATATACTCAAAAACTGATCTCAGCTATTCCAAAAGTTAGTTTTTAAAAGTACCGCCGGGTAAAGATACAAAACAGAAATCCGTTGAATTTATTGGTTTACCGGATCAAAATGTAGAGGGCAAGATATTACATAAGAAAAAAGGGCAACAGCGATGTTGCCCAAATTTTTAGGTTCTTCAATAATAACTTAGAACTGGTAGTTTTCCAAAAAAAAATTGAACCAAATAAATCATAAAAATTGGATGGTATTTCCCAGGTTATTGGATCAAAATGAGTTTTTCAATTTCATTCTCACCTATATAATTGCAAAAACATTGCCAAAAATAAAAAATGAATTAAATTACATAATATCAATTTATTACATAGAGTATAATAAATAATTTAAATAGAAAAAGCCTTCTATAAAACTAAAATTCTTTAAATTCGGATTCCTAAAGTTTCAGATTTTAAATTGGTTTATACTAAAAAAGCTACCCATGAGTAGCTTTTCAAAATATCAACCCATAAAATAATTTCTATTTCAAATTCATCGAAGAAATGATAGATTCAATTTTATCTTCCAGTTTCTTTTGCGTTTTATCAAATTCAGAAACAGTATCGAGCGAAGTATGAACACTGAAGTAAAATTTTATTTTGGGTTCAGTACCACTTGGCCTTGCAGAGATCTTGCTTCCGTCTTCTGTTATAAATTGCAACACATTGCTTTTGGGTAGAGTTATTTTTTCGGTTTCGCCGTTTAATAAATTTTTCTTAGTCTGTAATTGATAATCCAACAATTCCTTCACTTTACTTCCGGCAATTTCTTTTGGCGGATTATCACGGTATCCCTGCATCATTTCAGCAATTTCTTTAGAACCATTCATTCCTTTTTTGGTAAGTGAAATTAATTTTTCATAATAAAATCCATACTTCACATATAGTTCCATAAGCTTTTCAAAAAGTGTACGTCCTTTTTGCTTTTCAACAGCCGCTATTTCACAAATCATCGTTACAGCACTTACTGCATCTTTATCACGAATATTATCGCCTATCATTAACCCAAAACTTTCTTCGCCCCCCACCACATAATTTTCCTTTCCTTCTTTTTCCCGTATCAGTTCAGCGATCCATTTAAAACCGGTAAGAACATTATAGCAATTTATGCCGTTGCTTTCGGCAATTTTGTCAATCATATCTGTAGTAACAATCGTCTTTACTACCATATCATTCGGCTTTGCCTTACCGCTATTTTTCCTGGCTTCAATAATGTAATTAAATACGATAAGGGCAGTTTGATTACCATTTAATAACACCCACTCGCCATGATTATCTTTTACGCCGGCTCCTACTCTATCAGCATCAGGATCGGTTCCCAATAAAATATCCGCATCTAATTCTTTCGCTTTTTCCAAACCAATACTCATCGTTTCTTTCTCTTCAGGGTTTGGATAAATTACTGTCGGGAAATTTCCATCAGGGTTTGCTTGTTCCTTGACAATATGAACATTGTCAAATCCATATTCTGCAAGTGCTTTCGGCACCAGCATTATGCCTGTTCCATGAATAGGCGTGTAAACTATTTTAAGATCATGCTCTTTAATACATGCTTCCGTGTTAACACTTAACCCTTTCACCATTTTTAAATAGGCTTCGTCAATATCTTTTCCAATTAATGTAATGTTTTCGGGATTTCCCTTCCACTTTACATCATCAATACTTTTAATTTTTTCAACTTCTGCAATTACGTTTTTATCATGAGGCGGCACTAATTGTCCACCGTCTTTCCAATAAGCTTTGTAACCATTATACTCCTTTGGATTATGAGAAGCTGTGATCACCAAACCGCCCTGGCATTGTAAGGTTCGGATGGCAAAACTCAGTTCAGGCGTAGGCCTTATAGATTCAAATAAAAAAACTTTGATGCCGTTTGCTGCAAAAATATCAGCGGCAATTTCGGCGAACTGGCGGCTATTATTTCTTACATCATGAGCAATGGCCACTTTCACTTCAGGAAATGATTGGTTTAAATAGTTTGCATAGCCCTGTGTCGCTTTTCCAACAGTATATTTATTCATCCTGTTCGTTCCAACACCCATTATCCCGCGAAGCCCCCCGGTACCAAATTCAAGATCCTGGTAAAAAGCATCTTCCAACTGAGCCGGATCATTTTGTTGTAACTGTTTTATTTCCTTTTTTGTGGCTTCATCATAATCACCGGAAAGCCATTCATTAATCCTGTTTTCTGTTTTTGTATCCATGCTAATATTTTTTTACAATTTAAAGATATTCATTTTGATTTATTTCTATTTAGTAATACACATTCACCTTATTTTTGTTTGATGTTTTTACTCAATGATAACAAAAGATTTTATTTTCTTTTAATACTTACCTTTTTTTTTATTTCAAATAATACCTTTTCACAAGATACTTTTAAAGGAGAAATTAGTTTACTAAAATCAGCAACTTTTTATAAACCCCAATACCCGGCTATAGATTCTTTTAAAACCTATCCCCGCAACAAAAAAAGAATTCATTTGGTAACGGCTGCAAACATTGTTGGATATGGAGGAACATTGGTTGGCCTAAATGCAATATGGTATGCACATTATCCAAGATCGGCATTTCACTTTTTTAATGATGATGCTGAATGGCAGCAAATGGATAAAGTTGGCCATGTTTACAGTGCTTATACTGAAAGCCGCGCAACAATGGAAATGTGGAGATGGGCAGGTTTATCAAGAAAACAAAGTATCTGGATCGGAGGACTAAGCGGGGTTGCTTATCAATCCATCATTGAAGTGTTGGATGGTTTCTCTTCTCAATATGGATTTAGCCCGGGAGATTTTACCGCTAATATCATCGGCTCTTCTATCTTTATTTCTCAGCAACTTGCCTGGAACCAAGAAAAAATACAACTGAAATTTTCGTTTCACAGAAAAAATTACGGATCGCCCGAATTAAACGCAAGAGCCGATCAGTTGTATGGAAACTCTGAATTGGAAAGATTTATAAAAGATTATAACGCGCAATCATATTGGTTAAGCGCCAATATCAAATCTTTTTTTCCTGCATCCAAACTTCCGCGATGGTTAAATATTTCGGTGGGTTATGGTGCAGAAGGAATGTTTGGAGCCACAAAAAACATTGGGTATGATGATAAAGGAAATGTGATCTTTAACAGGCAGGATATTAAACGTTACAGGCAATGGTATCTCTCGCCTGATATTGATTTTACAAAAATTAAGACGAGCAAAAAAGCAGTTAAAATTTTATTGTTTGTTCTGAATTCTTTCAAATTTCCTGCGCCTACCTTAGAATATTCTAATGGAAGTTTTAAAACTCATTGGATGGTATTTTAAGAAAACAGCAAACAAACAAATTCTACCAATTTTTATTTTCAATGTTTTTCTTAAACCACGTCATCTGCCTTTTTGCATAATGGCGTGTGTTCTTTTTAATTTCTTCCACGGCTTTTTCAAGAGAAATTTTCCCGTCGAAATAATCGAACAATTCTTTGTAACCTACTGTTTGCAATGCATTCAGGCTTTTGTATGGATACAAACTTTTGGCTTCTTTTAATAAACCATTCGCTATCATTTCATCAACCCTAAAATTGATATTATTATAAAGTTGCCCGCGTGGCAACTCCAGTAAAACAGTTTTTATTTCGAAATCTCTTTTTACTTTTTTCTTTGAATGAAATTCAAGTATGGATTTTCCTGTTGAAACTTTTACTTCCAAAGCACGCAACATCCTTTGCGGGTTTTGCATTTCACCTTTTGCAAAAAAAACAGGATCATTTTTTTTTAATTCATTATACAGCCAGTCAAGCCCTTTTTCAAGATAGTTGTCATTGATTTCATTCCTGACCGATTCGTTAATTCCAGGAATTTCATCCAGTCCTTCTGCAAACGCTTTTATATACAAGCCTGTGCCGCCCACCATCACGGCAACATCATTTTTCCCAAAAATTTCATTTACAGCTTTCAGCGCATATTCTTCAAATATTTTAGCATTCACTTCTTCGTGGATAGAATGAGAATCAATAAAATAATGTTTTACTTTTTCAAGTTGTTCAACTGAAGGTTTGGCTACGCCGATATATAATTCTTTAAAGCATTGGCGGCTGTCTGCAGAAATTATTTGAGTGTTGTGTTTAAGCGCAAGTTCTATTGCGTAAGAGGTTTTTCCAACAGCCGTAGGCCCGGAAACTATAATGCAGGTTTTTGTATTCATGGAATTGCAGGTTTGTAAAGAACCGGCTAATCAATTTCTATAATTCATCGCTTTGCGAATCATCAACTTCTTCTTCTTCCTCAGTTTCATTTTCATCGGCATCACCTTCCTCAGTGTATCCATCAGCCATCACAGCGGTATTTAAATCATACTTTTCTTCTAATTCGGCAAGTTTTTCATTGATCAATCCTTTGGTGCCATACTGGCTTGGTGCAATTCCTTCGCTTCTGCTGCAGCAAGGATAATCCATTTTACTGCTTTCGTCTTTATTTACATTGATCAGTTCTACAAGAAAAGTCCAGTTTTTATGAAAATCATATACGTAAATAAATTTCTGGTTGGGTTCCTTTATCTCTTTGCCGATATATGTTTCGTTCATCAACAAAGGTTCTGCCTTATACTCCTTGTCGTATTTTTCTAAAGTGATCTCTTTACCGCGCTGCCAATGATCATTGCTCCTGTAAAAAGTTGCATAATGTTTACTATCAAATTCAAAACATTTTAAAATACAATTATGAAGATCGAAAAAAGTTTGCGTGTGCTTAATAACCAGGTCGCGATAAACGCTTTCATCTTCTTCCCAATAAACTCTGAATTTTAAAATTGCCATACCACAAATTTAAGGCTTACTTTTTAATTAAAACATTTAAGAAGATTGACATTATCAGCATTTAGATTTGCAGTACTATGCCACAGTGAGTTATTACATAGAAAAAATTATTTAACTCCAAGATCCAGTGCAACCTCCTTCATGTATTCAAAGGCAGCGTTAAATTCATTGGGGATTTCACCATCAAGAATGGCTTCTCTAACAGCATTTTTGATGTCGCCCACAATGCGTGAAGGTGGAAGGCTAAATTCTTTCATAATAATTTCTCCTGTAATCGGCGGCTGCCAGTTTCTTAAATGATCTGATTCTTCAACTTCTTCTAACCGGTTTTCAACCATCCCAAAGTTGGCAAGATAACGCTGTACTTTTTGTTTATTTTTTGAAGTGATATCAGCTTTGCAAAGAAGCATCAGGCTTTCGATATCATCACCGGCATCAAACAATAATCTGCGTATAGCCGAGTCAGTTATGTTCTCTTTGGTAAGGCTGATAGGCCGCAAATGCAACTCAACCATTTTCCTAACGAACTTCATTTTATCGTTTAAAGGAAGTTTTAATTGGGCAAAAATTTTCGGAACCATTCTTCCTCCTACCACTTCATGCCCATGAAAAGTCCATCCATGACCTTCTTCAAATTTCTTTGTTACCGGCTTGGCAATATCATGCAGAATGGCAGCCCAACGCAGCCATAGGTCATCCGTATGAGGTGCAATATTATCAAGCACCTGCAAGGTGTGGTAAAAATTATCTTTATGCCCTTTACCGTCAATAAATTCAGCGCCGGCAAGGGAAACCATTTGAGGAAAAATGATTTTTAATAAACCGGATTTGTACAACAGATCAAAACCAACAGAAGGTTTGTTAGTCATTACGATTTTGTTGATTTCATCAATTATTCTTTCTCCGCTTACAATTTTTATTCTTTCTGCATGATCTTTTATTGCCTGGAAAGTTTCAGTCTCAATCGTGAAATTCAATTGCGCGGCAAACCGAATCGCGCGCATCATTCTTAAAGGATCATCAATAAAAGTCTGATCCGGGGGTAGCGGCGTTTTGATGATTTTATTTTCAATATCTCCTAACCCATTCAATGGGTCAATCAATTCCAAAAAATTGTTTTTGCTGAGGCTAACAGCCAGCGTATTAATGGTAAAATCTCTGCGTAACCTGTCTTCCTCAATGGTCCCGGTGAAGACCTGCGGCTTCCGGCTGTTTTGGTTATAACTTTCCTTTCGTGCTCCTACAAATTCTATTTCAAAGGGAATTTCGTTTGTAAAAATTTTTATCTGAGCAGTTCCAAAATTTTTGAAGAAGCTGACGTTGGGCTTAGGTGAAAATTTTTCAGCCGTTTTGTTTGCCAGTTCAATACCATCCCCTATGCAAACAATATCTGCATCTTTATTTTTACGATTTAATATTTTATCCCGCACAAACCCGCCAATGATAAACGCGTCCAGGCCCAGTTCTTCAGTTGCTTCGCTTATTTTTTTAAAAATAAAAAGTTCTTCTTCAGTGCATTTAATTTCCATCCGGCAAAAGTAAATGGATAAATTGTTTTAGAGTTCGCTTGCCATGATTAAATATTGGGAAATATTCTAATTGCGCCATTTAATTGCACAGTTTTAACCCTGTGAATAGAAGGATTATTATCCTGCTTTAGCCTAATTTATAAAGAATTTTGGCTAAAGCCTCTCAATCCTGATAAATAGTAGCCACCTGCTAAAGCAATTGGCAATTTATAAGGCAATCTATCTCAGGGAAAATAGAAATGCTTATTTTTTGTTGGTTTACTGTTTCCTTTTAAATAACTTTTAAATTTTCAGGATCCCATTGCATGATTTTGTTTTCAAAATAACTCCGGTTGCACAAAAGTGCAGGAGCGGCAGCACGAAAGCCAAATAAAGGATTTTCTGCTACCTGTCCTTTGGTTCGGATTGCATTTATCCAGTTATAATGATGATCAAAATGCGCACCTTTATAACCCTCTTCTGCTGTATAAACTAATGTGTCAGGATCGAGCATTTTTTTTCTGTCATAAACATATTGATTTCCCGAAGCTGCCAGGTTCTTTGCTTTTGCCAGCGGATCGGTTTCATCTTCCTGGTATTTATTTTTGTAGACTGTTACCTTATCCCATTCAACCGTCATCGAACCTTCGCTACCAACCATTCTCAGGTAATTGGTTCCCCCGGTTCCATCTACAAAATTTACACGAAGTGAAAGATTAAAAGCAGGATGTACTTTGGTTTCGGGATAATCAAACATGCCCAACATTACATCCGGAACTTCGCGGCCATCTTTCCAATAGCGAAGCCCGCCGGTAGCCATAATTTTATTGGGCCCGATTGAACCGGTTACAAAATGCAAGCTCGAAAATAAATGCACAAAAAGATCGCCCGCAACGCCGGTTCCATAATCACGATAATTTCTCCAACGAAAAAAACGTAATTTATCAAAAGGGCGTTTGGTTGTAATGGCCAAATATCGGTCCCAATCAACTGTTGCAGGAGAAGCATCAGCGGGAATCGGATATTGCCATGCACCGATTGGAGACATTCTTGCCCAAAAACCTTCTGCATAATTTAAAGCGCCTATCGCGCCGTCTTTCAACAATTCTTTTGCTTTTTCATTTCCCAAAGAACTCATTCCCTGGCTACCTACCTGGAAAACCACATTGTTTCTTTTTTGTGCGTCTACTATCGCAGGCGCTTCAGAAATATCATGCACCATTGGCTTTTCGCAATACACATGTTTTCCTTTATTCATTGCAGCAACCGAAATATCCTTATGCCAAAAATCAGGCACAGCAATAATTACCGCGTCAACATCAGTTCTTTCCAATATTTCACGATAATCGCGGGTAGTAAAAATATCGTTCCCCCAACGCTTTTTGGCGTCAGCAAGCCGTCCGTCGTACAAATCACAAACGGCTATCAACTTCACTCCCGGAACGGAAATGCAAGTCGTAGCATCGGCAACGCCCATGTTTCCTGAACCTATTAACGCCACCTGCACCATGTCATTGGAAGAAAAATGTTGTTGTGATCTGATCATTTCCAAAAAATGCCGCTTCCTGTCTTTTGCTGTAATAATGGTGGGTATTAATGTGGCGCCTACAACGCCTTTGGTAACATTGGCAATAAAAGAACGTCGTGAATTGTTGTTAGTGTTTTTTGGCATAACGAATTTTATTTTATTTCATTTACAATTTAAGAATGTAGTACTTCCAGGTAAGAATGAACTAAATAAATCAACTTTAAAAAGATCACTGAAAAGATAAGAAGAGAAATTTAAACGGGGTATTTATTTTTTAAGAAAAATAGAAAATTAATAAGGTAATTTTATAGAATCAGGTTCTATAAATTCATGGGTGAAATCATTTTCAAGGAAACTAATCGGCGAATCAGGCAAATTAATAATATCCTTTTTGGTAAAGCCCCACGGTTCCCAATATCCGGCTAAAACCTGGGCAAACATATCATCATCCCAGGGAGCGAATATAGGTTCGCCAAGGTTTTCCTCTACAGCAATAGATTCAATTATCACCTGGTCTTCTTCTACAGAAATGATATTCTTCGCAGGTTTTTTTAATAAATAGTTAGCATACAAAAAACGGGCAGACAGTTCTTCAAATTGAATAGGGTGCAAAGTTTTGTCAGAAATTTTTGCAAGAATATTATTTTCTTTATTTTTTACTGCCCCATTATCCTGCAGGCAAGCAACAATGCCAAAACCGTTGATGCCTAAGGAAAAATTAAGATTGGTAGGTTCATCTTTATAATTAAAAATATCTTTTGAATATTTCAATTTTACGATTTCGATGCTCCATGGTTTTACGCCTTCAAATTTCATCGGGACGATTAAAGATTGCAGCATCAGGTGAAACTTTGCAAACCTTTGTTTCAGGTAAGGAGAAAGTTGAAATTCTTTTGCATTTTGCCTTTTTTGCGAACGACTTATTTCTAAAACAAGATCGTTGTACAAAACACCATAAACAATTTTCGCCATCCACAAAAACAGGCTTTCTTCAGGTAGCTTTTTCACTTCATCGTAACCAGCTTCAAACGCTTTTTTTATTTCATCTTCCAGTTTACCAAACGCCTCTTTTACTTCTCCAGAGCAAGGCAATTTTAGTTCCCCGTAACGAATAGCTGTTACCTGGTCAAGCATCTTAAATCTTTGATCTCGTAAAGAAAAAAAATCTAATATCCAATCGGGGAAAACAGAAATTTTATTTTCTGAAGATGATAAATCATAACCGGTTAAAAAACAGGTGGTTTCTTCAAAATGCAAAGTTTCAAATGGATTAAAAAGAGAAAGAGGCATGGGCACAAAAATAAATAATTACCAAGGCTAAGTTCTGAAGAAATTAAAATCCTGGTTATTTATGGGTTTACTGTTTTTAGTGTGATATTTTTTGAAGAGAAGATAAAATCCTTTCCTTGGTTTCTTCATCAGTTAATGTTTGGGGAACAAATTTTTCGCCGATTAATTTTTCGTAAAGTTCTATATAACGGTTACGGATAATCGCAATCCATTCATTGCTCATTTCAGGAACCTGCTGCCCTTCTTTTCCCATAAAATCATTTTCAATCAACCATTCTCTCACAAATTCTTTACTGAGTTGTTTTTGTTTTTCTCCTTTTTGTTGCCTTTCTTCAAATCCGTCGGCATAAAAATACCTTGAACTGTCCGGCGTATGTATTTCATCAATTAATATGATTTCATTTCCCAGTTTGCCAAATTCATATTTGGTATCCACCAATATCAATCCTCTTTTTGCAGCCAGTTCTTTACCTCTTGCAAAAAGCTGCAAGGTATATTTTTCTAATTGTTCATAATCGTCTTTCGATACTATATTCCGTGCTATTATTTCCCCTTTGCTGATGTCTTCATCATGCCCTTCGGCAGCTTTGGTTGATGGTGTAATAATTGGCTCGGGGAAATAATCATTTTCCTTTAATCCTTCCGGCAATTGTACACCACACAATATTCTTTCGCCTGAAGAGTAGGTTCGCCAGGCATGGCCGGTAAGGTTTCCGCGAACTACCATCTCTACTTTAAATGGAACACACTTTAAACCAATCGAAACATTAGGAGCCGGCGTAGTTAACAACCAGTTTTTACAAATATCTTTTGTAGCATTGAGCATATAAGCCGCCACTTGGTTCAACACCTGGCCTTTATTGGGAATGGGCCTTGGTAAAATCACATCAAAAGCCGAAATGCGGTCGCTTGCCACCATCACTAAAAATTGGTCATTGATGGTATAAACATCCCTGACTTTTCCTTTGTAAAAATTGGTTTGTCCCGGTAATGAAAGAGAATTCATAATGATAAAATTAGTTGCAAAAATGCATATAAATTTTAGGAATTGGAACAAAGAAGGATTTTGAAATATTTATACTTAAAAAATATATTTTAATCGTATTGATACAATTCTTAATTTGCTTAAGGTTTGCTAACCAAAATCTATCGATATGAGAAAGAAGCTCCAATTTTTAATTCTATTTTTTCTTTCCTTTTTTCTTTCAGTTGCAGCGTTTGCACAGCAAAAAACTATTAAAGGAAATGTAACCAGTAAAGCAAGCGGAGAAGGTGTTCCCGCGGTTTCAATAACGGTAAAAGGTAGTGGCGAAGGAACTTATACGGATGAAAAAGGAAATTTTTCGTTGGATATAAAAAAGTCACTTCCTGTAACCATTGTTATTTCATCCATCGGGTATAAGCAACAGGAGGTTGAGATAAATAGTTTGTCAACGGCTATTCATGTAAGCCTGGAAACTGCCAGTACACTTGGACAGGAAGTGGTAGTTTCAGCAACACGCACTCCTTCAAGAATATTGGAATCGCCAGTAACCATCGAAAGGATCAGCGCATCAGAGATCAGGAATTCTCCTCAGCCTTCTTATTACGATATCATCTCAAAACTAAATGGTGTGGATGTGGTAAACGCATCTCTCACTTTTACATCACCAACAACAAGAGGTTTTAACGGAAGCGGAAATCTGCGGTTAAACCAAATTGTAGATGGAATGGACAACCAGGCTCCTGGATTAAATTTTTCTGTAGGAAGTATAATTGGGTTAATCGGCCTTGACGTGGGCAGCGTTGAATTATTACCAGGCGCATCCTCTGCATTATATGGTCCCGGTGGTATGAATGGTGCAATTATTATCAACAGCAAAGATCCTTTTCGCTACCAGGGGCTTTCTTTGGAAGCAAAAACGGGAGTTATGAATATCAATAATCCTGATCGTAGCGCTTCTCCTTATTATAACTGGCAATTGCGCTGGTCAAAGAAAGTGAGTGATAAGTTTGCTTTTAAAGTTGGGGGCGAATATGTTGAGGCAACAGATTGGGTGGCCAATGATTATCGTGACTACGATCGGTTGGGAACAACCGGTGGATTGAAAAACGGAACAAGAGCTACTGATCCAAATTATGACGGTGTAAATGTGTACGGTGACGAAACCACTGCCGATATCCGAAGTAATGTATTCAATCCGCTGGCACAGGCAGCGCCTTTTTATGCTCCTTATATTAGTTCATTTCCTGCCTCCATGCCTGTTTCAAGAACAGGCTATAATGAAAAGGATATTGTAGATCCTAAAACCTTTAACCTGAAAGTTTTTGGAGAAGCCAGTTATAAGATCACCGATAATACCTCCTTAAATGCAGAAGGATACTGGGGAACCGGAAACACGGTTTATACAGGAAGCGATCGTTATTCTTTGTTGAACCTGAAAATAGGGCAATATAAAGTTGAACTGGTAAACACGCACTGGTTTTTGAGAGCCTACACTACCCAGGAAAATGCCGGAGATTCTTATAATGCTACCGTTACAACCAGGTTAGTAAACGAAGCCTGGAAACCAAGTGGCGGCGCTACCGGCTGGTACGCACAATACGCAATGGCTTTTTTGAACGCCAAATTAGCCGGCCAAACGGATATTGCAGCCCATCAATATGCACGAGGCGTTGCTGATATCGGAAGGCCCGCACCCGGTTCAGCAGAATTTAAAAAACTTTTTGATAAGATAAGAAGCATTCCCATTTCGCAAGGCGGTGGCCTCTTTGTTGACAAAACCAATTTGTATAACATTGAAGGACAATACGATCTTTCTCCTAAAACTTCAAAAGTAGCAGACGTTCTTGTTGGAGCAAATTATAAAAGATATGTTTTAAACTCTGAAGGAACGCTGTTTGCTGATTCTACCGGAAAAATCCCAATTAATGAAGTGGGTGCTTATATACAGGCCACAAAAAAACTACTCAATGAACGGCTTAAGTTAATTGCCTCAGGAAGGTATGATAAAAACGAAAATTTTGCAGGAAGATTTACGCCTCGCCTTTCAGCGGTAATTAAAGTAGCCGAAGACAATAATATCAGGTTATCGTATCAGCAGGCATATCGTTTCGGCTCTACACAACAACAATGGATCAACCTGAGAGTTGCCGGCGGAACCGCATTGATAGGCGGTTTACAAACATTTAAAGATTACTACCATTTTGCTTCTAACCCTGTTTATGCTATTGATAATAATTTATTTGCCGGTAATCCGCAGGTAGCCAACCTTGAAAAATTTAAAGCAGAAACCGTTAACTCTTTTGAAGCAGGTTATAAAGGTCTTTTGTTTCAAAAAAAGCTGTTGGTAGATCTTTACGGATATTATGGAGTGTACCATAATTTCATTTCACGAACACTGGTTGCCCAATCAGTAAATGGCGATAAAAGTGTGTTTACTGACACTGCAACCGTAAGAGCTAATCTTAATAACCCAGCTTTGGTTACTACTTACTCAGTTCCTACCAACGTAAAAAGTGATGTAAATACTTATGGATTTGGATTAGGGCTAACCTATTCTCTACCGCACAATTTTTTAATAGATGCTAATATTTCATCCGATCATTTGGATAAAGTTCCGGCAGGTTTTATTGCAGGATTCAATACCCCAAAGTTAAGAGCGGGTGGGTCATTTGGTAATACCGGATTTGGCAAACAAAACAGGTTTGGATTTAATGTTAGCTATCGTTGGCAAGACAAGATAAATTATGAAGGTGATTTTGCAAACGGGATTGTTCCGGCTTATCAAACAGTTGATGCGCAAGTGAGTTATAAGTTTTTTGATCCAAAAGTTTTACTCAAAATAGGTGCTACTAATCTCCTGAATCAATATTATCGTAATGGTTTTGGCAACCCTTCGATTGGAGGACTTTATTATGTAAGCATTGGTTACAATGTTTTCTAAAATCCAATTATTGCTCACTTTTTAATTAAAGAATATGAAAAATATTATTATAAACACCAAAGTTTTTCAAATATTTATCCTGGTTATTGGTGCAACTATTTTTATCAATTCGTGTAATAAGCCTCTTCCACAAGCAACTCCTATTGATTATCCACCGGTAAACAACAGTACTACTTCAATCGGTGAATTGATCAGTTCCGATACCAGTTACAGCTTTTTTGCTGCAGCGGCAACAAGAACAGGGCAACTTGCTGAATTAAATGCAGACAGTACAGAATACACCGTCTTCTTGCCAACAAATAATGCATTCAGGGCATCAGGTATTCCATCCATTGATGTAATAAATGTATTACCGGTGCAGATGGTTGCCGGAATCGTAGGGTATTCCATCATTCCGGGAAGACAATTTTTAAGTACCGGAGTTAGTGCTGCATTTCCCAACGAACAATTGCCCACTACAATTACTATAGGACAATTGCCGGGAACTCCTTTGCCTTTAAAGCTAAGCACATTTCCATCTGTTTCCGCCAGTGGTTTTTATGATAATAATATCCCGGTAACCAAACCGGATATAAAATTGAAAAACGGGGTAATTCATGAAATGGCCGCTATAGTTGCTCCTCCTTCACAAACATTAAAAGATGCCATTAACAGCAACCCTGATCTTACTTATTTTAAAGCGGCAATTGCAAGGGCAGACAGCGGACAGGTTGGTTTAAACCGGATTGATTCTTTGTTGGGATACGCGGTTACCAATATGACTGTTCTGGCACCCAACAATGCAGCATTTCAAACACTCATCTTCGGTTTTGCTTATTCTTATTTACTACAGCAAGGTTATGACCAGGCATCGGCTTCTCAATTGGCCAATACACTTGCATCCGGGCCAGTAGTATTCAGTAACCCGGTTCTATTCAGCGCTTTGCCGGCAGCAACCGTGAGAGGAATTATAGTGTATCATTTTCTGGCCAGCCCCAATCCAAATACCGGCGCTATTGAGCCAAACATCCGGGTGTTTTCAAATAATTTTTCTTCTACTCCTACCTTCTATAAAACATTGGTTAATTCTGTCTATTCAACTCATCCCGGCATCCTTGCCCAGGCAACTTTTGCAGGACCATTTGTGAGCGATTTGAAGTTTACGGGTTTAGGAACTTTTCCTCCCGGAGGCGCACCTTTTTCCGGAGCTCCCGCAACGGCGGTTAGCCTCGATAACCATGCGGTGAATGGCGTTTATTATGTAATTGATAAAGTATTGTTGCCGCAATAAAAATGCGGGTTTTCTTAAACATTAAAACGGAAGTGCATCACATCGCCGTCCTGCACAACATATTCTTTTCCTTCTATTCTTAACTTGCCGTTTTCACGTGCGGCTGCTTCCGATTTGTAATGAACAAAATCTTCATAGGAAATCACTTCGGCTTTAATAAAACCTTTTTCAAAATCAGTATGGATCACACTGGCCGCCTGTGGCGCTTTCCAGCCTTTGTGAATCGTCCATGCTCTCACTTCCTGAACCCCGGCTGTGAAATAAGTAGAAAGATTTAAAAGCGCATAAGCGGAATGAATTAACCGATCCAATGCAGGCTCTTCCATTTTATATTCATCCATAAACATTTGTTTGTCTTCCGGATTTTCAAATTCCGCAATCTGTGCTTCAATAGCGTTCGTCATAATAATAACCTGCGCGCTTTCTTCCTTAGCGGCAGCCACCAACAGATCAGAATATTTATTGCCGGAGTGCATCGATTCTTCATCCACATTGGCTACATACAAAACTGGCTTATCGGTAAGGAAAAAATTATCAGCAACTGCAGCTCTTTCTTCTTTTGACAAACCAAGCGAAAGTATATTTTTCCCTTTTTCAAGGTGCTCTTTACACTTCTTTAGAATTTCATATTCCAGTTTTGTTTTTGCATCGCCGGTCTTAACCATTTTCTCTGCACGCGATAGTTTTCTTTCCACACCTTCAAGGTCTTTCAATTGCAATTCGGTTTCAATGATCTCTTTATCACCAATCGGGTTGATAGGCCCTTCATCTCTTAAAACATTTTCATCTTCAAAGCAACGGATCACATGAATGATCGCATCTACTTCACGAATGTTGGCCAAAAATTTATTTCCCAAACCTTCGCCTTTGCTGGCCCCTTTTACCAGGCCGGCAATGTCAACGATCTCAATCTGCGTAGGCACAATTCTTTCAGGATTTACCAGTTCAGCCAGTACATTCAGTCTTTTATCAGGCACATTTACCAGGCCTACATTCGGCTCAATAGTACAAAACCGGTAATTACTTGCCTGGGCTTTCGCGCTATTGCTTACCGCATTAAATAAGGTTGATTTACCTACATTCGGTAATCCTACAATTCCTGCTTGTAACGCCATTTCTTCTTTAAATTTTTACTGCATTGGTTGCAGTTTTGATGTACATGTATTCGCCTTTTTCAATAAAAAAATTGATCAGGGGCGCAAAGATAACATGAAAACAGTAACCGGTAAATGAGAAATGAATGCTTTGGTTGATTATTTAAAAAATAGGCATTATATAGAATATTCCGGTTTGGATAAAAATAAAAATTCAAAGAATTTGTTTGTTTACTATTTTATCAACCAAAAAAATAGCCGGAAATTTCCGGCTATTTATAATTCGTAAATTAAAGAATTTTACTGAGCCATTACAGGTGGCATATCCCCCTGGTCGCCCCCCTGGTTCATGTTTTTCCTTTTGAAAAGAGAGAAGTCTGTTTTTCCAAAACGCCAGCTTACATTTAATCTTAACTGTTGCGGGTCTCTTTGTCTTCTGATATCCTGGATAGAATAAATATCCTTGGAAGAAGTAGATTCTGAATGCACCTTGGTAACACGGGTGTTAAAAATATCGTTCATACTCAATGAAACGGAAAGTGATTTGTCTTTAAGGAAATCTTTTTTTACAGCCGCATCAAACCCATATACAGGCAATGCATATCCATTTGCCGTTGCTAAGTTTCCACCGCCCCAGTGATTTCCACCGCCGCCGCCTCTTCCCGGAGGTAAAATAGTTTTGCTGGTATAATCGCCATTGATTTGTATAGTGAAATTAGCGGGTAACATAAAAGTGCTGTTTATTTTTCCAAACCAACTCAACTTCTGGTTGGGAACATTACTGCCCGAAAGGTTACTTCCATTGATTTGGGAATTATAAAGATTGATATTCTCTGTCAGGGTCCACCATGGTGCAATTTTATTCATTGAAGTAATTTCCAACCCATAAGCTTGCGAACTGTTGGCATTAACATAAGAAGATATAAAAACAGAGTCGTTATAAGCAGGATTAGGATTTTTATCCCAATATTGGTAACGGGAAATAAGATTATCACTTCTCCTATAATAAGCTGTGGCGATGATATTGTTACCGTTTCTCAAATTAAGATCGTAAGATAATTCGAAAAGATTGGTAAACTCAGGCACCAGCGAAGCATTACCCACACTAATGTTAAGCGGATCAGTAAAATCATAATAAGGAATCAGTTGCCAAAAATTAGGGCGGTTTATTTTTCTTGAATAGTTTAGTTGAATGTCTTGCTTGTCATTTATTTTCTGAGTTAAAAATACGCTTGGGAAAAAACTCAATGGATATGAATTACTAAAAGATTGGTTTGAGTCCACCAATGCTCCGGAATATTTTGAACTTTCTAAACGACCGCCTAACTGGTAGGTAAAATTATTGATCTTTTGAGAAAAGGTGACATAACCGGCGTATACTTCATCAGTATATTTGTATTTACTATTTAAGGCAGTTATTGATACAAATTTTCCTGTGGACTGATCCATAATAAAGTTATCGTTGGAACTGTTTGAATTTCGGATAGCTGCTCTCAGACCAGCTTCCACCTTGATTTTATCAGAAACAGGATTTGAATAATCTGTTTGAATAGTAATATTATCGTTCTTACCGCTTCCTATAGTTTTTTGTTGGAACAAAGGAGCGCTTGGCGTGTTATCAGCCTTATAATATTGTGTAGCAACATTCTGCTCGTTGGTGTTTTTACTGTAATCATAGTTTGCATCCGCAGTGATGTACTTATTTGGTTTTGCAAAATTATGTCTGAAACTTACTTTACCATTATAATTATTCCAGGTGAAGTTGCTGTTGCTGTTGCTGGTTCCAAAAGTATGTGTGGTGGTGCCATTGTACAGCGTGTCGCGTGTAATATTCTGCAATTCATCTCCGCCAAATTTACCTTTCCTGATACCGCCGGAAACGGTCAATGTATTGCGGTTATCCATAAAATAATCAAAGCCCAAATTTCCGCCTGCCATGCGCCCGTTGCGGGAAGGCCTGCTGTTTTGTTGAAGAATAGAGGTAAGACCATTTACATAATCTGTCCTGTCTGTTACATTAGTGCTTCTGCCTTTGAAGTGGAAGTAATTACCGCTCGCAAAGAAATTGATCTTTCCCTGGCGAATATTAATATTACCACCTGCATTGTTTCCGCCGCGGGTATCTACTCCGGCTCTCACATTTCCATTATAGCCGGGTTTTTTATTTTTCTTCATTACGATATTTAAAATACCTGCCCCGCCTCCTGACGCATCAAATTTTGCAGAAGGATTGGTAATGATCTCAATGCTTTCAATTTCATCTGCCGGAATTTCATCAAGCGTTAAAGTAGTAGGCCTGCCATCTACAAAAATCTGTGGAGTAGCATTTCTGAGCGTTACATTTCCGTCAATATCCACATTCACCGAAGGCACATTTCTCATCACATCAACGGCAGTACCACCCACACTCGTAATGCTTTTATCTACATTAAACACTTTACGATCAATACTCATCTGCATCAAAGGCTTATTTGCCGTTACCACCACATTGGCCAATTGCGTTTCCTGTAGTAGTAACTTAATATTTCCCAGGTCTTTATCAATGGCATTAAGCATCTGGCTTCTGTCCTCACCCATTTTTAAATTGAAAGAGACCTGATCGGTGTAAGTAGCATGGCCAATTGCACTGATCGTTAAATTGTAAGTTCCAAAAACCGGTAATTTGTCAATACTAAATTCACCTTTTTTGTTGGTAAGCATAGCCGCCACAATTACAGTTTTGCGTTGCTTTGTAACAGTATCCATTTTCAATTGAGTAAGTTGAACAGAAGCTGCGTCAATTGGTTTATTGGTATTACCATCAATTACTTTTCCATAAAAGTGACCCATATTAAAATTCCTTCCTCCTTCATTTCCACGGTTTACTGCACGCGGATACTGCGCCATTACTGCCGTTGAAACGATCAGCATTAATAAAGTAAAATAAAATTTATTCATTTTCATAATGAAACGGTTTTAATTCAGGCGGCAAATTTCCTATGATATGATTAAACCAAAATTTTAATTATGTATGAATGGTAGTATAAAAAGAGCGGACGGTTGATAGACTTAACATATCTTTTTTAAGCACATACAATATAGGACAGCCGGATTTTCTTCAATCCTTCCAAATCTTCCGGTTCAAAAAATTGATATTTTTTAGATAAAATTTTTAATTAATTTTGCTGTCCCAAAAACGGTGGTTGTAGCTCAGTTGGTTAGAGCATCAGATTGTGATTCTGAGGGTCGTGGGTTCGAGCCCCATCATCCACCCAAAAAAATCCCACAAAAAAGTGGGTTTTTTACTTTAAGGTTGTTACAATAATTGTTTCTGAAAAACCGTCTATACTTTTACAAAAACCTTTGTTAATTCAAACAGCTAATTTTAAAGTACAAATTTAATCTTTGTTACTTTTACGTATGAACCCAATAATCAGTTTTATTATGAGCAAAAAATTTATTCCCGTACTTATTATTCTAATCTTAATCGGTTTATTTATAGGGTATGGGGTGATGGGAAGGAATGACAATTCTAATGATCCAAAAACAAAGTATGAGAAAATCCTCCAAAATGTGGGTATTGTTTTAGAACAGGGACATTATAATCCTAAAAAAATTGACGATAAATTTTCAGAAGAAGTTTTAAAAAAATATGAAGATGATTTGGATCCTGACAAATATATTTTCCTACAATCTGATATTGATGCCTTTAAAAAATATAAAGACAGGATAGACGACGAAATTCATGGTGCGCCTCTTCAGTCATTTTACGCGATAAGTGATGTCTATTTAAAAAGGATTGATCAGGTTGCGGCTTCTTACAAAGAAATTTTAAAACACCCATTTGATTTCAATAAAGATGAATACCTGCAAACAGATGGAGACAAAAGAAATTATCCGGCTTCTGTTGCCGAAAGAAATGACTACGGCAGAAAACGCTTAAAATACCTGGTACTCGGCAGATATGTAGATCTGCAGCAGGAAAGAGATTCCAGTAAGAATAAAGCTGAAGCCCATAAACCTGATTCTACCCTTCAGCGTGAAGCGGTTGATATCGTGTCAAAGCAAATGGGTCGCTATTTTGAAACATTGAAAAATCACAATTCATCAGATGATCTTTTTAGTGATTTTGTAAATGCCATCACTACAAGCATGGATCCTCATACCAGTTATTTTGCTCCGGTGGATAAAAGAAGCTTTGATGAAATGCTAAGCGGAACTTTTTATGGAATTGGTGCGCAACTGCAGGAAAAAGACGGAAAAATAACCATTGCCAGTCTCATCACAGGAATGCCTGCCTGGAAAACCGGCGAAATCACTCCCGGAGATGAAATTTTAAAAGTAGGCGAAGGAGACGCAGCGCCTGTTGACGTAACAGGATATGCGGTAACTGACGCGGTAAAATTAATTCGTGGCGAAACGAGAGGTTCTATTGTAAAGCTTACGTTGAAAAAAGCTGATGGTTCTATTAAAGTGGTTCCTATCAGCAGAGATAAAATCTCTTTGGACGACACTTTTGCAAGAAGTGCGGTAATAAATAATAACGGTCACAAAATCGGGTACATTTACCTGCCTGAATTCTACGCAAACTTTGAAGATCCTTCCGGAAGGCGCTGTGCTACAGATGTTGCCAAAGAAGTTGAAAAATTAAAAGCCGCTAATGTGGAAGGAATTGTAATGGATCTGAGAGGAAACGGCGGTGGATCTTTACAGGATGTGGTAGATATGGTCGGCTTATTTATTAAAGGTGGCCCGGTGGTACAGGTAAAAGGCCGCGATGGCGCTCCAAGTGTTTTAGCCGACAGGGACAAAGAGGTTTTATATACCGGCCCGCTGGCTGTAATGGTGGATGAATTAAGTGCTTCAGCTTCTGAAATTTTTGCTGCGGCAATACAGGATTATCACAGAGGAATTATCATCGGAAGTTCAACCTATGGAAAAGGAACCGTACAAAGAAGCGTTTCTCTAGATCCGCAATCGGAAAATCCTTTTTTCAATCACCCGGATGAAGGGCTGGGAGATGTAAAACTTACTTTCAGAAAATTTTACAGAATTAATGGAGGCGCTACACAATTAAAAGGTGTTACTCCTGACATTCTAATACCTGATAGATTAGAAAATGCAAAGCTGCGCGAAAAAGACAATCCTGATGCATTAGCATGGGATCAGATTCCGAAAGCGAACTACACAACCTGGAATCCCGGATATAGTTATGCGCCCGCTATTGCAAGTATCAATGCTGATGTAAATCACAATATTGATTTTAAAGAAATACAGAAACAGGTGAGCCTGCTGGATAAATACAGGGATGAAGAAACTCCTTTAAATATTGTGAAATACAAACAAATGCAGAAAAATATTGAAGAGGCAGCCAAAAAGCTGGATGAATATTCAAAATCACCGGTGCATTTGCAAACTTCCACTCTGCTTCCTGATTCCCTGGCCATGAAGGGAGATACAGCCAAGATCTCCAAGCAGGAACAGTTCGTCAAAACAATCAGCAACGACCTTTATATAGATGAAACTGTAAAAGCATTAGAAAAAGTGATTGGTGAAAAGCAGATTGCAGAAGCAGCAAATAAATAACAAATGAAAAAGTTTTTAGTAAAAAACCGGTGCTCCACCGGTTTTTTACTTTACGCTTCACATTTTAACCAGTCTTTTCGTACTAAATGAAAATCCAGGTTATTTATTTGTTTACTGCTTCAATCAATTTATATCTCAGTGATAGAAACTGAACTTCAGTCAATTCTATTTTTCACGAAAATTTATTTTGTTTTCCATTATCTTTGCGACCTAAAATTTTAAAATCTTGGCTACAAAGTTTTCTAAAGAAACTTATTTATACTGGTACGAGTTAATGCTCTTGCTTCGCCGCTTTGAAGAAAAAGCCGGTCAAATGTATGGAATGCAGAAAATACGTGGGTTTTGCCATTTATATATCGGGCAGGAAGCCATAGCCGCAGGTTGCATGACCGCAACCACCCCGGATGATATATTTATTACCGCTTATCGTGATCATGGGCTTGCTATTGCGAAAGGAGTTCCGGCAAAAGCTTGTATGGCCGAATTATATGCAAAAGTAACAGGCTGCAGCAAAGGTAAAGGTGGAAGTATGCACTTTTTTGATGTGGATCACAGGTTTTTTGGCGGTCATGGAATTGTGGGAGCGCAAATTGGAACCGGTGCAGGGCTTGCATTTGCTGAAAAATATAAAGGCACTGATAATGTAGTACTTTGTTTTTTTGGCGATGGAGCAGCAAGGCAGGGAATCCTGCATGAAACTTTTAACCTTGCAATGCTTTGGAAACTTCCGGTAGTTTTTATATGCGAAAATAATAACTATGCAATGGGAACTTCTGTAGCCCGTACCTCTAATGTTTTAGATATTTATAAATTGGCTGACGCATACGAAATGCCGGGCGACCAGGTTGACGGAATGGTTCCTGAAACGGTTCATGAAGCTGTAGCAAGGGCGATAAGAAGGGCGCGCGAAAATGGAGGGCCTACTTTACTGGAAGTAAAAACATATCGTTACAAAGGCCACAGTATGAGCGACCCTGCAAAATACCGTAGCAAAGAAGAAATGGAAGAATACAAACTTCAGGATCCTGTTGAAACTACACTAAATAAATTGAAACAGAACTTTGGTGTAAGTGATGAGGAGATTGAAGCAATAAATGACAGGGTAAAAAATGAAGTGGCAGAAGCAGTGCAATTTGCAGAAGAAAGTCCTTACCCTGATGATAATGAAGCGTTGAAAGATGTATATGCTGAAGACGATTATCCTTTCATTACTGACTAATCCTCTTTTCACAAGAAAATAAAAATAAAAAAGATAGTAAATGGCTGCTAAAAAAGCTCACACAAACGATGTTGATGTGGTAGAAAGAGCCCGTGGTTTTTGGGCTAAATATAATAAACCAATTTCTTATATTGGTTCCGTGATAGTCATTTTATTTGTAGGTTGGATGATCTACAAATATATGTTCAAAGTACCTAAGCAGGAAAAAGCTGATAAAGTGGTATTTGTTACTCAGAAATACTTTTCTGAATTTTCTACCGCTACCGATTCAGCAAAGATTTTATTGGCTACAAAAGTCCTGAATGGAGATGGGAGAAACCCTGGAGCTTTAAGAATTATTAATGAATACTCCGGTACTCCTGCTGCAAATTTATGTGAATACTATGCAGGAACATGCTATCTGCAATTAGGCCAGTATGCAAAATCTATCAGGTATCTGAAAGATTTTGATGCCAATGGCGCAGACCAGATAAAAAGCCGTGCTCTTGGGATGATGGGAGATGCAAGCGCAGAATTAAATAAAAATGATGATGCTCTTGATTATTATCAAAAGGCATCCAACGTCAATGAAAAAGACACCTATACTTCTTCGGAATTCCTTTTCAGGGCCGCGTTATTTGCACAGTCTATTGGAAAACAAAAAGAAGCAATCGATCTTTTCAAAAAACTAAAAACAGAATATCCGCTTACTGAAAAAGCTGCCGATGCCGACAAGTATCTTGCAAGACTGGGGCAATTTTCAGAATAAAATTCAGGAAATACAATGGCAATAGTCAACCAAAATCTTTATGATATTGATACAGGCATTCTCCCGAAGGATGCCTGTATCGTTATTGTACATACCCAATGGAACCCGGAAATAGTAAATAAATTATTGGATGGCTGCAAAAAAGTGCTCAATCATTTTGAAATGCAAAATTATAAAATGATCTCCGTTCCGGGTGCTTTCGAAATTCCATTTACGATCAAAAACTTTTGGGAAACTTATCACAATAAGTTTGAAAAACCGCAAGCGTTTATTGCATTAGGTTGTGTTCTTAAAGGCGGAACTCCTCATTTCGATTATGTTTGCAAGGCAATTACTGAAGGGGTATTACAATTAAATTTGACATTGCCTGTTCCTACTATTTTTGGAGTGCTTACTGTCGACAATCAACAACAAGCTGACGAACGAACTGGTGGTATTCATGGAAATAAAGGCGAAGAAGCTGCCTTAACTGCTTTAAAAATGATTGCCTTAAAATATTCAAAATAGAATATTTTACTTTCTTAAAATATTTACTTTTTTTTCAATGAAAGTTCAATTATTTATCCCATGTTTTGTTGACCAGTTATATCCTCAAACTGCTTTCAATATGGTTAAAGTACTTGAAAAAGCGTGTTGTGATGTTGAGTACAATACTAATCAAACCTGCTGCGGCCAACCCGCTTTTAATGCAGGTTTTTGGGAGGAGGCCAAAAGTGTTGCTACAAAATTTATTAAAGATTTTGATTCAACAGATTATGTCGTTGCCCCCTCAGCTTCGTGCGTTGGCTTTGTAAGAAATTACTATGCACAGTTGTTTGAAAATTCTTCGCAACATAACCTGGTAAAAAACCTTACAGGTAGAATATTTGAGTTTACCGAATTTCTGACGGGTGTTTTAAAGATTGAAAATTACGGCGCAGAATTGAATGCAAAAGCAACTTACCATGATAGCTGTGCCGCATTACGCGAATGTAAAATAAAGGAGGGGCCAAGGAATTTATTAAAAAAAGTGAAAGGACTTGAGTTAGTTGAAATGAATGAAGCGGAAACCTGTTGTGGTTTTGGTGGAACATTCGCTGTAAAATTTGAAGATATTTCCAATGCAATGGCCGATCAGAAGATCACGAACACTTTGAAAACAGGCGCCACTCATATTATCTCTACTGATCTTAGTTGCCTGATGCATTTACAGGGAATTATTACAAAAAAAACCTTGCCTTTAACTACAATGCATATTGCGGATGTATTAGCAAGTGGCTGGGAGTAATAAAAAATCATGAATATTAAAAAATCTAAATAGATTCCTGTACGGGTGAAAAATAATACAACATGCTTTGCTAAAATGCTTAAAAAACTTTTGTGAAAAATTAGCAAAATCTAAAATTATAGGTTAAATTTACATGCAATAATTTTAATTATTTTTTGTCTGCTAATCCTGCTGAAAAATGTAATGCCAATTGTAAATTAAGTACCCGGGTTGGCCTATAGGAGTTAAATCCAGCCGACTTCTTATTTACTTAAAATGTTTAAATTGCAGTTTCCCCTAATCCACCTTCCTGTTTTTTTTGATTCAAATATTAAGATTTATGAATGCTACTTCTAAAAATAGGAAATTTTACCCTTATGTCGTTTTACGAAATGCCTTAATTACTTTTTTTGCCATTTTCGCTTACATAAGTTCATTCGGACAAACAGATGTACTAATGAATCATAATGATTTGCGAAGGACAGGCTGGAACAATAATGAAACAATTTTAGCGACAGATAATGTAAGTAGTGGAAATTTTGGTGAGATTTTTTCCAGGGATGTGGACGACCAGATTTATGCACAACCTCTTGTTATTAGTAATGTTTCAATCGGAGGAGGTACACATAACATAGTAATAGTAGCCACGGTAAATAATACACTATATGCTTTTGATGCAGATGATGCAAGTGTCACAAACCCCTATTGGGAGGTTAATCTGACTTATGATTCTGCAAATTACAGGCCGGTAAGAAATACGGATATGACAGGAGCATGCACTTTTTTTTCAAACGGTTATCAAGATTATACGGATAATATAGGAATCGTAGGTACTCCAGCTATTGATACTTCTACTAATACATTATATGTAGTGGCAAGAAGCGTATCAAAAACCGGTTCAACTTACGTGCAATATTTACACGCTATTGACTTAACCACGGGGAACGACAAATTGTCGCCTGTTCTTATAACCGCAACCTATCCTGGAACAGGCTATGGCAGTAGTGGGGGAATAATAACTTTTGATCCTCAAAAACAAAATCAACGGCCGGGGTTACTATTAAACAACGGAATTGTTTACATCTGCTGGTCGTCTCATTGCGATTGGGGACCCTACCAGGGTTGGGTAATGGGGTATGATGCCAACACATTGGTACAAAAATATGTTTACAATAGTGCCCCCAATGCAGGAGATCAGAGCACAGATCCACAGGGAGGTCAGGCAGGAATATGGATGAGTGGGTTGCCTCCCAGTGTAGATGATAGCGGGAATTTATACATAACAACCGGCAACGGCCTGGATGGTCAAAACGGAAATCCCAATGACACAACCAACAGGGGAAACAGCTTGATTAAATTATCTCCATCCTTAAAAGTTTTAGATTTCTTTACCCCTACGAATTATCAATATCTCAACGATAATGATGCTGATTATGGTTCTGACGGCGCTTTATTAATTCCAAATACCCATTTATCAGTATCAGGTAGCAAAGAAGGAAAACTATATCTAATTGACAATAATAACATGGGTGGTACCACCACTGATAACTCTAATGTATTACAAACTTTGCAGTTGGCAAGTACAGATAACCCAGATGAAAAAAATGTACATGGAACGCCCGTTTATTTTAAAGATGAGTATGGAAATGAATATATATATGGTTGGGCCGAAGAATCATTACTGCACCAATATCCTTTCGACAGGAGCAATATGCTTTTTGACACACTTAATGAAAAAAAGGGCTATACAACTCTTCCTGCAGGCATGCCAGGCGGGATGCTTGCTTTATCCTCAAATGGATCAGAACATGGAACCGGCATTTTATGGGCTTCACACCCAATAAACGGAGATGCAGAACATGCAACAGTACCAGGTGTTTTACAGGCATTTGATGCCACAGACGTAACACACGAGCTATGGAATAGTAACTGGAACAGTAAACGTGATTCAATCGGAATGTTTGCCAAATTTGTTGCTCCCACAATAGCTAATGGAAAAGTATATATGGCTACCTTTTCACATAAATTGAATGTATATGGCTTAAATCCTCCCCCGGCTTCTCCTTGTTCAAATACTTTACCTCCAACTTGGCAAAGCGCTGATATAGGCTATACAGCATATCCCGGGGATGTATGTGTAAGCAATGGCGTATATACTATAACTGCATCCGGAGCAGATGTTTGGGGAATCAAAGATGCCTTCCATTATGTATTTCAACAAGTAATTACAAATGAGACTGAATTGACAATCAGGATAGATTCATTTCTGAACACCTCTCAAGATTCCAAATGTGGCATAATGTTCCGGCAAAACCTTGATCCGGGTTCACCTAATATATTTTTTTCGCTTACTCCCCAAGGTGTTATTTATTCACATGATAGAACCGCCCAAAATAGCACTTCGCAAAGTGTTGCATCTTATCTTTATCATCCCGCCCCTATTTGGTTACGTATTTATAATAAAGGCAATAAATACATCACCTCTTATTCTTCTAATGGAACCGATTGGACAGTAAAAGATTCTGTTACATTTGCGATGGGACCAAACGCCTACATAGGTATTGCTTATACCAGGAATAGCAACACTGGTTTAGATACAGTGCTTGTTGATAATGTTGCTTTAAGAATAAGTGGTGCACTAAGTGTTAACCTGGTTAATTTTACAGGTAAGAACGAGGCCAATAAAAAAACTTTGTTATCCTGGATAACTACGGGTGAAATAAACAGCGATCACTTTGACATACAAAAAAGTGGTTCTAATACAGATTTTAGAACAATAGGAACTGTAAAAGGAAATGGCACAAGTTCAGAAACATTTAATTATTCTTTTACTGATAATTTTCCCGAAGATGGGAATAATTATTATAGGCTAAGAGAGGTGGATATCAATGGAAATATTTCTTATTCGCCTGTGGTACTCGTCAGATTTAATTTTAAAAAAATTGCTATTTATCCTAACCCGGCAAGGAATAAAATTTATATCAGTAACAACGATAATTTCAGTAAGAAAAAAAACCTGAATGTCCAGCTATTGGATTATAGTGGCAAAGTATTGTACAAACAGCAGTTCCAGAGTAACGGAGTGGATATTATTACTTTTAACATCCCTTCAAAAATTATTAACGGAATGTACATACTACTGATAACAAATTCTGCTGGAGAGAAACAAGGTGCGAAAATTTTTATCAACCGCTAAACTTTAAATTACCCCAACCCACTTAAATAAGGAAACCCTGTCGATTCAAAAAGTCACACACTAATTCTTCCCAAAAATGCCAGGCGTCTAATAAATATTTCAGAAGCATTGGTGAAGCATTTCACATTCTATTGGGTTAGGTAAAATCAGTATCTGAAATTGATCAGAAGGAAACGTCCCTTTATTCTCTTCACCCGGTTTTTTCGTGGCCAAATTGCCTTTTCGTTTTCATTTTTTTATCCCGCTACCTGATTTAAAAATGGGGATAAAATGTGCAAATGTGCAAAGGGCCATATATCGTAAAATTGCTAAATTGCAATTAATTATAATCCGCCTTCCTTTTTCTTAGAATCCACCTTCCTGTACTTTAGAATCCACATTCCTGTTGCTTATTCGAATAATAGCCATTTTAATTGCTGGTTCTATGTTTAATAAAATTAACCCCCACGCCATATTTACCTTATTGTTTTTACTTTTTATTATTGATTCTTTTGGACAGGTGAGTGTAATCATGAATCATAATGATTTAAAAAGAACAGGCTGGAACAGCAATGAAACTATTTTATCTACTGACAATGTTAGCAGTGGCAATTTCGGCAAGATTTTTTCCAGGGATGTGGATGACCAGATATATGCACAGCCACTTGTTTTAAGTCATATTTCAATTGGTGGCGGGACCCACAATATTGTATTGGTAGCTACTGTAAACAATTCAGTATATGCTTTTGATGCGGATGATGCAAGCCTATCAACCCCTTATTGGAAAGTAAATTTGACTTACAATTCGGCAAACTATCGCCCTGTTAAAAATAAAGATTTCCCGAATGCCTGCACTTTTTTACCGCAAGGCTATTCTGATTTTACCGGAAATATAGGAATTGTGGGTACTCCCGCTGTTGATCTTTCTACCAATACCATCTATGTTGTAGCAAGAAGTAAATCAAAAACGGCCTCTGTTTTTGTTCAATATTTACATGCAATTGACGTAACAACCGGTACTGAAAAACCCGGAAGCCCTGTTTCAATAAATGCTACCTACCCCGGAACTGGAGATGGTAGTAACGGGGGACTGATATCCTTTGAACACCAAACACAAAATCAAAGGCCCGGTCTTTTATTATATAACGGTATAGTCTATATATGTTGGTCATCTCATTGCGACTTAAGTCCTTATCATGGATGGATAATAGGTTATGACGCCTCTACTTTACAACAAAAATATATTTACAACGACACACCTAATGGAGGATTAGGTGGAATTTGGATGAGTGGACAGCCACCAAGTGTTGATGATGATGGGAATTTGTTTATTACTACTGGAAATGGCACTGTTGGCCAAAATAGCGATCCAAATGATAAAACTAACAGAGGCAATAGCCTGATCAAATTATCACCATCTTTAAAAGTGTTGGATTTCTTTACACCTATGAATTATCATTACCTTAACCAACATGATGAAGATTATGGCTCAGATGGTGCCCTTTTAATACCAGGAACTGATTTATCTCTCTCAGGCAGTAAAGAAGGAAAATTATATTTGATTGACAATAATAATATGGGAGGCTTCACTACAGATAACTCAAATGTTTTACAAACCTTGCAGCTCGCCAGCACTGAAACGCCTGCTGTTAAAAATGTGCATGGTACTCCCGTTTATTATAAAGATGAATATGGAAATGAATATATCTACGGTTGGGCCGAGGAATCTCTTTTGCACCAATACCCATTTAACAGGACAACTATGCTATTTGATACACTGAATATGAAGATAGGCAATACGGCTCTTCCAGACGGAATGCCTGGGGCAATCCTTTCGGTTTCTTCTAACGGTTCACAGCACGGAACTGGTATTTTATGGGCATCGCATCCGATTAATGGCAATGCTAACTGGTACGATGTTCCCGGGGTTTTGCAAGCTTTTGATGCCACAGATGTTACTCATGAACTATGGAACAGTAACTGGAACAGTAAACGCGATTCGATTGGAATATTCGCAAAATTCGTTCCTCCTACTATCGCCAATGGCAAAGTTTATATGGCCACTTTTTCGAAAAAATTAAATGTGTATGGGTTAAATCCTCCACCAGCTTCCCTATGTTCAAACACTTTGCATCAAACATGGCAAAGTGCTGATATTGGGTATGTTGCTTACCCAGGAGACGTTTGTGTAAATAATGGAGTTTATACTATTTCTTCTTCCGGTTCTGATATATGGGGAAGAGCAGACGCTTTTCATTATTTATTTCAACAAGTAATAACTGACGAAACAGAATTAACCTTAAGAGTAGTTTCCATTAAAAACACTGACCCTAATGCAAAATGTGGTATTATGTTTCGTAAAAATTTAGATCCCGGTTCGCCCTATGTTTTTTTAAGTTTAGTTCCCTCAAACAAAATTTATCTCCAGCAAAGAACTGCTCAAAGCACAAATTCCTTTAATGTCGAAAGCCCGGTAACAGAAACTGCTCCATATTGGTTACGCATTTACAATAAAGGCAATAATTATGTAAGCTATATTTCTCCGGATGGTAATAACTGGACGTCCATAGGTTCTGTAACTTTTTCCCTTGGAACAAATCCTTATGTAGGTATGGCTTATACCACACATAATAATTCAGTTCTGGATACAGCAATTGTTGATAATGTTTACTTTAAAGCAAGTGGCGCTCTTGGTGTCAATTTGATAAATTTTAAAGGGAGAAACCAGGATAATAAAAATGCGTTGCTAAGCTGGACTACAACCGGTGAAATAAATAATGATCGTTTCGAAATTCAAAGAAGCGGCCCCAATACAGACTTCAAAACAAAAGGAACTGTTCAAGGAAATGGCACTACTTCTAAAACTCACAATTATTTCTTTACTGATAATTTTCCTGAAGATGGAAATAATTATTACAGGTTAAGAGAGGTAGATATAAATGGAACTTTTTCTTATTCGCCTGTGGTACTCGTCAGGTTTAATTTCAAAAAAATCACCATTTATCCTAATCCTGCACATGACAAAATCTATATTCGTAACAATGATAATTTTAGCAAAGGAAAAATTATTAATGTGCAACTTATGGATTTTAATGGCAAGGTATTATTCAAAAAACAATTCCAAACCAATGGTGTAAATATTATCACCTTTAACATCCCGGCAAAAATAATTAACGGAATCTACATACTTATGGTTACAAATAGCGACGGAGAGAAACAAGGCGATAAATTTTTTATTAACAGGTGAATCTATAAGTTGGTCGGATCCTGGTTAAAAATTAAGCCCATCAATTCAAAAAGTTCAGGATGATTTTCTTTAAATAATTCAGGAAGATTAAAAAAATATTCAGAAGTAACAGCAAAAAATTCTGCTTTGTTGGTTGCTCCATAATGGCTGATATCTGAGTTTTCCTGCAAGATCATCCCTATGTTTTTATTCATCTGCTCAATCCATTTTGAGTTATATTTTCGGTTGAGTAACACTTCCGGCAATCCATCCACTTCGCCATCTTCTTTATCCAGTAAATGAACAAATTCATGAATTCCTGTATTTGCCCTTGATTCTTTATTCATAAATCCACCGCGCAAAGCAGGTTTTGATAAGATCATCACTCTTTGCATCGGACCGTTTCCAATCATTCCCAACGTGTTTTTTTCATAACCTGAAGCAAGAAATTCCTCGCGGTTAAACGAAGCAGGATAAAGTAGTACATTTCTCAGGTTATTGTATTTCCATTTTTTAAAACCAAAAATTGGTATCACAGCAGCACTGGCCACTAACAATCTATCAATATCTTCAACAGTTGTATCAATACCATCAATACGTACATAACTTAAAAAATCTTTTATTTTTTCTTCGAACTTTTCTTTATTTTTTTCATCAAGCTTGTGGTAATAAGAAACATTTTTAGTCAATATCTCACGGAAATTTTCAGGAAGAAAAACTTTTTTTTTCGGTCGTTTATAAAAGACAAAAAACACGATCAGCAAAATCAAGGCAATTAAAACGATTATGGGAGCCATGTCTATAATATCTGAAACGAAAGTAGTGCAAACCTGCAAACTTTGTTAGAGATACAAACTCGGGAAAATAAAATTTAAGCTTATTTATGTGTTTACTGTAATCGTAATTATTCCTGCTAATCATTATTATTTATAAAAATTGGTAGTGAATTATACTGTTATATTTTAAAAAAAAATCAATGATTTTTTTTAAATCAGAATTCCTGTAATTTCTTTATTTACTCCAAAATTTGTTTAACTTGAATGAGATTTTTTGGCAAAAGACTAAACAGAAACTTTTATGAAATATGATATCGAAAAAAATTTTGTAAATGGTAAAAAAGTTGATTCATCTTCTCAAAAATTTCTTGATGTAATTTCTCCTGTTGACGGAACCTGTTTATCTAAAGTTTGTCTTTCTAATACCAAGGACCTTGATGAAGCTGTCCAAGCGGCTTCAAAAACTTTTCTTTCATGGAGCAAAACTCCCATAAAAGAAAGAGTACAGGTTTTTTATAAATACAAAACATTGCTTGAAAGAGATATTGATTTTCTTGCTGAATTATGTACCGAAGAAAATGGAAAAACGTTAAGCGAATCAAGAGCAGAAGTGGAAAAAAGTATTGAACTAACTGAATTTGCGTGCTCTTTGCCACAGTTGGTTGCGGGCGAAGTGCTAGAAGTGAGCCGTGGCGTAGAGTGCAAGGTAGAACATGTTCCATTAGGTGTGGTAGCTTCAATTGTTCCATTTAATTTTCCCAACATGGTTCCCAACTGGACCATTCCAAATGCAATTGCCTTGGGGAATTGCATGATCTTTAAACCGTCAGAAAAAGTTCCTTTAAGCGCAGGAAGGCTTGCGTTGTTATTAAAAGAAGCCGGTTTGCCTGACGGCGTTTTAAATATTGTAAACGGCGATTCTGAAATCGTTGAAGCAATTTGTAAGCATCCAAAAATTAAGGCTGTTTCTTTTGTAGGCTCGACAAAAATTGCGAAGATAGTTTATCAAAAAGCAACGCATCATTACAAAAGATGTTTGGCTTTAGGCGGCGCAAAAAATCACCTGATCGTTTTGCCGGATGCTATTCCTTCGATGACCGCACAGAATGTAGCAGCAAGTATGAGTGGTTGTTCGGGACAGCGTTGCATGGCAGCAAGCGCGATGGTTGGCGTTGGAAATGTAGATAACATAATTAATAAGATAGTTGAAGAAGCCAAAAAAATTATTCCGGGAAAAAACCTGGGAGCCGTAATCAATAAAGCTTCAAAGGAACGAATAGAAAAATACATAACCGAGGCTGAAGAGCAGGGAGCAAAAATTTTATTGGACGGAAGAAAAGCTAAAGTAGAAGGAAAAGAAAATGGAACTTATGTTGGGCCTACAGTGATTGATCATGTTAAGCCTGAAATGGCTGTAGCC
This sequence comes from Bacteroidota bacterium, assembly GCA_028876495.1. Classification (GTDB taxonomy): domain Bacteria; phylum Bacteroidota; class Bacteroidia; order Chitinophagales; family Chitinophagaceae; genus Ginsengibacter. Next base: position 173,702 of record JAGWRO010000041.1, read on the forward strand.
AGGGAAGAAATTTTCGGCCCTGTGATCAGCATTATGCGAACCAACACAGTAGACGAAGCCTTGGAAATTGAAAATGCAAATCCGTATGGAAATGCAGCAAGCGTGTTTACACAAAATGGGGGCATGGCGCGTCACATTATTGAAAGAGCAAGCGCCGGGATGATTGGGGTAAATGTAGGAGTTCCCGTTCCGCGCGAACCTTTTTCATTCGGAGGTTGGAACGAAAGTAAATTTGGTGTGGGTGATATCACCGGAAAAAGTTCAATAGAATTTTGGACACAACTAAAAAAATCGACGGTTAAGTGGAACGCGGAAGCCGGTGTCAATTGGATGAGCTGAAGAAATTAAAAATTAAAAATGTATAATTAAAAATAAGACCATGCCTGAAACATCAATAAAATCTGAAAGCCAGGAAATCATTGAAGAAAATCTTGATTACACCTTATTTTCATGGAGCAAACAAAAGGGAATCAATCCTATCGCAGTTGAGAGTGCAGAAGGAGTTTACCTGTATGATTACGATGGCAAAAAATACCTGGATTTTTCTTCCGGGTTAATGAATGTGAATATCGGCCATGGTAATCAGCGTATAACCATGGCTGTTACAAGGCAAATGGAAGAGGTAAGTTATGTTACTCCATCTAGTGTGACAAAGGTTCGGGGCCAACTAGGAAAAAAGTTAGCGGAAATTTGCCCGGGAGATTTAAACAAAGCCTTCTTTACTTTAAGTGGTGCCGATTCTATTGAAAATGCTATAAAACTCGCAAGACTGCATACCGGAAGGCATAAAATCTTATCAAGATATAAATCTTATCATGGTTCTTCAAATGCAGCAATGACGGCAAGTGGCGATCCAAGAAAACTGCCGGTTGATTCTCAACAGGCAACCAATTTTGTTCATTTTGATCTTCCGTATTTATATAGATGGGAATATGGAGAAGAAAATTTATTGAAAGAAAGCGTTTCTCAATTAGAACGCATCATTGCTTATGAAGGACCGAATAATATTGCAGCTATTTTGCTGGAAGGAGAATCGGGCTCATCCGGGTGCATGAAATATCCAAAGGGATATTTAAAAAAAGTAAGAGAAATATCTACTCGCACAGGAATTCTTTTAATAATGGATGAAGTAATGAGTGGATTTGGCCGCACCGGAAAATGGTTTGGATTTCAAAATCATGATATCATTCCTGATATGATTGCCATGGCCAAAGGCCTTACCAGCGGGTATTTACCATTTGGATGTTTAATGGTTTCTGAAAAAATTGCTTCTAAGTTTGATGATGTAATGTTGCCGCTTGGCCTTACTTATTCTGCACATCCGGTTTGTTGTGCAGCAGCGCTCGAAAATTTGCAGATCTACGAAGATGAAAATTTAATCGAAAATGCGGCAGAAATGGGAAAGTACCTGGATGGACAAATAGAAATTCTAAAACAGAAGCATCCATCAATAGGTGACTGGCGTAATACAGGTTTGCTTGGCTGTCTTGAACTGGTAAAAGACCGGGAAAGTAAAGAACCGATGGCTCCGTTCAATGCAAAACCTGATGAAATGATAATAATGAACAAAGTAGCTGCAAAAATTAAAGAATTGGGTATGTACACTTTTGTAAGATGGAACTACATTTTTATTGCTCCCCCGCTTTGCATTACCAAAGAACAAATTGATGAAGGGTTAGCGATCATTAGCGAAGCAATAAATATCGCAGATGAAGCAATAAGCAAATAAAAATTTCGATTATTTATTAGTTTACTGCAAGGATTTTATTCATTTAAAATTTTACCCCACGTGAATATTCATTACCGCCCACAACGCAACAACTGAAATAACAATCCATAAAATAATTCCCTGCAGCAACGGTTTTATTCCTACAGATTTTAAAACTGCTGAAGATAAACCCGCACCAATTAAAAACAAGGTAACTGTCAAACCCGTTTTAGCCAAATTAACGATCCATCCTGATAAGCGATGTACAATAGGAAAATAAGTATTGATAGCCATTGCCAATACAAATAACCCGATGAAATAAGGTATTTTGATTTTCTGTTTTCCCGTTTTAAAAAATACGGTGGTTAAAAGTGCGACAGGAATGATCCACAATGCCCGCGCAAGTTTTACAGTAGTTGCAACCTGCAACGCTTCTGCTCCATATTTGTTCGCAGCCCCAACAACAGAACTTGTATCATGAATGGCAATTGCGCTCCATAAACCAAATTGCATTTGCGATAAATGTAATTGATGCCCGATAAAAGGAAACAAAAACAAAGCAATCGAATTAAGGATAAAAATCGTTCCCAAAGCAACTGATATTTGCTTTTCTTCTGCTTTTATCAGCGGGCTGATTGCTGCAATAGCGCTTCCTCCGCATATTGCCGTTCCGGATGAAATAAGATGAGAAGTCTTCTTTTCTATTTTTAAAAGCCTGCCAAGCAATAAACCCAATGCAAGTGTTCCTGTAATAGAAGCCACAGTAAATAAAAGCCCTTCCCTGCCGGCATGAACAGCGCTTGTTATATTCATTCCAAATCCTAATCCAACAACTGAAATTTTTAGTAAAAAAGAAGTTGCTTTATGATTCAAATGCAAAAAAGGATGTCCGATAAACTGAGCTATAGCAAAGCCAATCAGCAATGCAACAGGTGGTGTAACAAAAGAGGTAAGACAAAATATCAGGGCAATTACAAAAACTATTTCCCTGGTAGTAACACTTTTATCTAATAAATTTTTAAGCTTCTGCTGAGCAGGAATAACAGTACTTTTTTCCATAATGGGCTGAATTTTTACAATGCAAAATTCACTCACCCCGTGCTGGAAAAGAAATTGTTATTAGTGATATGCGATTACCTGAAGTTATAATGAGAAGCAAATTTCATAAAAAGTTCGGGCAGTGATTCTGCTTGCCCGTGTAGTTGTATGAAATAGAAATATCTTTCAACACTCAATCCCTTTACATCAATAATTCGAAATTCATTTTTTTGAAGCTCGTTCAAAACTGAATATATGGAAACAAAAGCCATACAGTTGCAATGCGGTAAGTAAGATTTCATACTTTCAGTACTGGCCAGTTGCATTTCTATTTTCAGGTCACGTAATTTTATTCCAACTCCTTTTAAAGAATGGGTAATCACCTCGAGTGTACCTGAACCTGGCTCACGTAATAAAAGAGGAATCTTTTTTAATTCACTTAACTGTATACTTTCTTTTTTTGTAAAAGAATTTTTATTTGCCGATACCAGTATAATTTCATCTTTTATAAATTCTGAATATTTTATAGAAGTGTTTTTAGATCTGCCCTCAATGATACCAAGGTCAATATCATTATTCTTTAAAGATTTTTCTATTTGTTCAGTATTGTTAGTCGTCAGCGTTATCTGGACCTCAGGAAATTTTTTATGAAAAGAAGCGAGCACGGCTGGCAGCACATACTGGGCAACAGTGGTGCTTGCACCAATTCTTAATCTTCCTTTATGCTTCAACGTAAAAGTGTTCATCTCAAATTCCAGGTTACGATATAAAGCAAATAATTGTTCTGTATGATGCAACAAGGTTTCCCCTGCAGTGGTTAGTTCAATGGCTGCACCTTTTCTGTGAAAAAGCTTTACTTTAAAATAATGCTCCAGTTCGTGAATATGCTTGGTAACAGCGGGTTGGGTAATATACAATTCAGCAGCAGCTTTAGTAAAATTAAGCCTCCTGGCAACCGTATGAAAAACTTTTAATCGAAAATCAAACATAATATGAAGATAAACAGAAAGTGTTTGTATTTATGCTTGCTAAAAAACTTTGTTGGAAAGTTGCAACATTAAATCACTATAAGATTTTGCTTCATAATCGGAATCATGAATTCCAAAAAAATCGGCATAATATTTACATTGTTCTTTTAATTTCTCAATTCCTATATTGCCGGTATCTATCGCCTCTACTTCAACAAAAGTTCCCAATTTATCTACAGTGTCAAAATGAAATTTTACATTGTCGATAAAATAAATTTTCCGCCTTTTATCCACTATTACTTTTATTCCATGAACTTTTGTTAGAATCTCTTTTAAAGAAAGATCAGGTTGAAACTGGTACAACAAAACATCAGATTGCTTTGTGTCAGAAACATCTTTTCTTTCATAGTAAATAAGGGAATTTTCAATATTTCCCTCCCGCAGTTTTAGCCTTCCTTTTTCAATATTAAAATAGGTATCCACCTGGTGATCTTCACCTTTAAAAACCGGATCAAGCTTGAGTAATTTAGTTTCAAGCAGCTCGATATTTTTTGATCTCGTTTTAAATTCAAAGTTGGTAATCTTCATAATTACTCTTTTTTTATGCAACAAAAAAACCTGTGAAATTTCCACAGGTTTTTACTTCCAAAAAATTATTTTTATTTCTCATACGGAAAATTCCTTGAGACTTTTTTCATCATCCTTGTTATTAATTCATCTGTTGAACTCATAACGTCGTCATTCATCGCTTTGTAAAAACGCCAAAGTAAATTTCCATCTGTGCCATTATAGATTTGCAATGTTAAAGCACCGCTACCGGTTTTACTTCCAATGCCGCCAAATAAAACTGTCTTCACAATAGCTCCTCCTTCCGAAGCTGTTTTCTCATATTGATAATTGGATTTAATAACTGCATCAACTCCTAAAATTTTGCAGATAGAATCCTGCGTCAATAAATCCAACTTGTCATAAATTCCTTTTGCCTTTAATAAAGCATTTGTGCGAGTTGGATCCTGAAATGTTACAGAATACTTGTTCGCTTTCCGTAATAAGTAAGTAAACATTGAAGATTGAAGATTGGTTTTAAGTTCTTCTTCTTCACTTTTAGTTGCAGAAGGGTCATAATGTTTCGGCACCCGTTTGTAAGTAATGGAAACATCAAAAGGAAGAATCGATACCGTTTTTTGCTTATCTATTTCAGATTTTAAATTCGGAGCAGAATAGGTTTGCTTAGCAGATTCAAACTGAGCAAAGCCAGACATTGTAGCAAGCAAAAAGAAAGAACAAATCAAAATTTTCATTTTCATAAACATAGTTTTTTAGCTCACAATATAATAACATCAAGTCATTGAACCTAGTTATTGTACCTACTTTTTTTCCATCAATCCATTCATTCGTTCACGCGACTTATTAAAGATCATTATGCCGTTTTTAATACCCTTACGTTTCTCTTTCTTTTCTTCTTCTGATAATTGATTTACTGACTGACATTCCTCAGAACAACAACCTTCATATTTTGCTGCGCACGATTCGCATTGAATAAACAAAAGGTGGCAGGCTTCGTTGGCGCAATTGGTATGTGTATCGCAGGGAGCACCACATTGATGGCAATGACTGATTATTTCATCGCCGATCTTCTCTCCGAGCCTTCCGTCGAAGACGAAATTTTTACCCAGAAATTTATTCGGTAATTTTTCCTCTTTTATTTTATTGGCATACTGGATAATTCCTCCTTCCAGGTGATATACATTTTTAAATCCGTTGTGCAACATATAAGCGCTGGCTTTTTCACAACGGATACCACCGGTGCAGTACATGATTATATTTTTGTCTTTCTTTTCTTCAAGCATACTAACGGCCATGGGTAGTTGCTGCCTGAAAGTATCAGAAGGAATCTCAATAGCATTTACAAAATGACCTACTTCGTATTCATAATGGTTGCGCATATCTACCACAATGGTATCCGGATCTGCAGTAAGTTTATTGAAAGAATCAGCATCAACATATTTTCCTTTTTTACTCATATCAAAAGCTGGATCAGTAATTCCGTCAGCTACAATTTTATTGCGCACTTTAACTTTCAACACCCAAAAGCTTTTACCCTGCCCGACTTCGTCATTCAGGCGGGCATCATAATCAACGGCAATGTTTAAGCGAACGTCTTTTAAAAAAGAAATAGTATCAAGATATTCTTTAAATTTTTCAAAATTGGGCGCAGGAACACTCATCTGCGCATTGATACCTTCGTGGGCTACATAAATTCGCCCAAATGCTTTTAACTCATTTAAATTTTTATAAAACTCATCACGAAAAGCCTGTGGATCATCAATGGATGCATATTTGTAAAATGAAAGGGTAACACGGGGTTCTTTTTCTTCAAATAATAATTTCTTAAGTTCTTTTTGAGAAACACGATTGTGTAATAATGCCATAACTAAAATTTACCCGGGGTTTTTTGAGACATTTACAGGATGAATCAAACCTTAATAAAGGCGGGTAAAAACGAGTTGCAAAGATAAATCAGTTGGATTATTTATAAAAATGGGCATGCCGTTTGATTAACAGTTATTTAATCATAAAAAATAATAATTATGAATTTAAAAAACACCTCTATGAAAAAAATTATCGTTTTTGCTGCAACCTTCTTTTTACTGTTAAATGCTAAAGCACAAGATGCCCATTTTGGGATAAAAGCCGGGTTGAATGCATCTTCCTTAGATTACAATAACAACTCTGATATGCAAACCAAAATAGGTTTTAATGCAGGTCTGCTGGCTCATATACACACATCAAGCAAGATGTGGGCATTTCAACCTGAACTATATTATTCTTCAGAAGGAGCTAAAAGCAAATCTAACAGTAATGTAAGCACCGACCTTGGGTATTTGAATCTTCCAGTTCTTGTTCAATATATGTTTGATAATGGATTTAGAATTGAAGCAGGTCCCCAGGTTGGATTTTTAATGAACGCAAAAACAAAAGTTGGCAATAATTCAACTGACATTAAAAATAATTTAAAGAGTGCAGTATTTTCAATTCCCCTTGGTTTAGGTTATGTAACCACCAACGGACTTGGTTTCGATGCCAGGTATAATTTTGGTATCAGTAATATCAATAAATCAACCTATGGTGGTACAGTACATAGCAACGTTTTTCAATTTGATGTTTTTTATCAATTCAGCAGTACAAAGAAATAAGAAATCATTTGATATTAAAGCGGCCGTAATTTTTTACGGCTGCTTTTTTTGAAAAAAATATTTGAAACCAAACTTTGTTTGTAGTTACATTTGGTAAACTAATATTTTTTTAATGTCAAAAAAAGAAATGCAACCGCTGGTGCCTGCATTTGAAAAAATTAACCCCATTCAGAAACTCCTTATCTGCCTGGCGATTGCTGTGATCGTTTATTTTATTGTTGAAATAAAAAACATCGATTTTCTCACTCACATTATGATCGGCTGGGACACTTTTAGTGCATGTATGATCGTTATGACCTGGATTACGTTTTTTATTACTACGGCCAAACAGATACGCATCCAATCTAAGGTGCAGGATCCTAACAGGTCGGTAATTTTTATTCTCATCCTTATTTCCACCTTAGCCAGTTTTCTTACTGTTATTTTACTCATCGTTTCAAAGAAGGGTGACCAAACCGGAACTTCCTGGCACTTACCGATTGCTGTTGCAGGGATGCTTTTCTCCTGGATTTTAATACATACTGGTTTTACACTTCGGTACGCTCATATTTTTTATGGCGATCATGAAACAAAAGCGAATACACATGCCGGGGGCCTGGATTTTCCCGGTGATACATTGCCGGACTATCTGGATTTTGCCTATTTTTCTTTTGTTTTGGGAATGACCTTCCAGGTTTCTGATATACAGATCACTTCTAAAAGATTCAGGCGGCTGGCGTTGTTGCATGGTCTTATATCTTTTAGCTTTGACACAACCATGATTGCACTTACCATCAATATTCTTGCAGGAATTGGCGGTTAATGCAAAATGAAAATTACTGATATTTGTTGGTTTACTGCCGGCTCCTAAAGCTATTAAAAAATGGCACGAATAGAAACTCTTCCTGTATGAACTACCGGGTTGCTCCCCGGCTTACGCCCGTCATATTGCAGGTTCAGTTCAATATTTCCTGCCAGCCGTTTGGTAAGTTCAAGGTTCCATAAATAATTTTTTCCCGGCAATAACCCGTTTAATAAAATATATCCCACTGTACTGTTTGGATCACCGTTATATTTAATATTGTTCAAAGAGAATCTGCCATTGATCGTCCCATCAGAAAGAACATTATATTTTACTTCTGTGGTAAATTGATTATTCACCGAATTTTCAAAACCGCCCATTTTATTTTTCTTTTTATCGTAAGTGTAGATAAGGCTTACACGAAAATCACTTTTATAAATATAACTTATTGACGGCTCTGCAGAAACTTCATCAACCTGGTAATTTCTGTTAGTGAAAGAAGGAGTTATTAATTGATTTCTGTCGTATTTGTTCGTAAAATTTGTAGCAATGGAACGGTTCAGGTTCCACCTTCCTCTTATGGTTAAATCTCTTAACGAATTACTTTCAAATCCATAATTTAAAAGCGATTTGGTATTATTCAACCGGTGCGTTACATCAATTCCCCAAACAGAGCTTTTCCGGTTAAAATAAATCGTATTGCTTAAAAAGGAAGTCAAAGAAATTAATGAAGTATCCACTAATTTTTTATTGAACGGATCGAACTGAAAACCACCATTCGAAATATCTTTCTTATTGATTTGCAAGGAAGAAGTAGTGCTGAATTTTTTTAAGAATTTTAAAAATTTATCAGAAGTGTTTCTTGCAATGATCATATCAGGATTGATACTAAAATTATAATTGAACTGAATATAATTTGCTTTTACATAATCATTGGTCGGTGTAAAAACACGAATCCATTTTTTTTGATCCTGGTAAATGGCCACTTCAAATTCATTTAATTGGGGAATGCCATCCTTATTATAATCGATCCAGGTATAATAACCCTGCCCTGCCGGCACTTCTATATAAGTGTACTCAAGCTTTTGCTCCTGCCCTGAACCGAGCTCATATAAAACATTGCCGGTAACAAATCCTTTCCATTCGTTAATGGCATATTCAGCTCTCCCCAAAAGGCTTTCGTCGCTTTTTTCGTTGGAAAAATTTTTGTTAATCACATTTAATTTGCGATAAGTAACATTCAGGCGAAACTGCTGATGTTCATTGTTCATAAGCTCAGTCATCAAATTAATGTTCTGGCTTTTATCCTGTGATAACAATCCTTTTTGAAATGGAATTTTATTTTCCCTTGTAGAATAACTGATTCCCCATTTATTCATTTTCTTTTCAGAAGATTTTATATACACCTGCCATGTATTGAAAGCAAAACTTATTGGCAGCAAAGTATCAGAAATCTTTGCAATCTGCTGGTTATTTTCGGAAGAATAATTGGCCCCGATCTTTATATCTTTTAAATCTGCAAATGACCTGTACACATCAATAGTAGGGCGCAGATAGGAACCTGTTTGTGTGGTGCTGTTAATATTCGTGATATAAAATTTATTATTGAAATGCCAGCCTTTAATATTCATCACATTTTCAATGGCATTTCTAACTCCATTGTAGTTGTCACTTCTGTTATAATCAGTAAACTGGTATTTTAGAAAATTATTTTTAATATCATTAATTTCAAAAGAACCATTCACCAAATTTTCTGTTGCCGGCGGCGCGTCAAAGGGAAGGCTCCAATCCCTGTTGAATTCTACATTTCGCAATGTTTCCAGCGGCTTAAATTTATCCTGAACATACTCGTATCCAAGGTGCGTTTGTAAAGTAATTCCTGGTTTTAAATTTCCAAAAACTGCATGTTGCATGGCGTAATCTACTTTTGCAGCTACACCTTTGTCACCTTCTTTACCTTTTGATGAAAAAGTATTTACATCATAATTACTTAAGGCCGTTTCTACTTTTAAGGAAGAATTTTTATTAAAAAAATATTGTGCAGCTACCGTAATTAAATCATGTTTTTTTGGAGTGATCAACAAAATCACCGGATCCCAATCGCCTTGTTTTACACCATTAACAGGAGCAACATATTGAAAAACCCTTCCGTTTGCATTTCCATCATTTACCGGCGTATAATTTCCCCTGCCGAAACCGACATTGGTAAAAGAAAGATTGTACAACGAATCTTTTTGATTGGGAGAATAAACATAAATCGTATCGCGGATTCCATTAATGGTTGTATCTACTTTTTTATATAAAATCTTATTTAATGAAAATGTATCAGGCACGGCATTAGGATAGGTGGCGCTGTCTATATTACTTCCAATCTGTGACAAAAATTGTTTTTGATCAGTAGTAAGAGATTGGTTGATAGAAGAATTTTTTGCGTCTGAATTGGTATAAGCACCGATGCTTATTTTTAATTTATTGTTGATATTGATCTCATCATTTCCATAGATCATTGAATTCAAATAATTCTGGTTTGAATATTCAAACTCTACCTGGATGCGGCTGTCTTTGGTAATTAAATGTTTCACTGTAAAAGTTAATTCAGCAGTATTGTAATCAATTACATAATCGCGGTCTTCGCCACGTGTTAATAATTGGCCATCTAAAAAAACTTTTTCTGTTCCGGCAAGAACAGCGAAATACAATTCGTTATTAGCACCGTAAAGTTTATAAGGCCCCTGGTCGCCTTCAATTGGAGTAATGTTGTCGCGGGTATAATTGCCTTTGGCAATGGCGCCGCTGGCCATAAAAGAGTTGGCAACATTTTTACTGATCACATTTTCCGTAGAAAATGAAGCACCTTGTAATCTTTTAGAAAAATTGAGAAAATAATTCTGACTTTGCCTGATATCAATATCACCAAAACTTGCCTGCCAGCCGTGCTTTTTTATTTGCATAAAAATTCGATCAAAATCCCTGATATTTTGAGTGTTTCCTTGAGGCTGAATGGGAATATTATTGTCGCTGATGGCGGCAGTAAGTTCCAGGCTATCACCGATAAATCCATTGAGCTGAAGATTTAAACTGGAACTAACAACGGCATCCTGGTTATTGCCAATAGTAATGCCGCGGCCAAAACTTCCATTGTAATCAATGTTTCCAAAATCAATTATCTTATTTTCAAACTGGTTACTTTTTAAAACATACGGCTTTTCCATTGCAAAATTAAAACGGATGCTGTCGTAGTTAAAACGGCGCGTTATCGCATTTAATTTGTAGGGAAAAACGCGATAAGAAATAAAAACGCTATCCGGTAAATTTGCTGACTTCCAGAAAACAGAAGCATTTACATAATCAACTTCATATGCAGAAGAAGGAATACCTGCAATTGAAATTGTGTGGGGAACAATACTATTGCTGTCGAGAAGTAGCGGATTTATTTTGGTAGAAATTTTTTTACTCCTTAAGTTAGAAAGTGAGGACGGGTTTTGTTGGGAAAAACCATTAATAGAAATAAACAGAAGCAGAAAAACGGATAGGGGGGTTACTGATTTCAAGCAGTATAATTTTACAAACCTTAAAATTAAACGATTTCAGGCAATGATGTTATCTTCTGATTAATTGCCAGGATCTTTTAAGTATAACGTAAAAGAACTGCTCAGATATATAAGAGGCTTATGTTTGTTTTGAATACTTATCGTTTCAAAATACAAAAAAATAAAAATCTTTACTATTTATTAGTTTACTGTAATTATTTTAATGTTAACCCCGTTCATTCATCGGATCTACCATATTTACCGGCCTTTCCTGTATTTTAGAAGAAAGAGAAGCACCAAGATATTGCCTGTTCATTCTTGCAATATTTTCAACTGAAATACCTTTAGGGCATTCCGCTTCGCAATTATAGATATTGCCACAATTTCCAAATCCTTCTTTATCCATTTGCTTTACCATATTGAGCACTCGTGAAATTTTTTCAGGTTCGCCCTGCGGTAACAGCGCTAATTGTGAAACTTTAGCACTTACAAACAACATGGCAGAACCATTAGGACAAGCGGCCACACAAGCACCGCATCCAATACAGGAAGCAGCATCAAATGCTTCATCAGAATCTGCCCTGTCAATCAAAATCGTATTGGCATCAGGCGCATTTCCTGTATTCGCAGAAATATATCCACCTGCCTGGATAATTCGGTCAAACGCGCCTCTGTCAACCATTAAATCTTTTAAAACAGGGAATGCAGCAGAACGCCAGGGCTCAACTACAATAGTATCCCCGTCTTTGTAAGCACGCATGTGCAATTGGCAAACTGTATTTCTTTGCCACGGCCCGTGGGCACGACCATCAATATACATACTGCAGGCGCCACAAATACCTTCGCGGCAATCATGATCGAAAGTAATCGGTTCTTTGCCTTCATTCACCAATCTTTCATTTAGCACATCAAACATTTCCAAAAAAGACATTTCTGAAGAAATATCTTTCACTTCATAAGTTTCAAAACGGCCTTTGGTTTCTGAGTCTTTCTGACGCCATACTTTTAAAGTAAGGTTCATATGGTAGTGGTCCATTCTTTAAATTATTTTAATACTTTATAATTTTTTATAGAAAACAATATCTTTTATTTATAACTTCTTTGACTTGGTTTCGCAACATCAAAATGTAATGGCTCTTTGTGGAGTATTTCTCCTTCAGGTGTATATTCCCAGGCTGCTACATAACTAAATTCATCATCTTTTCTTAACGCTTCGCCTTCGGGTGTCTGGCTTTCTTCACGGAAGTGACCGCCACAGCTTTCTGTACGATTAAGCGCATCCATACACATTAATTCTCCAAGTTCTAAAAAATCTGCCACTCTGTGTGCTTTATCCAGTTCAGTATTCATTTCATAAATTCCACCCGGGATTTTTACATTTTCCCAAAATTCTTTTCTCAATACTTTGATTTCTTCCATGGCTTCACGCAAACCCTTTTCATTCCTGGCCATACCAACTTTATCCCACATAATTTTACCTAATCTTTTGTGGAAGTTTTCTACTGATTCATTTCCTTGTATGCTCATTAATTTTTCGATTCTTTCTTTCACCGCATTTTCAGCTTCTTCAAATGCCGGATGAGTTACCGGTATTGCCGGAACCCTTATCTGGTCTGACATGTAGGAACTAATGGTATAAGGAATTACAAAATACCCATCAGCTAATCCCTGCATCAATGCTGATGCACCAAGGCGGTTGGCACCATGATCACTAAAATTAGCTTCTCCCAATGAATACAATCCATCAACGGTTGTCTTTAATTCATAATCAACCCAAAGGCCACCCATTGTATAATGCACTGCAGGATAAATACGCATTGGAACTATATATGGATTTTCGCCGGTGATTTTTTCATACATGGCGAAGAGATTTCCATATTTTTCCTGGATAACATTCTTTCCTAATTCAGTAATAGTTTCTTCAGTAGCATCTTTAATACCACGCTTGTGAACTTCTGTTTTTCCATAACGTTTGATGGCATCTGCGAAATCCAAATAAACCGCTTTTTTAGTTGTTCCTACGCCAAAGCCGGCATCACACCGTTCTTTTGCAGCTCTTGATGCCACATCTCTTGGAACCAGGTTACCAAAAGCAGGATAACGACGTTCGAGGTAATAATCACGATCACTCTCAGGAATGTCATTGGCCTTTCGGTTATCATCTTTGTTTTTTGGAACCCAAATTCTTCCGTCGTTTCTCAGACTTTCACTCATCAATGTAAGTTTGCTTTGATGATCGCCGGTAACAGGAATGCAAGTTGGGTGTATTTGGGTAAAACAAGGGTTAGCAAAATAAGCTCCTTTTTTATGCGATTTCCATGCAGCAGTTGCATTACTTCCCATTGCATTAGTGCTCAGGTAGAAAACATTTCCATATCCGCCTGAACAAATTAATACTGCATGCCCAAAATATCTTTCTAATTTTCCTGTAACTAAATTTCGGGCAATAATACCTTTTGCTGCTCCATCAATTTTTACAATATCATGCATTTCATGACGGGAATAAACGGTAACATTTCCCTGTGCAACTTGCCGTTCCAAAGCGCCATAAGCGCCTAATAATAATTGTTGCCCCGTTTGCCCCGCAGCATAAAATGTACGCTGAACCTGGGTTCCACCGAATGAACGATTGCTTAAAAGGCCACCATATTCTCTTGCGAAAGGAACGCCCTGCGCCACACACTGATCAATTATGTTGTTACTTACCTGCGCCAGTCGATATACATTTCCTTCCCGCGAACGGTAATCGCCACCTTTTACAGTTTCATAAAAAAGGCGGAATACAGAATCACCATCACTTTGATAATTTTTTGCTGCGTTGATACCTCCCTGCGCAGCAATAGAATGCGCACGGCGCGGGCTATCCTGGAAACAAAATGTTTTTACTTTGTAGCCCAGTTCGCCCAAAGTAGCTGCTGCCGAAGCGCCGGCAAGACCAGTACCTACAACTATGATCTCTATTTTTCTTTTATTAGCCGGACTTACCAGTTTTAAATGGTCTTTGTAGTTTGTCCATTTAAGTTCAAGTGGTCCTTCCGGAATTTTTGCGTCTAATGCCATACGTAACTATTAAATATTTTTTATGCTGAAAAATCATTTCCAGACTTAAATTTTATTGAAGCCATCCTACCATAAATGCCAATGGCATTGATGCAAACAACAAGCAGATGGCAACTGAATAAAAAACACCTACACCTTTTATAATGTATATCCATCTTCTGTTGTTGATCCCAAATGTTTGAAAAGCACTTTGAAATCCCTGTAGCAAATGGAACAACAAGGAAGCAAGGCCGATCATATACAACGTAAACCAAATGGGGTTTGTGAAGATCCCTTTCATTTGCTGGTAAAGATCAATCTCCGGCCCATTAAAGTATAATTCATTTTTAGTCTGTGCCCAAAATTGCGCCAGGTGCATTACTAAAAACAACAATAAAAAAGTTCCCAGCCAACCCATGTATCTGCTGTACCATTTTATTTCACGGGGATAATTTGATTTTTCATATTTAATCTTCCGGGCAGCTTTGTTTTGTTGCCAAAGCAAAAGTCCCTGGATAATGTGCAAAATAAAAACAGCGAAAAGCCCTATCTCCAAAAACCTGATAAAATAATTATGCAACATAAAACTGGCGCCTTCATTAAAGATTTTTCCATCATCATTATAAAAAATCAACGCATTAAGCAACGCATGAACAATGAGGTAAATAATGAGAAAAAAGCCGGTTAAGGCCATCAGAATTTTTTTACCTATTGAAGAAGTGAATAACTGTTTCCAGGTCATAAGTGAGAGAGTTAAAATTTCAGATAGGCAAATGTACTACAGGAACTTTAATTTTTTTTATTAGTAGCATTCATGAAATCATAAAACAGGAAACTCACTTCTGAAACAAGCACCAATACAGGGTTATAGAATCAAAATATGATTAAAATCACATAATAAAGCAACAAGTATTGGATATTTTGATTTCCAATTTGAATAAATCCTGTTTGCTATTTTCGAGAAGTAATCATTTTAGTGATCCAATCTTCGCAATATGATATTATCAACCTGGTTAAAAAACACATCAGGTTTCATGGTGCGCCAGTTAGGAATGGAGAGCATTTCTACATAATTATTTAGCCTCGCTTTTATAAAATCATATTGAGTTTGATCGGGCATATTTAATAAAACAATCCATCCGTTTTTATCCTCCACATCATCCCGCCATTCCTCATAATAACAATCATCACTGCTATGAAAATTGAGTACATTTTCTGTTATCAAAATAAACTTCCGGATTCCCTGGCGCATAAAATCATCTACCACATCACGTTTCAGGCTCATAATGTCGTTTTCGATAGCATCATTCCACTCTCCTAAAAGTTCCATAATTACATATTGCTCATCATAATCGGCCATCAATACTTTAAGGTATAATGTGCGGCTGCCGAATTCATCCCACAAAGGATGGATATAATAATTATAAACAGTATTTGTAAATTCAAATTCACTATACTCACGCCCAAAAAAAGGTGACCGGAAATCATTTTCTGAAGTATATAAATATTGCCAGTTGTCGTATGGTTCTATATCCTGCATCCATACAAATTTATTCAATTTCTACTGAAAATTTTGCAAAGAAGGTGGTAAGTGCGTTGTATGAAATATTACAGTAAAACAACAAATTTGAAAGGTTTTATTTTAGAATCCGGCTAAAAAAATAGTGTGGCTTATTTAGCGCCATTTGCTTTAAGATCTGTAATACAATTAGAATCCAGTGAAGGTATATTACCGATACTTCCTCCAGCAGAAGCAGTTTCTATATCATAATACATCAGGCAATTTTTATTGGTACAATGAGCCCCATTGGCAACATCCTGGTGATTGGTCTGCATAGGCGATCCCTGGTTTACCAGGCCTAATAAATGTCCGAACTCATGTTCAAAAAGAACAGTAAATAATTGAGACCTGGTAATTTGTCCTGCATTACCTGAATTATCAAAAACCGTTTTACCAAAAACACAAATAGAAGTATTCCAATAAGAGTTTGCAAAAATATCGGAGACATCGTATTTACCGTCAGTAATTAAAATATGAACGCCGATTTGATTATTGCCCGTAAAAACAGTACGGTACTTTTTTTCGATGCTTACAATGTCATTCAAAGATAAAGTTGATTTTCCGCTGGCTGGTATTGGCTCCTCCAGTACCCGGATTCCATTGGGCTTATTAAGATATTGGTTTAAAAAAAATTTAAGAGCATTCACACTTGAATTATCCGGAGCATAGCCTGGCATGTATTGAATTTCTATTGTGAGTGAAGAATATGGAGTATCTACCAAAAGATTATGAGCGGACGTGCCTAATGATTGATAATCTTTTCCATCATCAATATCTTTTTTCTCACAGGCAACAAAAGTTAAAGAAAATATCAGAAGGATATAAAGCGAACGGCGTTTAAACATATTCGGTATACAATTATTTTGTAAAAGTAACTATTGCCTTGATTTTTTGCCCAATCTTTATATAAGAACCAATAAAAGCTTAATCATCATACTATAAATTCTATTTATTCGTTTTAATTGAAATCAGCATTAAAAATGAAATGAAAAATCTCTTCCCAATCATCCTTTTTGCTATTTTTTTTTCTTCCTGCGCTTCCACAGAAACAATGCACCTAAGTGTATTGGAACCTGCGCCTGTAAGCCTCCCTCCATATATTAAGAATGTGGCCGTTGTTAACCGCACTCAGGTAGCTAAAAAAAGCAGAGTGTACGATGCTATAGACAAGGTGGTAACGCTCGAAGGTTCAAAATTGGATAAAGATGCTGCTGAAGAAACCATCATCGGGCTAACGGATGAGTTAAAGAAAAACAATCGCTTTGATGAAATAAAAATGGTTAACACCTCCAATCTTACCACCGATATTCCGGGAATGTTCCCGGCGCCTTTATCGTGGGATGTGGTAGAAAAATATTGTGACGATAATAATGCTGATGCACTCTTTTCTCTCGAACTTTTTGATACAGATTCTAAAATTGATTATTCAGTATATAAGACGACTGTCAGAACTCCTTTTGGAACAGTTCCGGCAATTGAGCAACAGGCCAACATGCATACTTTGGTAAAAGCAGGATGGCGCATTTATGATCTTCGTGATAAGGAAATTTTAGATGAAGCGGCTGTAGCCCGAAACATTACTTATCATGCCAGAGGTATCAATCCGCTGCTGGCTGCACAGGCGCTGATCAACAGGAAAGAAGCGGTGAAAGAAGTGGGAAATGTAGCAGGACATGCTTATGCATTCAGAATTATTCCTTTGTGGATAAGGGTTTCCAGGGATTATTATGTGCGGGGAACCAACAATTTTAAAATAGCCAAACGCAAAGCTCAAACCGGTAATTGGGACGAAGCTGCAAAACTTTGGCAACAGGAAACTACCAATCCAAAAAGTAAAGTTGCCGGACGGGCCTGTTACAACATGGCAATCATCAATGAAATAAACGGCCATGTTGATGAAGCCATCAAATGGGCGCAGCGGTCTTATGAAAATTATAATAACCACCTTGCACTCTATTACGTAAATATTCTAAAAAACCGGCAAATAGGCGATAATATTGCGCAAGTCCAACAAGAGGCAGCGCAACAGTAAACCAACAAAAAATCTCTTTTTACTCAGCTTTCCTCAAAGAGATTGTAATCTTCAATCTATTTTAAAAAATCAGGGAAATAAAACTTAGGTTTTTTTCAACCTTGTTCATCAGTTGTTACCTTTATCGCGTCTAAAAAAAATGTATGATAAAAGTCGGAGTATTTGGTGTTGGCCATTTAGGGAAATTCCATTTAAATAACTGGAAAGAAATTGAAGGAGTAAAACTGGTAGGTTTCTATGACCCTTCAGAGTTAAATTCAGATGAGGTTAAAAAAGAATACACTTTAAAAAGATTTAAAAGCGCCGATAAATTAATCGATGCCTGTGACGCCATTGATATTGTTGCGCCCACTACAGAGCATTACCAGTTATGCAAACAAGCGATTTTAAAAAGCAAGCATGTTTTCGTTGAAAAACCATTGGCCAATACAATGGAAGAAGCAAGAGAAATTGTAAAGCTGGCAAAAGAGGCCAATATTAAATTTCAGGTAGGCCATGTAGAGCGCTTCAACCCTGCGCTGTTGGCTGCTAAAGAGCATACCCTCAATCCGATGTTCATTGAAGTTCACCGGCTTTCTCAATTCAACCCGCGCGGAACAGATGTAAGCGTGATTCTCGATCTGATGATCCACGATATTGATATTATACTTTCGCTGGTGAAGAGCAACGTTAAGAACGTATTTGCCAATGGTGTGAATGTATTGAGTGACACTCCGGATATTGCGAATGTTCGCATTGAATTTGATAATGGTTGCGTAGCCAATCTTACTTCGTCCAGAATCAGCATGAAAAAAATGAGAAAGATGCGATTGTTTCAAAAAGATTCTTACGTAGGAATAGATTTCCTCGACAAAAAAACAGAGATCATAAAATATAAAACACCCGACGATAAAAATGTTTTTTCATTTGATATCGAAACTAAAAATGGAAAAAAAACGATTGCTATTGCTGCACCGGTTATTAAAGAAACGAATGCAATTAAAATGGAATTAGAAAGTTTTGTTGATGCTATCAAAAAAAATAAGACTACTGTTGTTAGTGAAATTGACGGTTTCAGGGCAATGGAAGTTGCTCACCTGATCCTTGAAAAAATCAGTCGTAACCAGGTAATTTAATTAAACCAACCGCTCATTTTGCAAAAGCGTTTACACATCGGTTTTTATGCTTTAGGTGATTTTATTGCTTCTGTTATTGCATGGATTATTTTCTACTGGATCCATCGAAAGTTAGGATATCAAAATTTCGATTTCAGTCAAAAATTTCTTTACGGTTTGCTGTTTTATCCTGTTGGATACTTTGTGCTCTATCACCTTTTTGGCACTTATAAATCTCTTTATTACAAATCAAGGTTGCTTGAATTATTATTTACTTTTCTCATCACTTTTTTAGGAAGCATTATCCTGTTTTTCATTTTTCTGTTCTATAAAAAACATCAAAATCTTTCAACATTTTACAGCCAGTTCTTTATCCTTTTTGGCTTACAGTTTTTTATAACTTATTTCATAAGATATTTATTTCTAGCTTATGCCCACAGGCAAATGCAGCGGGAAGAAGTTTGGTTCAACACTTTAATAATCGGGGATGAGCAAAAAGCAAAAGAACTTTTTAAAACCATCAATTCCAATGTTGAAAAAACCGGTTACAGAATTTGTGGTTTTGTTTCAAACGGCCCAATTCAAATTCCAACAACTAATGAGAGAAATCCTTTTCTTGGTAATATCACATCTACAAAAAAAATAATTGATGATTATGACATCAACGAAGTGATTATTGCATTGCCGAACGAAGAAAGAGATGAATTGGAAAAGATTTTGCAAACACTGGCAGAGAAAGAAGTAAATGTAAAATTGATACCGGATAAAGTTGATATCCTGGCTGGAAATGTACGCACTACCAATGTAATGGGAACACCTCTCATTGAAATTCATACGGGATTGATGAATGCCTGGCAACAGAATATAAAACAGCTTTTAGATATTGTATTGGCCTTTTTAGGGTTGATTATTCTTTCGCCATTGATATTATATGCTGCCATAAGAACAAAGTTTTCATCAAAAGGAACTATTATTTTTTCGCAGGAAAGAGTAGGTTATAAAGGCAAGCTTTTTTTTATCCATAAATTCCGATCAATGGTGATGGATGCAGAAAAAAACGGCCCGATGTTGAGTAGTGATAATGATGAAAGAATTACAAAATGGGGAAAAGTCATGCGCCGCTGGAGGCTCGATGAATTGCCACAATTATGGAACGTTTTAAAAGGAGAAATGAGCCTGGTGGGTCCGCGGCCTGAAAGAGAATTTTATATCGACCAGATAACCCAAAGCCATCCTGAATACAAATTATTACTGAAGGTAAAACCGGGCATAACCAGTTGGGGAATGGTAAAATTTGGATATGCGCAAAATGTGAATGAAATGATTGAGCGAATGAAATACGATATTATTTACATTGAAAACATTTCACTCGCGCTCGATTTTAAAATAATGATTCACACGATCAGGATTATTTTATTGGGAAAAGGGAAGTGACAGCAAATAAACAAATACTAAAGAATTCAATTTTGCAATAATAAAAAAACCCCGTTTTTAACAGGGTTTTCAGAATAGTATTTTTTAAGAATTTATTCAGCTACTACTTCAAACTCTACTTCAGTTTCGTGCCCTTTACCAAACTCGATTTTAGCTTTATAGCTTCCTAATTCTTTTACATCATCCAAAATGGTGATTCGGCGACGGTCAATTTCATACCCTTTTTGTTCGCGGATAGCCCTTGCAATCTGAACTGAAGTAACGCTACCGAAAATCTTTCCACTTGTTCCGGTTTTTGCGCCGATTTTCAATGGAGATTCCTGTAAAACACTTACCACACTATTGATCTCAGCCAAAAGCTTTTCTTCTTTCTTAGCCAGTTGCTTTTGACGCTCTTCTAATTTTTTGAGATTAGAAGAACTGGCTTCAACAGCAAATTTCTGAGGGATAAGGTAGTTACGGCCATACCCGTCTTTTACAGTTACCAGTTCGTTTGCTCCGCCTAAATTGTTTACGTCTTGTATTAATATTACCTGCATTTTATTTGCATTTTTACCCAATCATCTCCCTAAAGTTTTATGGGATTCAGACTTTCTCCCGATAGCATCGGGATTAGGGTGGTGAAAAATTTTATTTCATTAGATCTGTTACGTAAGGAAGAATCGCCATCTGGCGCGCCTTCTTTACTGCATCACTTACTTTACGCTGGTATTTTAGTGAGTTTCCTGTAATACGTCTTGGCAGTAATTTTCCTTGTTCGTTTAGAAATTTTTTCAAAAAATCAGCATCTTTATAATCAATGTATTTGATGCCCATTTTTTTAAAACGGCAATATTTTTTGGGCCTCTTCTCAGCTTTTATCGCTGTAAGGTATTTTATTTCATTTGCTTTAGCCATTGGTTACCTCCGCTTTTTCAATTCCTGTTTTTACGCCATTTCTCTTTTTTGCATTGTACTCGACGGCGTATTTGTCGAGTGCAGTAAACATGTGGCGAAGTACTGATTCATCGCGCAAAAGCTGGGTTTTCAGCTTTTCATTGAAGTCGGTTGGCGCCTTATATTCCAGAACCCAGTATAAACCGGTAGTTTTTTTCTGGATCGGGTACGCCAGTGATTTTAGTCCCCAGGCATTTTCATGTACTGCCTCTCCTCCGTTTTCAGTAACTAACGAAGCGAACTTATTCTGAGCGGCTTTGTATTCCTCCTCAGAAAGTACAGGGGTAAAAATCACCATCAATTCGTAATTCTGCATTAATCGTGTTTTTTAGCTGTTTTTAAACAACGGTGAATAAAAATTTTATTTGGGCGGCAAAGGTAAGTTATTTTCTTTTTTCAAAAAGAATTTAACAGGGTAAATTTTGCCTGATTATCAAAAAATAAAAGATGTGAAAATTGTTTTTATGGGAAAATTCCGAGCTCAGCATAAGAAGTGCCCACTTTATTGATAGCAACCACATAAGCTGCTGTGCGTAAATCAGGAATTGCAGGCGTTTTTTGCCATACATCAACAATCTCACGCGTAGCAGATATCATCGTTTCTTCAAGCCCGCTTCGTACAAGGTCTACTTCATCAGCGCCATGAAGTATGAAATCTCTTTCAACCGGGGTGATAGATTTACCCGTAAGATTTTCAACCATATCCACAATATGGTGATTCATGTTTTCTGTAAATCTTTTTTCTAAACGTCCGTAGCGAACGTGGCTCAGGTTTTTCAACCATTCAAAATAACTTACTGTAACACCACCGGCATTAAGATACATATCAGGAACTATTAAAACTCCTTTCGGATTTAAGATATCATCTGCTTCAGGGGTTAAAGGACCATTAGCAGCTTCACCTATTATTTTTGCCTTTATTCTGTCAGCATTTTCGGCATTTATCACATTTTCCAAGGCTGCAGGTATCAAAATGTCGCATTCCATTTCGAGTGCATCAGCCGATTTTTCAAAATTTTCAGATCCGGGGAAATCAAGAATAGAACCGGTTCTTTTACGATGAGCAAATACCTGTTCTACATCGAGGCCATCATAACTTTTAATCGCTCCTTCATACTCAGCAATTCCTACAATTATCGCACCTGCCTGCTGAAAAAATAAGGCAGAATGATATCCAACATTCCCCAATCCCTGCACACAAACTCTTTTTCCTTTTACACCAATGGGCAAACCCAGTTTTTCCATTAATGTTGACATATTACATATTTCTGTGAGCCCGTAAAATACTCCTAAGCCTGTTGCTTCAGTTCTTCCCCGAACTCCTCCCTGGGAAACCGGTTTACCGGTAACGCAACCTGATGCATCAATTTCACCCGGATGCATGGCTACGTAAGTATCCAGTATCCACGCCATTTCTCTTTCGCCGGTTCCATAATCAGGAGCAGGCACATCCGTTCCCGGCCCTATGAAGTTTTTCTTAATCAACTCAGCCGTGTATCGACGTGTAATTTTTTCAAGCTCATAAGGTGTATAATCTCTCGGCCTTATTTTAATTCCACCTTTTGCACCTCCAAAAGGAACATTTACAATAGCACATTTATAAGTCATTAAAGCAGCAAGGGCCATTACTTCATCCTGTGTAACAGCCAGGCTGAAACGGATACCACCTTTGCATGGTGTTTTATGGTGCGAGTGTTGAACGCGATAGGCTTCAAGAGTTACAATTTCGCCACTTTCCCTTTTAATAGGAAAACGCATCTGGTATACACTATTACATTGTTTTATTTGTTGAAGAATGCCATTGTCCCATTGAGTAAACACAGCAGCTTTATCAAAGCTTTTTTCAACGTTATGAAAAAAACTATAAGGCACTTTTGAAGACATATAATTGAGATTTATTTAGGTAGAATTAAAATATCAAATCATTAAGCAGATTTTTCTTTTTTGGAAACCTTGCTGTCAATCCTTATAAGGTAGAGGAAAAGGACAAATAAAATAACAATACAAACCGTCATAACCACATAAATTTTATCATGACTTCTCATAGTTTCGTCAATCGTATTAGCAGTGGTTGGCTTGGCTGTTTGGGCCCAAAGAAATGGAGTTGACAGAAAAAACAATAGTGTAAAGCAAGTACGTTTCAATAATAACTTATTCATTTATTTTATTAGATTTTTATTAGCAAGCAGGCTTAACCTGATTTTCAAACTGCTGATCCAGAGCCCTAAAAGAAGCCAACCGAAAACAGCAGGCCAGAAAACCATTTCCATAGTAGCATCAAGACTTCCCCCTCCAAGCGCTGGATTACCCCCACCTTTAGCACCTTCCATTCCGCCGGGGTGAAGAGATTGAACAAGCCGTGGCAATATTATAATTAACGGAATATATATGAAATAGGCGAAGATATTGTAGACAGAAGAAATCCTTGCTCTTTTATCAAAATCAGTCATAGAACCACGTAAAACCAGATAGGCTAAATAAATCAACACAGCGATAGCAGCGGCAATCTGCTTCGGGTCATTGCTCCAGAATTCGCCCCAGGTATATTTTGCCCAGATTGAACCCGTTGCTAATCCCAGCATTCCAAAAATAATTCCTGTTTTTGCAAATTCAGAAGCATAAACATCGTGTTTGAGATTTTGAGTTCTAAGATAAGCTATTGAATAAACAAGAGATAAGGATAATAAGCCTATCATTCCAAACCACATAGGTACGTGAAAAAAGAAATTACGAATGCTTTGATGAAGATTTCC
The DNA here is from genome assembly GCA_028876495.1 of Bacteroidota bacterium. GTDB lineage: Bacteria > Bacteroidota > Bacteroidia > Chitinophagales > Chitinophagaceae > Ginsengibacter. The sequence goes on from JAGWRO010000041.1 coordinate 197,773, forward strand.
AATGATGGGCACATGAATCAGGAAGCCGGCGGTAAAAGTGAAGAATAAAAAAACAATGCATAATATCTTCCACCACTTTAATTTCATGAGTTTTTTTTGTGGAGCAAAATTAAGGATAATATCATTGAATTATTGTAATTGTTTAATGATCAGTTTTGATTTTAAACAAATCTAAACGAAGCGCACTCCAACTCGAAATTCTCCAACAATTTTTGTAATTATCAAAATATTGGTTGGAAAACATCGGGATAATTTAATAATTTTAAAAATAAAACCGGTTTCTTTAATCCTTCCATAAAAACGGAAATAATACTACCGACAGCACAATTACCAGCAAATCAAGCCCGGCAAGCAACAGGGTTATCTGTAATAAAGCGCCTTCCCGGAAAACTTCGCCATAAGCAGCTCTTGACAACCGAATCAATAATAACAGTTGCGGAATAATCAATGGAAACCCCAGAATAGCCATAATAGCGGCATTTTGATGAGCCTTGGCTGCAATTGCCGACATCAATGTAAAAACCAGGCTCAAACTTATCCCTCCAAGGCAGGCAATTCCAAGAAACTGCAATTGATGTAATACAGGGTTACCCAGCAAAACCCTGAACAGCACCAAGCTGAGTATAACCATAAGAAGCATAATAACCGTGCTGTAAATTAATTTGCCAATAATAAATTGAACAGGGCTTGTAATGGTATAAAAATAAAGCATCCGTCCTTTGCTTTCCTGCATAAAACTTTTGGCCACCGCATTTACACAAACAAATAATTGAATCATCCAAAACAAACCATTATAAACAGTGCTTTCGGGTTGGCCCATTGCCAGGTACAATACAAAAATGGTAGAAGCTACATACAATAGAATACCAAAAAAAGTATGCTGCTGCCGCATTTCGAGCAGAAAATCTTTCTTTAATAAAATCAGGATTTTTGACATTAGTTGGTTATAAATTCATCAGTAAACAAACAAAATAAATTAATTTTTAATTACCGGTCCAGTGCCGCACATACGCGGCATCTTGGTTCATAAATATCTTTTTCGCCCAGTAAAACCTGTCCCCCGGTATTTATTTTTCTATAACTCACATTAGCAATATTGCCGCAAACCACGCAGATCGCATGCAGTTTGGTAATATAATCCGCTATGGCCAACAAGTTGGGCATTTGTCCAAACGGTTTTCCCTGGTAATCCATGTCCAGCCCGGCTACAATCACACGCATTCCTTTCAAAGCAAGTGCTTCACAAACCACAGAAATCTGGTCGTCAAAAAACTGTGCTTCATCTATTCCTACCACATCTACATCCTGCGCCAGCAAAAGTATTGTTTGTGAATTATCTATCGGCGTTGACTGGATTTTATTTTCGTCGTGACTTACAATTTTTTTCTGATCATATCTTGTATCAAAAGCAGGTTTAAAAATTTCTGCTTTAAGGTTTGCTATTTCCACTCTTTTTAAACGCCTGATCAATTCTTCTGTTTTTCCGCTAAACATACTGCCACAAATTACTTCTATCCAGCCTCGCCTTTCGCCCCGCAAAATCGGTTCAATAAACATTTTTTGTATTTAATTTTAATTTCAATTAGTAACTTAGCTTAGATTGCAAGGTTAAAGTGATTTTTCCTGAAATCAAAAACAAAGATTTTTGCTGACTTTTTTTAATCATTCAGATTTTACTACATGCACAGAGTGTCAACACTTCTCAAAAAATTACAAAAACAACTCGATGAAAATTCATCTGCCAGAGAAATGTTACAGACAGTACAAATTTTACAGGCAGAATTAATAAAAAAAATTGAAAAAAAGCAAGATGCAATAAACGAAAAAATTTCAATTTTGATGCCTGTTTCTTTTAACGTAGTTGAATTAGAACATACGGGCACCAGTGAAGAAGAAGAAAAAGTGGTACAGGTTTTACAGGTAGATGAAAAAGATATTGAAGAAGAACTTGCGCAAATAAAGAAAAATGCTGAAGCGGTTAATGCACACGTTTCTCATAGCAGGCCGGGTTTTTTGTTTGATCCGCTGGAAGAAGTTCCTACACTTGCGCACCAGGACCAGGTTGATAAGAAAGCCTCCACCGAACTTAACTTTGAATATCCTGAATCGCTCAACGACCGCTTGAAAGAGAGCAAAATAGAGCTTTCCCAATCCCTTACTTCAGTGCCAATAAAAGATTTAAGAAAAGCCATCGGGGTAAACGACCGTTTTCTTTTCATCAATGAATTGTTTCGTGGCGATGAAGCCATGTACGAACGCAGCATAAAAACCATCCAGAATTTTACGATTTATGCCGAAGCTGAATTTTGGATAAAAAGAGAACTGAAAGTAAAAATAGGCTGGCTGGATAGCCATCCCGTGGTAAAACAATTTGACCAATTGATAAAAAGAAGGTTCGCCTAATCAGTACTATAAGTCGTAAATAAAAATCTTTCTTATTTGTTTGTTTACTACAGAAAATAGAAATGTCCCTAGTCCAGGACATACGGACAGCAGCCCTTTTATTATTTTAAATATTCTAAGGATAGCGCGGGAAACAACATTTTTGCTACATTGATAAATTTTTAAATTTTATTGTGAATTAATAAACTATAAAATAGAAATAGTAAAATTGGTAAAAAGATAAATAGCCAAGAACAAAATCTTCCTACTATTTTATATTTATCATCATAATGTTTGTACTTCTGGTAAATTTTCTCATATCGCTTGTCTGTTACAAAGATTGAATGAAATAGAAAATAAAATACAATACTCATAAAAATTAAAAAGATAGGGATATTTGAATTCAATTGAAACGTCTGATATTTTCTATGTTGATAAATAGCATAGCCCAAAAAACACCAGAAAGTAAGAGATATTGCAAACGAAAAAGTCGCTCTAAACCATGGCGTATTAGGATTTTTAATAGATTTTCCGTCTTTAAAATAAAAATTATATAAATTAAAATAAATATAATAAAAGATATTCATGCTTTTTTAAAAAAAATTAATTTTACTTAATTGTCTACCCATTTCCCCAGCTATTCGTAGTTAAAAACCAATTCGAAAAGTAGCTGCGACTGCAAACCAAAAAATAAAAACCTTTCTTATTTATTGATTTACTGTTGAATGGCTTTGATGAAATTTTGGGTATTAAAAATTTCGGGGTTAATCTCTTTATTTGCTTCCAGGTCAAAATATTTTTCTACCTGCAATAATTTATCATTCATATAAAACTTTACCAGCGTTTCAGAATAACCTCCATCCAGTTTTACATGATCTCCAAGTAAGGCATCTTCTTTGCGCCCGTTTTCATATTTGATCATTCTTACCAAGCTATAATGTTCTTTATCAAACCACGCCTGGTTTGTTTCTTCCTCATCTTTATTAGAACCGATCACATACACGCCTTTACCATTCCATTTGCTTTTATGAAATTTATTGATGTCAAATCCGTATGTTTTCATTTTAGCAATTGCTTCGTTTAACGGATAGAAATACATTCCTCCTAATAAAAATAATAAGTCGTTCGGATAATAATTGGTTCTTAGCAGTTGGCTGTTCTTAAAATAATACGACGAATCATTTTTAAAGATCACGGCATTGCCGCTGTCTGCATTTCCAAAATCAATTCTGAAATTTTGTGGAAATTGAATGTGTTCACTCCATATCTGGCTGCGGATTAAAGAATCGTTTTTGTACGTGTCGGTAGTTTGCTTAAATTGAAATGTTTTGTACCATTTTCCTGCATATTTTTCGTGCATCTTAGTTAATAATTCTTTTCCGGTGACAGGCGTCTGTGCCCACGAAGTACTAATAACACACACCAATGCGAGCAGTATATTTCTCATAAAAAATTAAGGTATAAGTTTTAGAAAAAATCTGAAACAGAAAAATAAAAAAGGGTTTATTTGTTAGTTTACCAATTAAATATTCAGTCTGTTATTCACTTTTATCATCGTCGTTCATCAGCAGGTTAGCGCCACCTTCGCGCATAATTTTTTCCATATTTCGGTCATTATCCACAATTCCTTTTTCTTCAAGCATGCGCATATCTTTTGCATCTCTTAAAAATTCAGAAGCAAAAATGAATTGGTTCAATTGCTGATTTTTATTGAAAATAATGTCTTTGCTGGATCCTTCCCATTCTTTTTTCCCTCCGTATAAATAAAGAATATTTTCCCCGATTTCCATCACGCTGTTCATGTCGTGCGTATTGATAACTGTGGTAATGTTATATTCTTTGGTGATCTCATGAATCAATTTATCAATTACCATTGAAGTTTGCGGATCAAGGCCGGAGTTGGGCTCGTCACAAAATAAATATTTTGGATGTAAAACGATTGCTCTTGCAATTCCGACTCTTTTTTTCATACCGCCGCTTAGTTCGGCAGGATGTTTTTTATTGGTCCCTGTTAATTCTACTCTTTCAAGTACATCATTCACACGTTCAATTTTCTTTTGATGATTCCATTTGGTAAACATGTCCAGTGGGAATTTGATATTCTGCTCAACGGTCATGCTATCAAAAAGAGCCGATCCCTGGAAAAGCATTCCTATTTGCTGCCGCAATTCTTTTCGATCTTCCTGCGCCATGTTGGTGAGATTTTTTCCATCAAAAATGATATCTCCTTTATCTACTTCAAACAAACCCACCATACATTTTTGCAAAACCGTTTTACCACTACCACTGGTTCCTATGATAAGATTCGTCATACCCGTTTCCATTACCGCGCTGATATCGCTCAGGATTTCTTTATCGTCAAAAGATTTGTAAACATTTTTTATTTCTATCATAACAAAGGCAATTGTGTGATCATATTACGACACCTGGCCGGAAATATTGTCGATTCGATTGTCATTTTCCATTTTGATTATAAGATAAAAAACGCAAGTATATAATCAGCAAACAAAATAAGTATGCAACTCGTGATAACTGCGGATGTACTTGCTCTTCCAATTTCCAAAGAGCCACCTTTTACATTGTAGCCAAAAAAAGAAGATACGCTGCTGATAATAAAAGCGAATGTGTAAGCTTTTACCAAAGCAAACCAAACATTTTTAGGAAAGAAATTGATCAGCAAACCCCGGTCGTAAGTATCGCCAGATAAGATACCACCTAATGTGCTGGCAAGCCTGCCCCCATAAATTCCTAATACCATAGCAAGAACCACTAAAAGCGGGATCGTAATAAGTGCTCCCAAAATTTTAGGGCCTATTAAATACGATTTTGTATTAATACCCATTATTTCCAATGCGTCAATTTGTTCGCTTACTCTCATGTTTCCGAGTTCGCCGGCTATTTTACTTCCCACTACGCCTGCAAGAACGATACAAACAAGGGTTGGAGCAAATTCAAGAATAACCGTGTCACGAACCACCTGTGCAATCGTTTCTTTTTGAATCATCGGACTAACAAGCTGATAGGCTGTTTGAACCGCGCTTACTGCACCCATAAAGAGCGAAATAACCGTTACGATCCATAACGAACCCATGCCAATTTCAACAGACTGGTGCATCAGTTCCTTCCAGTACATTTTAAAATTCTCTGGTTTGGTAAACATGCCTTTCAACATCAAAAGGTAAGCGCCAATGTTAGAAAATAGTTTCATGTTTTTACTTAAAATTATTTTAGGCCGTCTCTGTTTTTTTCGGCTTACGCCATTTCCGCGAACTAAGCTGTGCCTCAGATTTGTTCTTTGTGCATTTCATTTGTGCATCCACCACTGAAATCAAAACCATATTATAAATGCTGCGCACATGACTTCCTAACTGAAGAATATGTACCGGTTTATTAAGCCCCAATAAAACCGGGCCAATGGTTTCATATCCGGCCACTTCCTGCAAGAGATTATAAGTAACATTGCCGGAAGCAAGGTTCGGAAAGATCAACACATTCACATCTTTATCCACCAATTCGCTGAATGGATAATTGTCTTTTAAAATTTCTTTGTTGAAGGCTACATTCGCCTGCATTTCTCCATCGATCACCAGGTCAGGTTCAATTTGTTTTACAATTTCTCGTGCCTTTGCTACCAGTTTTGCTTCCGGAGAATTACTGCTTCCGAAATTAGAATAACTAAGCATCGCAATGTTTGGTACAATTCCAAAATTGCGAACTTCTTTGGCTACCATCATGGCAATGTTGGCCAGTTCTTCTGCGGTAGGGTTAAAGTTTACGGTAGTATCGGCCAAAAATATAGGTCCTTTTTTCGTCATGGCAATGTACATGCCCGCCACGCTTTTCGAATCTTTTTCCATTCCGATTACCTGCAAAGCCGGGCGAATCGTATCGGGATAATTTTTAGAAAGCCCTGATATCATTGCATCCGCTTCGCCAGTTTCTACCATCATGCAACCGAAATAGTTACGGTCTTTCATTATCTTTTTAGCCTCGTAAGCGTTGAACCCTTTTCGTTGCCTTTTCTTAAAAAACAATTCACCAAACTCCATACGTTTATCATGCGTATTGTTATTTTTAGGATCAATTATTTGCATTTCAGAAACATCAATTCCACTCTCTTCGGCAATCTTTTCTATTTTATCACGATCACCAAGCAATATCGGAAACGCCACTCCTTCATCCTGCGCCATTTGGGCAGTTTTTAATATTTTTTGATTTTCTGCTTCTGCAAAAACCACACGTTTTGGATTTTTACGCGCTTTGGCGCCGATCATTCTCAATAAATGATTATCGATTCCTAATCTTTCATTTAGTTTTTCAGAATATACCTCCCAATCAGGAATCGGTTGCCTTGCAACGCCACTTTCCATTGCCGCTTTTGCAACTGCCGGAGCAACAAAAGTAAGTAAGCGGTTATCCAGCGGCTTTGGAATAATATAATTTGGTCCGAAGAGAATATTTTTTTCATTGTACGCCATCATTACACTGTCAGGTACAGGAAGCCTCGCCAGTTCTGCCAAAGCCTTTACTGCAGCAAGTTTCATTTCTTCGTTTATTTGAGTTGCCCGCACATCCAACGCCCCTCTGAAGATATAAGGAAAACCTAAAACATTATTTACCTGGTTAGGATAATCACTTCTTCCGGTAGCAATGATCACATCTTTTCTGGTAGCTATCGCCTTTTCATAAGTAATTTCAGGATCAGGATTGGCCAGGGCGAAAACAATAGGATTTTTTGCCATACTCTTGATCATTTCAGAGGAAACCACATCACCCACACTCAAACCTATAAAAACATCTGCATCTTTCATTGCTTTTTCCAAGGTGAGATTAGGATCTTTACAAGTAGCATATTTTTGTTTCATTTCCCCTAATCCTTCACGATTTGCGTGAAGTACACCTGTTTTATCGAACATCACAAAATTATCAGGATTGGCACCCAACGCAACATACAATTGAACACAAGCCATTGCGGCAGCCCCTGCACCGTTTACCACAAACTTTACTTTGCTGATTTTCTTTTTCTGAATTTCAAGCGCATTTAACAAAGCTGCGGAGCTAATGATGGCAGTGCCATGCTGATCATCATGCATTACGGGAATATGTAAACGCTCTCTTAATTTTTGCTCGATAAAAAAGCATTCAGGTGCTTTAATATCTTCAAGGTTTATCCCGCCAAATGTAGGTTCCAACGCAGCGACTATCTCTACAAACTTTTCAGGGTCAGTTTCGTTAATTTCTATATCAAAAACATCTATGTCTGCAAATATTTTGAACAATACTCCTTTACCTTCCATTACAGGTTTACCGGCAAGCGGACCGATATTTCCTAATCCTAAAACCGCTGTTCCGTTGCTGATCACACCCACCAGGTTTCCTTTAGCGGTATATTGATAGGCTAGTTCAGGATCTTGTTCTATTTCCAGGCAAGGTACCGCTACACCCGGGGAATAAGCTAATGAAAGATCTCTTTGTGTTTTGGTAGCTTTTGTTGGAATAACCTCAATTTTACCAGGCCTTCCTTTTGAATGATAATCAAGCGCTTCCTGCTTTCGGATATTTTTCCTCATAACTATTTATTAAATCACGACTTTTAATGCCGGAATATTTCGAATATAAAAGTAAAGATAGGTAATGTAGCTAATTCATTATAGTGAAACAGCAAGCCATGCCATTATGCCCATTCCGTTTTCAATGGCGCTTTCGTCAATATTAAAAGTAGGGGTATGTACACCTGATGTAATACCATTTTTTGTATTACCCACGCCTAATCTGAAAAAACAAGCAGGTATCAAATGAGAATAAAAAGCGAAATCTTCAGCGCCCATTCTCATCTCAGTTTCCTCCACATTTTGTTGTCCTGCAAATTCACCGGCTTTTCGCTTAGCCTTTTCCGTTAGTTCCATATTGTTGATAACAAATGGGTAACCAACATCAATTTCAACATCAATATCCACACCTGAAATTTCTGCTGTTTTTTTACAGATATTTTTTATGAGATCGTGAGCTTTAAATCTCCATTCTTCGTTCATTGCTCTAAAAGTGCCCATCAGCTTCACTTCTGAAGGAATTACATTAGTAGTATTTCCACCGTTGAAAGAAGTGATAGAAAGAACAGAAGGATTAAACGGATTATTAAAACGGCTTACTACTTGCTGAAGATTTACCACCAATTGTGAAGCCGCAAGGATGGTATCCGTAGTAAGATGAGGTGCAGCGGCATGCCCGCCTTTACCTTTTACAGTTATATAAATTTCATCAGCACTTGCCATTACCATTCCGCTGCGAAAACTTAATTTGCCCACTTCAAGGCTTGGGTGAACATGCAAAGCTATTATTGAATCCGGTTTCGGGTTTTCAAGTACGCCTTCTTTGATCATCAGGCTTGCTCCACCCGGATTTTTTTCTTCGCCCGGTTGAAAAATTAATTTAATCGTTCCTTCCCACTCCTCTTTTAATTCATTCAAAATTTTAGCTGCTCCCAAAAGACAGGTGGTATGAACATCATGGCCGCAGGCATGCATTACGCCTTCATTTTTTGAGCGATATGCCACTTCATTTTGTTCTTTAATCGGCAAGGCATCTATATCAGCCCGCAAAGCAATCACTTTATTATCCGGATTTTTCCCTTTAATAATTCCCACAATTCCTGTGGTTGCCAACACTTCAAAATCAATTCCGATATCTTTTAATTTCTGCTGAATATATTTTGAGGTTTCAAATTCTTTATAACTCAATTCAGGATATTGGTGAAGACGGTGACGAATCTGTATAAACTCATCCGAAAATTTCTTTGAGAGATCTTTTATTTTTTCTTTCAGCATTTGTATTGATTGAGATTGAGGCAAAAGTAAAAAGAGTTTCGCTGATGAAACTCTTTTAATTCGTTTATAGAAAAATAGAAATTCGTTCTATTAATTTGTTTACTGTAAAATTATTTTACATCAGGATCTACTTCTATAGGCTCTTCCAGATAATAGATAGTGGCGCCTCCCAGCATTTCACTGATTTGCTTTTTATAAACATCTGCTTCTTCTTTTGTTCTGAAATTTCCAAATTTTATCCTCACATAGGGATTGGCAAACCACATGTAAATTTTTTGTTCAGGAAATTTCTGCAAAAGATCAGCTCTCACTTTAAACGCGTAATTTTTATCACTTGTATTTAAGATCATCAGCCGGAAACCTTGAGCGGTATGCACTTGCCTTTTATAATTGGCCGCGTTCAACTGTGCTTCTTTTCTTGCCAATATATCCAGGCGGTAATCTTTAAAAACCACTACCCTGTTTTGGGGAATAGAATCGTAAGATTGAGAAAAAGCATGATGAGCAAACCCGATAAATACTATAGTAAGTAAATGTTTCATGATAAAGGATGATTTTGCAAAAATAACAGGATACGTGGAAGATGAATAGAACGTTTTGTCACAAATGACAGTATTAACAGCAAATTGGTTGCAAATAATCCATTTTTATCAAAATCCAAACCGGCTACTGCATACTTTCTTTCACTATCTCGACACTGGCGCTGCAACCCAATCTGTTGGCCCCGGCATTGATAAGTTCTTTGGCAAAAGAATAAGACCTGATTCCTCCACTGGCTTTAATTTTTATGGCATCTGCCAGATGGGCCCGTATCAATTGTACATCATGAATGGATGCGCCTTTTTCGGCAAATCCTGTTGAAGTCTTAACATAATCAACTCCTGCGGCACCGTAAATATCACAACATTTAATGATTTCATCTTCAGTTAAAATCCCGCTTTCAATAATCACTTTGATGACTTTATTTTTATTCCTTACGATCGGCATCACGGTATTAATTTCATTGGCAATAAAAGTCCAGTCGCCATTTTTAATAGCAGAAACATTAATAACCATATCCAACTCATCGGCGCCATCCACGATGGCCAGCACCATCTCCGCAACTTTAGCTTCAATAGCGCAATAGCCAAATGGGAAACCGATCACGGTAGCTACTTTTATTTCAGAATTACCTAAAAATTCCTTAGCTTTTTTTACATACAAAGGCGGCACACAAACTGCGGCAAAGCCATATTCCAAAGCTTCTTTGCAAACTTTTTCTACTTCAGCAATAGTGGTAGTTTGTTTCAATATCGTATGGTCGATATAATGGGCGATGTTCATTTTCATATCCTTTAAAAAAAATGAAGATAGGAATTTCAGCGATTTATAGATCTAATTGCCATTTTCAACCCTATTTTACCTGTCGCAAAAAGAAGTTATAACCCGCTTTTCTGATCGCGTCACTCATTTTCCTCTTTTAACTACTTTTGCACCATTCTTAATTTCGGCTTTATTAAATCTTAAAATGTCTTCAGAAAAAAAACAGTTAAAAGGTTTCGGTTCTACTGCGATCCATGCCGGCCACCAAACCGAAGGAAATAATGCCCACTTAACGCCTATTTATGCCAGCAGCACTTATGTTTTCGATACTGCAGAACAAGGAATGCGCCGGTTTAGCGGAGAAGAAGCCGGATATATTTACAGTCGCTGGGGAAATCCAAGTATGAAAGAAGTGGAAGATAAAATTTCTGCATTGGAAAGTTTTGGCCTGACGGAAAACGGTAAGCCTTTGCAATTAAAATCGAGATTACATGCCAGCGGAATGGCTGCTATCAGCACATTAATGTTAGGAAATTTAAAAAGCGGCGATAAAATTCTTTCACATTATTCATTATATGGCGGCACACAGGAACTAATGAATCGTGTACTTCCCGGTTTGGAAATAGAAGCAGTTATTGTTGACTTACGCGATACCCATAAAGCAGAAGAAGTATTAAAAAATGATCCAAAAATTAAAATGCTTTATTTGGAAACTCCTGCTAATCCTACCATCCAGTGTGTGGATATTGAAGTGTTGACCCTAATTGCAAAAAAACATAACCTGATTGTTGCTGTGGATAATACATTCGCCACTCCTTATTTACAGCAACCTTTTAAATATAGTGTCGATTTTGTGGTACATTCCACCACTAAATTTTTGAACGGCCATGGAACCGCAATTGGCGGCGCTCTCGTTGGAAAAGACATCGGGTTAATGAATACACGCATGGAAAAAGTGCATCGTTTACTCGGCGGAAACGGAAATTCTTTTGATGCTTTTTTGCTTACACAGGGAATGAAAACTTTGGAAATACGGATGGAACGACATTGTGCCAATGGAATGAAAGTAGCTGAGTTTCTGGATCAACATCCGGCAATAAGCAAAGTAAATTATTTGGGGCTGCCTTCTCATCCGGATTATGAAACGGCAAAAAAACAAATGCGGCATCCGGGGCCGATGTTAAGTTTTGAAATGAAAGGAGGACTCGAAGCCGGTAAAAAATTTATTGATAAACTGCAAATGTGTGTGAGAGCCGTTTCATTGGGAAGCTGCGATACACTTTTATCTCACCCAGCTTCTATGACTCATTATGGAGTACCCAAAGCTGACCGCGAAAAATATGGAATTACCGATGGTCTTATAAGAATGAGTGTAGGTATCGAAGATATAGAAGACATTTTGAGCGATTTGGAACAGGCTGCCTCCCCCGGCCCCTCCAAAGGAGGGGAGTGAGAACTGAACTCTTAAACAACAACTTAAATTAAGGATATTTAATAGTATGAATAAAGAAAAGAATAGTCAACAATGGAAAAGCAGTTCCTCTCCTTTGGAGAGGTTAGGAGAGGCCGGAATTAAAATAAGAAGGGCAATAAAAGAAGATGCTGAAGCAATGATGCAACTGGTAAAAGAGTTAGCACTTTATGAAAAAGCACCGCAGGAAGTTACCGTAGATTTTGATCATTTTATTGAAAGCGGCTTTGGCGAAAAGCCGGTTTGGTGGGCTTTTGTAGCCGAAACAGACAATAAGGTGGTAGGCTTTGCTTTATATTATATTCGTTATTCTACCTGGAAAGGACAAAGATTATACCTTGAAGACATCCTGGTAAATGAACCTTTTCGCGGAAAAGGAATCGGCAAATTATTATTTGACCGGTTAATAGAAGAAACAAAAGAAAAGAAATTGTCGGGAATGGTATGGCAGGTGCTTGAATGGAACGAACCCGCTATCAGTTTTTACAAAAAATATGATGGTGTAAGTTTTGATAGTGAATGGGTGAATTGCAGTTTGGAACTATAGCCACGGATTACACAGATTGGCACAGATAAAATAAAAATTTGCATAATTTGTTCGTTTACTGTTTTCTTGAATTAGTAAATTAAAATATAAAAAAAGAAAGAATGGCAGATAAAATTTCGATGGGAAAAGATGGTAAGCTGGTAGTGCCCGATCAACCAACCATTCCTTTTATTGAAGGAGATGGAATAGGGCCCGATATCTGGCAGGCGAGTGTTCGTGTTTTTGACGCTGCAGTAGCAAAAGCTTACCATGAAAAAAAGAAAATCAATTGGTTAAAGGTATTGGCGGGTGAAGAAGCTTTCAACAAAACCGGCGAATGGATGCCAAAGGCAACTATGGATTCATTTAAGGAATATTTAGTGGCCATAAAAGGCCCGTTAACTACTCCCGTAGGTGGCGGCATCCGAAGCCTGAACGTAATGTTGAGGCAAGATCTTGACCTTTACGTTTGCCTCCGTCCTATAAAATATTTTGAAGGCGTTCCTTCCCCTATGTGGCAACCCGAGAAAGTGAACATGGTTATTTTCAGGGAAAACACTGAAGATATTTATGCAGGAATTGAGTACATGACCGGCACTCCTGAAGCTAAAAAACTCTTGCACTTTTTACAGGACGATTTAGGCGTTAAAAAGATCCGTTTCCCTGAAACCACTTCATTCGGTATAAAAGTGGTAAGTAAAGAAGGGTCTGAAAGATTGATTCGTGCGGCCATTGAATATGCAATCGCTAATAAACTGCCATCAGTTACTTTGGTACATAAAGGCAACATCATGAAATTTACCGAAGGCGCTTTTAAAAACTGGGGTTATGAGTTGGCCGAACGTGAATTTAAAAATGAAGTGTACACATGGAATCAATGGGAAGCCACCAAAAAAGAACGGGGTGAAGCAGTTGCCAACGAAGATATGCGCATAGCAGCCATTGGAGGAAAAGTGATCATTAAAGATGCCATTGCCGATAATTTTTTACAACAAGCATTACTGGCCCCGCAGGATTATTCGATCATCGCCACCTTAAATCTTAATGGTGATTACATTAGCGATGCATTGGCAGCCCAGGTAGGTGGCATAGGAATTGCCCCTGGCGCCAACATCAATTTTTCTACCGGCTATGCGGTTTTTGAAGCCACACATGGTACGGCGCCCCGCTTTGCCAATACCAACAGCATGAATCCATCCTCTCTGATTTTAAGTGGCGTAATGATGTTTGAATATCTAGGCTGGCGCGATGCTGCAGAGATGATTACCAACGCTGTGGGAAAAACGATTCGAAATAAAACCGTAACCATAGATTTTTATAACCTTATGAAAGGAGGAACTTTATTAAAAACAAGTGAATTTGCTGACGAGATCATTAATAATTTATAGCACTACGACAGGTTTCACTTTTCATTATATTTGTTCGAACCTGATTAAATAAATCAAAAAACCATTCCTGCCTAAAAATCAGGAAGTAATAAAATAAAATTTATAAACTAAAACAATGGCAAAAATTAAAGTAGACAACCCGGTAGTAGAACTTGATGGTGATGAAATGACAAGAATCATCTGGAAATTTATTAAAGAACAACTTATACTTCCCTACGTAGATTTAGATATCAAATACTATGACTTAGGTATCCAGCATCGTGATGAAACGGGCGACCAGGTAACTATAGATGCAGCAAATGCGATAAAAAAATATGGTGTAGGAATCAAGTGCGCCACCATCACTCCTGATGAAGCAAGGGTGAAAGAATTTGGCTTAAAGCATATGTGGAAAAGCCCGAACGGAACCATACGTAATATTTTGGACGGAACCGTTTTTCGTGAACCAATCGTAATGAAAAATATTCCAAGACTGGTAAGTAACTGGACAGCTCCTATTATTATCGGTCGTCATGCTTATGGTGATCAATACCGCGCAACAGATGCAATCATAAAAGGGAAAGGTAAACTGACCATGACCTTCACCCCCGAAAACGGAGAACCGCAAACTTATGAAGTGCATGACTTTAAAGGAGATGGCGTAGCAATGTGCATGTACAATGTAGATGAAAGCATTGAAGGTTTTGCAAGAAGTTGTTTTAATATGGCTTTAAATAAAAAATGGCCATTATATCTTTCTACAAAAAATACCATCCTCAAGAAATATGACGGACGTTTTAAAGACATTTTTCAAACCATTTATGAGAATGAATTCAAAGCGCAGTTTGAAGCAGCCAACATTACCTATGAACACCGTCTGATAGATGACATGGTAGCAAGTGCTTTAAAATGGAACGGCAATTTCATCTGGGCCTGTAAAAATTATGACGGAGACGTTCAAAGTGATACGCTTGCGCAAGGCTTTGGTTCTTTAGGTTTAATGACTTCCGTTTTAATTACTCCTGATGGAAAAACCCTTGAAGCAGAAGCCGCACACGGAACTGTAACAAGGCATTACCGGGAGCATGAGAAGGGAAATCCTACCTCAACTAACCCCATTGCTTCCATTTTTGCCTGGACAAGAGGATTGGCTTTTAGAGGCAAACTTGATAACAATCAACAATTAATTCAATTTGCAGATGCGCTGGAAAAAGTATGTATAGAAACAGTTGAAAGCGGTAAAATGACAAAAGACCTTGCCGTATGTATCAATGGCAACAAGGTTTCACACGAAAAGGACTATTTATATACAGAAGAATTTTTGAAAGCGATCAATGATAATTTGAAAGAAAAATTAAAAGAAATCACTAATAGTTAAAAAGCATTGTGTCGTTTTGATAATTTTAGGAACAAAATTTGTTGACAAAAACCGTTATCGAATTGCTTCTTAAAAAGCTGGCAATAAAATAATGGGCTCAAAAATTAAAGAACAACAAAGAATTGCCACTTTTCAAACCTGTAGAATCAATAGTTAAAGATAAGGATCGGTTATGACGAGAAAGGATTGCGGATTCTATTTAGCTTTCAAGAAGTTCTTAGGAAAGAAGCAAGATTTCGGTTTCCGGGCTTAGCCCTGAAATAAAAAATTTACTGTTCAAATACCGGTTTATTAGGCTGGTTAAACATTAAAAATGTCCAAAATTCTAGTTGTCGACGATGATGTAGATATCTTATCCGTCATGGAAATTTTATTATCAATGAAAGGATTTGATGTTGAAGTAACCTCAAAAGGTGAAAATACATTTCCAAAAATTGAAAGTTTTAAACCTGATCTTATTTTATTAGATGTGCTAATTTCAGGTTATGATGGAAGGACTATATGCAAACAATTAAAATCCGACAAATCCACCAGTCACATTCCGGTTATCATGTTTTCAGCACATCCTGGGGCTGCCGCTACCATAAGCGATTATGGCGCTGATGATTTTATCGCCAAGCCTTTTGACGTAAACAATCTTATGCAAAAAGTGAACTATCAGTTGAAAATAAGAATAGAATGATTTTCTTTTTTGATTTATAAATTATTTTAGAAATCTTTCTTCCAGGCGCTTTTACCTTTACCAGAAAACAAACAAATAAGCTTAATTTTCATTTTCATATTTAAGCCATTGACTACGGGTTTTTAAGTAATTTTTTTTACTCATCATACTTTATTCGAAATGGAAGAAAAAAACAAGTTACTTGATCTTGCCCAATCACCTTTTAAATTTCAGTTGTTTCTTCTAACCAAATTACCAGCAGCCTTTTTTTCAGGCATAAAGATCAAAGAAATCAACAAAGAGAAATGCATTACTTCTGTTCCGTTTACATGGCTTACGCAAAATCCTTTTCGTTCTACCTATTTCGCTTCACTCGCTATGGCTGCAGAAATGAGTACCGGCGTTTTGGCTTTACTAAATACTTATAAAAAATCTCCTCCCATTTCAATGTTGGTCACAAAAATGGAAGCGACTTATTTTAAAAAAGCGAAAGGAATTACCTTTTTTACCTGCACCGAAGGATCAGAAATTGCAACAACTGTAAATAAAGCTGCCTCAGGCAAAGTTGGCCAAACGGTTACAGTAAAATCTACAGGGAGAAATAAGGGTGATGAATTAATAGCTGAATTTTTATTTACCTGGTCTTTCAAAGCAAAATAAAAGTGATTTTGCAAAAAAATTATAGAACAATTTTCGTTTGTTCGTAACCGTTATTTTCAAAATTTTACTATTATTGAAAGAATTTGCTAAACCAGCTTTTTTCTGTTTAACTTTATTTTCTTTAATCATCTTTAAATTGTTTGTATGAAAATTGCCTTTCACGGTGCTGCCCGAACTGTAACAGGTTCTAAGCATCTTCTTATTCTTAGCAATGGAAAAAAATATTTATTGGATTGTGGCATGTTCCAGGGAATGGGACCCCAGACTGACGAACTAAACCGTGATTTTGGTTTTAACCCTGAAGAAGTAGATCATATGATACTTTCACACGCTCATATCGATCATTGCGGGCTTATTCCGAAATTGGTAAAAGATGGATATCGTGGAAATATTTATGCTACGCCGGCAACAAAAGATCTTGCTTCGATTTTGATGGCAGACAGCGCCGGCATACAGGAAAATGATTTAAAGTATGTAAATAAAACCCGCGCCGCACAAGGTAAATCTTATATTTCTCCGCTTTATACCATGGAAGATGTTGATAATTGTATCAAGCAATTTGAGATAGTTGATTACGGAATATGGTTTAAAATTGATGACAATGTTCAATTTATGTATCTCGATGCCGGCCACATCATTGGCAGTACAACAGTGCATTTAAAGATTACTGAAAACGGGAAAGAAACGCACCTCACTTTCTCAGGAGATTTGGGAAGATACAGGGACGTGATTTTAAAATCCCCGGAAATCTTTCCACAGGCGGATTATATCATTATGGAATCAACTTATGGAAATAAAATTCATGAAGACATTACAGGCACTCCTGATAAACTCCTGGAATGGATCACTAGAACATGTATTCAAAAAAAAGGAAAACTGATCGTTCCGGCTTTTAGCGTCGGCCGCACACAAGAAATCTTATACTCTTTAAATCAATTAGAGAATGAACGCCGTTTGCCTGACGTTCCTTATTATGTAGATAGCCCGTTGAGCATGGAAGCTACACAGGTTATGGAAAGTTACCCGCAATATTTTAATAACCGGGTTCAAAAATTATTGTTAACTGATCATACTCCTTTTAATTTTAAAGGATTACATTTTATAAAATCGGTAGAAGAAAGCAAATCTCTTAATTACAGAGATGACCCGATGGTGATTATTTCAGCAAGCGGAATGGCAGAAGCAGGAAGAGTGAAACACCATATAAGTAACAACATTGAAAACAGCCGCAACACGATTTTAATGACTGGTTATTGCGAACCAAATTCACTGGGAGGAAGATTAAAAATGCATCCGAAAGAAGTAGGGATTTTTGGACAGACGCACGAAGTACATGCAGAAATAGGGGAAATAAAAAGCATGAGCGCACATGGTGATTATGATGACCTTTGCCAATGGCTTGCCTGCCAGGATCCACAACTTGTCAAGAAATTATTTTTGGTTCATGGAGATTATGATGTGCAAATTGATTTTAAAAATCGCTTGATAAGCAAAGGCTTTGCAGATGTCGAGATTCCTGCAAGGCATACGGAAATTGGATTAGGATAAAAAGTCCGAGGTGAATATACAATCATCCATTGCGCTAAAATAGTTCATTCAATTGCAGTTTTTTTATTCTTGCCTTAATAGCACCTCTACTCCTGTTAAAATGTTTAGCCATATTCTTTTCATCGACTCCGTTACAGAACATTTCAGTTAATTCTTTATCCAATTCAGAAGTCCAGGGCATGTAGGCCTTCTTATTTTTTTCTCTTGATTCCGCCACTGACCAGGATTTTTGTTTTATTTCTCTTAAGGTATTTAAATCCGATTCCCGGAAATCATTTTCACTCGCTTCTTTCAAAATATGAATTTGGGAAGAGGGTGGAAACCCAACCGGCATAAGTTCTTCAGGAATATAAATGCAACTTTTTGCCCTGGTAATAGCTACGTATAAAAGATTAATTTCTTCGTTCAGCTTTGATACATTAAGCTCTTTTTCGTCGGACTCATTTTTTAATTTTTTCAATTTCTCCTCGGTCAAAAAATCGTTCACAAGCTGAATAGAATCATACTCCATTCCCTTGCACCGATGAACGGTTGAAAAGATCATGTCAGCATTTTCCTTGTGATCATTTTCCAAATGCCTTTCTTTAATTGATTTTATAATTCCCGGAATTTCATTCCCATATTCTTTTACAATTTCTACCATCATCCCAAGCTGAACATCTTCCGTTTTTTTTATATACTGTTCCAACTCATACAAATTTTGCATTGATTGAATAAGCTTGTCTTTTATTCGCTGCCGGTTTCCATTGGCAAGGTTTAAAACGTCATAAAGAGAAGTTCCATCATCCGCATAAGTGTAAGAGTTAATATTTCCCTCAAAATAAATTCGTTTTACATTTCTTTTCTCCGTAACATATTCAATCGCCTTCAAAAGCAACCCAAGATTCGTTCTCGAAAGAATTGCTTTTGTTTTATTTTCATTTTCATTATTAAGACCGCTGATATTTACACTCTCATGTTTTGAAATAATACTTTTTCTATCAAGAACAGAAACAGCTAGATTGGCAATCGGTTGGGCAAACCGAAAACTTTTTGTTAGGTTGAATGTTTTGAAGTCGGCTTTTTCTAAAGAGTTCACCGCAAACCGCCATCCGTAGATTTGTTGATGGGTATCACCTACGATTACCTTTGTTGACTCTTGTTTAAGAAAAATATCAAGCATTGCCGGTGAAGCGTCCTGTCCTTCATCAAATAAAATAAAATCGAAGTTTAGTTTAGGATTAGAAAGCTGAAATTTCTTTAAATAAAAATCGTGGGTAATGTCAATTTCACCTTTGTCCATTTTACTTAACAAAAGGCGCGATTGTTTTTGAATATAATTGTAAAACGTTTTTACAAATGACCTTGCCTTGGCATCCGTAATAATTTGCAGATAATCTACTTCTTTTACTTTTTCTTTGTTGCTGTTGCAAAAGTAGCTGACTAATTTGTTTATATGATTCGCAATTATATATTCTGTAAGCTTATCCCCATTTCCTTTCAAACCCAGAAGATCGGCAAGTTCATTGGTTTTATAACCATGTGGACGGACTTTATAATGGTGTTTAAAAATGACATTTTTATAGGCAAGTGAATGGGCTGTTTCTACTCTCACATTTGACAATCCAATTTCAGAAAACTTTCTAGCCGCATCAATTTTTACAGATTTATTAAAAGCAAGGTATAATATCCTCGAATTGGCCGGCCTGCTTTTGGCATATTCAATAATGGTAGTTGTTTTGCCAGAACCAGCAACTGCATTTATTTTAATATGACCACTGGAATTGATAATCGACAGTTGTTCGGTAGTTAAGTCCATACTTACAAATCTTTAAATAAGAAAAATTATAATATATCTAAGGTAAGCACAAACTCCTTCTAAAACCAGAATTGATTATTTAAAAAAACCGATCCTGTTTTACAAATAACTCAACCACCAATATTTATGAGAAGATTTCAAAAGGTCATATCTTTTACAGATTGGATATAAAGAAACGACAACTGTGATCCAGATTAAATAAACAATTCCTAAGGAATAACCGAAATCATCCGGCCTGAAATGTAATAATCCTGTATTGGCTTGCGCCAAAGAATGGCCGTTGATAAAAAAAATAATCATGCAAATAAAATGAAGCAAAAAGAAGTGCACAAGGAAATAAAAGAAAGGTACTCTTCCATAAACAGCAACAATTTTCGACCACTTTCCACCAACACTTTCCGTAAAAGAAAGAACAATCAAAGCCGGACCGAGCGTCATTGTCAAATACAACAAGGAGGGCGGATATTTAGTAAGATTTAAAAAAGAAAGAACTGTATAAATTCCATTTTTTTGCACCTGCCAGTTTGAGGGATCTCCATAAATATTTGTAAAGCGCAAGCCGATAAAAAATAAAGTAACAATAACACCAGACACCAATAAAACTTTTCGTCGTTTCGCCGCATCATAATTTTTGCCGTACATTATTCCCATACAATACCCCAACATCATTACGCCGGGCCATGGAATTAGCGGATACAGAAAAGCGAACATACGATTATGGGAGTAAGGAAAAAAAGATTGTTGGTGAAGAAAGCCCCACCAAACCGTTGGGCTTGCCGGTCTTGCCACATCAAATACATCCAGGAAATTGTGGCCACATACAATGGCCAATCCGATAATAAATATGCCCCAAAACGGTAAATAGATCATTGCGGATAAAATGATCATTGAAAATCCGATTACCCAAAGTACCTGAACTGCAATAAAACTATAAGTAGGATCAAAAGTAAGGAAGAGATTAAAAATGGCAACTTCAACAAAGATCAACCAAACGCCTCTTTTAAATAAGAAAGAAGACAATTCTTTTTTTGTTTTCCGCCTTCCGGAAAGGAATGCCGAAGTACCTGATAAAAAAACAAAAACCGGCGCGCAATAATCAGTAATCCATCGTGTGAAAAATAAAACAGGGGTTGTAGTTTGTAAATTATTTGGATCAGAACTGAGATGAAAAAAATCACGCGTGTGATCAAGGGCCATGATAATCATCACCAATCCACGAAGAATATCGATTGAATTGATTCTGATTTTACCGGGGAGTAGTAAACTACCTGTTTCCAATTTTCTGATTTTGTTGTTTTTAAAGCAAAATAAAAAAGAATAAAGTAAGTTTATTTACTGTAAGATTAATCCTTTTTTTTGATCTATCCACTGGTCATTATTTTCTAATTAAGCTCTATTTATTTATTATTTTTATTTTTTTTATTTTTTCTAATTCTTATCTCTTAGTTATTAATTAAACAATTTGCTTTTGCCCAATAGTTAAAATACCAAAATGAAAAAGGAATTTAAAATCTTGCTTCTGCTGGCACTCATAAAATTTATTCTTCCTTTCATTCTGCAAAGCCCGGTTTATGAGCCTCACCGGGATGAATTTCTGTATTTGGCCGAAGCACGTCACATGGCGTGGGGCTACATGGAAATTCCGCCTTTGCTTTCAGTTTTTGCTTGGATATCTAATTTATTCGGACATGGAATTTTCTGGATCAAATTCTGGCCTTCGCTATTTGGTGCTGCCACTTATTTCATAGTTGGTAAAATAATCTTGTCGCTCGGAGGGAGGGTGTTAGCTTTGTTTCTTGGATGGTTTCCTTTTATTTTCGGCGTCTACCTGCGAATGCACTTTTTATTTCAGCCCAACTTCCTGGAAGTTTTTTTCTGGACAATGATCGCTTTTAGTGTTTTTCAATTTATCCAGACTGAAAAAAATCGTTGGTTATATATTTTAGGATTGAGCATTGGTCTTGGAATGATCAGTAAATATTCTGTAGCGTTTTTTGTAATAAGCGTTTTAGCCGGGTTGCTGGTCACACGGAACTACAAAATATTTTCGAATAAACATCTTTATTTTGCTGCGTTGATAGCGTTCCTCGTTTTTCTTCCAACCCTTTTATGGGAATACCAAAATCATTTTCCTGTAATGGTTCATATGAAAGAATTGCAAAAAACACAATTGCAATATGTAAGTCCCAAAGGATTTTTAGTTGATCAGATTTTAATGAATTTACCCTGTGTTTTTATCTGGATCGCCGGTTTGTATTTTGCGGTTTTCAAGCAAAAAGGAAAATACAAAATCTTTGCATGGGCCTATCTTTTCGTTATACTTCTGCTGCTTTATTTCCATGGGAAAAATTATTATTCTGCAGGGGTATATCCTGTATTATTTGCCTTAGGTGCTTTTCAACTGGAACAATATGCCAACAAGCATTACACGGTTTGGAAATATGCTTTTGTTATTATTCCTTTGGTCATCGGAATTCCTTTAATTCCCCTGGCATTACCCGTAGCAAAACCCTCAAAACTGGCTTCTTATTATAAGGCCCTCCATGTTAAAAACATTGGTTTCTTAAAATGGGAAGACCATAAAAATCATCCATTAACGCAGGATTTTGCTGATATGCTTGGATGGAAAGAAATAGCAGCCAAAACAGCATCCGCTTATTCTACATTATCTAATGAAGAAAAGAAAAACACGATCATCTTCGCCGACAATTATGGAGAAGCCGGCGCAATAAATTATTACCGGAAAAAATATCATCTTCCTGATGCCTACAGTGACAACGCAAGCTTTTTGTATTGGCTGCCTGACAGCATTCATCTTGTAAATATTGTTTTAATTACTGATGACACGCAGGAAATGCAACATCCATTTATAAAAGATTTTTCTTCGGCAATTTTATTTGACAGTGTTACCAATGAGTATGCAAGAGAAAAAGGTTCTCTCATAATCATACTTAAAGGAGCCAACGAAAAAATGCAGGAAATGTTCAGGCAAAAAATAGAAGCTGATAAGGAGAAATTTATAAAATAATCTGACTGTAACGGTTATACATAAGCGAAATTACTTTAAAACATTTTTCCTGAATGCCAGTAAACAAACAAAAAAACTTTTATTTTGTTTAGTTAAATCTTTCAACTTTAAATGCACTGATATCAATAGGCGTACTTCTTTTTTCAACCAAATCACTGATGATTTGGCCGGCAGCGGCTCCTTCAGAAATACCAAGCATTGCGTTGCCACCCGAGATTAAAAGATTTTCAAAATTACCGGCCTTTCCGATGTAAGGCAAACCATCAGGAGAAACGGGTCGCAAGCCTGTCCATATCTTATCTTTTGGAGGGAAATCAATTTTTAATCCTGGGTAAAATCTTTTTACAGAATTGTAAATTCCTTCCATTCTTTTTGTCAAAACCTTGTTGTTATTACCGCTAAACTCCATGGTACCACCTATTCGCAATGTTTTTTCCCACGGAGTAACTGCGCATCGGCCATCAACCAGGATGGCCGGATAACGAATATTTTTCTCAACATGATTGTAAGTATAGCTATAACCTTTGCCTCCTTCAATCAACAAAGTAACGCCGGCTTTTTTTGCCAATTCAGACAACCAGGTTCCGCCGCTTAAAATAATTTCATCTGCATCAAAAGTTCCCTTGTCGGTCACAACTTCGCTTATTTTTTTATGATTTTTTGTAAACCCGGAAACATTGGTGTTCAATTGAAATCTTACTCCGTTTTGCTCCAGGTAATTTTTCATGGCCAGCATAAACTTTCCCGGATGGATGTGTGCGTCATCTTTAAATAATACCGCGCCGTAAATATCAAGTTCCACATTGGGTTCCTTTTTCTGCAACTCTTCACGGTTAAAAATTTCAACAGCCAGTTTTAGCTTTTTTGCGCTATCAGCAACCTTCAATTCATCTTCAAAAGCTTTTTGAGAATGACACATCATCATACAGCCAATCTCTTCCATATCAAATACATCACCGATATCATCCCTTATTTCATTCATCAACCGCCGGCTAAGGTTGAGCAACTCACTTAAATGTGGTGCGTTTTTTTCTACCGTTTTTTGATTGCTATTTTGATAAAATTTTAAAGCCCACTGTAGAAAAAGCAAGTTCAGCCTGGGTTTGATATAAAATGGGCTGGTGCTGCTCAACATATATTTTAAGCCTTCAGAAATAACGCCGGGAGAAGCAAGAGGAACAAAATGACTGGGAGATAAAAAACCCATATTTCCAAAAGAGCAGTTATCGGAAATATCACCACGGTCGATAACGGTGATGTCAAAATTATTTCTCTTTTGCAGATAATAGGCAGCGCAAAGTCCGTTAACTCCACCGCCTACAATGATTATTTTTTCCATAATAATTTTTGAGAACTATCTATAAGCTAACAACAGTAAACAAACAAATTAGGCAAATAAAAAAATTCCTATTCCACCTCTATCTGGTTCTTCAGCAAATCTTCAAAAACGTCTCTTCTTCTTATCAACACTGCTTTTCCATCTTTCACCATTACTTCCGCAGGCTTGAACCTCGAATTAAAATTCGACGACATTTCAAATCCATAAGCGCCTGCATTATAAAAAACAAGGTAATCGCCTTCCCGGATTTCACTGATCTTTCTATCACTGGCAAAGGTATCTGTCTCACAAATATTACCAACCACGGTATAAGTTTTTTCAGGTCCGTTTTGATTGCTCAGATTTTCAATCCGGTGATATGAATCATAAAACATCGGCCTTATTAAATGATTAAATCCGCTATTTATTCCTGCAAAAATAGTTGTCCCAGCTTCTTTCAAAACATTTACCTGAGTAACAAAATATCCTGCTTCACTTACCAAAAATTTACCAGGCTCAAACCAAATCTGCAATGGTTTATTGCCAGGGTTTGGATGATTGGCAAATGCTTCTTTCACTTTTTCGGCAAGAAGCGTTATATCAGTTTCGGTATCGCCTTCTTTATACGGAACTTTAAAACCTCCGCCGAGATCCACAAATTCCAATTCTTTAAAATAAGGAATGATCTCAAACAATTTTTCAATTCCTTTTACAAAAACATCTGCATCTTTAATTTCACTTCCCGTGTGAATATGCAGGCCGCGAATGAATAGGTTATTTTCCTCAACACACTCCAGCACTTTTTGAAACTGATCCACAGGAATTCCGAATTTACTTTTATCATGGCCGGTAGAAATTTTAAGGTTGCCACCCGCCAAAATGTTAGGCCGCAAGCGAATTCCAACAGGATAAGTATGACCAAATTTTTTCCCGAATTTTTCAAGATTGGAAAGACTGTCGATATTGATATGCACACCAAGATTTTTCGCCTCTTCAATTTCTTCAAAAGCAATTCCATTAGAAGTATATAAAACTTTTTCGGGAGCAAAGCCCGCGTGCAAAGCAAGCTTCACCTCGTTAATAGAACTGCAATCAACATTGGCCCCAATTGATTTTATATAGCGCAGAATGTTGACATTGGTTAATGCTTTTGACGCGTAAAATATTACCACATCCTGGTTAGCAAAAGCATCTTTTAATTTTTGGTACTGTTCAGCAATTTTTTCTGCATGGTAAATGTAAACAGGAGTTCCAAATTCCTCAGCAATGGCAGTAAGTTGACTATGTGATAAAATCTCAGACATTATTAGTGAGATAAAATTCTTTTGAAAATATTTGAAGCACGGAAATTAAAGAGAAATAATTGTTATTGAAGCTTTTTTGTAAATAATTATCTATGATTAATTATTTATGATGTTTTTGATAAGTCCCGCTCTCGGTCTACCTCATCTTCAACCGTATCAGTAGTTTCCTCCGGATTTGTGATCCCTTCATTCAGGTTTTTATTTTCAATCACCTCATCTTCTCTTTCCACTTTTGTTGCTTCTACAATTTCCTGGTTCAGGATTTCTTTTATTTTAGGAAGATCATCGGCGGAATTAATTCCAAAATAATCCATGAAGTTTTTGGAAGTAGAATATAAAAGAGGCTTCCCTACTGCATCTTCTTTTCTACCTGAAATAACAACCAATTCTTTTTCCAAAAGTTTCTGAACGGCATAATCACAATTAACTCCACGAATCAACTCTATTTCTGATTTGGTTATCGGTTGTTTATATGCAATGATTGAAAGCGTTTCTATGGATGCAACAGATAATTTTTTCAGAAATTTATCACCATTTAATTGGGCAACTGTTTTATGATATACAGGCTTGGTAAGAAACTGCCATCCGCCTCCGCTTTCAAATAAACCAAAAGAATAAAATTCTGCTTCATATTTTTCGTGTATAGCACTAACAGCCGCTATTACCTGGTCTTCTGAAGCGCGGTCATCAATAAATCCCATTGCGTTGTTGAGCAATTCAACAAGATCATTGATTGCCAAAGGTTTTTCGCTGGCAAATATCAATGCTTCAATATGTGGGATGATGATGCTTAATTCCATGATTTAAATCATTGGCTAATTGGCTCATTGGTAAATTAGCTAATTAACTTTATCCCTGCAATGCGGCTGCCCCACTTACAATTTCTGTAAGCTCTGTGGTAATAGCTGCCTGCCTTGCACGGTTGTAACTTATTTTAAGTGCTTTTAAAAGTTCTTGTGCATTATCAGTTGCTTTATCCATTGCAGTCATTCGTGCGCCATGTTCACTTGCATGTGAATCCAAAACCGCTTTATACAATTGTGTGTTCAATATTTTGGGCATCAGTTCCTGCAACAGCACTTCTTTACCAGGTTCAAAAATAAAATCAGCTTTTGTATTACCTTTTTCAGGCTGGGATTTCTTTACCGGTAAATATGGTTCGGCAATAAATTTTTGAGTAGCCGCATTTTTAAATTCGCTGTAGATGAGGTCCACCGCATCAACTTCCCCTTTTGAAAATGCATCCATTGCATATTTGGCAGCGGCTACAACATGTTCAAAAGTAAGATCAGAAAAAATGTCCCAAAAGCGATCAACAACTTTGTACTTATTTTTCAAAAAATGCTCATATCCTCTTTTGCCTAATGGAAGAATGGTTACATTTCCCTTTGCAAATTGATCAGCGTATTTTTCTTTAATATCCAGTTTTGCCAGTTTGATGAGATTGCTGTTGTAGCCACCGCACAAACCACGGTCGCTGGTAATTAAAATGATCAGTACTTTTTCAACAGGTCTTTCTTTGGCAAGAGCGAGATTAATATCCCCTTCAGCATTGCCCACAATATTGCCCAGCATTTCCTGCAGCTTTTGTGCATAAGGCCTCATTTGAATGATGGCATCCTGCGCCCTTCTTAGCTTTGCTGCACTCACCATTTTCATGGCTTTGGTAATTTGTTGGGTACTTTGAACACTTTTTATACGGTTCCTTACTTCTTTTAATGCGCCGCTCATAATTTTTCGGGTTTATGGGCTGCAAAGGTAAGTGAATGAAGGAATAAAACCATGTGTTTACGCTTTGCGGAAAAGCTTATTTTTTGCTTAAAAACTGGTTGTATTTCCGGAAAAAGCCCTTTCAAATATTTTCAGAACATAGAATAAAAATCTGTATTATTTACTTGTTTACTGAAAACGGTAATTATTCAAAAAAAATCCGGCTGATGAAATTCATCAGCCGGAAAATATTTGTTGAAAAAATAATTATATGATGAGCATCGCATCGCCATAACTGAAGAAACGATATTTATCTTTTATTGCTTTTTTATATGCATCCATTATAAGATCGTAACCAGCAAATGCACAAGCCATAATTAAAAGGCTGGTTTTGGGCAAATGAAAATTGGTGATCAATGAATCGGCGATATTAAAATTATACGGTGGATGAATAAAATGATTCGTCCAGCCTTCTGAAGGTTTAAGCATTTTTGTGGCGGTAAAAGAACTTTCCATAGCACGCATAGTTGTTGTACCAACAGAGCAAATTCTGTGATTGGTTTCTTTTGCCTTGTTTACAATTTTGCAGGCTTCTTCATCTATACGATAATATTCTGCATCCATTTTATGCTTACTCAAGTCTTCTACTTCTATTGGGCGAAAAGTGCCGAGCCCGGTATGCAAAGTAACTTCCGCGAATTTTATTCCCTGTATTTCCAAACGTTTGATCAACTCAGGACTAAAGTGCAAACCCGCTGTGGGAGCGGCAACTGCACCTTCGTGTTTTGCATAAACTGTCTGGTATCTTTCACGGTCTTCTTCATCAGGCTTGCGCTTGATATATTTCGGCAAAGGAGTTTCGCCCATGAAATACAGCATCTTTCTAAAATCTTCTTCATTACCATCCCAAAGAAAACGAATGGTTCTTCCACGGCTGGTGGTATTATCAATTACTTCTGCAACCAGCTCATCATTTTCACCAAAATACAATTTATTCCCTACTCTTATTTTTCTTGCAGGATCAACAATTACGTCCCAAAGACGATTTTGCTTATGCAATTCACGTAAAAGAAAAACTTCGATCTTGGCACCTGTTTTTTCCTTGCGGCCATACATGCGCGCCGGGAAAACTTTGGTGTTGTTTACTACAAAAACATCTTTGTCATCAAAATAATCAAGGACGTCTTTAAAATGTTTGTTTTCGATTTTTCCGGTGGCTCTTTCGATCACCATCAGCCTGCTGTCTTCTCTTCTTTTAGTAGGATTTTGTGCAATAAGATTGAGAGGGAGGTCAAATTTAAATTGACTTAATTTCATGTACAATTATTGGTTTAAAAGTTAATTGACATGCCATTTACTGAACTTCAGAGATATATGCCAGCTCCGTCGCTGGCCATTTATCATGTTACGGCATGATTTTTAAAGGGTGCAAAGTTACGATCATTTTTGCATTTATTAAATAGAATTTTTGTTAATGATTTTGATCGCAATTTTTTTGAAGAAAATAAAATGTAAATTTTAAAATGTGTACTTTTAAAATCTATGTTTTATCTAAAAAAAACACCTTGGTTTTTTAAAAAATTTTACCAGGGTCGTACCTGGAATATACCAACAGATGAAAAAATTCTGTACCTAACTTTTGACGACGGGCCTCATCCTGAAGCCACCCCTTTTGTTTTGGAACAATTAAAAAAATTCAATGCCAAAGCCACTTTTTTTTGTGTGGGCAAAAATGTAGCTGAAAACTTTTCAGTTTATGAACAAATTATTGCTGAAGGGCATAAAGTTGGCAACCACACCTATAGCCATTTGAACGGATGGAAAACGGATGACAAAATCTATATAGAAGACATTGCCAAAGCTGCTAAAATTATCGACAGTGACCTCTTTAGGCCACCTTATGGAAAAATTACCAAATTCCAGATGAAAGCCATCGGCGGAGAAAAGCTTCATTTAAAAACAATTATGTGGGATGTACTCAGCGGCGATTTTGATCAGTCAGTTAACGGCGAAAATTGTTACCTGAATGTAATAAATAATGCAAAACCTGGATCAATCGTTGTATTTCACGATAGTCTTAAATCCTTTACCACACTCAAAGAGGCGCTTCCGCGGGTATTAAAATATTATACTGAAAAAGAATATCGTTTTGCAATTTTACCATCGGAATATCAATAAAAAAAATTGGGCCTGAGTAGATACTCAAGCCCGTTTTTAATCCGTACCCTATGAAAACTAGGGTGAAGTTAATAATTATTTAACAAATCATCAACATTTTTTTATTATAAAGAAATTTTATAAGAAATTCCGTTTATGGTGATTGTCATCTTGTTATCACAAGTTCCATCACCAAAATCAAGAATCGCGTTATTATTATTGCGTGTAATTTCTATTTTTCCCTGGTCAATCCACGGACAAGTAAATTTTCTAAGCAAAGGATCTGTTATGGTTGAAGTCCATGAAACACCTGCAGAATTAGAACCTGTAGCACTACCGGTTATCTGGAAAACATCATCTAATAAATTATAAGGCGTATCATTTCCCTGGACTTGCTGGTGAGTTCTTACAGCATCCCATTGGCGCCATTTTCCGTTTAGTGTATTGGTAATTTTTCCGCCTGTAATTTTTACTGTCCATGATATTGCATTGGAAGTGCTGGTATTTTCAACTTCGTGTGTTCCTTCGATATGGAAACTATCTACATTATAGTTATCAAATGTGGTGGTAGCTTTACTTCCGGACTGGAACATAGGTCCTGTATAGGTGGTGATAATTTTTCCTTTACGCAATTTTCCATCTTTTCCCACGCATCCTGAGCCAAAATCGATCGTAACCGTTTTAGGAAAAACATGAAGAGTTGTGGGATCAACTGTTACGGTAAAACAGCGGGCTGTTGAATCAGTAGATTTGGCAGAGGCTGCATCGGAAGTTCTGTAAATAATTCCAGAGCCTGTACCCAATCCTATATTCTCACCTACATCCGAAGCCTGTACTCCCATTGTGATATTAAATACATCATTGAATTGAGCATCAGAAACTGCATCGCTTTGTGCAGCATCTACGGTAAGGGAAGGATTAGGATCAGTTGAATTAGTAACGCTGTTTTTTTTGCATGAACTAAAAATTATCAACCCCGACAGGATTAGAGCAAAGGTTGAATTAGAAAATAAAAAAACCTGTTTCATAGTGTTTAATTTTGAGTGGAAAATTTGAAAAACAGTCTTATTGACTTTGGTTGCATCTCCAGGTTTAATAACGCGTTAAAAAAAAATAATTTTCTTTGTTAAGATGAAATTAATAGATACCCATACACATTTATATGTAAAGGAATTTAAAGAAGACATAGAAGAGGTAATACAAAGAGCTGTAGATGAAGGAGTAGAGCAGTTTTATTTACCTGCCATCGATAGTTCAGAAACATCCGCTTTGCTTGAGCTGGAAAAAAAATATTCGGAAAAAATATTTGCAATGGCGGGACTTCATCCCTGCTCGGTAAAAGAAGATTTTAAGGATGAATTGGAAAAAATTGAAGAGCAATTATCAGAGAGAGAATTTGCAGGTATTGGTGAGACCGGGTTGGATTTTTATTGGGATACCACTTTCACCAAACAACAATACGAAAGTTTGCACATTCATGCTCATTGGGCAATTCAATACAAAAGGCCTTTGGTAATTCATACACGAAATGCCATGCAGGAAACGATAGATGTTGTAAAGGAATATCACGGGAAAGGGCTTTATGGCGTTTTTCATTGTTTCAGTGGCACGCTGGAAAATGCAAAAGATATTATTGATGCAGGATTTCTCCTGGGTATCGGCGGCGTGATAACTTTTAAAAACTCTGGGTTGGCAGAAGTAATCAAAAATATTGATTTACAACATTTGGTGCTTGAAACTGATTCTCCTTATTTAGCTCCGGTTCCTTTTCGTGGCAAAAGAAATGAAAGCAGTTACCTTAAGTATATAGCTGATAAACTTGCAGAGTTAAAAAACATTTCTGCTGAAGAAGTTGGCCGGCAAACGAGCAAAAACGCTGAATTTTTATTTTCCAAAAAGTAAGTTTAAAAGGCACGCAAATTGTGTTCTTTATCAATCCTGCAGGTGTTGACCCTCTTCACAATTTTAAAAAATAGGTAAGAAATAGAAGGCCAATTTTTAGAGTTAATTGAAAAAGATGTAAATTTTGCCTGAAGAGAAAGCCGATTTGAATCAAAAAGTGCATATGGAAAATAAACCGTCGAACAATTTATTTAAAGTAACTATTGCTGCGTTAGGAATTGTTTTCGGCGATATCGGAACAAGTCCGCTTTATGCTGTAAGAGTTTGTTTTGCGGGAGAGCATGGCATCGCCACAACAAACGAAAATATTTTTGGTGTGCTTTCATTAATTTTCTGGTCATTAATTATAGTAATAAGCCTCAAGTATCTTATCCTTATTTTAAACGCCGACAATGAAGGCGAAGGAGGAATTCTCGCTTTGATGGCTTTGGTTTTGCCAAAAAAAAGAATCAAAAATATATACTGATATTAACAATGGGGTTATTTGGTGCAGCCCTTCTCTATGTCGATGGAATGATCACACCAGCTATTTCCATATTAAGTGCTATCGAAGGATTAAAAGTTGCTACGCCGTTCTTTGAACCCTATATTTTACCAATTACTATCTTTATCCTGTTCATATTATTTTTCTTCCAAAGCAAAGGCACAGGCAATGTGGGCATGGTTTTCGGGCCAATCATAGTTTGTTGGTTTTTAACTCTTGCAACGCTTGGCGTTAACCAGATTAGAAAATACCCCCGCATTCTTTCAGCATTAAACCCTTATTACGCTTTTGATTTTTTTGCCTCAAATGGCCTTGGAAGCATTACGATACTGGGCGCAGTTTTTTTAGTGGTTACAGGTGGGGAAGCGTTATATGCCGATCTTGGCCATTTTGGAAAAAGGCCTATCAGGCGGGGATGGTTTTATGTGGTATTGCCATGTCTGGTATTAAACTATTTTGGGCAGGGTGCTTTGTTGTTGCAAAACCACAATTTCATTGAAAACACATTTTATTACCTGGCACCCCATTGGGCATTATATCCATTGGTGATATTGGCTGCTCTTGCAACTGTTATTGCATCCCAGGCTGTTATATCCGGCGCTTTCAGTTTGAGTTACCAGGCAATTCAGCTTGGTTTTATGGCCCGGTTTAAAATTATTCATACTTCTCTTCATGAAAGAGGACAAATATTTATACCACAACTAAACTGGATACTTTTTATAGCCACTGTAGGACTGGTTATTTCTTTTAAAACATCAGATAACCTGGCTGCTGCCTATGGTGTTGCCGTAAGTACAACTATGGTGATTACTACTCTACTTGCGTATATTGCTATGCGCTCTTTGTGGAAATGGAACCTTCTTGCCGCCCTTTCAGTGGCCTTATTTTTCCTCGCAATCGATGTTTCCTTTTTTTCGGCCAATATTGTAAAGATCCCTGAAGGAGGTTGGTTTCCGCTAGCTGTTGCAGGCACCATTTATTATTTAATGACTACATGGCACAGGGGCAAAAGAATGATGAGTATCCAAATAAACAAAACAACCGATACTTTAGAGAAATTTCTAACTTATTATCAGGAAAAAGCAAAAGCAATTGTAGATGGAACCGCAATTTACCTGACACGAAATCCAAACGGTACTCCTCCGGCACTTTTTTTAAACCTGAAACACAACCAGGTTTTGCATAAACATATTTTTGTCGTTTCTATCCAGTTCGATCAAGTGTCGCATGTAAACCTTTTAAATAATGTGGTCATTAAAAAACTGGACCAATATGTAACGCTACTAATTATTCATTATGGATATATGGACGAAACCGATATTCCTTATGCATTAGAAAGATTAAAAGAAAAAGGAGAAGATATTGATTTGAAAAATGCCACTTATTTCCTGGGAAGAGAATCTATAGAAATTACCAAGTATACAGGGATGAGTCCTTTTCGCGAAGCCCTGTTTGATTTTTTGGGACGCAATTCAACAAGAGTTACCAGGTATTTCAATCTTCCTTCAGATAAAGTTTTTGAAATTGGTTCAAGGATCAGTGCCTGTTGCACAACTAACATTATGTGGATAAAGATAGTTGCAAATGGGCATTGCAGAATCGTATCTTAAAGCATGCAAGGAAAAAAACTGTATTCAGAACAATTATTCAAATCATTCCAGCTCTCACAGCGGGTGCCGG
>JAGWRO010000042.1 GCA_028876495.1 Bacteroidota bacterium
ATCTTCCTTTTTTCTTCTCTTGCTATCTTTTTTATTAATTCTTTAATAATAAGTGCATCAGGTAACCGAAGAAGCAAATGCCAGATGTGAAGGAAGAAATAAAAAAAACCAAGAGGAGATCAAAACAAGAAATCCAATAAAAGAGGAAGAGACTATAGAATGGTAGGAGATTACAAATCACTCTTCTACCAAATGCAGTTTATAAGCAGCTTTTATTAATCCTGATGTATTCTTTACATGAAGCTTGTTGATCAAATTTTGGCGACGGGTATCAATAGTTCTTTTATTTACAAATAATTCCCGGGCAATTTCCTCGTTGGTCATTTCCATAGCGATCATTACTTTCCCCAACCCGCTATGTTTCGCATTCTGGCTGATTCTTAATCTTCCAGGCCTTTCATATCTTCTACTATCCTACTCAATGAGAATCTGCCGTGACTTACAGATGATTTATAATTTATCGATGAAGTACACGCTTTAAAAAGCATTCGTCTACCCATAAGGTTATTAATTTATGCCGGAAGGTGGAAGTTTCGATCTTTCTTATAAATACTGTCGCAATCTAATTTTTCAACTGTTAAATTTTTCACTGAATATTCTTTGCCAGGATTAAATTAATTGAACAAAAGTTAATTGAACTTAACTTTATTTTACATCTCATAACATTTGAATCCAGCATGATCATTTTCATTTGTTAATAAGACCTTACCAACACCTGTTTAATATTTACCCATGTTTTGTTTTTAATCATCTGCTTAACTAATTTCGTTATTGGAATTTCAATTGTGAACAAGAAAATGTAGAAGTATGAATGAAACACCCATGCTGTTTCCCATAACTCCATCTGAGTTTTGGAAACAAATCAAAATGATCATTGAAAATGTAATTGCTGAAAAATTAAGCCAGCAAAATATCTCTCCGTCAACTTCACTCCTTCCGGAAAAAGCATTACTGAAAGTATCAGATGTTTGTGAAATTTTCCAGATCTCCAAGCCAACACTTTATGAATGGTTGAAACAAGAGAAACTGAAAAGTTTTAAAGTTAAGTCACGCAGGTATTTTAATCGTGCAGACATCGATGATCTGATCGCAGGAAGAATGCAAGCCTAGACAAAAATAATCTTAAAAGTGTGTGTGATGAACTGTGAGCAAGCCAATCAAATTGACCTGGTGAATTACCTTAATTCATTGGGGTATCAGCCTCAGAAAATAAGGGGATCAGATTACTGGTACTTATCTCCTTTCAGAAAGGAAAAAGAACCGTCATTCAAGATCAATAGAAATAAAAATGTATGGTATGATCATGGCCCTGGTAAGGGAGGAAAGCTAATTGATTTCGCAATGGAATTTTATCGCTGTGATGTAAGTGAAGCATTACAAAAAATTTCTTCCTTTCACCCGCAAAATAATTTTAAAAATAAGCTGGTCAGACCGCAGTTCCACTTGCCTAAAAACTCTGTAGCCGATAATCAGGATGCAAGAGAAACTGCTATC
Source organism: Bacteroidota bacterium (assembly GCA_028876495.1). Taxonomy (GTDB): domain Bacteria; phylum Bacteroidota; class Bacteroidia; order Chitinophagales; family Chitinophagaceae; genus Ginsengibacter. The sequence continues at coordinate 1,495 of JAGWRO010000042.1, forward strand.
AAAATAATAGCCGCAAAGCAGCCCATCCAGGACCTGGTGCTTTGCCGCTATTTATGGCAAAGAAGGATCGATAAAAGTATTGCTGATCGTTATTGTTATGAAGTTCATTTCGCGAATGCTGATAAACAAAAAATATACAAAGCCATAGGTTTTAAAAATAACGCCGGAGGATATGAATTACGCAATGAATATTTTAAAGGAAGCAGCTCTCCCAAATATGTTACTTACGTCGATAATGGCGCAAAAAATATTTCGGTATTTGAAGGATTTTTTGATTTCATGAGTTATGGAACTATGAATAAAAATCAGCAGGAGGATCTAACAAGTCTGCCTAACCGACATATGAATTTTCTAATCCTGAACTCGCTTTCCTTTTTTGAAAGAAGCCTTCTTTTAATGGAAAAACATCAGCGCATTCATCTCTTTTTAGATCATGACAACGCTGGAAGGAAATGCACCAGCCTGGCCTTAAAAAGGTCATTGAAGTTCAAAGACGAAAGCAAGTTATATAAGGGATACAAAGACCTCAACGACTGGATGATGAATTTCGGAAAACTGGAAAAGAAAATAAATGTCGGACTAAAAAGGGGGAAACACCTTTAAACATTTTTATTAGCAAGCGGTGTTTTTGTGTTACAAAAACCCTGCTTGCTTTTTCTCCCGTTGGTCGCAAAAGAATATTACAGAGGATATGATAAGTGAGATAATTACAATTAAGCACAAAAATGGAAGACCCAAAAAAGTTGTAAAGAAGGAAATTATAAGGAGCATCCGGTTTTCAAAAACAGAATATTTTATTGTCAAACAACACGCTTCCAGGTCAGGATTAAAGATCACTGTGTATATCCGGCAGATGGCTTTGCAGGGAAAAATAATTTCAAGATTATCTGAAGAAGAAAGGCAAATTGTCAGGCAATTAATAGGGATGGCGAACAACTTAAACCAGCTCACAAAGATGGGACACCAGGAAGGATTTATTACTGCGGTATTGATGTTTGAAAACTATAAAAACTTAATGGGTGAACTATTGGAAAAACTAAAAGGAAATGATTAGCAAAGTAGTCATAGGAAGAACATTTTACGGAGCCTGCAGGTATATATGCATGGACAAAAAAAGAGCGGTGGTTTTGGAAGCAGAAGGTGTAAGGGATTATGATTACAAACTCATGGCAAAAGATTTTGAATTACAGCAGTCCCTGAGGCCTTCTCTTACTAAAGCTGTTTTTCATGGCATCATCAGCTTTTACCCGGGAGAAAAAGTTGAAGATAAAATGATGACGGAAATCGCCAAAGAATACCTGGCGGAAATGAAGATTACCGACACGCAATTTGCGATTGTAAAACACATTGATAAAAATCATTTGCACCTGCATGTTCTTGCCAACCTGGTGAACAACCATGGAGAAACTATTAAGGATAGCTGGATTGGTCTGAGAGGAAAAAAGGTTGCACAGAAACTCACGAAAAAATATGGATTGAAAGAAGCAATCTCAAAAAACTTAGCCTTAACAAATCTTGAATCCTTAAATGAAAGAGAAGCCAATCGTTACATCATTTACCAGGCTATTGTAGAGAAGCTACCCTTATGCAGAAGTCTTGCTGAATTAAAAGAAAAATTAACGAAAGAAAATATTGAAACATTATACAAATACAAAGGACATACAAAAGAGCTTCAAGGTATTAGTTTTAAAATGGGAGATTATAAATATAAAGGAAGCGAGATTGACCGAAAATTCTCCATCAATAATCTTCAGAAAATATTGTTACAGCAGCAGTCAGCTAGATTCATAAAATCACCGGTAGGTTCATTGTATTCAAAAAGTATTTCTCAAAATAAGCAACCGGAAATTAATAAGCAGGTGAGTAAAGAAATGCATATTCTTAATGAAATGATGAAGCCAGGCCAAAGAGATCAATCGATGCCATCCGAATGGAGGTTACAAAAAAAGAGAAAGAAAAAATCAAAAAGAATGCATTTGTAAATTGAATAATAATGTGTGAGATATTATTACAGGCAATAGTGGAAAAACTGGAAGCTCTGGAAATTGCTTTATTAAAACAAGGTAGTGCAGGTAAAGATGAAGAAACTTCAAATGGGGAAATGAAACTGCTTCAATCTGAATTCATAAAGTGGGCTACCACGCTTAAAACAAACAATGAAAAAATTAATAGCTTATCTGAAGACATACGTGCAATAAGAGTTAATTCTGATAATCCTATGCAAAATCAAGTCAAGCATGTCCATCATTTTCATAAGCAGGTATGGCTTCCCGTTAGTTTGTTTATCATTTCTTTATTGCTTGCCTATGGATGGGTTAATTGCAGTAACGAAAAGAAATCTTTTGAGGCAAACGATATGAAGTATAGATATTGGAAAGTTAATGGCAATACTCACTTATTAAAGATTATTTACTACACTGATAGCCTATATAACCAGGATAAAGACCATTTTATAGAACAGGTTGTCCGGTCGGAACGCCAAATCTCTGAGCAGGAGAATATGCATCGGCTGGCTGGTGAAAAAGAAAAAAACTTAGATCAAAAGGAAAAGAAAGTTTTGTCTAAATAGAAGAATTATTATTGTCGATAAGTTGATAATAATTATTACCGCTACATTTCTCCCTTAATTTTATTCATCTATAAACTTTATACATGAAACCTCTATCATGTATAAATAATTAAACTATTTTTACATGACAATCATTTCACGGATAATCTTAATACATGAGCAGAAAAACTATAAAAACAATAATTGATCAACCTTTCAATAATTTACCTTTCTTACCACCAGATAAAGAAAGTACTGAAACAAAAAATATTCTGCGCCAGGTTGTTAAGTCATCGCTTGCCTTAGCAGAATTAAAAGGGCTTGTGCATACCTTACCCAATCCGGATATACTTTTAAATGCAGTTATCTTAAAAGAAGCGAGAGCCAGTTCAGAAATAGAAAATGTAATAACTACTCAGGATAAATTATACCAGGCTTTATCTGCAAAGGGAACTCAGGTAGATACAGCCACAAAAGAGGTATTGCGATACAGGGAAGCCATACTCTCAGGTTTTCAGCAAATTAAAAAAAAGGGCTTTATAAATGCCAATATAATTATTCAAATTCAAAAGGTTCTGGAAGACAATAATGCGGGTATTCGAAAACTACCAGGAACTGCATTAAAGAACGCCGCCACTGGTAAAGTTATATACACGCCACCTGATAATTATCATACGATTATTAGATTGATGAAAAATCTGGAAGATTATCTAAATGAGGAGGTTGAATTATCACCTTTGATTAATCTGGCCATTCAACATTATCAATTTGAAAGTATTCATCCGTTTTATGACGGGAATGGGCGAACAGGCCGAATTATTAATGTGCTTTATTTAATTCTTCATGGTTTATTAGACAGTCCAATTCTATATCTAAGTGAATTTATTATTGAAAATAAATCCGACTATTACAGGCTATTACAGGAGGTACGCACAAAAGAAAATTGGGAGGAATGGATATTATTCATCTTAACCGCAATAGAAAAAACGTCCAAAGAAACGATCCATCAGATCCAGCAAATAAATAAACTTTTTCAAACAGTCAGTGATAAAATAAAAGAGGAATTTCCAAAATCATTTAATAAAGAATTGGTAGAACTTTTATTCGAACAACCTTATTGTAAAATTGACTTTGTAATAGAAAGACTAAATATTTCAAGAATTACGGCATCAAAATATCTCAAAGAATTAAAACAAATTGGAATTTTGGAATCAAAGCAAGTTTGGAAAGAAACGCTATATATAAATACTAAACTCTTTGATTTACTTAAAGGTTAATGTTTACTTAATCGTGTACACGTGAACGTTAGTATGCACAGATCTTAATAATTTGTTTTCTAATCGTAAAAAATACATTGAATTTACTTATCTTTACTTTAGAATGTTGTTCTTTAAATTGAAAAGACTTTTGTAGAGTGATTCGTGGAGTTTAAAACATTAGTAGTTCTTAAATAATTGATTAACAAGTAATAGAGCGGTTAGTTCGAATCCCTCTCTCTCCGCTGAAATAAGCTCTTGCAAATAAGATAAATAAAAACTCCTGTAAAAAATGATATTTACAGGAGTTTTTATTTATAGGGTTTATTATATCTGCTTCTTTTATACTATAATTTGAGTCCCAGTTTTATTCCTGAAAAAAAATATGAATCGTTCTTAGTAGGGTTTCCCCTGGGAAGGCCTTCTTCCACAAAAGGAACACTTTTTCTATAAGCCATTTCCACGGCTTTAGGACCTTTTGCCTGATTAAGTACATCCAGGTTTACATATGTTTTACTTACATCATCCAGGTAATCCGTGAAAAGAAAGCGATATCCAAACTCATAACAGATTTCCCATTTTTCATTAAGAGCAACCTTCCATCCCAATCCTACCGGCAAACAAACTTGTGTAAGTGAATATTTTTTTCTGCTTGAATATTGTGGTAATCCCTCTCCTTCTGTACTCAGAGGTTGTAAATAGGTTTTTACGTTATTTTTATCATAGGTATAAGGGTTAAAATGAAATACACCGACACACCCAAAAAAATAGGGGTAAGCATAAAAACCAGCCGGATCCATCAATGGAATTTCAAAACCAATGTTAGCCTCAAGAATATTGGTTTTAAAGTTGAGGTTTCGGGCTTTTAAATCCGCATGCGTATTATACTTGTCATTTCCGGCAACAGCCCCAAATCCAATACCCGCTCTAAAATTTATAAAATTTCCAGTGTTATATTTTATATTAATATTCATAGCAGGCCTCATAGTATTGAAAGCTACTCTTTGTTGCGTTAAATCTCCATTGTATCCTGATACACCTAACATTACCTCCGCCACCCAACCCTGTCCCAAACAGGTATTGCCTATCAGCAAAAAAATGAATAGGATTTTTTTCATACTATTTGATATTTTGGTTTACACAATGAATAATTGCATTTTACAATGTCTTTCCTTCTTCCGATTTTCATAATCTATTAGGTAATAGATGTTAATGGCTCCTGTATCAAAATTAAGTTTTTGTAGTTAAACCCGTTATTTTTAACATATTAAATTAGTTAGTGCTGTAGCTTATATTCAAATAAAGCATTTTGGCGAATTTCTTATGCCCAATAGATAAGAACTGAAACAGAAAAACTAATTCATAAGTTGGACTTTGGTTAAACGATCAAAGGATATCCATAAACCTTAAGTTCGCAGGTAACTTTAACTTCGTGCATTGTTAGGTTATACGATTTGAGATCGTTATTTTATTATAATTATCGCATCATACTTTTGAGTGATAAAACAAAAATTAATCATGGTCCCATTCAAACCGAAAATAAAAGCTTTTCACTTTTATCTTGATAGTTTTACTTTGTAAATAGTCACCTGGTGATATTTCTCTCCTGGTTTTAAAATGGTTGATGGAAAATTTGGTTTATTTGGAGAGTCAGGAAAATGCTGGGTTTCAAGAGCCAATGCTGAATGTTGGATTAGAGGTTCTCCTCCATGATTCAAAAATTTTCCATCAAGAAAATTACCTGTATAAAATTGCAGCCCCGGTTGTGTTGTATATATTTCCATAGTTCTGCCACTTATTGAATCTGAAAGTTCTGCCACTTTTTCTAACGATGAGTCTTTTTTATTTAAAACAAAGTTGTGATCATATCCTCCCGGCACAGCCGAGAAATCACGACCGATTTTTTTCGGTGAAGTAAAATCAAAAGGAGTGCCTTTTACAGCCTTGATTTCGCCTGTTGGAATTAACGTACTGTCAACAGGTGTATAATGATCAGCATCAATCATCAGTGTTTCATTAAGAATTGTATTACTTACATTGCCTGATAGATTAAAGTAACTATGGTTCGTTAAATTCAAAGGCGTTGCTTTGTCGGTCTCTGCTTCATACTCGATTTTTAAACCATCATCATTGGTTAATGTGTAATGAACTGTAACATTGAGATTTCCCGGGTAACCTTCTTCCCCATCTTTACTTAGGTATTTTAAAGTAAGCTCCGGAACCGTATCGGAAGCGATCGAGGCATCCCAAACAACTTTATCAAACCCCTTTAATCCTCCATGCAATGTATTTTTTCCATCATTGGCCGAAAGTTGGTATGTTGTTCCATCAAGCGTGAATTTGGCATCTCCGATCCTGTTTCCATATCGACCGATCAATGCTCCAAAATAAGGCGGATGTTGAAGATAAGGCTGTAAACTATCGAAGCCAACTATAATACTTGATCGGTTACCATTTTTATCAGGTGTTTTAAAGGAGGTAACGGCACCACCGTAATTTGTAATGGTAACGGTGTCACCTTTAGCATTTACTAAAGTGAAGAGATATACTTTCTTTCCGTCAAATACGCCCCAGTCAGTTTTAGTGATGCCAGGCTTTATCACCGCTTTTTTTTCATTCTCTGATGAATTATTGCAGGAAGTGATTAGTAAACCAACTATTCCGGTAACAAGTATGATTTTTAAGATTTTCATATTCCTTAATTTAGATTTCAAATTTATAAAATAATTACAGCCATCCTAAAATACAGATTCCATAAGTAAAAAGATTCTGCCAGGATAATTCCCTTTTTCTCTTTCACCCATTTCTTCTTTACCATTTGCTTCAACAGTGAAGTTCAAATCACCAATAATGCCAAATCACCCCCATGTTCTTTTCTTTTTCCTGTCAGAATTATTTCCAGTTCATACGGCATTCTCCCTTTTGTTGACCATGCGAACAAAAAAAAATAAAGCCATGAGTGTAGGGCCCAACAAGCATTAATCTTCCGCTTCCGTCCCATCCGACAGGATACTATTATCTTTATCATCAAGGATCGTATGCTTCCCCGGCCAATGAAGTTTAAGAAAAAGAACTCCCACCAAAAACAATATAATACTCCACCATAAGCCTGCATGTAACTCTTCCAAAACAACATGCCCGTTTCCGGTTGCAGGAACAAAAGCCGGGATGTTGGCAATCAAAATAATAATGCCATATATGGTTAACATCCCACCAACAAAAAACCATATTGACAATCCATGTTCTTCGTGCATAAAAAATAGTTTTTACCAAAATATAATTTGTAATATAATAAAAGCAATAAGTACGACTACTGCCCAGAAAATCGGCCTTTTCAATAAAGGAAGATCCCGTTCTGAAGGCAATTCCGTGCAACCTCTTACTAAACCAACTAACTCTTCAACAGGTTTAGGTTTCGTGGCTAAACTCACAAATACTGTTACCAAAACACATATTATCCACGACCAGAGAGCCCGGTACATATCTTCTGCCATTGCTTTTGCATCGGCAGAACCTGTTATTACTGCAAGAGCCCGTGGGTCAATTCTTACCCATGCCCACATACCAATAGAAGCTACTGTACCAGCGAGCAATCCCCAAAAGCCTCCTGCCGCCGTCGCTCTTTTCCATAACATTCCCAAAATAACCGTACCAAACAACGGCGCAATAAAAAAGCTGAATAACGCCTGAACGTAATCCATAATACTTGCCGCATTTTCTACCAAGTAGGCAGTGCCAATGCTGATAAGAACGCCAACGAAAGTAGCCCATCGCCCCATTTTTACATAATGCTTATCGGTAGCTGGTTTCTTCGTAAGGGCAAAATGAATCGGCTTATAAATATCATACGTCCATACCGTGGAAAAGGCCGTAACATTCCCGGCCATACCAGACATGAAGCCTGCGATAAGGGCAGTAACTCCCAATCCTAATAAACCCGGTCCTAAATAACGGGCCATCATCAGAGGCAGGATTTCATTATAACTTTGCGCTCCGGTTGCCGCTGCCTGCGCCTGACCTACCAAACCGGGCATAACTGCCAAACCAATCAAACCAGGTAATATCACAATCAAAGGCACGAGCATTTTAAACCCTGACCCAATAATAGGGGCCATTTTTGCCGATCGTAAGTCCTTTGCAGATAATACTCTCTGCACAACTAAAAAATCAGTAGTCCAGTATCCAAAAGAAATAACAAACCCTAACCCGAATACAATACCGATCCACTGAATGCCCATTGGATTGTCATTAAAATGCCCCAATGTACTCCACATATGGGTATAATCGCCATGAGGAAGATTTTGATGTATCCGGTTAACCATTCCTTTCCAGCCGCCAACTTCTACAAGCCCGAGAATAGGCACCAGCAAGGCTCCTGCCCAGATCAGCACAAACTGCAATACTTCATTGAATATTGCAGAAAGCAATCCTCCTAACATTACGTAAACCATCACTGTAATAGAAGACACCCAGATACTGAAGTTTAAATTCCAGCCAAGAATAACCTTCATTACCAATGCCATGGCAAACATATTTACCCCGCTCATCAGCACCGTCATAAAACCAAATGAAATGGCTGATAGCATGCTGGAGCCATTGCCAAAACGTAATTTTAAATAACCCGGTACGGAGTGTGTTTTGGAAATATAATAGAACGGCATCATTATAATTCCCAAAAAAAGCATAGCGGGGATAGCGCCAATCCAATACCAGTGAGCAGCCAGAATTCCATATTGATAGGCAGATGCCGCCCAGCCCATCAGTTCCAGCGAACCGAGGTTGGCGGAAATAAAGGCCAGTCCTGCAATCCACATAGTCATTTTTCTCCCGGCAAGAAAAAAATCATCCCCGGTCTTCGTGTATTTTACCAGGTAGTACCCGATCCCTAATACGATCAGGAAATAAATAATAATGATGAGCAAATCCGCCCAGTTTAATGAAATTAATCCTCCATCAAGCAAGTAATTGTTAAAGAGATTAGGCATGGTAATTATTTTTTCTTTTGTTAGTAATTGAAAAATACTTTTGGCTTTTATCTTACTGAAAGATCATTCCATCTTAATTCATTTTTAAAATCACGGATATTTGTTTGTTCACTGATGAGCACGTACTCAATATCCGCCATATCTGCAAAATCGCCGAGGTGCTCTGCCGTTAGGTTCTGGCTAAAACAAGTGTGATGAGCTCCTCCCGCTAATATCCATGCACCGCAGCCAGTGGACATATCCGGTTTGGGTTTCCACAAAACCCGTGCAACAGGTAATTTCGGCAAATCATGTACGGGCGCAATGGCTTCCACTTCGTTGACCAATAAACGAAAACGATTTCCCATATCAACTACAGAAGCATTTAATGCATTACCGCCACTAACGTTGAAGACCAGACGCACAGGATCTTCTTTGCCTCCAATTCCCAGTGGATGAATTTCACAGGAAGGTTTTCCGTGCGCGATCGAAGGACAAATCTCAAGCATGTGTGAACCCAATACCATTTCATTGTCCGGGTTAAAATGATACGTATAATCTTCCATGAAAGAATTTCCTCCATTTAGCCCGCTGCCCATAACTTTCATTGCGCGTACCAGCGCTGCCGTTTTCCAATCGCCTTCTGCAGCAAAACCATATCCCGCCGCCATCATTCGTTGTGCGCCAATACCGGGCAACTGTTTCATTCCATGAAGATCTTCAAAAGTATCAGTAAAACCTTTGAAATTGCCCTCCTCCAGGAAATATTGTAAACCCAGTTCTATCCTTGACGCATCAATTAACGACTGGTGTCTTTCATTTCCTTTTTTCAAACCGACATCCAGTTTATAGGTGTCTTCGTACAATTGAATAAGTTGGTTGATATCCGCATCCGTCACTTCATTGATCACCTTTACCAAATCACCAATGCCATGGGTGTTGACAGAATACCCAAATTTCATTTCCGCTTCTACTTTATCGCCATCCGTTACGGCTACGTAACGCATATTATCACCAAAGCGAACAAACTTTGCTCCCTGCCAATCATGCCAGCCTGCAGCGGCGCGTGCCCACACATTGATACTTTCAAGCACTTTTGAATCCTGCCAATGTCCAACAATTACTTTTCTTCGTATACGCATGCGCGTCATAATGAATCCAAATTCACGGTCGCCGTGCGCACTTTGATTCAGATTCATGAAATCCATATCAATATCGCCCCACGGAATATCCCTGTTAAATTGTGTATGCAAATGACAAAGTGGTTTTTGCAGAATTTTCAAACCGCCGATCCACATTTTTGCCGGAGAAAATGTATGCATCCAGGCGATGATCCCGATACAATTTTTCGTGGTGTTGGCTTCCATACAAATGTTGTAAATTTCTTCCGGAGTTTTCACCGTAGGTTTAAAAATAACGGTTATGGGTATACGCTTATCTTCATTAAACGATTTGGCAATTACCTGCGAATGTTCCGCTACTTTATTCAGCGTTTCTTCTCCATACAAATGTTGGCTGCCGGTAACAAACCACACTTCTAAATTCTTAAGATCGATCATTTTAAAATGTTTAGTTATTCTGATTTTTTTAATATTATTCTGGTGAAACGCGCAACAGCAAAGCGTCATGTGCATTTACCAATTGCTGAAACTGATTCCTATAAATTCCTATGTTTTTTCTTTTCCACAAATCCCTTATTGCCGCTTTTTTAAAAGAACCGATATCCTTAAAGGAAAAAGAAATCGTTTGTGGTTGTTCCTGCAAATTAAAAAGTGCAATATTTATTTGTTTACTGTTCAATACATGAGAAATCCAAATGGCTTTTGTACTATCCTGGTAAATACATTGTGGATGCGCTGCATTTTGGTCAACAGAAATCACTTCTTCATTCGTTAAAAGACTATCATCAAAAGGCCGGTCTTCCGGCAAATTTCCTCCCATCATTAAAGGCGATTGATAAATACACCAAAACGTAAAATGCGTACGCAATTCATTATTGGTAAAGCGGCTATATCTTTCAGGCCCGACTGGTCCGCGCTTAGACAGCTTACCAATTTGCAACATATCACAATCCGGCCAGTGACCAGGGCCACCGGTTCCCTGCCATTGTTTGGCATAATTCATCATTGCCAGGATTTCTTTCCAATTGTCCCAAAAATCATCTGCCATGCGCCACATATTTGCATGAGACATTACATGTGTTGAATCTTTTAAAGGCGTAGCGCCGGGTGATAAACTTAATACGATTTGCCTTCCGCAATTTTCAATTGCTTTTTTATACCCTTCAATTTCTGCTTTATGATAAGGTCGCGAAATATCATCTACCTTAATAAAATCAACATCCCATGAAGCATACAATTTTAGAATAGAATTCAGATATTCCTGTGCGCCTTGCTTTTGCATATCCAGGCCATACATGTGGTTCATCCATGGGCAGGTAGATGAAGTATCTGCAATCATATCGGCTGTAATGCCGTTCGTGCCAAACACGGGACTCTTAGTCCACACAGCCTGCCGGGGAATTCCACGCATCACGTGTATTCCGAACTTTAATCCTAACGAGTGAACATAATCACTTAAAGGCTTAAAACCTTTACCTCCAAATGCGGAAGGAAATTTGTTGGCGGTTGGTAATAATCTTCCGTACTTATCCATTGCCAGCCACGGAATATACGAGCCGTCTATGAGCCTGCTTTGAAATGGATTGCCAATGTTGCTTCCCGGCGGATTATCATACGACCAAAGAAAATCAACCACCACATATTGCCAGCCGAATTGTTTTAAATGCTTCGCCATATAATCAGCATTCGCTTTCACTTCATCTTCATGTACCGCCGAGCCAAAGCAATTATAACTGTTCCAGCCCATAGGTGGCGTTTGTGCAAGCGTTTGTCCTTGTATGTTAGAAGCAAAGCTTGCAATCAATATGACTAAAAGTATCTTCATTTATTGCTGACCATAGTAACTGTCAGGGCCGTGTTTACGTTCATAATGTTTTTTTATCAATGCCTCTTTTAACCTCAATGAATCTGCTTTAATTGATTCAGTTAAATAAGCCATCTGGGCGATATTTTCCAGCACCGCACTGTTGTAAACCGCTTTAGCAGCGGTTTTTCCCCAGGTAAATGGCGCATGATTGCCTACAAGGATCATTTCAACTTCTTCATAACGCAATCCTTTTTCCTTCAATGCATTCATAATTTGAAAACCTGTTTCATATTCATAATTGCCCTTGATCATTTCATCATTCATTGGCGGCGCACATGGAACATCACAAGTGATATGATCTGCATGTGTTGTCCCATAAATAGGAATATCGCGAAGGCTTTGCGCCCATGCTGTCGCATAGATAGAATGCGTGTGTGCGATACCGTTAATCCTGTCCCAGTGCTTATACAAAACAGCGTGGGTTTTTGTGTCTGACGAAGGCCTTAAAGATCCTTTAACTGTATTTGCATCAAAATCAACTATTACCATTTTCGCCGGGGTGAGTTCTTCATAAGGAATCCCGCTCGGCTTAATAGCAAATACCCCCAGGTCTCTGTCGGCTGCACTCACATTTCCAAATGTGAATAACACAAGGCCTAATTTTGGCAATTGCATATTCGCTTCGTAGGCTTCCTGTTGAATATGTTCGTATTTATTTTGCAATGTTCTCTATTGTTTGTTGTTCTATAAATCTACCCAATTCCAGGTATTTTAAATACCGTTTCGCATATATGGCCGCCTTTTCTTTATCAGGAAAATATTCTTTGTCAAAGCCACGGCCCATTGCATTCATCGCCTCTTCGACCTTATCGTAGAGACCAGCTGCTGTTGCCGCGAACATCGCTGCGCCGGTTGCGCATGTCTGTTCAGACCTATGAATTTTTATGGGCATATTCATTACATCAGCCATCGTTTGCATAATGTAAGGCGACTTTCTTGGTACACCGCCAATACCAATCAATCCTTTTACCTTCACACCCTGCTCATTAAACCTGTCCACAATCGCTTTAGCACCAAAGCAGGTGCCCTCTACCAAAGCTTTAAAAAATCGCGGTGCATCCGTCGCGAGACTTAATCCGGTAACAGCGGCTTTCAGTAACTGGTTGGCATCGGGCGTTCTTCTTCCATTTAACCAGTCAACCGATAATTCATCATTCTCACTTAAAGGTAATTTTTGCGCTTCATCTGAAAGGCGCGTAATTATTTTAGCGGTAACTTCTGCAATCAATTTATCAGCTGTTTCCGAATCAATAAATGATGATTCAGAAATTAAATTTAACAACGGCCACGACAAAAGATTTTTAAACCACGCATACGTATCACCAAACGCCGACTGCCCCGCTTCCATGCCCATCATACCCGGGATTACAGAACCCGGCACTTGTCCGCAAATACCATTTACCAAAATATCTTTTACTTCTCCTGCCGGCGCCACCAACATATCGCATGTGGAAGTTCCCATCACCTTGCTTAAATGATACGGCTCTATCTGCCCGCCTACAGCACCCATGTGTGCATCAAAAGCACCTATGCCTGTCACCACATTGGTTGACAAGCCCAATTTTTCAGCCCATTCTGCTGATAAATTGCCTGCCGGTTTATCAGCAGTATAGGTTTTGGTAAAAAGCCTTGAAGTAAAATTATTTAGTAATGGATCAATAGAAGAGAAGAAATCATTCGGTGGTAAACCGCCATAATCTTCTGCCCATAAGGCTTTATGACCTGCAGAACAAACGCCGCGCTTCATTTGAAATATGTCAGTTCCTCCTGTCAACAAAAACGGAATCCAATCGCAATGTTCCACCCAGGAATAACAGGCATTTCTTACACTTTCATCTACCCTCAGTACATGAAGCAATTTTGCCCAAAACCATTCTGATGAATAAATTCCACCGACATACTGCAAATAATTTATGTCAAATTTCTTTGCCTGCTCATTTATCTCTCCTGCTTCTGCAGTGGCAGTATGATCTTTCCAAAGAACAAACATCGCATTCGGATTACTTTCAAAATCCGGAAGCAAAGCCAATGGTGTTCCTGTTTCGTCAACCGCAACCGGCGTAGAACCAGTAGTATCCACCGAAATTGCAACAATATTTGATGATATCTCTTTCCCCGCTTTGTTCACGCAATCCTTTATTGTCGCTTCAAGTCCTTCGACGTAATCCAAAGGATGTTGGCGAAACTGGTTTTTTGAAGGATTACAATATAAGCCCTCCTTCCAGCGTGGATATTGAAATACAGAGGATGCAACTTCATCTCCGTTATAAGCATTTACAATCACAGATCGCACGGAATCAGTTCCAAAATCAACACCAATGACAAATTTTTGCGACATCTTTTTATTTAAAAATTTATGTAACGATCAAAGTATCTTTTAAAAAATCACGCTAAAGAAAGAAGGTTAATGCCTGCTGAAAACAACCGTTAATTGTCAAATGTACAATTATTAATAAAAGTTCATTCTTTTTTTGTTGTTTTTTTTAAAAGCGTACATCGCATATTTCATTTAGAAGTATTTTTACATCTTTTATCCTCCACAAAAAATCAATAATGGAACTAAAACGTTATAACCGGCAGAACAGAATGCTTGTAGCAGTCGATTGTATTATTTTTGGATTTGATGGCCAGGAAATAAAACTTTTATTAATCAAAAGAGGTTTTGAACCCGAGAAAGGAAGATGGAGTTTAATGGGAGGATTTGTTCAGCCCGGGGAAAGCTTTGAGGTTTCGGCACAAAGAGTTTTAAAGCAACTGACGGGCCTGGAAAATGTTTACCTCGAACAATTATATGCTTTTGGTGACCCGAACAGAGATCCTTTGGAACGCACTGCATCTATCGCCTATTTCGCTTTGATAGATATTTCAAAATATGAAAAGCAGTTAAGTGACCATTTTCACCCGGAATGGTTTTCTTTAAAAAAAGTGCCTTCACTGATATTTGACCACAAGGAAATGATCCAAATGGCTAAAGAAAAACTACGATATAAGTCAGCCTTTCAACCGGTACTTTTTGAATTATTACCCGCAAAATTCACACTGCCGCAATTACAAAATTTGTATGAAGGTGTTTATGAATCGCACATGGACAAAAGAAATTTCAGCAGAAAGGTTTTATCAACCGGGTTATTGATCAAACAAAAACAAAAAGATAAGGCAGGCTCAAAAAAAGGGGCTTTTTATTACAAGCTTGATAAGAAAAAATACAAACACCTGTTCAACTCCTTTTTGAAGTTTGGGCCGGAGCCGGGTAAAATATAATAAACCTCAAATCATTTCCTTATTATTTTAATTCCAGCACCACTAACGATTTCGGAGGAAGATTTACTACCAGTTCATCTTTTTCCTTTTTAGCATTTGAAAACTTTGCCACTTTTATTTTATTGGGATTTTCAAAAGAATTGTAATCATTAAATTTCTCAGAAGTAAGAATCGTGCCGGTTACTTTACTCCAGTTTTTTCCCTCAAAAGAAGTGTGAATGGTTATCGTTTTCGAAGGATCAATATTCACCAGCGAAATATGAATAGCACCGGTAGAATCTATCGAGGCCGAGGCATTTACAGCAGGAAGATGATCATTTCCTAAAATATAATCGGGTGATGAAAGTTTAATCGGCAACAACTTTGCATCCTGGTGAACTTTATACATACCAAATACATAATAGGTTGGCGTAAGAACCATTTTCGCTCCTTTTGTAAGCACCAATGACTGTAACACATTTACCGTTTGTGCAAGATTTCCCATCCTTACCCTGTCACTATGATTATTAAAAATATTTAAAGTTGACGCGGCCGCCAGCGCATCACGCAAACTGTTTTGCTGATAAAGAAAAGCGGGATTGGTTCCCGGTTCCACATCGGTCCAAACGCCCCATTCATCAACGGCCATAGCGATCTTTTTAGCCGGATCATATTTATCCATAACCGCCGCTTCGTCTTCAATAACTTTATTCATCTCAAGTGCTCTCTTCAGAGTGCCAAAGTATTGGTCTTCCCCGAATTGTGTGGCAGATCCCTTGTGCCCCCAATTGCCGGTCGGAATGGTATAATAGTGAACAGACACGCCCCACATCAAATTATGAGGAATATTTTTCATCAGTACATCCATCCAATGCGTATCATTTCCATTAGGGCCGCTGGCAATTTTATTCAAATGCGCGCCAGGATAATCATGACAAAACGTGGCGTAACGCCTGTAGAAATCAACATATTCCTCGGGCGTCATATTGCCACCACAACCCCAGCTTTCATTTCCAACACCCCAGAAAGGAACATGCCACGGTTTATCACGGCCGTTTTGTTTTCTCAAATCGGTGATGGAACTTTTAAGCGGAGAATTCAGGTATTCCACCCATTGCGACATTTCTTTTACCGTGCCGCTTCCAACGTTGCCGGCAATATAGGCCTGGCAACCGATGAGATCACAGAGTTCCATAAATTCATGTGTGCCGAAATAATTATCTTCCGTAACGCCTCCCCACGAGCTGTTAACGGTTTGCGGCCTTTTGTCTTTCGGGCCAATGCCATCCATCCAGTGATACTGATCGGCAAAGCAACCGCCCGGCCAGCGCATCAGCGGAACGTTAATAGCTTTTAAAGCCTTTACTATATCCAGCCTGATGCCGTCTTTGTTCGGGATCGCTGAATTTTTTCCTACCCAAAATCCATCGTAAATATCTCTCCCAAGATGTTCTGAGAACATTCCATAAATATCTTTTGAGATGGTTTGTTGAACAGAATCAGCCTGCACCCTTAAAGTAGCAGTTGATTGTGAAAAAGCGCCTGATGAAATTGCGCAGATCATGATTGGAAGAAGAAAACTGTTAATACGCATAGTGAAGCTGTTTTTTTAAAAATTTATTTTAGAATATCTATCCGGACGACCTCAATCTATTCTTTTATGACTAGAGTTTTTGAAACAGGATTTGCAATTACGTTATTATTGTCAAAAATACACTTAATTTTTAAATTACGTCTTTATAAACTCACTTTTAAATAAGTAAATAACTCAGGAATTAAGCATGATTTTTTAAAAGATTTTCTGAAATTTATTGGTAGCAAAATTTTAATGTATATTCAACTATTCCAGCACTTTTAATCTCTTCTCTTAACCTGGAAAAAATAAGTAATCATAAAATATTTACTTCCCTTTCCAACTCGATATCAAACTTTTCTCTAACAGAAATTTTTATTTCTTCACTTAAGTTATAAATTTCTTTTCCTGTTGCATTTCCATAATTTACCAAAACCAAGGCCTGTTTGTTATAACAGCCTGCATCACCCTTGCGATATCCTTTCCATCCGCATTGTTCTATTAGCCAGCCTGCCGGAATTTTATAACTCTCTTCTTCATTTTTATAAAAGGGAAATTTGCCATCTTTTAAGACCTCTTTAAGCAAATCCAATTTCTCCTTTCCAACCACAGGATTTTTGAAAAAACTACCTGCATTACCAATCAATGTGGGATCAGGCAATTTGGAGGTACGAATACTTACTACTGCATCAGAAATGGCCTTGATACTTAGTTTTTCAACTTTCATCTTTTGTAATTCTTCCCCGATTGCTCCATAAGAGATATTGAAGTCCGGATTTTTTTTGAGCCGGTAAGTAACACTTAAAATGGCAAACTGATCTTTATACTTATTTTTAAAAACACTATCCCGATAACCAAAGTGGCAATCTTGTGCCGTAAATTTTTCAATTGATTTATCCTTTAAATGAAAAGCTTCCAACTCATAAAAAACATCTTTAATTTCAACCCCATAAGCGCCGATATTTTGCATAGGCGAAGCGCCAACCTTCCCCGGGATCAGTGAAAGATTTTCAACACCTCCAAAATTGTTATTGACACAAAAAGTAACAAAGGAATGCCATGTAACACCTGCGCCTGCACGAATAAAAACGAATTCCTCATTCTCGTTAATAAGATCAATTCCGGGAATCTCATTTTTCAAAATAAACCCATTAAAATCTTTTGTAAACAAAATATTACTGCCTCCCCCGAGAATTTTTTTTGTTGCAGAAGCTTTTTCATTTATCAATTCTTTCAATTCATCTGCCGAAGAGAAGATGGAAAAGTATTTTGCAAAGACATTTATTCCGAATGTATTATATTTTTGGAGTGAATAATTTTCGTGAACTTGCATAGAAATAAAATTAAGGGCAAAATACCAAAATATGAATGAACTAACGGCAGTTGTTCTTGGAGCTACCGGATTAACAGGCAATTTGGTAGTACAGGAATTATTGAAAGATAAAGATTACAAGAATGTTCGTGTATTAGTAAGAAAAACGCTATCAATCATTCATCCAAAATTGCAGCAGCACTTGGTGGATTTTAATAATAAAGAAGATTTTTCCAAAAAAATGGAAGAAGGTGATGTTATATTTTGCTGTATTGGCACCACTCAAAAAAAAGTGAAAGGAGACAAAGAATTGTATGAAAAAATTGATCATGATATCCCGGTAAATGCGGCAGAAATTGGCATTTCGCATCATTTTAAAAAGTTTCTTATCGTATCGGCGGTCGGGGCAAACGAAAACTCTTCTAATTTTTATTTGAGCCTGAAAGGCAAAACAGAAAATTCATTAAAACCATTTCCTTTTGAAAGCCTCAGTATTTTTCAACCTTCCATTTTAAACGGGACCAGAAAAGAAAACCGCCCGGCAGAGAAGCTTGTACAAACTTTAATGGATTTACTTTCATTTTTATTGTTAGGACCTTTACAAAAATACAGAGCAATAGGCGCTGATAACGTAGCAAGGGCAATGGTTTATGAAAGCAAACAGAAAAAACAGGGATACATTATTACCAATATCCGGAGATGATGGACATGGCAAGGGAGTTTATTTCAGACAATGAAAATGAAGAAAGCTTTGCGGAAGTTTATTAAACGAAACAGTAAATAAACAATTTTTAGGTATTCCTATTTTGTTTAAATCATAACGGATCTACATCAGCAATCACAAGAATACTTTTAAATTTTTTTTCAGACTTTAAAAGATCAATATGATTACGGATTACTTTCTTTTGACTTTGCAATTGGACAGCATCTTTTTGAAGCTTGATCATAATTTCCATTAAATACTTATTGCGTACACGATTGACAACAGGCGCTGCGGGGCCAACTAAATTTTCAAAATCCTTTTTTAAACTATTCGCAAGCACATCAGCAGCTTCAAAAACCAATTCTTTAACCGAATGTTTTATCACAATGCGAATCAAACGGCTGAAAGGAGGATAAAAGAATTGGTTCCGCATGGCCAATTCGTATTCATAAAATTTTTCGTAATCATGCTGCTGAACAAACAGCAACACAGGATGATCAAGCTTAGATGCCTGTATAAGTACCAATCCTCTTTCCAGCTTGCGCCCGGCTCTGCCACTTACCTGCTCCATCAATTGAAACGCTCTTTCATTTACACGAAAATCAGCAAATGACAACAATCCGTCAGCATCCAAAATACCTACAAGGCTTACTTTTTCAAAATCAAGCCCTTTCACCACCATTTGCGTTCCTGCTAAAATGTCAATCCGGTGTTGTTCAAACAATTTGATCAAAGTATCATGTGCATTTTTTCCTTTTACAGCATCTACATCCATCCGCGCAATTCTGTTATTGGGGAAATCTTCTGTAAGCTCTTCCTCAATTTTTTCTGTTCCAAAATTTTTCTCCATCCAGTTCACACTTCCACAGGCAGGACACGCAACCGGCTTTGGATAGGTATTTCCGCAATAATGGCAATGCAATTTATTAGAATATTTATGGAGCGTTAATGTAACTGAACAATTTTCGCAATGTGGAATAAATCCGCAAGTGCCGCATATTAATAATGGAGCATATCCGCGCCTGTTTTGAAAAAGAATTACCTGCTTATCATGTTGCAAAGCTGCTTCAATCTCTGCTTTCAGTTGCGGCGAAATCATCACCTTGCCTTTTTTGGAAGCGGCCACAGTTTTTGTATCAATAATTTTTATTTCAGGCAATTGGGTTCCACCAAATCTTTCAGTAAGTGTTACCAAACCATATTTATTTTTTTGAGCGTTATAATAACTTTCCAAAGATGGCGTTGCACTTCCCATTAAAACTTTAGCATTAAAAAGAGATGCATAATATACCGCTGCATCCCGTGCGTTATAGCGCGGCGCCGGGTCTTGTTGTTTAAAAGAAGGATCATGTTCTTCATCAATAACAATCAATCCAAGATTTTTGAATGGAAGAAACAACGCACTTCGGGCGCCAAGAATAATTTTTAATTCCCCGGTTTTTATTTTATTCCAGATTTCTATTCGCTCGTTGTTATTAAATTTAGAATGATAAATTGCAATATTTCCACCGAAATAAAATTGCAATCTTCTAATAATTTGCGCTGTCAAAGTGATCTCAGGCAAAAGATATAAAACCTGTTTCCCTTCCGCTTCCATTTTTTCTATTTGTTTAATATACAACTGAGTTTTTCCGCTACTGGTAATTCCATGGAGAAGGCACACTTCCTTTTTCTCAAAAGCTGTATTTATTTCATGAAGCGCTTTTTGCTGTGAATCGTTTAATTTAAAATCCACATCCATTTTCCTCGGAAGAGAAGGAAGCCGGTCAGTATTTCGACGTTCAACAAAAAGAATATTTTTATCTACAAGACTTTTTAGCTGGGCTGCGCTTGCACCTGATTTTTTTAAAAGCTTAACCTGTGAAACCTCTCCTTCCGTTTTTGAAAAATGCAGAAAACTCAACAACAATTCCAGTTGCTTTGGTGCTCTCCCAAATTCATCCATCAACTTATTTAATTGTTCATCTGATGAAAACTGAGGATTCAGTAAAATAAAATTTTCTTTTTTCTCTTTGAATTTATCAGAAAGCGATTCCCAAACAAAACAAACTCGTTTATCAATCATTTTTTTTATCAAGGGATAAACATGCACCATGCTGCTAACCTGTTGCACTTCCGAAATCTTCAGCTCTTTTTTTATCAGCAATGCCTCGGCCACCAGGTATTCTTCATTATCCAGGTCAGAAAAATCCTCGCCATATTCTTCATTATATATTAAAATGGTTTCGCTGCTTAACTTTAAATGAGTTGGCAAAGCCGCCGCCATCACTTCTCCTTCGCTACACATATAATAGTCACTGATCCATTTCCAAAGCATTAATTGCTGCGGATAAATTACAGGCTCATCATCTATTACATTCAAAATGTCTTTGGTTGAATAAGAAGGCTTTTCATGAGTTATTGATTTTATGATGCCTGAATATTTCTTGTTTTTTCCAAACACCACTTCCGCACGGCATCCGATTTTAATCTTCCTGAGCAAATTTTTCGGAACAGAGTAAGTATAAGTTTTAGGAATAGCTAACGGCAGTATTACCTCCAACCAAGTGGATGTCGTTTCATCTTTTTCATAAAACAAATTTTGATCTGCAGGATTTTCATTAATCATTACTGCAAATATATTGAGAGTGCCTGACAAGGAATAAAGCAAGAAGAGAGTTACCTTTCTTTAATCCAGCTTGCTTGATAACGGATAAGCGCTTCTTCCATTTGTTTAAATATTTCTTCTTTTAAGAAAGGCAGGTCTTCAAGTGTTAATCCCTCAGTATTTGTGGCAGAAAGATAAACGCTTCGGCATTTTCCGGGATTTAATGAAAATATACTTTTATAATTAAGCCGGTCATAAGTGTCTAAAAATAAAATAGGAAGAATTGGTTTTTGCGTTTCTATCGCAATACGAAAAGCTCCGTCATAAAATTTCTTTAACGGATGATGCGTTGTGTTAAAAGTTCCTTCCGGACAGATAAACACCGATATCTTTTTTTGAACAAAGGCAACCAGTTCTTGCAAGCTTTTTGAGCGTGCCTCAGGATTTGACCTATCAACCGAAACGGCTCCTCTTTTATAAATGGAACCAAAAACCGGAATTCTGTTCATTTCAGCCTTCCCCAAAATTCTCATATTTTGCCCTTTCACTACCTTCATCATCATCGGTATATCCAGATAGGAAATATGGTTGCTTACAAAAATATATTCCTGCTTCCTGTCATGAGGTTCTTCATCAATCTGCAAATATTTAATACCAATCATAAAGAAGAAAGCGTTTGCCCAAAACCTTGAAAATTTATAAATAAGATTTCCTGCTTTTACAGGTTCTTGTAAAAAAGCCCATATAAACAACGGCATCAGAACTAACATCCAGAATAAAAACACAGCAAAACCGTAAATACTGAAAAAAAAACGAAAAATTTTCTTAAGAATCTTCATGACATGATTTAATCTCGCGAAAGTAAAAAAGCGAATTTAGATATACAAAAGCGCAATTCTTTATATATTGGATAACAATATTTTATGTGAAAAGTAAAAAATTAGATTATTTAATACAATTTAGTATTACAATTTGCATGAAATTATCTTACATTTGCACTCCAAAAAATTGGAAAAGTATGTTTGCTATAGTAAAAATCGCCGGTCAGCAGTTTAAAGTTACACCAGGCCAAAGTTTATATGTTCCTCATCTTGCAGGAAAACAAGGTGATAAAGTAGAATTTTCAGAAGTACTGTTGCACGACAACGATGGAAAAATTTCTGTTGGTAGTGATGCAAATGTAAAAGTTGAAGCAGAAATATTGAACGAGTTAGTAAAAGGAGATAAAGTGATCGCTTTTAAAATGAAAAGAAGAAAAGGTTTTAGAAAAAAGCACGGTCACCGTACTCAATATACTCATATAAAAGTAACCGGAATTGCGTAAGCAATTTTATAAAATTGAAATGAAAATAACTTCATTTCTAAATACGATCATTTTTTAATTTAAGAATAATGGCACATAAAAAAGGTGAAGGTTCGGTAAAAAACGGACGTGATTCACAAAGCAAAAGATTAGGCGTAAAAATTTTCGGCGGCCAGGCTGCTGCTTCAGGAAATATTATTCTTCGCCAACGAGGAACAGTTTATCATCCAGGCAAAAATGTTGGTCTCGGAAAAGACTTTACCATCTTCGCAACCAGTGATGGAGTGGTTGAATTTAGAAAGACAAAAGGTGATAAAACCATCGTTTCTGTAAATCCTTCAGAAGCTACTGCATAAAAAAAATTCAAATAAGTTTTGGTAGTTGACAAAATGTTTTTAATTTTAGTTTTTATTTACTAACAATTAAATTCTAAAAACATGGCAACTGCAAAAAAAGCCGCTCCTAAAAAGGCTGCTGCAAAAAAAGCCGCTCCTAAAAAAGCTGCTCCCAAAAAAGCCGCTCCTAAAAAAGCTGCTCCTAAGAAAGCCGCTCCTAAAAAAGCTGCTCCTAAAAAAGCTGCTCCTAAAAAAGCTGCTCCTAAGAAAAAGTAATTATATTTTTCTTACAGATACTTCAAGTCCCGAAAATCTCGGGACTTTTTTATTGGTTATCGTTTCACTAAAATTCATACCAGTAAAGAGTTCTACAAATTATTCACCTTATGCATGCTGATTTAAAAACCGCATTATACTCAAACTATGGAAAATAAAAACCCCCAATATTTGTTTGTTTACAGTAGCAGAGTTATTTGCGTTTAAGGATTACTGTTATAACGGGATGGTTTATTTTTCTCCTGCAAAAGTCTCAGGCATCAAAGGTAACTCCACAAAAAAGCAAGTCCAATGCCCTTCTTTTGTTTCAAACCAGATCCTGCCATTTAATGTTTCTACTATCCCCTTACACATCGCAAGCCCAAGGCCGGTACCTGAAGTTTTAGTAGTGAAATTGGGAGCAAATATCTTATTTACCATTTCGGCGCGGATTCCATTTCCATTATCCTTAATAGAGATCACAACTTTATGATCATACAATTCACTTTTAATTTCTAACATTACCTTCCTATAATCAGGAACGGACTGTACAGCGTTTTGAAGAAGATTAGTAAATAAACGATTGACCTGCGTCTTATCGGCTTCAATCATTATTTTATCAGGATAAAGTTTAGCATCAACTCTCACCTCATCATTAGTAGAATAAAGTGTTATTGAATTTTCGAGCATCTGATTTACATCAAAAATTTGCTTTTTTGTATTGCCTATTTTTGCAAACTGAGCAAAGTCTCCTGCAATTTGTGAAAGGTGTTCTATCTGTTCCAGCAATATTTGGGCAACATACAATGAAATGTTTTTTACATCGGGCGAATTTTTTTCAATAGCCATTTGCAAATACTGAAGATTCAGTTTCATTGGAGTAAGTGGGTTCTTTATTTCATGCGCAACCTGCCTTGCCATTTCTCGCCACGCTCCTTCTCTTTCACTCCGGGCCAACATTTTTGCACTTACGTCCAGTTTCTTTACCATCTTATTATATTCCTTAACAAGATCGCCGATTTCATCTTTCCTGTTCCACACGATTTCCTCATTACCTGTTTCAAGATTAATTTTCTTCATTTTATCACTCATTAAAGAGAACGATTGAGTGATCCTGTTAGTAATGAAAAGAGCAATAATACCTGCAATTAAAAAAATAAAAGCATTGAGATTTATGATTGTTACCAAAAAATTCGAGATCTCATCCTGCAATTTATTTTGCGATTCAAAATAAGGAATATTCAAATAAGCATATTCTTTTCCCGCTTCATTACGCACCGGAACATAGTTGTTCAAATATTGAAGGCTACCTATTTTTTGCTCCTGGAAATATTGAACATCCTTTAACTTGCTTAAATGAAAAAATGCAACAGGGTCCATCTTTTCGCTCACGATTCCCTTGTTGTAGGGCAAAGGAACTGATGAAACTTTCAGGTTTCCGTTGAGGTCATATAAATTCAAATCAGTAGCATGAATATTGGATATTTTATTGATGACTTCTGCAAGCTTATTGTTTGACAGACTATCGAAATTCAAAAGTTGATAATTATTAAGTGGCATAGTGTCAATTGAATTTCGCAGCTCGTTTTCCATTACATGAATGGTGCCACTCAGTTTTTCCCTATTGTTGCTATGGTATCGTCCTATAAAAAAAAGAATGGTAGTTGTTGCAATAACAATAAAGGAAAAAACACTGATCAAAATGATGGTTCCATGAACCTGGTTGCGGATATTTAATTGAAATAAAGATTTGAAATTTGAATTTAATTTTCTCTCAGTAAGAAAATGATTGGCAAGATTAAAGAAGATCGCAATTAGTAAAAAAGAACAAAAAAGGTAAGCAAATAAAGTTACCGACTCTACCAAAAACCTGTCCTGTCGTGCGATTACAATTACCTTATCTGCATTTGCTTTATACCATAGTTCTTCATAACCATTTCTCTTTACGATCCGGAATTCATTATAGGTAAAATCATTATTATCAATATCTGTTGTAAAAGGATAATCATTATAACTACTACTTAATTTATTATTATTATAAATGGCAAATGCATACACCGGTGAACTTTCAATTGAATTATTATTGCCTTTTGAAAAAAGTTCGGGATACAAAGCATCGCTTTTGTACCGCTTGGGTTTTGAAATAATAAAAAGATATCCCTGTTTCAAACCGTCAGAATTGGTAACTTCCTTTTTACTAATATAGTTAAACCGGTCATAAGAAATATCATAGTAAAACAGATCTGGTATATCTGTAGGTTGTCCCTGAGTTTGTATGATCGCATTCAGCGCATTGAAAGTTGTTGAATCCTCATTGTACAGAGGCATTTCAGCAGCATTAAACGTATAAATTTTGGTATCATATTTATCAAGATATCCGGAAAAATTTTCATTAATAAGGCTATCTTTTAAAAACCTGTTTTCAAACGGATCCTTAAACCTATCAAAAACATTAGAGAGATAATCGTTTGTAAAATCCTTCAGAATAATGCTCACAATAACCGGCCCAGAGGGATCAGCTTTATTAGCCAGGTTTTCTGCAAAATGCTTTCTATCCTCCAGTTCTTTTGTACGGTTTTGCAATACAATGATTGCTGTAATAGATAGTGAAAAAAAGAAAACCCAAAAAATAAACTTTGATGAAACAAGATTATATGCGTGAAGTAACAGAACGCGGAAATTAAGCAGGAAAACAAAAAGCAAGAGCCATAAAAGTACCGCCAGGTTAAAACTCAAATGTGCAGATCGAAAAGTAAAAGTCAGTATAAGAAGCCCTGCAACTGTAAGGATCAAATACAATTGATATCTTTTCCGGCCAATAAAAATATTCAATGGCTGAAGCAACAATGCGATGAGAAAAAAGTATCCGGTTGCCACACAGCTCAAAACAATAAACCCTATAACGCTGTAAATATTAAGAGTAAAAAAATTAATTACATCAAAAGATATCTGAGAATCTGCTACAAGGCTTTGTACTGTAAAACTGCCAAGCAAAGTGAATAAAACCATTAAAGCGCAAATAAAAACAATTGCTGAATACCTGTAAAAATCAGATTTGAATCTAATTTTTGAAAAATCAAATTTAAAATAGTACCTGATAAATAAAACGACCCAAATGAAAAGAATTGAATTGATAAGCAGATCGCCCAGAGATCTTAAAATAAAATTGGCTCCATAAATTGAAGGATCAAATAATTCAAGGTTTTTAAAATTTAGAGGAATGGGAAGAAGATAACTTAATATCCTTAATAAAACAAGTGACACAACGAGAACGGCAAGTCCTATCCAAAATCCTTTTTTATGGACATAATAAGTGGATAGCCGGTGTATAAAAAAAAGAACGAATATTGAAGCAAAGATTCTCAATAATATAGCAAGCAGATTATCATGGCCGGCAGGATTGGTTAGCTTATGTAGATAGAAAAGCGGAGCTCCCTGTAAATCTTTAATTACATATCTTGTAGGCGTCAGGCTTATATCGTAAGCCTTCTCAATATTATTTTCAGCAACAAAAGTATTATGCAAATATTGATTTTGGATATAATAATTCCACTTTACAGGAATAAGAAAATCAACTTTATAAAAAGTTCCTGAAGAATTTTGGAAAGTTTTTTTATTAGTAACATACCAACCATTCAATAGTTTACGAAACCCGATACCATTATCAGAATGAAGAACAAATGAATTGGGGGCAATTACCTGAGTGTTCCAAAAGACAGGAATTAATTTATTACCAGGCCCGATCTTATAAATAAAAATAAAATAGTCTTTATCTACCTGCTTTTGCAATTCCTTCTCATCATATTTTCCACTGATGAGTTTATTAATCAATGAAGTATCTGTATAAAACGCATTAATTTTCTTCAGATTATTATTGATGTTCCTTTGAATAGCTTTTTGAGCAGCTCTTGAAGGTGAACTCCCACTCCAGTAATTATCAACTATAAAAGCAAAAGTAAATAACCATGCTGCTGCAATCAGCAAAAAAGAATTTCTTTTAAGAAAGCTATCGTTCCTGATCAAATTCAACTTCGGATATTTTGTTTTTTAATTTCGTTCCAAATTGCATCCATCTCGGCAAGTGACATTTCGGCCAGATTCATTCCTTTTTCCTGTACGGCTTTTTCCATCTGGTTAAATCGTTTTATGAATTTTTTGTTCGTTAGCTCCAGCGCATTTTCAGCATCCAATTTTAAAAACCGGACATAATTAATTACAGAAAAGAAAAGATCGCCTGCCTCTTCCTCTATTCTTTCTTCTTCTCCGGATTCCACTGCTTCCTGCAATTCCTGCTTTTCCTCTTCTACCTTTTCCCAAACCTGTTCTTTGGTAGCCCATTCAAAACCCACCTGCTTTGCTTTTTCCTGTATCCTCATTGCCTTTACCATTGCCGGTAAAGATTTGGGAACGCCACTTAAAACAGATTTTTTGCCCTCTTGAAGTTTAATCTGTTCCCAGTTTTTCTTTACGTCTTCCTCATCATTCACCTTCACATTTCCATAAATATGCGGATGCCTTTTTATCAGCTTATCACAAATTCCTGCAATTACTTCCTGCAATGTAAACTTATTTTGTTCAGAGCCTATTTTTGAATAAAAAACAATATGTAATAACAGATCACCCAATTCCTCTTTGATAGCATTCCAGTCTTTATCGGTAATAGCATCTGCAAGTTCGTATGTTTCTTCAATAGTTTGCTGCCTCAAAGTGTGAATGTTTTGTTTCTTATCCCATGGGCATTTTTCACGCAATTCATCCATAATTGCCACAAGACGATCGATATTTATATTTTGCTTCATTTTAAAAAAATAATATTGGGAAATGGGTTCAAATAATAAAATTTTTCATTTTTTATAATTTCCGGTTAAAAATAGCAAACAAAAACTGCAATAAAGATTAATGAATTATTTTACACTCTTCAAAAATTTGAATTACTATAACTACTTATTCTTATTAGAAAAATGAGCAAAAATATTCTTCACATTATAGTCAGTCTTGTTTTTATATTCATAACTGATATTTCCATAGTAAAGGCCCAATATTACTACAAAGACATAATAGGTACTAATAAAGAAAACAAAGAGTTTTCTATTTTGAAAAACTCAAACATTAAGGACATAAAAATAGCCAGCTTTAATGAAAATGACCAGCCGAGCAAAGGCTTTTTTTGTGAAAAAAGAATAAATAAAAAGTTTTCGCAATCCCAGTTAATGACCAAGTCCAATATCACCGGAGAGTCGCTACTGGTAACTGATTACAACGATAATGGAGAAGTTATTAAAACAACGACTACCACGCCACACACTACAAATATAGTAGAGTATAAATATGACAAGGAAGGAAATATTATTTCAATTTACACAAATACTGTGGCAGATGGCGATTCCATTGGCATCACAGAAACCCACGAATATATTTACCAAAATGGCAAACCTGTAAAAATGCTTCGTAAAAAAAATAATATGCTTATATCTACTATCACTTTCGTTGCTGATCATAAAGGAAATATAATAGAAGAAGACCCGTCAGGTAAAAGTGATGACAAGAAGTATTACTATTATTATGATGACAGCAATCGCCTGACTGATGTTGTGCATTATAATCAAATTGCTAAAAAATTATTACCCGACTATATGTTTGAGTATAATAATACCAATCAGCCAAAACAAATGATTTCAGTTGATGTAACAGGAAGGAGTTATTTTATATGGAGGTATGCGTACGATGACAAAAATTTACCTGAAATTCAGAAATGTTATTCAAAAGAAAAACAATTGCTCGGTACCATTCAATATCAATACCAGTAGGTTTAAACCAACTGCGAAATATCAAATAAGATAATAAATATAGAAATCAAAACTGTCATCAACATCAGAAACCGAAGTGACAACAAACGTTTTTGAAAACTTCTTGAAGCCAGGATGATCGCAATCAGGCAAAATATAATGGAAACAATATCTATTATATGAATGTCTTTAAAAAAGCCTGAAAAATAACCAAGAAATGTATCTTGTCTATCAACTTCGTTCATATCACTGAACCGGATACCAATCGATGTCCACATTATAAAGAGTATTAAGGCCGGTAATAAAAAAACAATGGATAGCGCACCAGTTACTTTTTTCTTTACATGAGAGTTGGTTGACATTTTAGTAAGTTATGATTTATTAAAAGTAGAAGAAAAAAAGAAATTTGCAAAACACTTACAATTTACAAAACGCTTCTAAATGATTTCTTAAAAAAATTACCACTTTTTTATTATTCTCAATTGATTTAACAAAATTTATTTTTTTCTTTTTATTACTGAGAATCAGAAATAAACACCTCAATTTCTTTTTTAATTTATTTAGCGGCAAGTTCAAAAAAAAAGAATGGCATGATTTTAGACTTTAGGGTATATATAATCGTAAAAAATATTCTATAAATCTATTCTTAAAATTCTTTACGCCCCATTTTTTAAATACTAAACAACTTAAACATGAACGAGTATACAGAACAACCTGATACTATCAGTAAAAAACCACGTGAATCAAAAAATTTAATCATTGGTTTATTGATTGCAGCAATAATTATCCTTGGTGGATTTTTTATTTTTGATCACAGCAAGTCTAATGAAAATCTAAAAGCAGAACAAACAGAAGTTGCTAAAGTAACAACAGAGAAAAGCAACATTCAATCGAGTTTTGACGCCTCTCTGGCACGACTTGATTCAATGCAGACTGCCAATACAGATTTAAATGGTAAACTTACTTCAAGCAATGAAGAAATTGCAAAAATGAAATCAGAAATACGAAGCATTCTACATAAGAAAAATGTAACAGCTTCTGAACTTTCCAGAGCACGAACTTTAATTGCTCAATTAAACGGAAAGATTTCTGACCTGGAATCTCAAATAGCTACACTCACCCAACAGAATGACAGTCTGCAACAAAATGTAGTTGTGCTTAAAAACCAAAATCAAACTTTGTCTCATAACCTTGATTCTACTATCGTAGTAAAACAAGTATTAGAGAAAAAAGTGGATATAGCCTCTACATTAAACGCTGACAATATTTCTATTACTCCGGTTAAAATAAGAAACAACGGTAAACAAAAAATTTCTACAGTTGCAAAAAGAGTTGATAAACTATTAGTAAGTTTTGATGTAAATAACAGAATTATTGCACCAGGCACTACTGATCTTTATGTAGTGGTAATAGGCCCTGATGGCAAACCGGTAACCACTTCCGATTCATCGTCAAATACTTTTCTTACACGCGACAACAGCAGCCAAACATTTACAGCAAAATTACCTGTAGATCTTGAAACAGCAAAAACCAAAAATGTTCAATTTGCATTTGCCCCGGCAGGTCATTTTAAACAAGGGAATTATAAAATACAGATTTACCAGAATGGATTTTTAATAGGTGAAAAAACCAAAGAATTGAGGAAAGGCGGTTTATTCAGCTAAGTTCAGTTAATATATTTCTTCCTATATCTCTAAAACCAAAGGCAACCCGGATCATGATCCGGGTTGCCTTTGGTTATTGCTTTTTCCCAAAATAGCGTTTATTCATCAAAGTTAGTAATGGAATTAAAATCAATTTTCTTTAAATAGAAAATAATGCTACTTTCATTTTCAAAAAAATAAAAAATGAAAAAGCTATTTGTATTTATTTTTCTGTTTGCTTCAATTACCTCGTTTGCACAAAAAACAGATAAGCATTTACAAAAAGAGATCGGCGATTTGTTGCAAGGTTTTAACGGAGATGCGGGCGTTTTTGTATATGATATTTCACGAAATAAAATAGCTGCTGTAAATGCTGATACTATCTTTCCTACAGCAAGTATGGTTAAGGTTCCGATACTGATCGGCTTAATGCACAAAATTCATAATGGTGAATTATTGTATCACCAGGATATGCTTTTTACCGATTCTGTCAGGTATTCTGAGGGACAGGAAATTCTCGCTTCTTTTAAAGACAGTTCAAAGATCGCTTTAAATGAATTAATGATGCTGATGATGAGTATGAGCGATAATGGAGCCAGCCTTTGGATGCAAGGGCTTTCCGGTGGTGGCACACAAATAAATAAATACATGGATAGCCTGGGCATGAAATACACCAGGGTAAACAGCCGGACTGAAGGAAGAAAAGAAAATTATAATTTATATGGATGGGGGCAGACAACACCCAGAGAAATGGCTACATTAATGAAGATGATCGTTGAGAATAAAATTATTGACAAGCAAATAAGTGAGAGAATGCTTCGGCTAATGAGCCGCCAGTTTTGGGATGAAGATGCAATATCACAAATTCCACCAAATGTGTTTGTGGCAGATAAAAGCGGCGCTGTTGATGCTACCAGGGATGAAGTTTTATATGTAAATGGTGCACATCCATACATCTTCTGTATCTGCACAAAAAATAACAAGGACACCAGTTGGGAAACTAATAATGAAGCCTGGGTTCTTACCCGTAAATTATCAGCTTTGTTATGGAAGTACTTCAATCCAAAATCTACCTGGCAACCAAGCGAATATTTAAAATAATTTTAGCTAAAAATTATTAAAACCAGAAAACACATTTTTTGTTGGTTTACTGTTTTGCCTTTAAACCAGGAATAAAGAATATTTGTTTGTTTACTATACTTCGATTCGGCAATAATTTCTCTTATTATAAAACATATAAACTGCCCTTGTATTTTTCAAGGGCAGTTTTTTGTTTTATTCTTTTACAAATTTCAACGTTTTAGTTTGGTTGTTTGATTTTACCTGCAGAATATAAACTCCGGATTGGATGTAAATTGGAATAGAAATTATTCCATCCGGATTTTGAATTTCATTTTTATAAATCTCTTTCCCATTTAAATCGTGGATTGAAAGCAGAGCCTGTTTATTGATTCCTGTCACACTTATTTTCAAATTATTCTTAACAGGATTTAATAATAATCGAACGCTGAATTGATTTGAATTGTCAATTTTTAAAATAACAATCTTGCTTATAGAATAATTTCCATCAAAATCATTTGAAACCAACCTGTAATATAGAGTTTGATACCTGGAATTCATTACACCGATATCAAGGAAAGAATATTGGTTTAATTGATTCGAATTGCCTTTTGCAGAAACGCTTCCTATGTTGTTCCAATGCTGTGCATCATTACTTGATTGCACCGTAAAATCTTTTGTATTCAATTCTTGTGCGGTGGTCCATTGCAACAATGCATCACTTTCTTTAGAAGAGACGGTGAAATCCACAAGTTTAACCGGTAATGGCGTAAAAGTTCCATCAACTACAAAAAGGTCGGTAACAGAAGAATCAGCAGGATTGTTATCTGTTGCCAAAAAAAATATTTTGCTGTTATTTACAAAATAAAGTGTCGGATCTGCATTGTGCTGGTTTGGAAAAATATCCTGGACCATCATAGTAATGGTTCCATCCGTTTTCCAAAGTTCATTCCCATGAGTACCGTCATTTGCTGCAAAAAATAATCCTGAAGTGGTAAACAACCAACTCGGACTTGAAGAGATGCCATCATTTGCGCCCACATAAATATCTTTCAATAACTGGGTGGTTGTCCCATCAGACATCCACAATTCATTACCGTTGGCATCACTCGCTGAAAAGAAAAACTTTCCGTTATACAATGGATTTGAAGCACCATTTAAAAAAATGAAAGGAACATTTCCTTCAGCATTTACGGGAAAATCTTTAAAACTTTTTGTTCCTACAGCTGTGCCATCAGATTGCCATAAACTAAAAAAAGTCGTGGCATCCGAATACGGAAAAATAAATTTATCAGCTAAATTTATAGCATCCACTAAAAGATAAGAACCCGTGCCGGAAACAGCACCTAAATCTTTTACGAAAGAAGTATGCGTTGTAGTTGCGTCCGTTCCGTCTGTACTCCACAATGCATCTCCCGAATGAACGCCATCATTTATCAAAAAATAAGCGTGGTTATTAAAAACATGAAACAAGTTAAAAACGTAATTGTTCACAAAACCGTAAGGCGACATTATATTGTCTTTTATCAACACGGTTCCGCCTGCTGTTCCATCTGTTCTCCAAATCTGCATCGTTAAAGCATCTGCTGAAGTAATTGTAAAAAGTAAATTACTATTGAATGGAGAAAAAGCGCGAGGGTTTGAAGAAGTAGCACCTATGTTAATATCTTTCAGTAAGTTGGTGGTTACCCCTGTGCCTGCAGAAGCCCAAAGTTCATTACCATTTGCAGTAGTTTTTGCGTCAAATAAAACCACCGTTCCATTTGATGCTATTGCGAAAGCCGTGGTATCTATTCCGCTGGTAGCACCGGTTACAATATCTTTTACTAAAGTTGTATTTCCAGCAGTACCATCCGTTTTCCATAATTCACATCCTTCCCCAGGGGTAACAGCAGCAAAATATACGTGGTTATTAAGCGCAATCATCGTAGTCGCCAGCGGCTGACTATTAGCAGTACCGGGATTAATATCTTTAATAAGTTTTGTACCATTTGTAGTGCCATCGGTAATAAATATTTCTTTACCACAATGAGGAGAAATGCCTTTAAAAATAAATTTACCGTTCAACAAAAAACCATAACCGATATACTTAATCGTATCAGAAATTTGGATAGTACCTACTGCAGTTCCGTCCGAAATCCAAATGGAAGAATCAAGGGTTGATTCGAAAAGAGCAATGGTGTTTTTGAGTGCAATAATGGAAGTTAAACTTTTGTTGGCATTAATTTGTGTTACCTGTTCTTTCGAAAAGAAAGCCAACAAAAAGAAGACGAGTAATAACAGACTTTTCTTCATGATCCTGAATTTTAGAATTTTATAAAATAGAGTTAATACAAATGATCGTTTGGAAAACTTCATTTAATATTTAAAAAACTAAAAGGATAAAAAGGAGAAGAATGTAGCGTACCATTTAATTAACAACAAAATTTTAAGAGGTAAGGCTATTGGTTAATTAAATTGAAAGCACTTTGTACCATAAAATTAAGCCAATAAACAATATCCTTAAAACTATTTTTCAATAATAAATTCAAGGAGTAAAATTTTTGAATATCCTGCTTATAATGTTAACTTGTATACTCAAAATACAGGCTAAAATAAATAAGTTAATTCTCGTTAAAGGAATTATAATAACCTGACCAGGAGTTAACTTTTTTATCGAATTTTCGTCTATAATTTAAAACCAAGATCATGAAATATTTATACTACATATCAAGCCTTGTGATTGTGATAGCAATTTCTTCTTGCAGCAGTACAAGATATTACCAAAGTAATCCAAATGGATACTCGCAAAATTACGATCAGCAACAAACGATTACCTACCAGCAATTTTATAATGACCTGAGTCCTTATGGTGATTGGATCAACTATGGAAACTATGGTTACGTGTGGGTTCCATTCCAGGCAAACTTCAGGCCTTACTATACCAATGGATATTGGGTTTACACCGATTATGGATGGACATGGGTTTCTAATTATAACTGGGGCTGGGCACCATTTCACTATGGCAGGTGGATCAATGATATACGCTTTGGATGGATGTGGGTACCCGGCTATGAATGGGCGCCTGCATGGGTTTCGTGGAGAGGCGGTGGAGATTATTATGGATGGGCTCCTTTAGCTCCGGGAATGAGTATAGATATGAATATTGGCTCTATCCCTTACAATGACTGGACTTTTGTTCCACGCCATTATATCAACAGTCCGCGTATTAATAACTATTACGTAAACCAGTCGAGGAATAACATGATTATTAATAACACCACCATTATTAATAATACCACCATTATTAACAATCAGAACAATGGAACAAGGCGCGCCAATTATAATCCGGGTCCTCCGGTAAGGGAAGTAGAACAAACTACAGGAACAAGGATCAGAAAATACAACCTGGTAACTGTAAACAGGCCAGAAGCCACCCAGGTATCCAGTTCGTCTGTAAGGCTTTTTAGGCCGGCTGTAAACCAGCAACCTGCTTCTACCAATCCTCGTCCTGAAAAGGTTAAAACTCTTGATGAAATAAGAGCTACCCGTTCTGCTCCGGTAAGAGAATTTCCAAAAGAACAAACACCGCAGATTTTAAAGAACGAGCCTCCTGTTAACAGGCCTGGAGTAACGCCTGAAAGAAACAATGATAATAATACCACACCTGCAAGAATTTTCCCCAAACCAAATGAAAATCCTCCTGCACAAAATAATCCTGTTACACCAAATCCTGTTAATCGAAATACAAATCCGGAAAATAATAAGCCGCAGGATAATCAAATCAGGAATAATCCTCCTGTCAGGACTTTCCCAAACAATCCTGCGCCTCCAAAAGAGCCACAAAAGGATTTTAACAGGAATCCACCTGCATATAATCAACCTGCAGAAAAACCAGTTGAAAACAGGAGACCTGTAAGAACATTTTCAAATAATCAGCCACAAAAGCCGGTAACATCCAATCCGTATAAACAAAATGAAGAGAAAATAAACAGCAAGCCGGTAAATTCTCCGCACCAAATACGACAAAATAATCAGCAACCATCAAGGCCAGCACCTCAAAACAACCAACAAAAAAACATCCCTGTAAGAGAACCTGTTAGAAGGTTTACCCCTCAACCTGTGTCTCCTTCAGGGCAGACAGAAAAACAACAAAAAACTGACAAGCAAGCGGAAAATGTGAGAACTTTTAATACACAGAAAAAATACTCAACAACCACCTTTTAAAAAGGTGGGTTGAAAGCATCGGGCGTAGCCCTCTTTACGTGTCCAGGGGTGGCGAGAACAAATCGAAATTTCGAGTCTGGCTTTCTTCCTTTTTGTCCTCTCCTTCTTGATACCTTACGTA
>JAGWRO010000043.1 GCA_028876495.1 Bacteroidota bacterium
AGAATCTTTGTATCAATTCTTTTCCTTTTCTTTAATTCTTTTTGAAACTTTGTGCCTTTGTGTCTTTGTGGCGATTTTTCCTAAAACTCATTATACACCTTTCCCCCCAAATACTTCTCAAACAATTCAATGGATTTGGTATCCGTGAGTACGTTAAGGTGATTAAAATGGTGAAGGTCTGTTCCTACAAAATCGGCAAGATCATTTTCGAGTATGTATTTGGCTGCTTTGGCTACGGTTTTCCCGTAATAGCCGGTAAGAGAGAGAAGGTTTACCTGGAGTAAAAATCCAAGTTCCTTAAGCCTGCTGTAGGCCTTGTAATTATGGTGGTAATAGGGGTAACGCTCAGGGTGAGCCATCAAAGGCTGGTAGTTATTGGTATTGATCTCAAAAGATATTTCCTCCAGCTTTTCAGGGGCGGTGGAGTAAGAAAGTTCAGTAAGGATATAATTTTTCGTAAGCTTCATCAATGGCTGTTTGCTACGCAGCAGTTCCATAAAGTGATCGTCAAGCATATATTCCGCTGCTGCACTTATTTCCACCGTCATTCCATTTTGCCTGACTGCTTTTTGCAATCTTTCCAGGGCGTCATTGATTGTTTCAGGCGTGTTACGATACATGTCGCCAATAATATGTGGCGTACAAATAAACTTTTGTATGCCTGCTTCAGAAAGTGAGCGTAAAAGCGTAAGAGAGGTCTCTATATCAGGTGAGCCATCATCAATGCCCGGAAGGATATGTGAATGGATGTCCTGCGAAAGCCAGGAAAAGCCAGGGTAGAGCGTTGCTTTCTTTTTAAAGCTAAAAAAATTCATTATGCAAATCTATGAATTTATACTTCAGCAGGTAATACCTTAACAGGTGTCTTGAAGTATTGGTCATCGGTATCTTCCAGGTAGTATTGTTTGGTGTAAGGACTGTGAAATTGCGGTATCTTGATAAGTGGCTTCAATATCGAAACAGCAAAAGAAAAAGGGATCTTATTTTTTTTCATAGCCAAAAAATCACGACGGTTGGCCCTTAACCTGCTTTTCAAAGTGACATTACTGATTCCTCCACTGCGCATTTTTACCAGCATGGCATCTATATATTGCGAACTTACTTTATGCAGAAAAAGATAACGCGCCATAAATTCATAATCAGCAGCAGTAAAATAATGATTTTCGTATAATCCATATTGTTCAATCAACTCACGACGTATGTAAAAAGTTGGATGAGCCGGCATCCAACCATAACGGAAACGGGAACGTTTGTAAGAAATTCCTTTCCAGTAGCGAATTATTTTTTGAGTATCTGAGGCATCCACATATACCAGGTCTCCATATACTGAATCAGTATCGGTGTTTTCAAAACAATCAACAATACTTCTTACAGTATCTGCTGAAGCAAACATATCGTCACTATTAAGAATACCTACAATATCACCGGTAGCCATTTTTAACCCTTTATTGATGGCATCATACATTCCCCTGTCTGTTTCAGAGATCCAGTAAGAAATGTGCTTCGAATGTTGCCTGATGATCTTTAAAGTTCCATCTGTAGATTTACCGTCAATAATGATGTGCTCAATATTCTTGTAGTTCTGCCTCGCAACAGAGTTGATACAATCTGCAAGATATTTTTCAGAATTAAAAGTTACAGTTATAATGGAAACTTTCATTAAGATAGTTAATGGTAAAGATGAATGAGTTGATTAGATTAATTGAGTGATGTGTAACAGGAAATAAAGATAATATTTTTTTTTCAGGAGCCTAATTTTTTTTATACGTGTTTGACAAAAATCAACCTTATTAATGATAAAAAACGCCAATTTGGATTGATTTGTTGTTAAACCTCATGTAAAAATTCTATTTATAAGTAAATAAATCCTTTAGCTCATTTCCCTTTCCCTTTTCTTAATAGCAGGGTTTCCCTGGTAAATAGAATAGGGCTCCATGTTTTTGTTAGCTACCGAACCTGCAGCCAACACCGAGTGGTCTTTACAAACAACTCCTCCGCAAACGATGGACTTTGCGCCTATCCATACGCCGTCTTCCAGTACAATTTCTTTCACTGCCAGGTCAAAAGTGGGTTGGGTATAATCGTGGTTTCCTGATAGCAACATACTGCCCTGAGAAAGGCATACATTATTACCAATAAAAATCATTCCCAGGTTATCAATCCAGGCATTTTCACCAATCCACGAATTATCCCCTAAGCGTAAAAACCATGGGTATTTAATGATAACGCAGGGCTTGATGATCACGCCCTTTCCCACCTTTGCACCAAAGAGGCGCAATAAAAGGACTTTAAATGACGAAACAGGAAAGAAAGAAGTTTTAAAGAAGACAGCACTTACCAGGTACCAACACGCCCTTTTAAAAGCAGGCCCCGGCCGGTACCATGAATTATTATAAGCAGCAAGATCTGTTTTCAGTTTTTCCATCTAATCAGTATTTTTTCAGGTTACCGACTCCTAAACTCTTCTAAACCCTTCTAAACTCTTCTAAACATGCTCAACCATCCAGCATACCTCTCATCAATCACCACTCACTATTCACTTTCCCCCCTAAAACTCTTGTCATACAACCAGATCATAAAGAAGATCAGCAGGTAAGCAAAAATATTAAACCAGGTATGATGGTCAATGCCCAGCGGCATAGGCCAGCCTTTATTAATAGCCACTAATACTAGTGTTATGCGAACTACATTGATGAGCCAAAGTGCCAATAGGCCAAAAACGATCCACCCAATCTTTTTTACCACTCTTCCCTTATTGGCGGCTACAAAAGCGATCCAAAAACTGTAAACACCGTACCCCACACAATCCATAGCAATGATAACCGCCTTTCCTTCAGGGTACCTCAAAACAAACCCGGGTTCTTTGTAAGTTGGAATAGAAAAAAGTGACAGGATAAACTTACTGCCCGAGGTTAGTGAATTCTTTAGCCAACTCACATAATCCAGGTGATGTTCCACAAAGGAACTGTACCAGCCCACCGGTGCAGCCAGCCCAATGATTACCAATGTGCCGAAATATAAAACGCAAAAGATCGCTGTAAATTTCAGCAGGTAAGCAACAAATGGATTTTTTAGTAGTTTGATAATAAAATTTATAGAATAATTAATTTACGCCGCATAGGCAATGAGTTCTTTGAATGTATATGTTTTCGTTTTAGCAGCTCTTAGCATGATGGCCTTAAAAATGCCTTGCTCTGTATTTCTTCGGTTCGTTCTAAAGCAATACTCATCGAGGTATTTTTGGAAATGCTTATAGCTTCACTGATGGTGAATGCCTCGTAACCAGCCTTTCATGTTCATTATTTGCTGATGTACTACCGGGAATGATTTTCCTGCATCACTTTTTCTTTGTATTGCCTTGGGAAATTTCTCCTTCAGCTTATCATAACTTGGAAATTCATCGGTAACTACTTTAGCATTTTTAGATACTTTGGACTCTATAATCGGATAAAGCGTCTCTTTCTTATAGTTGGTTATTTTTTGGCAATAAACTCTTCCGGTTTTATGACCTGGTCTGACTTCAACTAAAATGAGCGTTTTTTTCTTTTTACCATATGAACGTCCCTGTTTTCCAGGCTCCGGGCCTCCGGTAACGTATTCGTCAATATGAACTTCTCCTGTCAAAGGATGTTTACCGCTGGATTGCATAAGTTGTTGGATTTTACAATGAAACAACCACGCTGTTGGCTGGCTCACTCCTATTTCTTTGGCCAGTTCATAAGAGGAGATGCCTTTCTTTTTGCAATAACGGAAGACGCCATAAAAGGCTTTTAGCAAATTGAACTTAAGGTTGTGAAATACCGTGTGCGCCGTTGCTGATTCATCATACCGGCAATTTTTGCATCTTCTGCCATAGGGATGATAGCCTTTGGTGTGTTGTTTACAACCACATTTTCGACATTGGTATCCTTCTTTCCATTTGGTTTCTGCCAGGTAGGATAAGCAACTGTTCACATCTGTAAACTGCCGCTGAAATTCAAAAGTACTAAGGGTAGAAAACATAACTAAATATTTTAGGTTCAATTTACTAACATATTTAGACATTTCAAAGAACTATTTTTGCTTTGCGGTTAATCTTTATTAACCTAAAAATTTATTTCTATGTAGATTGGTAATCGATATTAAATTCCATTGTTACAAAATGTGCCGGGTATTCGGCTTTTGCCATATCCCAGCATCCAGTATCCAGCATCCAGTATCCAGCATCCAGCATCCAGTATCCAGCATCCAGCATCCAGCATCCAGCATCCAGCATCCAGTATCCAGCATCCAGTATCCAGTATCCAGTATCCAGCATCCAGCATCCGCCCGCCCGCCACAATCTACAACTTTCCCCCTATCCCTCAAACATCCGCCTATACTCTTCCCTGGTCTTCCCCACATCCAATTTCTTCTCTGCATAAGCCAATGCGCCCCTGCTCCATTTTTGCATCTCCTCCTGGTTCATCTGCGCAAAAAAACGAATCGCAGTATCAATCCCTGAAGTATCCTTCACCGAAACATTGAAACCGGCAACTGATTCAAGAAGCTCTTTCCAAGGCGTGTGATAACTGGTAATTACCGGGCGTCCTGCAGATAAAGCTTCATAAAGCGCATGCCCGAAATTCTCGCTCTTACTGGGCAGGATAAAAACGTGCGCTTCTTCCAGCACTTCCTTCACGCGTGATGGTTCAATTTCTTTATGATAAGTCACCTGGATATTCCCAGGTAACCTTTCGATCTGTTCTTTACACAAATCCCAATATTCCTCATCATTTACCGGCCCGTAAATATCATACTCAATCCATTCTTTTACTTTTGCTAAAGCCTCCAGAATCAATAAAGTATTTTTCACCGGGCTGATAATTGCCACGCTCACCAGTTTCAGCTTTCCCGGTTCTTTAAAAGGGAAGGGCAGTAAACCAACATTTGTCGGGAAATTTCCCGCTACAAAAACCTTAACCTGCTTCCCAAAATAAGAATGTATATAAGCTGCCTCCTCCGAATCTGTAGCGTGAAAATCAACTTTATCGTGGTACCCCAGCATTTTAAAAAGCTGCAGGTATCCTTGCTTCTTCCATTTTTTTTGCGAAAGCGCACCCGGGTGCAGCATTCCACGGCTCGATAGGATCTTGCGTGGCCCCTTACAAAACATGATCGGAACGATATTAAAATGCCATGAAAACATACCGATGATAAAAAGAATATCGGGTTTCTCACGCTCTATCAGTTTCACGAGCGTTTCACTTCTTTTCTCCGGCCCGGCATACCAAACATTCGTATACTCATTGTAGCCAGTCCATTCATTGGTTTTAATATTTTCCAGTTCGGCACCATTCAGGTCGGTGTCTCCACAAAATACCAGGTATTCCACTCCTTCCCGGTATTCCTTTACCAGGTTGGCAATAGATTGCACCGGTCCACCAGCCCTGAACGCCGGCACAAACCACGGTATGGTAATGAAGATTTTAGTCATAAGCTTAAACTTCCGGTGTAGTTAATGTCACCCTGAGCCTGTCGAAGGGCTGTCATCCTGAGCCTGTCGAAGGGCTGTCATCCTGAGCCTGTCGAAGGGCTGTCATCCTGAGCCTGTCGAAGGGCTGTCATCCTGAGCCTGTCGAAGGG
>JAGWRO010000044.1 GCA_028876495.1 Bacteroidota bacterium
AAACTCTTTTAAGTTTAAGTTTCGGCACCGATGAATGACAGAATTTGAATTAGGGAGATAGCCCAAACTTTCTTAATTAGAGCTTTGAATTGAGAGGCGAAAACCAGTAAATAAGGTTTTGAGAGATATTTTTATTTCGTGTAGGGATAACGTTAATTAAAATGCGTGTCGCTTGCACCAGACACGGACTGGAAGAAAACTATTTTTTAATTGAACTTGGGTTAGTGAAAAATACATAGCCAAAAAGTATTGCAAATATGAGATATAAAATAGCACAAATTAAAATGCTATTTTCAAAATTATTGTGTAATACTAATTTAAGCAAAGCAAGTCCCCCAATAAAAAAATGTGTAAAGTTTCCAATACAAACAGGTCTGCTGTAAATACCCCCTATTAAGTTTGCTTTTGCTGTCCAGTTTAACATTGCAAATCCAAAATAAAGTGCTCCTAAAATTTGGAACAGAATGGCTGTTGAGTCTGTCAAATGCAAAAAGTTAGTAACATCCTGGGGCATAAAAGTCAAAAGGATTCCTGTCGCTCCTAAAACAACAGCACTTGTTGTCATTAATAATTTGGTGTTCACTTTTTAAAATTATTTGATTAAATAAAGTTGGAAAATAAGTTGTCTGTCAAAATATGAGAAATTGGAAATAATAAGTCCTATTTTTTAAAAAAATGGAACTGTCAAAATAAATTGCCTACAACACAATATTATACGAAACTCATCAGCTGTGCAAGAAAAATTTAATGATACAACCATTTTTCTATTGCGCAATTTAAAAGATTTTTTATTCTAAAATTCGATATGTAACGTCTCCGCGTAAATGCTTTTTGTAAATGTTTTGGTAACGGTTTTTCCCTGGGAAGTTTCGGCTTTCACTTTGTAGGTTCCGGGGGCTACTTTTATTCTAAGAACGGAAACATATTCGCAGTCGAATATGTCTTTTGAATATTGGGCGCCGGTGTGGTTGTTGTAGAAAGTAATAGTGGCGGCGCATTCGTTCAAAACACTTATCGTTACTTCATCTGAAATCTTCTCTTCGGCCTTGCCGCAGCCGGAAATAAGTATCACTGCTAATAATACTTTTTTCATGATTAATTGATTTGAATGTATTTGAGATAACCGTTTATAGATTGGGTTTTCACAATGTGAATTTTGGATTTTAAAAACGCAATCTTGTTGTTTAAGGCGGTAAAGTTTTCAGGAAAAACGGGAACGTTGTTTAGTGAATTTTCATAAGAGGATTTCAATTTCTGGATAGATTTCATCGCCATCTCTCTCTCGGAAAGATCGCTTGAATTCAGGTCTTTCAGCGCTTTGTTATACGCGGCCTGGATGGCTTTATTCTCTTCTTTCTTTTGCTCTATCACCTGCAATTTAGCATTGTATAATTGTTGTTTGGTAGAAAGATCCTGCAAGGCATCAAAGAGTTCTTTTTCTGTCTGTTTATCAGTGCTGTCGATATTTTGCGAAGCAAAAACCGGGTTAAAAACATAATCCATTTCAACCGAGGTACTGGATTGCGGTTTGTTGTTTTGGATGAAATTGAGCGGTAATGACGTTTGCATTTTTAAAGAAATAATTGGCTTGTCGCGGAGAAGATTTTGCAAACTGTCGAAAGAAAGATTGGTGAAATAAACTTCTTTGTAAATCATTTGCTGGTTAGATCTTACCGGCGTTAAATTCACAATTCGGTTTTCTTTTTCCACTTTATAAAAATGGTTGTTGAAAATAATGGCGTCGGTTAATGAAGCATCAATTAAAATTCCTGTGCCTTTGTAATGTTTCGACTCCTGGTAAAAATCATAATTAACGCGGATCACATTTGAATACAAAAGACGTTCGGTATACAAAGCTTTAAAACATTGGTGTATTGGCTGAAACTTATTTGTTCTTTGTGCATAGAAGAATTAATATTTGCGCCGGTCGCATTTTCCGGATAATGATTTTTAAACTCAGGGAAAGACACTACATTATTCTTTAATCGGTATAGGTTGCTTTTATATAAGCAAGTACCTTGTCTTTGGAAGTGGCTGCATCCGATTGACCGTTTTCAATTTCTTTTGACAACCGGGCCAATTCCTCATCGTGAAGTGAGTCTGCGAACCATTTGGAGTAATCATGCCGTTTCAGATGAAAATTCCAGGTTTCATCGTCCACCACTTCCGCCATTTGAACAAACAGCAATACATTGTTGGCTTTCAGGTTGAGTTTATTTTCCGGTCCTTTAAATAGGAAGGCATTATAATCCATATCTCCGGTTGCATATTTTCCTATATGGCGTTTAATTAAATGTTCCGGTTTTTTGGTTTCAATAACAAAAGGAGCAGATTGGCTAATTTCCCAAACCCACACCTTTCCTTTTGGTAATGCATGTACTGAACTAAAATCATTGCTTATCTCTTTTATTTTTGCGAAGTCCGTTAAGACCTGCGCAGGTTCATCCCCCATTGAAATTACGGTATCAATATATTTAAACACACTCTGGTTTATATTGTTGGCCTCTGTAGAAATAAATAGTGTGTTTTTTAGGTTGTCAGGCAGACTAAAAATACTTTTTTCCATTTCTACAGGCAACACATGATTACTTTCATCAATGATTAACCAATGCGGATGACCCGTTTTATTTTTCAGGTCACTAACTCTTGAAATAAATTCACTAAAGAAATAGGGTCTTTTTTCTATCGGTATACCCAGCAAACAAACAATGGCATTCTGTCCCGGATTGTCAAGAAATGCTATAACCTCATCTACAACAGGAACATGGGCACTATCTCCGATCACAACGGCATTGGGAAAATCCGTATAATCACCTTCAGGATCAAGAATGCAAAACTGGTGTTTGGTTGCTACCAGTGCTTCCATGAAAGTCGTAGTTAATGTTGATTTACCACCACCT
This sequence comes from Bacteroidota bacterium, assembly GCA_028876495.1. GTDB lineage: Bacteria > Bacteroidota > Bacteroidia > Chitinophagales > Chitinophagaceae > Ginsengibacter. The sequence goes on from JAGWRO010000044.1 coordinate 2,901, forward strand.
GAACTTCCAAGAAGGACGATTCCATTTCTGTAAGCACTAAGACTAAAATCCTCCCCGTCCTTTTTTCCAATCACCAGCCTGCTTTTAGTGATACGTTCATCGGCAAAGGCAAGATCCTCTTTTATTAAAGAGGCAATGAGCTACCCCACCCCTTCTCCATAATCTTTTTGGGTAACAATCGTTGCCTCCTTTTTAATAGAATCGAGTGCGTTGGAAACAGCGGCACTGCATTCAGCAATCCTGAACATTGCCTGGTCATTTTCGGCATCTCCAACTGCTACGGCATTGTGCACCGAAATTTTCAAATGATCCAATGCGGCTACTAAGCCGGAAGCTTTATTAATACCGGGGGGCAAAACCATTACGGCACCCTTATTAAAAATAACCTGGTATTCAATATGCGCATTCTGAATGCCTTGTAACATTGCGACTTCATTCGGTTCCCATGTGGCAACTATTACCTTCCCAACAGATATCGGGGTTACATGTTTTTGCCTTAATTCATGAATGAAATTTTCAGGCGGCCTTTCTTCCAACAATATTTCCTTTCTGCTTGCAGGATCAAATATCAGGGCGCCATTTTCTGCCACAATAAGATCAAAGAGTTCATATTCCGGGAAAACAGTTGTTAAGTCATCCAGTTCGCGACCGGTAACAAGAATGACTTTCCTGGAGGATGTTTTGCATCGTTTTAAGGCTTCGATGGTTTCATTGTCAACTTTTCCATGCAATGCAATCGTTCCATCATAATCTGTTGCCAATACATGATACCGCATACTTTTTTTAACCATGCATGCATGAATCATGCTAAAAAAATTAAAATTCGTAATTATTTTCATGGTCCTGTTAAATATTTTCTCTCTCAGCAGGACTGACTTGTGTGACTATAAGCTTTCGCTAATCTTAGGTGAACGGCATTATGCCGTGAACAAATTATGTATCTTGTTGATCAGCAACTATTTTGATCAGCAATCATTTTAGTTACTGCAATTTTAGACAGCCAGGTACTTATGCCGTTCAGGGTATTTTTGGATTGAATATTATGGCACTTTGGATATTGCAAAAACCACTTTATATTTAGGAATTATTTATTGCTAAATATATACCTATGAACCTCATGACCAAATTTTCCAATGGCTGGACCATTGTCACTACCAGCTTTAAAGTTTTAAAAGAAAACCGGCAGTTACTTATTTTCCCTGTTCTTTCCGGTATATCTATCATTGCTATCCTAGCTTCTTTCTTTGTAGCCTTTCTTGGATTGTCTGGATGGCAATTGGACCAGTTGTCAGCACCCGGAAAGTTGATGAATTATGCCATCCTGTTTTTCTTTTACATCACCAATTACTTTGTGATTGTGTTTTTTAATATGGCACTGGTTCATTGCACTTCCCTTTACTTCAAAGGCGAAGAAGTGACGGTACAAAAAGGAATTGATTTCAGCATGAGCCGTATAGGAAGCATCCTTGGCTGGGCAATTTTTGCGGGCCTTATCGGTGGCATCTTAAAAATCATCCAGGAAAATGTTGGATCGCTGGGAAAGATCATCACCGGCCTGGTAGGTATTGTATGGAGTATTGCCACCTTTTTTGTGGTACCGGTTATCGCCTATGAAGACCTTGGGCCGGTTGCTGCATTTAAAAAATCAGCCATGTTGATGAAAGAAAAATGGGGGGAAAGTATTGGAGCAGGATTCAGTTTTGGATTGATTCAACTGTCTGGAATAGCAGTGATCGCCTTGGTCGCTTTTGCCGTGGCTGCCATTAATACAATTGCCGGGATAGCCATTGGCATACTTTTATTTTTGCTGATGAGCGTTATGATAAGTACGGTAAAAACAATATTCATAAGCGCCATATACCATAATATAACCGGGGATCCGGTGGAACTTTATAACCAGCAGTTTATTGATAATCTTTTTGAGGCCAAAAGAAAATAAGCTATTTTCCCTTCAGGCGATATTGGCTTTGGGTAAACCTGAGAGGTATTGCATTCCCTTCTCTGTAAGGGATATAACAGCTACTGAAAGTTGCTTCATGGTAACAAACTCTTCTTTTTGCAGTTCTTTTAGATGGTCAACCACCTGGTCCCAGGGCAGGCTTTGGTTAAGAATAAGTTCATTGATATGAAGCAGCGTGGTAGTGGGGTTCGGGTAATCTTTAACGATCGAATAGATGGCAGATAGGGTGGTCCATTTCGTTTCCATATCCAATATTAAACCAATTTTCAACACAAAAAGCCCGGTTGCAGGAACTATTTATTAGCATATTATATCCCTGCAAAGTTGTGGTTTAAACTTCAGGTTAGCACTAAATCAACAAATTAATTGTCTGTGAGCTTTTTAAAGGTTACTCCCGACTTTTCAAATTCTTCTATCCATTTTTTCGAATCGACTCTTGTGTATTATGCAATGCAACCAATCCGACAAAGGCAGAACCCTTTGGAGATGAAACTAAGGTCATTTTTTATTCCAGGAAAAACGAAATATTAATTTTAATTGCAAAGAAACCGGCACTGTACTCCCGCCTTATTTTTGATTTCCGTCTCCGGCAAAATAAGTCGTGACAACAGCACCGGATAAAGTAATTGGGTATTTCAATCCCCTCCCACTCTTCCAATACAGTTAAAGATACTTCTACAGCGGGATGGGAATCAAATACCAGATGCAAAAAGGGATAATACTTCGATTGTATAATTTATAATCCCCGTTCCAAAAAAATTTACACAAGGAAAAGATGATTAGCACTTCAATTTTCATCCCGGAACAAAGTTCATTTTTTTCCTTTGACAATGGTACACCAGCCATTGTCTTTCCGGAGGTACCCGTATTCGAAACAAAACACATATTCTTTCCCATCCCCCTGGTTAATCCGGTTGTGAGTATGATACCGGAATAAAAATCCTTCATCCAGTAAGGCTTGCTCCTTCAGCGATACCACCTCCTTTTTGTTCAGGGCTTTTTCAAGTATCCGGCGATTATTTTTTAAAATAGTAACCACCTTACCGATTTGTTCGGTTTCTTTTTTTCGCAGGGCATTGTGGTAAGCATTTTTATGTTCCAGTGAACAAAATCGCTTATTTGCGTTTCCGTTAAAAGTCTTCTTACACCATAAACATTTCAGCTTTTTTACTCTTATAACCATTACCAAATATACTTTAATTTTTTTTCTCCGTGTTGAAACGTTTCGAAGCGGATTAGTTCGCACCAAAGCGATTAAAACGCATGGATCGCCTTTACCTCACCGTACATTCGTCGGGAAAAATAATTCTTCACTCAAAATGTATACAAATGAAATCAAATCGTGTAACACTCATCGGTTTTGTTGGAACACATCTTTTCACCAGTATCCTGGAGAACGGTTCCAAAAGAGTAGCTATTCGTATGGCAACACACTATATCAAAAAAAATCAACAGGGAGACAAGAAGTATCAAACGGTTTGGCATGATGTAGTAGCCTGGGGCCACACCGCCGGGTATGCAGAACAAAATTTGGTGAAAGGCAGCAGGATCATGGTGGATGGTTTTATTACATACCGGACTTACCCCGACCAACATGGGCATTTAAGGTATGTAACCCAAATAACAGCAAGCAGCTTAATGAACCTGGATCGTTGATTCAATTAACCTAAAAAATTCAGATATGTTAGTACAGGAACCAGATTTCAAATATGGCACGTCGTATAAAATTACGAATTGGGGTTGTGTCTTCGATTCACTGACTGAATTAAAATTTGCGGTTTCGATCCGTGACGAATATGAATTCCTGCGGTCCCGGATTTCGATATATTATCATCCGGGCACAAAATTACCCACGAAGTATATCCGCACTTATCACCGTCGCTATACCCCTGATTTTTTGATCCGACATAAACAAACGGGTGAAGCTTTTTTGGTTGAAATAAAACCCCGTGGTTTTGAAAATCATCCGCAATTATTATTGCGCAAAGAAGTGGCAGAAAATTATATCCGTTGGAAAAATTATGACTGGAGGTACAAAGTGGTTTTCGACGATGAAATTATTCTTGACGAGGAACAATGGGAAGAATTCGAGCAATGCTGCAAACTAAAATCGAAATCGGCCAGGAAGATTTGGTTTGAAGAATATAATAGAAAATTTGATCGGAGTGCACCTTCGTTTTTTACTACGGTTCCTGCAGACAGTGATATTCGGTTCGTCATGTTTGGTGTACGTTCGAAGAGATCTCAATCCTGAAAGCAATCTATGATCTGGTTATTAATGTCCGGTTTTCTTTATTTAGTCTGCAAAATTGACCCTGGTATCAACCGGGGTTTTTCTTTTTATTTCTGTTTTGTAAGAATGGCGGGGAAACGCGAAAGCAAAATTAGCGGCTGTGGATAAGGAATCGAAAGCTGCCAATAAAAATCCGGCATAAAAAAAGGCCTTCCATTACTTATCCGATTCTATTTATTCCGTTTTTTTTTGGCTGTCCTGCACAGCCGCTAGTGAGAGAGCTTTCTTTTTCCCTTTTCTTTTACAAAACAGTTTTTTCGGTTATCAATTAAATCAAAAAATATGAAACACATTTCGCTTCTCTCCTATCTGACCCGCCTTTCAAGGGAAGTGCAGCGGGTAAATAAAAATTCCAGACGGATAGCGTGGCTTTATTCATTTAGTAATCATTATTTATTCATACTAAAATTTACAATTATGGAAATCATCGGAAGATTAACAGCAGATGCAAAGGTGAACACCTTAAAGGGCGAACGAAAAGTAGTAAATTTTTCTGTTGCCATCAATGATTCTTACAAAGCAAAGGGCACAGGGCAGCCGGTAAAAATTACTAACTTTTTTAATTGCTCGTATTGGATGAGGCCGGCAATTGCAGAACATCTGACAAAAGGCACTTTGGTTGAACTCTACGGGCGTATCAGTGTGAATGCCTGGAACAATACTGAAGGTCAGCCAAAAGCATCGCTGAACTTTCATGTAAACAATATCAAGTTGCATGGAAAGGGTAACGCAGTTACCAAAGAAGCAATTCCGGATACAGAAACAATTAAAGAACCGGATGACGATCTGCCATTCTGAGCATGTCGAAGAATGAATTTTTAAAGTTTTAGCGCTTCCCCGCGCTGAAACTATTTTTCTTTTTTAATCATAAACCCCTGTTTAGGAAAAGGGGTACAAACCGCAGCATTACCGCCTGCGGGATAGAAATAAATTCCGGTTAATTAATATGTCACATAATATAAATTTCAATGAACAAAATGGACAACACAGTTTCTTTTCTGTAAAAGAAAAAGCATGGCACGGTTTGGGAAAAATAGTGCAGGACTACCCCACCAGTGCAGAAGCCCTACAATTTGCAGGGTTAAATTATGTAGTCGAAAAACAGAAAATCTTTACACAGCGGAACAAATATGAAAATCCGCAGATTTCAATACCGGAGTATTGCGCCACTATCCGAAAAGACACCGGTGATGTTTTAGGAGTAGTAGGTAAAGATTATGAAGTAGTACAGAATAAAGATGCCTTTACTTTCTTTGATGCGATTGTCGGTGGTGACGGTATCCAATACGAAACCGCCGGAGCATTGGGCAAAGGGGAACGGATTTTTATAACTGCAAAACTGCCCGGTTACATTAAAGTGGGTCAGGAAGATTTGATTGAAAAATATCTTTTTTTAACCACTTCACACGATGGGTTCGGAAGCATTACCGCAGCCTTTACACCCATAAGAATTGTCTGTGCGAACACGCTCAACGCTGCGATGCGAAACCGTACCAATTCTATCAGGATACGGCATACGGCCAATGCCAAAGAAAAATTGGAGCAGGCCCATAAAGTAATGGGAATTGCTAATCAGCTTTCAATAGAGCTCGAAGAAGTTTTTAATAACTGGACAAAAGTAAAAATCACCGATCCCGAATTGCAACGGTTAATTCAGTTGGCAATGGTGCCAAATAAAGATGTATTGGAAAATATACAGGCCTGTAAATGGGATCAATTGTCCACCTGCTTCAATAATATGTGTAATTCGGTTTATGAATACGCGCTGAGCAGCCCGACCCAACAAACCGAAACTACCAAAGGCACTTTGTTCGGTGCTTATAATTCCGTCACAGGTTATTTTCAGAATGTGCGTAGTTATAAAAGCGATGAAGCAAAACTGAAATCTTTATTATACGGTGGCACAGCGGAAATAAGAACACAAAAGGCCTTCAATCTTTGTACAGACTTTTTTAAAGGAGAGTTGGCAGGAATGGTGAACTGATAAAACCCAAAATCAATTCAATCCAGGGCAGTGATTCGCTGCCCTTTTTTATGGCAAAAATCTGCCGCCCGATAGTGCGGCAGATGTTGTAAAATGGGACGGCAGCTTGATAATTTTATTGAAATTAATTAACGGGGTTTGGAGGTAAAAGGCTGAGTTGAAAGTAGTGACAGATACTTAAAATTTCAATTTTTTCAGGACATAAAAACAATACTTAAGGCAGAATTTGAAAAAGGAGTTGAATAAATTGAACCTTGGATTCTCAACTTTGCTCAGTAAAAAAGATGGTGATAATTATTCAGCACGAATTAAAGCTACCAAATATTCACTCATTAATTCCTGCACAAAGTTCGGCTATTGGGCTGCTGTAGCGGCAAAGAAATTCCGGCATAAAAAAATTGTTTCCTCTACTGCATCAGATACTATTTATTCCGTTGCTTCATTGCCTTGATTGCCCAAAGCCGGTTTTAGTTCCATAATTAATTTTTAAACTATTAAAATTTACTATTATGGAAGAGTCAATGAAACAAGGATTGGTAAACCAAATTGCTGAAGTGGAGCTTGTCTACAAATCAAAAGTGAAAGCTTCAGAGCGCCCAAAAGTAACTCATTCAAGAGATGCTTATGTGATCTTCAGAGACAATTGGGATGAAAATAAACTGGAATTCGTAGAAGAATTTAAAGTGATGTTGTTAAACCGATCACATAAAGTTTTAGGAATTTGTTCTCTGACCTTGGGAAATGTTTCCGGGACGATTGCCGATCCAAAACTGGTTTTTGTAACTGCATTAAAAAGCAACGCCAGTTACGTAATAATTGCGCATAATCATCCAAGCAGTAGTTTGAAGCCAAGCAGAACTGATGAAGAACTCACAAGAAAAATGAAGGAAGCCGGAAAGTTTCTGGATTTACCCTTGTTGGATCATTTAATAATTACAGATGAAAGTTATTACTCATTTGCAGATGAAGGGATTTTTTAAAATCCCTTTTATTTCTTTTATTTTATACTTTATATGAAATAGCTACCATTGTACGTAATCCTGGAAAAACTCAAATTTAAAGTCTTCATTTATTTTAAAAGTGTCATGCAATAGATTCTGCCTGACGTGCATTTTGTAAGTTCGATAATCGGTGGTTCCGGGTCTACGTCTTCACGATACTTTCAGAGATAAAATAACTCTTATAAAAATTCAACAATAACTGGTTCAGGTAATCACACCAGCATACTTACCAAAACGATAATTTCCCGGTCCTTATTTTATAACAATCTGACATTGAAAACAAGATCACTTTTATATGGGTTTACCTATTCATTTTTTAGTCTCTGTTCAGATGAATAATTGGTAATGGTTACCCTGCAAATCTTTTCGTTAATTTCCGCTCCGGCTACCTAAGGAAAGAGAAGTATTTTTCTCATTTTTTCGTAAGATTCCGGTTTAATCCGAAACGGATAGATTTCTTTCTTGTCCATGTCTGCAAATAAGTAATGTTGGAAAATTATTTGGTACCAAATATTACATGGGAAGATTATGCTCACGTATGTTTCAAAATCCTGCAAGGCGTTAATTTTACTATTGCGATATTTTTTTCCGGGAATGAAAAATGGAGATCTTAAAAATCAGAAGAATACCTCCTTTGTTACTTCCGGAATTTTAAACGTAAAAGAATATTCGAAGAGTTTAGTGTGCCAAAATCTGCACACGGCAAGATGTACAAACGTGGCCACGTTTGAGCATCTTGCCCTCCGCTTCGGAACTCGCTTCGGGGTGGTAAAGATTTTAATAAGTTTTTAAAAATGTGATAAAGAGAATGAGGAAAAAGGAAAGCGAAGTGCGAAAATTATTTTTTAAAATCCGGATGAACCATGCGGAAATGGAGCAGCTTAAAAATTTGAAGAAAAAAACGACGGAAAGAAGTGTAAGCAATTACGTTCGAAAAGTTGTCTTGCAAAAACCGGTTATGGTCAAATACCGAAATCAAACCGGCGATGAGTTTTTAAAAGAAATGATTCAGTTAAAGAAAGAACTCAATTCTATCGGCAACAATTTCAATCAAACAGTTCATAAACTTCATATACTGGATAAGATCCCGGAATTCCGCAACTGGATAAAGTGTTACCACGGCCTGCACCAGTCTGTTGTCAGCAAGGTAGAAGAAATTAATTTAAAGGTCAATCAACTCTACGAACAATGGTTGCAAAAATAACTATGCCGAAAAGATTAGCCGCTGCACTGAATTATAACGAAAATAAAGTGAGCCTGGGAAGAGCAGAATGCTTATGTGCCGGTAATTTCTTAAAAGATGCAAAGGAGATGAATTTTTATCAGAAAATGGAGGGCTTCGAAAGATTAAATGAACTCAATGACAGAGCGCAAACAAAAACGCTGCACGTTTCACTCAACTTCGACCCTTCCGAAAAACTTCCCGCGGATAATCTGGTAACGATTGCTTCCGTATACATGGAAAAGATCGGTTTTGGGGAACAGCCTTTTTTGATATATAAACATAACGATGCGGGACATCCGCATATCCACATAGTTACTACTACTATCAGGGATGATGGAAGCCGGATCAATACGCATAATATCGGTCGCAATCAATCTGAAAAAGCGAGGAAGGAAATTGAGAAAGAATTTAACCTCGTTCGTGCCGAAAATCAAAAGCAACTTTTAAAACAAAAAATTCATGCGGTTAATGCTGAGAAAATCTTTTACGGAAAGACAGAGACAAAAAGAGCGGTTACCAATGTGGTTAATGCTGTATGGAGAACGTACAAATATTCTTCACTTCCCGAGTTCAATGCAATATTGAAACAGTACAACGTTCTGGCGGATCGGGGAAAAGAAGATGGCAGGATTTACAAAAACCGTGGATTGGTTTACCGTGTTCTGGATTCTGCTGGCAATAAGGTAGGTGTTCCGGTAAAGGCCAGTTCTATTAACAGTCAGCCTACTCTGGAAAAGCTGGAAAAATTATTTTCTTCTAATAAAATAAAAAAGGAACCATATAAGCAATATATGAAAACCACCCTAGATGAAATAGTTGCCGGAAAGCCGGCTGGAATGAATGCGTTGATAAAATTACTCGGGCAAAAAAATATTTATACGGTTCTTCAGCAAAACAGTGAGGGTCGGATTTATGGGATCACATTCGTGGACAATAAAAACAAAGTTGTTTTTAACGGCAGCAATTTGGGAAAGGATTATAGCGCTGCTCATTTGCAGAATAAACTCCTTGCTTCAACGACAGTTGACAAGATACATTACCAGGCCGAAAATAGTAACCCCTTTCAACTCGAAAAAAGCAACTTTCAGGGATGGCAAATCAGTTCGCAACAAACCCCTTCTGATTTAATGAATCTGCTTGCTCCGAAACAGCAGCAGGAGTTGATTCCCTATCAATTGCGTAAAAAGAAAAGAAAAAAAAAGAAAAAAAATCTTGGGTTATAAATTTTAAATATTTCAATCATGACAGCTACAGGAGAGAATGAAATGGGGTTAGGAAAAATACTGGACATGACCCGCTTTGCAGGAATATTTATTTTGCTGCTTCACTTTTATTTTTATTGCTACAAAGCTTTTGAGCAATGGCAACTCACGAGTCTGATCACCGACCGGATACTAGTCAATATTCAACACACCGGTTTATTCAATCATCTTTATACTTCCAAATTAATTGCGGTAGGATTGCTGGTGATTTCTTTGATGGGCGCAAGAGGAAGAAAGAATGACAAGTTGCAGCCAAAGGTAATCACATTATATATCGGCATTGGATTGCTTTTTTATTTCACCGCCCCGTTGTTATTGCAACTGAATGCACCGGTAAAGACAATAACGGTAGTCTATATCAGCATCACATCAATTGGTTTTTTATTATTGTTGGCAGGGGGTAATTTATTGAGCCGGTTGATCCGTTTGAAATTATCCAAAGATGTTTTCAACCAGTTAAATGAAACTTTTCCGCAGGAAGAAAGAAAATTAACGAACCCTTATTCTGTCAATCTTCCAGCACAATACAACCTGAAAGGAAAGACCCGGAAAAGTTGGATCGATATCATCAATCCTTTCCGTGGATTGCTGGTAACAGGAAGCCCCGGTTCAGGTAAGTCATGGTTTGTTATACAGCATGTGATAAAACAGCATATTGAAAAGGGATTTGCGATGTTCATCTATGATTTTAAATATGATGACCTTTCCAGGATTGCCTTTAACTGGTTACAATTTCATAAGAATAAGTATAAAGTAGCTCCTTCTTTTTTCATCATCAATTTTGACGATCTTTCTACTTCCAACCGTTGCAATCCATTGGATCCTTTGGCAATGCATGATATCACAGACGCAACAGAATCGGCTCGAACAATTCTGTTGGGATTGAACAGGGAATGGATAAGAAAGCAGGGCGATTTTTTTGTGGAATCACCCATCAATTTTGTTACCGCTGTTATCTGGTATTTACGGAAGTATAATAATGGAAGTTATTGTACCCTTCCTCATGTTATTGAAATGATACAGGTTGAATATGAAAAATTGTTTCCGGTGCTGAATACGGAACCGGAAATACAAGTCTTTTTGAATCCCTTCATGACAGCTTATCAAAATGATGCGATGGAACAACTCGAAGGGCAGGTCGCTTCTGCAAAAATTGTTTTATCCCGTCTGGCTTCACCGCAAATTTATTGGGTACTATCCGGCAAGGATTTTACACTCGACATCAATAACCCTAAACATCCGAAAATTGTTTGCATGGGTAACAACCCTGAGAAACAACAAATTTATGGCGCCGTTTTATCCTTGTATATTTCCCGCCTTATCAGGATTGTAAACAAGAAAGAACAACTTCCCTGCAGTCTGGTGTTCGATGAATTCCCGACGATTTTTTTTAACCATATGGATTCATTGATAGCCACCGCAAGAAGTAACCGTGTGGCAACCACCTTAGCTATGCAGGATTTTTCTCAGCTTAGAAAGGATTATGGCAAAGAACAGGCAGATGTAATTGTGAACATTACGGGCAATATTATCAGCGGCCAGGTAATGGGCGACACAGCTAAATTCTTGTCAGAACGGTTTGGAAAGATCATGCAGGATAGGGAGAGCCTATCCATCAATCGAACCGACACTTCGGTCAGTCGCTCATCGCAGTTGGATGCAGCAATCCCCCCTTCGAAAATTTCTTCTCTTTCTTCGGGTGAATTTGTGGGGATGGTTGCCGATGATCCGCATGAAAAAATAAAACTGAAAATGTTTCATTGCGAAATTCAGAATGATACCCAAAAATTAAATGAAGAGCTGAAACACTTCAAGCCCATTCCCAAAATATCTGAAGTAACCTCTCAACAGGTAATGGATAATTATTACCAGGTGAAGCTTGATATACAGGCTCTGATTGATCAGGAAGTGTATCGGCTGAAAATGGAAAGGGAGGAGATGGATGAAATATAAAAGGCAACTCAATTATTCAGGTTTACTTTGCTTATCCCAACTACATAAGCGAGGTAAAACACCCGTTTTTATTCACTAAGAATCAGGAAAATTCATGTAGTTCACCATTGAAATGAAAGACTTTTATTTACAAAAGATAGTACAGGCTTTCTTCCAATTTCTTTTGTTTAGTATTACTTCTGTTTCTTTCAATTATTTTTAATCCATTAAAAGTGTAGATGATTATTATTAATTTTAATCCTCATCAATTTTATTCGTGTATGACAATACTATCATGCCTATCCCAAAAAAAAGAAATACAGTAGCTCCCAAGATATTCACAGAAGTATTCATCGCCTTATTTTGGACTGTGGTTAAATCGTATACAGCAAGTAAAGCCCCCACCACTGTAAAAAAAAAACCAATCACGAAACGCAAGTCCAATAGTTTTTTCATTTTATAAAAGTTTAATGATTTAATAGAAAACAATATTCAAAATTATTGTAGCCACCAATACAATAATACCTAGTATCAAAGGGTTTTTATACCAAACTTTTGCTTTATCGTTTTGACGCGGGGTTAAACTATAAACTAATCCTACTAGAGTTTTTTCATCTTTGGTTTTTGTAAACAAGCTCACAAGAATGGTTACCCCAAAACAAACAACAAAAGCTATCCACGCTATATTAAATGCCTGGCTGGTGCCGGAATAAAAAGTATGCAGATTGGCAATCCAGCCCCCTTTACCTTCGGCAGTGGTAAGCCCATGAGTGAGCGCTGCAGCAACAGTTCCGCTTAATAATCCGTAAAAAGCTCCGTTTGCCGTTGTACGTTTCCAGAACATCCCCAAAAAGAAAGTGGCGAATAAAGGAGCATTTACAAAACTAAAAACCAATTGCAGCAAATCCATAATGCTATTAAAACTCCTGGCAATATAGGCGGTCGCAATAGAAATCAAAATACCAACTATGGTTGTTGCTTTCCCAACATACAGGTAGTGTTTTTCAGAAGCAGTTTTTTTGATATAGGATTGGTAAATATCGAATGTAAAAACTGAATTGAAAGCTGTTACATTACCTGCCATGCCTGACATAAATGATGCAATCAATGCAGTGATACCTACACCAAGAATCCCATTGGGATACAATTTTGACAATAGAGTTGGAAGCACCATATTGTAATCCGTTTGCCCACTGGGCGTAAGCGGTAATTCATACCCGGTAAATTGCTTTTGCAAGGCAAGGATAATGATACCAGGAAGTATTACAATAGCGGGCATTAATATTTTTGGAATGCTGGCAATAATAGGAGTCCGTTGTGCGGCATTCAGGTTTTTTGAAATCATGGCTCTTTGTACTACCAGGAAATCAGTACACCAATAACCCAAAGCTAAAACAAAACCTAAGCCGAAGACTAAACTAAAAGCATTTGTACCCATAGGATTGGTAGAAGCGTGTGCCATACCTTTCCATAAATGCAATTTGGCATTGTCTACATTATGAAGAATGCCTTGAAGGCCGCCCGCCTTCTCCAACCCTATATAAACAAGAGGTGCAATACCGAGAACAATAAGAAAGAACTGCAGCACTTCGTTATAAACTGCGCTAGTTAAGCCTCCCAGGAAAGTATAGGCCAATACAATGCCAGCGGCAAGAAAAACCGATACATTAAAGTCCCAACCCAAAATAACATTCAGCAACATCGCCAATGCGTACAATGACACTCCGGAAGAAAAAACAGTCATCACCGCAAAAGTAACAGCATTAAACCCTCTTGTTTTTTCATCAAAGCGTAAAGCAAGGTATTCAGGTACTGATCTTGCCTTGCTCCCATAATAAAATGGCATCATAAAAACACCCAGGAATATCATGGCTACGGATGCACCCAGCCAATAAAAATGAACGGTATATAATCCATATTTGGCTCCATTAGCAGCCATACCTAAAACCTCCTGGGCTCCAAGGTTTGCCGATATAAATGCCAATGAAGTAATCCATAACGGGATATTTCTGTTACTCATTAAAAAATCATTCCCTGTTTTGATTTTCTTTTTCAATACATACCCTATTGTAACTACAAAAAGGAAATAAACTGCGATAACCAGGTAGTCAATCAGTTCTAGTTTCATCTTAACTTTTTAAAAATTTTTCAGTTATTTTTTTCTGCCATTCCCATGCGTTTGTTACCATGTCTTTTAATCCAAGTTCTGTTTTCCAACCTAAAACCTTATTCGCCAGCGACACATCAGCATATATTGCCGGAGCATCGCCGGGCCTTCGTTTGCCAATTGTATAATTCAGTTTTATATTATTATATTTTTCAAAGGCCTGAATAATTTGCAAAACAGAAATGCCATTGCCTGTGCCGATATTAAATACTTCGTAATTGTTTTGCACCTCATTATTTATTAAGCGATCACAACTCCTGACATGGGCTTTTGCAAGATCTGTAACATGGATATAATCGCGGACACATGTGCCATCGGGCGTA
>JAGWRO010000045.1 GCA_028876495.1 Bacteroidota bacterium
AAGGCCACTTTGTTTCCATTGTTCGATGAACTCAAACATTTGCTGCCGCACTTCGGGATCATTGCGCATGATTTATTTTTTTTCATGCAAAACTATCTCTCTTTACTTTTGAAGCCAAGATGTGGTTGGCCGTGAGGATACGTAGCAATCGATAAAATCTTTTTGAATAAATCTTATTACATTTCCAAAAAGATTTTTATAGAAAACGATTGAATAATGTTTTAGTATCAAAACATCACTTTCTATTAAGGTTATTAAGAAACCTCTAATTTTATTTTGTGCTTGTTATAGTAAAAAAAAGGGGCAGCAGTAAAGCAACAAATTATCAGAATTTTTGCTTTTGTATTTGTATCGTCCTGAAGTCAGGATTTAAAGACTAACTTAATTGGTTAATATCTCCCCGCGTTTTATTTAACAAGAAGGCTGTCTGGCAGTAGTGATGCACCTTTTACTATGGAAGCATTCTTTTCTTTAAAACTGGCAAAAGCAGCTTTCAGCTTACCTTTTTCTTTATCATTATCGATTGGATCGAGGTACATTTTATCACTTATTTTATACAAGTCATCGTTGTGAAGCATATACTCACCCATTATAAAATCAGTAATGTCATTTTTTGTCTGCATCAACGGGTAAGCATGAATATTTCTGAAATAGTGCGCTGTATCAAGACCTGAGCCCATCCATGTTGCTTCTTCAGGAACTTTAAAATTATATTGATCTTTTAAAAAAGACACTAATGAAGGAGTAATATCAAAATGTGTATTTACCGCTTTAAAAGTTTGACTGCGTTTAAGCATCGGCGAATAAATAATGAATGGAACATGATACCTGTCAATCTTGGTTGACATAGGAATTTCCGGCATTCTATGATCGCCCGTAATGATGAAGATGGTGTTTTTGAAATCGGGACGATTTTTATAATTGTTTATAAAATCCCTTATGGAATTATCCAGGTATAAAATGGTAGCATATTGATTTTGATATCTCCTGTGTTCTTCTTTTTGTGCCTCAGTAAAATTGAGCTGCTGCATGCGCTGTTCAAAGAGGTTAAGATATTTATCTTGCCCATTAACAAGAAACGGGCTATGTGTCGACAAAGTCATTACTGCATTAAGGATTGGGCCTTCTAAATTCTTATTTACCTCATTTAATTTTGCTAACAACTGGTCATCTCCATATCCCCACGTAAAGCCATTTTCATTTTTGGGCATTTTAATATACTTTGACGAAAATGTCTTTTCATCATATACAGTTCCACCATCCATCTTAACAAATTTGTCCATATTGTCAAACGTTGCATCGCCACCATAAAAGAAGTTACACTGGTAACCATTTTCTTTCAGAATATTAAATAGTGAAAGATGCGCCGGCATTTGATCACCTAATTCAAGAAACCCGTTTTTGCCAAAAGGAAGCGATCCATATATCGATGGTAACATTGCAAAAGTTCTCCCTCCTTCACTCAAAAAATTGCTCCAGTAAAGGCTTTGGTTTGATAATGAATCTATGAAAGGTGTAAAACTTCCCAGATAAGCATCTTTATTTGAAAAAGCTCTTCCCAAACCTTCTACAACAAGAAAAACAAAACTGGGCTTGGTTGCTTGTTTATTGAAGAAAGGAGAAAGAACATCTGTTGAATCAACTATGCGCAGAAACGGGTATTCTTTTTCATTTACATATTTGAAATTATTAGGGTTATCATTATTATTATTTCTGACAAATGGCAAATCTTTCGGAGTGGTCAGGAAAAGCAATTGATAACAATTTTTGTAAAAAAAGAAGGATTTATTTAATGCTATTTCATTACTAAATTCAGAACCGGGTTTCCACTTATTAGTTACAGTAGCTATAGAACCAAATGCTGCTATAACAAATAGTGCAAGCATTGACAAATAAAGAACAGGTTTTAATTTGAGCTTTTTAGGAACACGTAAAAACATAGTTAACACCCCAACGAGAAGTAAAACAGCTATAAAAATAAAAGTAAACGAAACGCCGGCACTACCTACCGTCTGTTTTATATCAGCAAGAGAATAGCCAAAAAGATCAGCACCAAGAGGAACAAGTGTTTGTAAAAAATATTCTGTAAGTGCAGCGTGTACGATTATCAGTAACAATGAAAAAGTAATAAAAAAGAAACGGGCCAACTTTTTGCTTAGTAAGAAAAGAATAATAAAAACAGTAATGGGTATAATTGCAATATTGAAATCAAAAGAAAGATCATTAATCAATCCATAATTAATCACCTTTATAAAGTCTTTAGGTACTCCAAAATGTTGAGTATCACGTATAAGTTCAACCACTTTAACCAGTAGCATTGAAACCAGAAGAATAACACTATAACTAATTGCTTCTCTAACTCCTTCAAGTAACCGCGATTCTTTTTTCTCTTCGAAAACCAAAAGGTCTGAGTTCTCAGGTATTTTATTGGCTCTGGCACCCAATCCTTGCCGGGTCATTTCACCCCAGTTATTTTTCTTTTTCAGGTAATCAATATTTCCGCGTAAAGCAGACCATACAACAAAAGGGTGAAAAATAAAAGGTTCAAGAAAAGCAGTGGCAATCAATTTAATAATATCCTTTTCACTTTTATATTGATTATAGGTTTGTACTTCCATTAATATAGCAAATACTGAAAATAAGAAACCAAATAAAAGAACACTAGCCAGTAAAATGAAGAATGTGGCCCAATTAACGATTCCCAGAAAAGCAAAAACAATAAAAGCAATTATGCCGAAGAATTCTATTACTGGAGCCAACCACTCGAAAAAAAACCAATATGGATAACTAAGCAAACCCAATAATCCATACTTAGGGTTAAAAAACATCACTTTGTGGGTTCGTAAAGTTTCTATCGTTCCTCTGGTCCACCGGTTTCTTTGCCTCCCTAATATTTTATAATTTGCCGGTGCTTCTGTCCAGCACAAAGGATCAGGAATATAAGTTATTTTATACTTGATTTTATTTTCTACCATGTATCGACGCATTCTTACAATTAGTTCCATATCCTCGCCGACTGTGTTTACGTTATAACCTCCACATTTTATAACCAGGTCCTTATCAAAAGCTCCGAATGCACCTGATATCAGTAACAAACCATTCAGCCTGCTCCATGCCATGCGTCCTAATAAAAATGCACGGATGTATTCCAAAGTTTGCATTCTGGGTAAAAACTTTTTTGGGAGGTTTACTTCTATCAACCTGCCGTTTTCTATTTTACAATTATTCGCAATTCGTATCACACCTCCTGAAGCAATAACCCTCACTTCCGTTTCTTCTAAAAATGGTTTTACCATTTTTAGTAATGCATCCTGTTCTAATATGCAATCAACATCCACACATACAAAATATCTATGTGAAGCAACATTGATCCCAACATTTAAAGCATCCGCTTTACCACCGTTTTCCTTATCCACCACAATCAGTTTTTTAAAAACCGGGTTATTGCTTTTGTAAACTCCTCTTACCTTTTTAGTAGGAATTTGTTGATTTATAAAAATATTTGTTTTATAAAGATCGTACGCATCTATAAGCTTTTGCAACGAATCATCCTGGCTTCCATCATTTACAATAATGAGTTCAAGTTTGTTATAATGAATAGACAACATGGACCTTACATTTTCAACAATATTAGCCGCTTCATTATAGGCTGGCGCAACAAGGCTTATGCCCGGAAGATGTTCTGAAGCAGCCGGAATACGGAAGTCTGCAAAACTATTCAGATGTAAATATTTTCTTATCTCCCTGGTAGAATAGAAACCAATAAAAATGTAGAACAGCAGTAATACCAATGAGTATATCATTATACCATAAGTAAAAAAGCGTAATATAAAATGTAGTATACTCATGCTGCACGCTCGTTCTCAATTTGACTAAAAATAGCTTTCCATGGATTTTGATCAGCGAATAAATGTGTTTGGAAAAATGCTTTACCCATGGGGTGCAGGCACGATAAAGTTTTTGCGGAAGCCAGTTTAATGGTATCGTCATTATCGTGTAATTGTTTCAACAAAAAAGAAACTTGCTTTTCATTACCAATTTCTTCTAAAACAGATAAGATGGCTAATTTAACGGTCCTGTCTGAGAAGTTATAGCAGTTAATAATTTTCTCGGCTGTATCGTCAGGTGATATTTTTTTCAGATACATTAAAGCATTTAGTTTTACCTGCTGATCAGGATGTTGTAAACATTGGATGACTTCATTATAAACTTCAAAGGAATTGTAGAAACCTGCAAGCCTCAGTGCAAGAGTAACCACAGATTCATTTTTTGATGCTAACCATTTTTTTAATTGCTCAGGATCAGTTGTTTTTGCGTCATGCAAATAATTTAAAAGTTGTATTTGTTGCCATTGGCTTATTGGATGTACTATTACATTAAGAAACCTGAAACCCTTAAAACCGTAAAAGTTTACTAATGCACATTGCGCTTCATTTCTTACCAGTTCATCAGAATCATTCGTTAGTCTGAAAATTTCTTTTACAAATTGTACCTGCTCCATTATAGACAGTTCCTGTATCCCTTTGGCTTTAATATACCATTTGGTACTATGAATTTTTTGCAAAGAGTCTTTATCGAATTTCAGTAAGTTATAAAGTTTTTTAAGATTGGATACCGGCGCACCGAAAAGATTTTTTTTAGCATGTATTATTTCATCTATAAAATATTGCCTGAAATTGGAATTTTGTAATAATTTTTCATCGACTTTAGTTTCCATTTGCGATTGTCCATCTTCTTCATAAAAGATAACCTGGCTTATAACTGAAGAAATGGCTTCCTCCCAGAATTTTTTCCTTTTTTCTAATTTTCTTTTATAAAATGAAAAGAACATAATAAATAAAAACACAATAATCATAAGGCCCAGAAAAAAATAAAGCAGCCCTATTAGCGGATATGGATTTATTTGTAAAAAAGTATTGGTTGATTTCATTTTAAATTGTCACTTCTTTTGTATCAACGCTATATCTTTTTACCCGCATTGATAATTCATTTGGACTAAATGGTTTAGTTATATAGTCATCTGCTCCCAGTTGAAATGCTTCCAGCACTACATTTTCCTGGCCCATTGCTGACAGGACAATTATGCGGATATTTTTATCCCCCTTTCTTTTTACTGCTTCAATAATTTCTAATCCTGATGCAAAAGGCATCATTATATCAGTAATGATTAGGTCAGGGTTTATTTCTTCAATCTTTTGAATTGCTTCTCTCCCATCGCTGCATGTTGTTACTTCATGACCATCTTTTTTTAAACGTAGTTCGATGGTTTTCTGCATGATCATTTCGTCTTCTGCTACTAATATTTTCATAGGTTTAATTTTTTTAGGTTATTTCATTAATCAACTTTTATTAATTTTTTGCTTTGTTTTAAATACTCGTTTAGTGGACCTTCCAGTTTATTAAATTCAGTGTTTAAAAGTGATTCCAAAACAATAAGTTCATTTTTGTTTTTCAATTTTGCAGTTTCTTCTATTTTTTCTAAAACATCAAAAAGAGCGGTCGCTTTTAAAAGGCCTGTACTGCTTTTCAATTTATGCGCAATTTTATAGACAGTTTCAAAATCATCTGAAGCCACCGATTCCCGTAGTTCTTTTAATTCAACAGGCGTATGGCTTAAATACATCCAGAGTATTTCTGATAAATATTCTGAGTCATCCATTTCTTCCAACATACTCAGATCAAATAACTCGTTGTTATCGACATCCTCAATTTCTTCAATACTATCACTATGCGACTGGTGATCCAAAAGCATTTTGATACGTTCATAAAACAAAGAAAAATCGAAGGGTTTTGTCAGGTAATCGTTCATGCCCATCTCAATACATTTGACTTTTTCTCCTTTTAAGGCAGAAGCGGTCATTGCCATAATAGGTATAGAAATGTTCATCACATTTCTTATATATTTGGTTGCAGCATATCCATCCATCTCAGGCATTTGAAGGTCCATAATGATTACATCATAATCTTTGTTTTCCTTTAAATAATTGATCGCTTCTAATCCATTATTCGCAATGTCTGCAAGGGCTCCCGCTTTTAGTAACACGTTTTGAATTACTTTTTGATTCACTTTATTATCTTCTGCAACCAGGAATTTTTTGTATTGCAAAAAGCCATGATAATCTTTTAATTTTTTTCCTCTGAAAAATAATTTGTGGTTGGTTTTGCTGCAGCTAAATGGTATCGAAAAATGAAAAGTTGTTCCCTTTTCGACTTCACTTTCAACTGAAATTTTTCCGTGTTGTAATTCCAATAATTGCTTGCTAATTGCCAGCCCTAAACCAGATCCACCATACTTACGTGAAGTTTCAACACTTGCCTGGGTAAAACTTTCAAAAATTTCATTGAGTTTATCATTCTTAATTCCAATTCCTGTATCTGAGATTGAAAAGTTTAAAGTCACTTCCTGGTTATTCTTTTCCTGTGTTGAAATTTTGAATGTAATACCGCCGGTGTGTGTAAACTTTATTGCATTTCCCAGAAGATTAATAAGAATCTGGTTAAGCCTGTAAGGATCACCTTTCAAAACAGGAGGAATATTCTTATCAACATCAATAGTAAAAGTCAATCCTTTTTCCCTGATACGATGCATGAAAACAGCTGTGACATTTTCAACAATTTCATTTAAATCAAAATCGATTTTTTCTATAGTTAACTTACCTGCCTTTATTTTTGAAAAATCAAGTATGTCATTAATAATAACCACTAAATTATCAGCCGATCTTTTGATTGTTTTGGCAAAATCGTGTTGCTTTTCTGATAAATCAGTATCCAATAAAAGATCTGTCATTCCTTGTATCCCATTCATTGGAGTTCTTATTTCATGACTCATGTTTGCAAGAAACTGTTCCTGTAATCTCTTTGCATCTTCAGCCACTTTTTTTGCCTGTATCAATTCTTCACGTTGCATTACCCTTTCAGTAATATCTGTTGCGATACCGCTTATTCCGTAAAGTTTATTTTGGGCATTGATCAACGGAAATTTTATAATCAATAAAATATGTTTCCCGTCATCCATTTCTATAATTTCCTCAAACTCAACTGGTTTACAGGTTTTAATTACTTTTTCATCTGTTTCCTTATATCGCTTTGCCTGTTCTTCTGCGTTAAAATCAAAATCTGTCTTACCAATTACAGTACTCTCTGTTACATTTAAAACCTGTTTAAATTGTTTGTTGATCAAAAGATATCTCCCATCAAGATCTTTTAAATAAATTAAAGAAGTTGCATTGTCAAGTATAGATTGCAATCTTTCCTGGTTTTGAACAAGTGCCACTTCATATTTTCTTACCACTTCTTCCATTTCTTTTTTCTCTGTAATATCTTTTATTACGCACTGAAAGCCCACAGGAACATTGTTTTCTATGACCAAAACAGCAGATTGCTCTACCCATTTTAAATCTCCAAATTTTGTTCTTATAGCAAATTCAAGAAATGTTTCATCAATGTTATTTTCAATCTGCCTTCTGTATTTTTTATTTGCTATTTCCAGCCATTCAATATCAACAATATCTGAAAAGTGCATCCCAATTAATTCGTCAATACTATAATCTGTTAACTGAAAAGCTTTGCCTGTTGCAAAAGTGATGTATCCATCAATGGTGGTTGTGTACATTACAATACCTGCATTCTCAATAAGATTACGGTATTTAAGCTCATTTGCAGCGAGATCGTTTTTTGCAATTTTGCCTGATTTTCGGTCTTCATCTATTTTGAATAAAAACACTAAAATAATAACGAAGGCAATTATGGCTCCTGTTATTGCAATCGGAATATTCTCACTGGTATTATCATTTTTAAATATAAAAAGAATAAAAAACAGGAGCACAAGGAAACTAAATGACATTCCATAAAGAATATTATTTTGAAGCCTGGATAGTTTACGAAGCAAAAAGCTTTTCATAAGGGATAAACTGTTCGGTTTTTGGCCTGGTTATGAATATTGAATTAATTCTTAAACGAAAAAACTAGTAAAATATTTGATACCCCGGAGCTTATTTTATCGCTCTTATGTATTGATTTTAATGAAGTTCCTGCAAAGGTGAAGCGATTTTGCAAGCCTGATTTGGTGTTATAAAATCTTCTAAAATTTTTAAATGTATTTTATCGCTTCATGGAAATTAAAGAACTCATAATGTATAAAATTTATTCATTATATATAATTGATCGTCAATTTAAAATAATCAATGTTGTAACATTCATTCTATATTGAAGCAAAAACTCAATTCTTAATTAAGAGAATTATCAGGACCAGCAAACAAACAAATTCAGGGAATTTTTATTTTATTCTTCAATCTAAGGGTTAGGTTTAGTTTAATTGACCACTAATTTTTTTGTCTTGGTAAGAAAAATATTTGAGACCAGGGAAAGTAATAATTAATGTGGAGGGTTATTTTTAATGATCCTAATTTTGGATAGTACTATATAAAATAAAAGATAAAGTGGCTGGTTGCAAAAAACTGCCAATATCAATTCTAAATAAAATTTATTTTTTTTATCCTCATTGACAGATTCCTTTTTTCTAAAGCATATATTATTAAACTTCATTTTTTATCTAAAAAATTGCTAAATACTCAATTTTTTAAAATCACTTAAGAAGAGTTTTTGATTAAACCTTTATAATTAGTGGTGTAAACATAAATGTAAAATATATGTGTTTTATAGGTACTTGAAATTGTAAAATGAAGAGGAATTTTATGTTGAAAGTTTGTTTTGAGATGTGGAAAAAACCAGGCAAAAAAATCCTCATATGGCATAGAAATTGCGATTATTGTGATAGTTATAAACCAATAGAATTAACCAAATTTATATTTCCCAAAAGTATGCCAATATCTGTTAATCCGCTAAGAGAAAAGCTAATAAGCATTATTTAATAAAATTTAGTAATAACAAGCATTTATAAACTGCTTTTTAAATATTTATATACATATATTAATACATGATATACTTTAATTTTCAATATTTTCTACCTAACAGATAAATCTTAAAACCTGCAAATGCTATACAAAAAATCTACTCAAATCCTATTCTTATTGTCTTTTTTACTTTCAAGTTTTCCCATTTTTGCCACTACCTATTATGTCTCAAGTTCTTCAGGAAGTGATTACAATTCAGGAACCTCCTCATCATCTCCATGGCAATCATTGAGTAAAGTAAATTCATTCTATAATTTCCAGCCGGGCGATAATATATTATTTAAACGTGGCGATTCCTTTTATGGAAATATTAGTATTAACAATTCAGGTAATTCGGGAAACCCGATAACCTTTGGGGCTTATGGTTCAGGAGCTAAACCTGTCATCACAGGCTTTACATGGATATCTTCCTGGACTAATTTAGGGGGTAACATTTGGGAAAGCACAAACCAGGCTTCTAATTTATCAACTGCCAATATTGTTCTTATCAATGGCGTCAATACTCCAATGGGACGTTATCCAAACAGTGGATTTCTAAGTTTTCAATCGCATGGGGGTAATTATTCAATAACAAGCAGTTCCTTAAATGGCTCCCCTAATTGGACAGGAGCAAAAGTAGTAATCAGGGCTAATCGTTGGACTTTCGTAAAACAAACAATTACTAGTCAATCAGGAGGAACTCTTTATTATTCGAATGGTAGTGCAAATCCAATAGATAATTTTGGCTTTTTTATCGAAGACGATAGCAGGACACTTGATGCTCAAGGTGAATGGTATTACAATCCCAATACCAAAAAAATAGATATATATAGTACAAGTCAACCCAATAGTGTCGCTATTACAACAGTTGAAACACTTATAAGCAGTAATCACCAGAACAATATAACTATTGACAATCTTGATCTTAGGGGAGCAAATACCACCGCCATTTCTATTGGAAACAGTCAAAATCCGAAGATCACAAATTGTGACATATCTTATACAGGTGTTTTTGGGATAGAAGTCAATAATTCTTCATCATACGCAGATATTGAAAGTAATAATATTAGCGATTGTGGCAGCAGTAGTATTGAATCTGATGATTTTGGACCTTATTATACAATTAAATATAATAATATAAAGAGAACAGGATTGGTTTCGCCAATCTTACCCAATGATTATAATGGCGCAGCTATAAACAGTCCGAGTAACTATGCTTTAATCCAATACAATCAAATTGACAGCAGTGCTTATGACGGAATCAGTTTTAGAGGAACCAATACTCAGGTCAGGAATAATTTTGTCAATCACTCCTGTATGATCAGAGATGATGGCGCAGGTATTTATACAGGTTTTGCAGGGGAGGCCGGCAAAGTGATTGATGGGAACATCATTTTAAATTCAGTAGGTAATTCGGCTGGTACTGCTTCCAATGAAATCCATTGTTCCGGAATTTATATTGATGATCTTGGAAATAATGTTACGATATCTAATAATTCAGTTGCCAATTCCAGTTCCGCAGGAATATTTATACATAACGGAAATAATATAAATGTTAAAAACAATACTGTTTATAATAGCGGTTCTCCGGGAACCTATGTAACAGGTTCGCTATGTTTGCAGGCAGGAGGAACTTCAATGATACGGGGAGTGACTATAAATAATAATATTTTCGTTGCTAAAACCACTGATCAGATCTGTTTCTTTTATTTTAGTCCTACTGATGCAACTGATATGAAGGCTTTTGGTTCATCAGATTACAATAGTTTTGTAAATCCACTGGGAAATGATCAAAGTATTATTTTTCAACCAACTTTTTCATGGCCCGGAGTGGTAATGAATCTTGCTGCATGGCAAACCTATGATGGCCAGGATGCCAATTCAACAACTACTCCTAAAACTATTTCAAGTGCTGCTGATGAAAGATTTGAGTATAATCCTACGTCAAGTAGTAAAACTATCGCATTAGACGCAAATTATATTGACTCAAAATGGAATAATTATAATGGAAGCATAACACTTGCTCCCTATTCTTCAGCTGTATTGATAAAAAATGGGGCTTCAACTAATTTATTACCGGCTGTTAATCCATCCAATACAGTAAATGGGCTTAACTATAGTTATTATGAAGCATCAGATTACACTTCACTACCTGACTTCAGTTCTTCAACACCGATAAAATCCGGAACTGTCAATACATTTGATATTTCTGTGGCTAACAGGAGTAATGATTACAGTATTAACTATACCGGCTACATTAATGTACCTGCTGACGGGCAATATACTTTTTATACTACTTCAGATGATGGCAGTAAATTGTATATTGATAATAACCTGGTAGTTGATAACAATGCTGTTCAATCTGCTACAGAAAGATCTGGTACTATTGGATTAAAAGCAGGACTTCATGCTATCACTGTCGGTTATTTTCAACAAGCAGGTGGAAGTGTACTATCTGTTAGCTATTCAGGGCCTGGCTTAAGCAAGCAGGTAATTCCCAATTCTTCTTTATACAGGATTTCTACTTCCTCTAATTTACTTGCTGCAGTTAATCCATCCAACACAGTAAACGGACTTAACTACAGCTATTATGAAGCAGCAAGTTACAGTTCAGTACCAGACTTTAGTACGGCCACACCGGTAAAAACCGGAACGGTCAATACATTTGATATTTCTGTGGCTAACAGAAATTATTCTTACAGTATCAACTATACCGGCTATGTCAACGTACCTGCAGACGGACAATATACTTTTTATACCACCTCGGATGATGGCAGCAAATTATATATAGACAATGTATTGGTGGTGAATAATGATGCGATCCAGGCAGCCACAGAAAAGACAGGTACTATCGGGTTAAAAGCAGGTCTTCATGCAATTACAGTCGGATATTTCCAACAAGCTGGCGATAATGTTTTGTCTGTGAGTTATTCAGGACCCGGAGTAGGCAAACAGGTAATACCTAATTCTTCTCTATACAGGGTTTCATCTTCCTCTTCTAATACTTCCGCTTCCTCTAATTTACTTCCTGCAGTTAATGCATCCAACACGGTAAACGGACTTAACTACAGCTATTATGAAGCAGCAAGTTACAGTTCAGTCCCCGATTTCAGTGCTGCCACACCCATAAAAACCGGAACGGTCAATACATTTGATATTTCTGTGGCTAACAGAAATTATTCTTACAGCATCAACTATACCGGCTATGTCAACGTACCTGCAGACGGACAATATACTTTTTATACTACTTCAGATGATGGTAGCAAATTATATATTGACAATGTATTGGTAGTGAATAACGATGGTATCCAGGCGGCTACTGAAAAGTCAGGTACTATTGGGTTAAAAGCAGGACTTCATGCTATAACAGTTGGTTACTTTCAGCAACTAGGTGATAATGTTTTGTCTGTGAGTTATGCAGGGCCGGGAGTAGGCAAACAGGTAATACCCAATTCTTCTTTATACAGGGTTTCATCCTCAAATTTGTTACCTGCAGTCAATCCATCTAGTACGGTAAACGGGCTTAACTATAGCTATTATGAAGCGGCAGGTTACAGTTCAGTCCCCGATTTCAGTACTGCCACGCCGATAAAAACCGGAACGGTCAATACTTTCGATATTTCTGTAGCCAACAGAAATTACTCATACAGTATCAACTTTTCCGGCTATGTTAATGTGCCAGCAGACGGGCAATACACTTTTTATACTACTTCAGATGATGGTAGCAAATTATATATAGACAATGTATTGGTAGTGAATAATGATGCTATCCAGGCGGCTACTGAAAATTCAGGTACGATTGGATTAAAAGCAGGACTTCATGCTATAACAGTTGGTTACTTTCAGCAACTAGGTGATAATGTTTTGTCTGTTAGCTATTCAGGGCCTTCTGTTGTAAAACAATTCATCCCTTCATCTTCATTATTCATGACAACAGCCGCCAGTCTTTTGAATCAGTCAGTTATGGTTAATCGTTCATCTGCTTTGATGTTTAATAATGATGGCAGCAATTTCCAGATGCAAAGGTTATTAAATAATTCTCAAATAGCTCCAGGTGTTAAAGTGTTTCCTAATCCATTCAGCAACTCAATCCAAATTGATGTAAATGGTGGTAACTCTTCTAAAATTAAATTGTCTTTAATAGATGCTTCCGGTAAAACAGTATGGATTAAGAAGGTAGACTATTATACAACAAGTTTCCACGAAACGGTAAATACTTCAGCGCTTCCGGTCGGAGTGTATTTCTTGAAGTTGATGCAGAACGGTAACATAAGTACAACGAAACTTTTAAAAGAATACTGATAGCACATTATTAATTGGTTGGATAGAAAGAGAGGTTGTTTGTGCGTTTGTACAGCCTCTCTTTTGTTTAGCAGATTTCTACTTACTATTTATTGAATAATCACCTTTCTTAGTATCCTCACGGCCAACCACCTCTTGCCTTCAAAAGTAAAGAGAGATAGTTTTGCATGAAAAAAAATAAATCATGCGCAATGATCCCGAAGTACGGCAGCAAATGTTTGAGTTCATCGAACAATGGAAACAAAGTGGCCTTTCTCA
>JAGWRO010000046.1 GCA_028876495.1 Bacteroidota bacterium
AACAAAGGATTGCACTGGCAGGAGTTGTTAAAGATGAATCCGGTCGAGTTATTTTAGAGGTTTATCCTGACAGAGGTAAGTATATATAGGGTTGATACTCTTGAAAAAACGTAGAAACACTGTGAAATGGTGAATGGTTATAATATTTCTTCTTTTACTTCTGATAATATTTTTTCGGTTTTGATAATTATCTTTAACTTTGCTTAGTGGTTGTTATCTCTAAAGCCAAATTGATAAGTTTTTATAATGCAGATTCACAGGCTAAAGAACCTTTGCTTAAATGGTATAATTTAACCTTACTCAGTGACTGGGAAGATTTTCACAGTATAAAAGAGACTTTTAACACGGTTGATAGTATAGGAAATGACAGGTTTGTTTTTAATGTAGGTGGGAATAAATACAGAATAGTAGCAATGATTCATTTTAGTAAAAGAACCCTCTATATTAGATTTGTGGGTACTCACCAACAATATGATAAGATAAATTGCAAAACAGTATAATTATGGAAACATCCCAAAAAGATTTTGAGACGTTTGAAATAAAAATGAATGAATTGTTAGCCATTGCCACTCAAAAAGGAGGTTTTGATAATCTTACTTCCAAAGAAAAAGCAGCGCTTGACAAGTACACTCAAAAAGTAAAAGCGTATGAAGATATCAATTTTACGATTCCTTTGCCTCAGACTGTACAAGGCCTGATTGAGCTAAAAATGTATGAAAAGAAATTAAAACAAAAGGAAATTGCTAAAATGCTAAATATAACTGACACCAAATTATCGGAAATACTGCACCATAAGAGAAAACCGGGGCTTTCCCTTCTAAAAGCAATGAATGAAGTTCTGGGCATTGATGGTAATTTGCTTTTAAAAATTGCGTGAGTCAAAAATGTTTGCTAAAGAATATAGTTACACGGAGTCATATGGAGGGAGGTCACAGAGTAACAAGGAGTAGGAACAACTCTGTGATACTCTGTGAGAAACTCTGAGGAACTCTGTTAAAGAACTTTGGTACACTGAGTTGCTGAACGCTGAACGCTCAATACATAAACCCAAATAACCATAAAGGGATTTTATTTTTGAAGCCAAATTCAATGTTATCAGCTACTATAAAAGCATTTTTTAAATCTTTTATTTGGGCTGCCTTTTTATCTTTTCCACCCATTTCAAAAACATACTTTTCATTTACTAAAAAATCAGCTTTCTCTATAAAAGCGATTTTCTGCCGGTATGCAAGCTGGTTAGCAAAAAAAGTTTCTCTTATATTACCCATATCCGAATGTTCCGGAGCCAGGGCATACATTAAATTCGTGTTCTCTAAAAATAGTTTAGAAGGTTTTTGTAGTTTACTAATACCTCCTGCAACCTTAAATAAATTATTGGTCAACCCAATTTCTTCCAGGTAATGAAGGTACATGAGCAAGGTGGCGCGATTAATTCCTATCTTATCGCTTAGCTTACTGGCATTTGGAATAAAGGGAGCCGATTCGGAAATGATCAGGAGTAATTGTTTTATTTTAATAATATAGGCTAAATCTACGTAGTTTTTCCTACGCCCCTGGCGCCTTTTATGCCTATTAATTGTGTGTTCCAATTGATTTCACTCATCAGACTACGGGTGAAATAAGTAGAAGTATAATTTAGTTTTTGTAGATATTTTTCAAATAGTTCTTCCATATTGTTTGTTATGCTATACAAAATTAGCTAAAAATTGTCTATTGAGATGAACAATTTTAATAATTTGATTAAATGGGCTTAAAGAAAATAGGGCGCTTCTCCCTACTTTTGCCGCTTACCTGGATTTGTTAAATTCATAAGATTTAAGAGTTCATAGTTCATAGTTCATAGTTCATAGTTCATAGTTCATGGTTCATAGTTTCGGATTAGTTAGTTGTCGCCATGAATGCTGAATTATGAATGGACTCTGTGAAATAAGGGTACGCAGAGTCATATGGAAGGAACGCAGAGTTACACAGAGAAAAGACTTGGAGATACTATGTGAAAACTCTGGGAAAATCTGTGAAAGAAGTTTGGTACGCAGAGTTACAGCGTCTATTTGTAAGGGTTGACTTTTGAAAATCGAAAGGCTTCCTTTATTATTACAAAATGGGAATACAAAGGTGATGAATACCAGGAAAAATTTGAAAAAAGCATGAGCAATTTATCGCCATTTTTCCAGTTGGATTCTAATGAGCGGACGATAAAATTTTCCCGATTTATTCTATTGAGTAATTTTACTCAATACATTGAGTATTTGGTGAAAACATGTTTGAACGCAGTACCATAAAGATTCCCGGTAGTGGGATAAAAGAACCGCGTTACTTTATTAGCAAGAAACCAGGAAGAAGGGTGGCACGCGGAGACGCGGAGAGAAGCACGCAGAGACGCGGCAGTTTTTTTCTTTGCGGTCGTGGCGTTCTACTTTGCGATCGCTGCGAGAAAATAAAAGGAGAGTATTTCACGCGGAGACGCGGAGAGAAGCACGCGGAGACGCGGCGGTTTTTTTCTTTGCGGTCGTTGCGTAAAACTTTGCGATCGCTGCGAGAAATAAGAAGAAGCAATTCACGCGGAGGCGCGGAGAGAAGCACGCAAAGGCGCGGCGGTTTTTCGTTGCGGTCGTTGCGAGAAACAAGAAGAAGTAATTCACGCGGAGGCGCGGAGAGAAGCACGCGGAGACGCTTAAGTTTTTTAATGGAAAATACTTAGTACTAAAAATACGTTTAACTTACTAAAAATTAAAACTTAACATGTTTTCAAAAAAGACTTTATTAATTACAGGTGGCACCGGTTCTTTTGGCCATGCGGTGTTGCACCGGTTTTTGCACACCGATCATTTTAAAGAAATACGCATTTTTAGCCGTGATGAAAAGAAGCAGGATGATATGCGGAATCAGTTAAAAAATGAAAAGCTGAAGTTTTACATTGGGGATGTTCGTGATTATGCCAGCATAGAAGGCGCTATGGATGGCGTGGATTATGTGTTTAATGCGGCGGCGCTAAAGCAGGTTCCTTCCTGCGAGTTTTTCCCGATGGAAGCCGTTAAGACGAATGTGATCGGGACACAGAACACCATCAATGCGGCTATTGCCAATAAGGTCAAAAAAGTGATCTGCCTGAGCACCGATAAGGCGGCCTACCCGATCAATGCGATGGGCATTTCCAAGGCGATGATGGAAAAGGTAGCGATTGCTAATTCGAGGAATATTCCCGAAAGTGACACCACGATTTGCCTTACCCG
>JAGWRO010000047.1 GCA_028876495.1 Bacteroidota bacterium
GTTCGAACTTTTGCCGCCAGCTTCTTTCAGATTCCACCTCACGATGGACACCCTTGCTCTTGGCTAATGCTTCCGACTGTAACGGCGCATTCGGGACTTCCACCCTATAGTTGATATACATGCCTAACATACAAAAAGGGAAAGTAAAAACAATCCCCGTTAATTAAACTAACACTATTTGAGAAAAATTTATTTTCAGTTGCTGAACTTTACCATTATTTGCAATTGCACGGCAAAACTATCACTGCTATGTTATCACTCCATTGCTTAGTTATTAAAAAATAGTTACCATTTTTAAGGAGAGCGGGTTGGTTTGGTGTTGCATTAATTAAAGCGATTAAGAAAAGAGATTTCTTTCTTTTCTATGTAATGTCTTCCAACGCGAACCTTGCGTAAAGGAGTAAAACAGGAATTCCTGTTTTTTGTTTGTTTACTACAGATTGGCTGTTAAATATAATTATTACCGTAACCCGGCAACTTAAACAATTAACTTTTTAAATCTGTGCGCGCAACGCCCTTTAAGGAGAAAGGCACACTAAGAATAAGATTTTTTATTGTGTGAATGCTGTAAAAACTCTGATGGGGCTGAAACACAAAGGCAATTGCCTTTATAGATTTTAGTTTACCTGCAAAGCTCGCTGCATTAGACTACCTTTAATTGTAGTGGCATAAAGATGCTTTTCAATTCCCCTGTTAATTAAGCCAAAACATTTATACAGAATTTTTAAAACAAAACATCTTTATACTGACAAAATATGAATAAACAAAAATCAGATGAGTTAATTATTGCTAAAAAAGAAATTGCTTTTCAGGATAAGGAGATGGGAAAACGGGCAGCAGAGTTAATCATTGCCAACAAAGAACTTACTTTTCAAAACGAAGAGAAAGAAAAACGGGCAGCAGAGTTAATCATTGCCAACAAAGAACTTACTTTTCAAAACGAAGAGAAAGAAAAACTGGCAGCCGAGTTAATCATTGCTAACAAAGAACTTACTTTTCAAAACGAAGAGAAAGAAAAACGGGCAGCCGAGTTAATTATTGCCAACAAAGAACTTGCCTTTCAAAACGAAGAGAAAGAAAAACTGGCAGCCGAGTTAATCATTGCCAACAGAGAACTTGCCTTTCAAAATGAAGAGAAAGAAAAACGGGCAGCCGAGTTAATCATAGCCAACAAAGAACTTGCCTTTCAAAATGAAGAAAAAGAAAAACGGGCAGCCGAGTTAATCATTGTCAACAGGGAACTTAAGCATGCAGAAGATGATATTCGGAAACTTAATGAAGAATTAGAGCAAAAGGTAATTGAACGCACTGCACAATTGGAATCTGCCAACCAGGAACTTGGATCATTTTCCTACTCGGTATCACACGATTTACGAGCCCCTATAAGGGCTATCAACGGATATACCAGAATTTTGATGGAAGATTACACCGAAAAATTTGATACTGACGGAACGAAAGTTCTCCATTCTATTATACGAAATTCAAAAAAAATGGGTGAACTGATTGATGATTTGCTTGCATTTTCCAAATTAGGGAGAAAACAGGTAACTGTATCAGAAATGAATATGACTACGCTGGTAAAATTAGTAAGAGAAGAATTATTATTTGAGGAAGGTGAAAACATTCCCGAATTTAATTTGAATGAGCTCCCAAACGCTAAAGGAGATCAGTCTTTAATTAAACAAGTGTGGATTAATCTAATTTCCAATGCCATTAAATATTCAAAGTACAAGCCAAAAACAAGGATCGAAATCGGGGGTTATGAAAAAGACAGTATTGTTGTTTATTATATAAGAGATTATGGAGCGGGATTTGATATGCAATACTATGATAAACTTTTTGGTGTTTTTCAGCGATTACATTCGCAGGAAGAATTTGAAGGTACGGGTATTGGCCTGGCCATAGTACAAAAAATTGTGAATCGACATAATGGAGCAGTCTGGGCAGAATCAAAAATAAACGAAGGATCTTGCTTTTATTTCAGCTTGCCAGCCTGGCAGGGAGGCTCACCAGGGTATTAACCCATAAATCAAAAACATGTGAATTACAATAACGTTGAAATTTTATTTGTCGAGGATAGTATAGAGGATGCAACTCTCACCATTCGCGCCCTCGCAAAAAACGGCTTTACCAACAAACTTCTACACGTAAAAGACGGAGCAGAAGCGCTGGATTTTATTTATTGCAAAGGGAAATATGCTTTAAGGAATAATAATGAAAATCCTAAACTGATTTTACTCGATCTGAAGATGCCAAAAGTATCAGGAATGCAGGTACTGGAAAAAGTGAAATCCGATCCAAAATTTAAAACCATCCCCGTTGTAATACTTACATCCTCGAAAGAAGATCCTGATGTGGAAAAATGTTATGCATTAGGTGCAAACAGCTATATCGTAAAACCTGTTGATAGCCATAATTATTTTAATGCTATAACTGGGATCGGATTATATTGGATGATATTAAGCGAGCCCCCTAATTAATGGAAAACGATTTAATAAAATCTGCCGGAAGATGAAACAAATCCAATTAACCAAATGATGAGATTCTTCTTTTGTCAGACAGTTCCATAGAACCGTTTCATTTTGAAACTTGTATAAAAAAGGCTACTAAGTGTTTCAAAAAATACTCACAAAATCTACCCGCTCATTCTTTCATAAAATAAACTATGGTATTAGTGGTTTTATGATCTATAAAAAGGGATTAAAACAATTCGCTTTCCGAAGATTTTTAAATAAAAAAATAATGTCACCCAATCTTAAAATACTAATTCTTGAAGACAACCAAAGTGATGCAGATTTAATAGATCACGAATTAAAAAAATCTGAATTGAGCTTTAGCTCTGAAATTGTTCAAACCCGCGAAGAATATGAAAATGCTCTTCAAAATTTTAATCCTGATATAATATTATCCGATTATTCCCTACCTGCTTTTGACGCAGTCACAGCTTTCCACATTAAACAAAATAAATGCCGGCATATCCCTTTTATTATTGTTTCGGGTGTAATTGGAGAAGAAAACGCAGTTGAGCTTATTAAGAATGGTATTACCGATTATACATTAAAGGATAAATTATTTACATTATCCCCAAAAATTAACAGGGCACTAAAGGACGCAGAAGAAAGAAAGGAAAGAGAAATTATTACTGAAAAATTAAAAATACAAACGACAGAATTAATCATTGCTAACAAAGAACTTGCCTTACAAAACAAAGAAAAAGAAAAACAGGCAGCAGATTTAATCATCTTGACGGAAGCATTAAAAACTCAGAAAGAAGCATTAAGGAAGGCAAATGATGAACTCGAAAAACGGGTTTCTGAAAGGACCAGCGAACTGGAAAACCTAAACCATGAACTAAAGGATCTGAATGTATCAAAGGATAAGTTTCTATCGGTTATTTCCCACGATCTGCGTAATCCCTTAACGGCTTTACTGATTGCATCAGATCAAGTAAGCCGCGATACAGAAAATCATATTTTTGACAACATACAGCCATTTGCAAAAATCATCCATAGCTCTACTCAAAATATTCTTCAGCAATTGAATGAACTGGTCGAATGGGCCAAAATGCAACAGGAAAAAACAACTTTAAATCCTGAAAAGCTTCATTTGGTTAGTTCAGTAGACCGGAGTTTTGAATTGTTAAAAGCAAATGCCACACAAAAAAATATTACTCTTGAAAACAAAGTGCCTCCTGATATTTATGTAAAAGCAGATTCATTAATGCTTCGTTCTATTCTTCAAAACATTGTTACTAATTCTATTAAATATACTCCGCAAGGCGGGTTGGTAAGCGTAATTGCCAAACATATAGATAAGATGGTGGAAGTTTGTATTATTGATTCTGGTATTGGAATGGATGCAGAAGCAAAGGAAAATCTTTTCACAAAATCGAATTTTTACTCGTTAACCGGCACCAATAATGAAGCAGGTTCAGGGCTGGGCTTAACACTTGTAAAGGATTTCGTCACCCAACACGGGGGTACTTTAAGTGTTGAAAGCGAAATAAAAAAAGGAACCTGCATTTCTTTTACCGTGCCTGGTAATTAAGCATACCGGGTAATTACAATAGCAAGAGATTTCACCTTAGTTTTTTTAAAAACGGACTGTTCTCTATAAACAACTTGAAGTTATCCGGGTGCTGAATAATGTAGTCGTGCTCATGCGGGGTATGAATAAAAATAATTTTATTATTGCGTATAATCGTTGGCGTTACATTGGATTCTTCAAGCGAATCTTCCGAAAGGTTAGCATCACTTACCTGTTTCATCATGATTTTTGTTTCATCAAAAGTGCCACCGTGGTCGGTATATAAATCTATAAAGCGATGATGCTTATCAGCGGTTAACCAATCGATAAATTGATCCCTGTTTGCATACAAGGCATCAAACAAAATCACTTCGTTTACAGGTACATTACCGTTTTGTAAGATGTGGGCCATAACCCTGTAACCACCACTATGTCCGGCAAGAATCACATTTCCTACACGGCCTTTAGCCAGTATAACGTGCATGCGTACCAGATTTTGAAGCACGTCATTTACCAGGTTGTGAAACGTGTTTTTTTGTTCCAGCTTTCCACCATAACTATCGGGTGCATCTTTAGCGGTTTCTGCCAATACCAAAACCGCATTAACGTATGCTTCGGCAAATTGTCTTGATAAACCATATCTTATTAAAGCGCTGTCAATATTATTATTCCATCCATGAAACCAGAAGATCATATTTACTTTTTTCTTCGCGACAAAATTCTTTGGGGTAATAATAATTACCGAACTATCCGAGTAATGATCTGCTGTATTGTACATTACTTTGTTGTAAACATGTCCGTTCAATCTTCCCGTATCAGGGAAAGAAGTATTTGAAGAAGTTATTTTAAATTGATGTAGCGGAAGTTGGCAAATACCTGTAATATAGGTAAATAGTAAAACGGAGAGTATTGAAAGTCTTTGCATCATACGCTTATATTTAGCAGTGATAAATATAAGAAATGAAATGGCCTGGAATATTATTTATTCAGGTCTTTTATTTCATCGATGTCTTTCAACGTAAACGTTGCTTACAAGAGCAGAATAGAAATCATTACTTTTTGCCTGCCTGCTTTCCCAGCTCCTGCAACAGCAAAACATGGTTGAATAAGATAAATAAGAAAGGTTCCGGATCGTGATCTACCCGGAACCTTTTTGTAAGAAGAAAGCAATTAAAAAATATTTTATCGCCAAACAAATCCTGTAAGACTCACATAATAATTTCCGTTTGAAGCATTTCTGTACACGTTATACTGTGTAGGATAATACGTGTTCGCAGGAGCAAAATACATGGGCTGCCTGAAAAGGCTGGAACTGTATGAAGTGGCATCCATAAATGCTTTCGTGACCATGGGCTCATAGAAAGTAACGTCGCCGTTGTAGGAACCATAGATGAATGTTTTGGTGAAATGCCCGCCATTAAATTCCGGTGCAAGGATATCCAGCCAGTGAAGTCCCATTTTAGCAACACCGGCAGGCCCGGGCACATAGCCGGCGGGAATGTAACCTGCCGGAGGATGATTAGCGAACAGGTAATGGGTAGTGGCATCATCTGCAGGTATGGCCATTTGCGCCGCAAGACTTATCTTATAAAAATGAAAATCGAAATGGGGAAACGTGTAGATGCCTGGAGGCGGATGCCCCTGTGGATTCCAGTCGAGTTCAAGATGGTCAAAAGGTGTTACAGTGCCGGCCTTCTGGTGCAGCGGGATAATATAGCTGTTTTCGCCAGTAGCAGGCAACCCCACCATTACGGAATCGGTTAGTTCAAAACCAATTTCTACCGGAACGCCGCTATGCGATATGGTAACAAAAGAACGAACCTTGCCGTCTCCCACATGTATCTCCGGGCCTTTGAAGGTGTTGCTTATTTGCGATGGATCAACAGCTGCATTATCTGCAATTCCTTTATTGCCCTGCGGATGTAATTGATTCATTTCCTTTTGACAGGAAATTACCAGGATTGATGAAAAAAACACCAACACCGGGAAAGATAAAATTTGTTTCATACTATTTAATTTTCGGTTATACTTTTTATTGGTAAGATGTTCTTGGTGTTAAAAATAATATCAAAAAAAAAAGTTCAAGGCAAATTGAGACAAACGTCATTTGAAATGAGACGTAAAGCATGACAGGTTTTACCAACAACATTCAGCAAGCGTTTTATTGTTGTCCATATGGTCAATATGGTTATTAGTCGCAAATCTTTTTTGGGACCTTTAAAAATCTTAATTTTAGTATCTATCCTGAGCGGCATGAACTTTTCATTAACAGCCATCGAAAAAAGAAAACCGGTAACCCGGGTGGTATTGCATATCATTTTCTGGGTGTGCATTGTCTTTTATTTTGCCTGGGGCTTTGGGCTAGCAAAAAATACACGGGAAGGCTTACTATATTCCCTGCTATACCTTCCCGGAAATTTACTGATGACCTATACGCTCCTCTATTTTCTAACACCGGTATATCTTGTCAGGAAAAAATACATATATTTTTTTACCGGCCTTTTGCTGCTGCTTATTATTTGTTCCTGCTATGCTGTTTTTGCCAATATGCTAATGGGAGTTTCTCCGGGAAATTTCAAACAAACAAGTGTGGACACCGGTCAAAACGTATTGCCGTTTATTAATGTAGCGGGTATTGCATTTTCCATAAAATTTTTAGAAAACTGGCGCATGCAAAGACGACAAACTACAGTGGCTCAAAATGCCCAATTGCAGGCAGAGCTTGAATTGTTGAAAGCACAGGTTCACCCTCATTTTTTGTTTAATACTCTCAATAACCTGTACTCGCACACACTTGAGCAATCTGACCTTGCTCCCGGCATCGTACTGAAGCTTTCACACCTCCTTCGGTTTATGCTATACGAAAGCAAGTCGCCGGAAATACCTCTCAAAACAGAGGTGCACATCATTCAGTCTTACATGGAACTTGAACAGGTTCGTTATGGCAACAGGCTTGATGTGTCATTTGTATGCCGGGGCGAGCTTAATGATAAAAAAATTGCGCCGTTGCTGTTGTTGCCCTTTGTTGAAAATGCTTATAAACATGGACCCAGCCAGCAGTTAGACCTTTGCTGGATCAGCTTTGACCTGGCAGTTGAAGATAGCAAGATCAAGTTTAAGCTAATCAACAGTTTTGATGCAGATGAAGGAATTAAGACAGAAATGAATAATTGCGGAATGGGGCTCCAAAATGTAAAACGAAGGCTGGAACTTATTTACCCAAACAAGTATTCGCTGGACATAAGAGCAGAAGATAATATGTTTATAGTGAACCTTGACTTGCAAATAGATTGCCCTAACGAAAATATCCGGGCAGCATAGTTACCCGCTAAATGAAATGGTATGAAATGGAAATGCCTTATTGCAGATGATGAGCCTCCTGCCACCAGGATACTGGAGAAATATATTTCAATGACCCAAGAGCTCGAACTGGCAGGAATATGCCGGAATGCATTCGAGGTATTGCCCCTGGTAAAATCAACAGAAATTAACCTTATGTTTTTGGATATCCACATGCCAAAGTTGTCGGGCCTCAGCCTCATGAACTCTTTGTCAAACCCACCCAAAGTAATATTTACTACGGCCTATAAAGAATATGCAGCCAATGCATTTGATATGGATGCAATAGATTACCTGGTAAAACCGGTTTC
Organism: Bacteroidota bacterium; assembly: GCA_028876495.1. Lineage (GTDB taxonomy): Bacteria > Bacteroidota > Bacteroidia > Chitinophagales > Chitinophagaceae > Ginsengibacter. Next base: position 7,677 of record JAGWRO010000047.1, read on the forward strand.
TTTTGAACGTTTCCTGAAAGCAGTGGATAAATTATCAAGATATGATTCCTTTCCTGCAAAGAATGCATTCCTGCAGGACCAAAACGGGTTTCTCTATTTTCGTTCAAACCGTAAAATGGTAAAAGTCTTTCTGTCTGACATATTATATATTGAAAGCCTGAAGGACTATATAAAAATTTTTCGTAGTAGTGAGCCTGCACTGGTAATTCGTCAGTCAATAGCTTTAACTGAAGCTATGTTGCCATCTACTGATTTTGTGAGAGTGCACCGTTCATTTATAGTTTCCACAAAACATATAACAGCATTTACTTCCACCGATATCGAGATCGGTAATATCGAAATTCCCGTGGGACGGCTCTATAGCGAATGCCTCAGGCAAATGCAATCAACCCGCCGGAACAATCTATAACAAACAGCCTGGTCCAGGTCTCTGGCATGAACTATACAATATTATGTCAACCCATCCTCACCACTACCCCGATCACCTCTGCCGGCCTGAAACGTTCATTGTTTATTAAGGATGTTGTTCCATCATTAAAGCTAAAATAATCAAGAGCCGCAGCTACGATAGTGAGACTGCCGGCGGGCATTTGCAAAGGCAGGGTTATCGTTTGAGAGTTTATGCTTTCCGAGTTGTAGGGAATAATTATTTCGTGTGTATGTTTTTGCAGCGCTTCACCGGTTTTGATGTTACAACAGGCTGCTGCAATCTTTAATTTTAGATGGTTTGTTAGCGGCGGAGCAATAAAAACGGTAGTGGGTTTCATATAGGGTATCAGCACGGCCGGTTGATTCTGAGCCGTAACACTAACGGTAAGCGGCACACGTAAACAATTGGGCAATATAGCCTCTTCATTAAAACTGATTTTGCTGATAAAAGGTATGGACGCGGGCGGCTGTAATGGCACGGGTCCTCTCTTAATCCATTTAAGTAAGGCAAGCCTTACTGCAGTTTGCATTTGCACGTTTTTGGGATACGGTATTACATCAGCCAGTAACTTCCTTAACGAGCCACCCATAATCGTAGATAATCCATTCGCATTTTTATGCGCCACTACCACCGGCGACTGATACACCTCCGCAGGAATGGTTCTCATACTGGGTATGCCTTTCCAACTGTAATACAAGATATTGCTTTGCTTGCCTTCCACGTAAAGGCCCTGTTGTTTGCCCATCTTTTAATTTTAAATTATAAGAGTAACGTATTTACCCCCGCTGGCAGTATGTAAGCCCTGTTTTTCTTACCTTTCTTTCGGGTTTTACTATAGAATTCTTCGGGTTTGCCATGGAAATTGCCATGGCAAACCCAGAGAAAACAATACGGAGGTAACAGGAAAAGAGGGTACAGACTAAACGAACCTTTTACAAAAAACAGCTTAGGCTATATCGGTATTAATTTACAGTTTTGTTTTAACTTCAATTAAGAATAATAAATGCCCTGCTGGTAAACCAATTTACACGACTTTCCGTTTTCTTCCAAACAGCCTGTAAAACAATTCATTTAACAACAATTAGATATAAACTATAAATCTTTAATCTACCATGACCCGCATCATTAATTGAAAGATTTTTTGTTGATTCAAATCATAATTATACCAAATACAAAGCATCAAAACTGAGCAAAGTACAGTCTAATTTTGGGTTATAAAATTAATCGTTATGACAACAACAGTAATAGTAGGCGGCAACTTCGCAGGAATGACCGCTGCGTTAGAAATAAAAAGAAAAGGCAAAGAAGACCATAAAGTAATTGTAATTGATAAAAGCCCTGTTTTCATGTTTATGCCATCCCTTATCTGGGTTCCATTCAAAAGAAGAGAAATAAAAGATATCAGTTTTTCAAAAGCAGCTATTTTTGAAAAACAGGGCGTTGATTTTATTGTAGCTGAAGCGCTTGAAGTAAATCCACATACACAGGTAGTGACCACTACAAAAGGAGATTATCATTACGATAACCTGGTGATTGCCACAGGGCCAAAAGTAAAATACGATATTGCTCCGGGAGTGGCAGAATATGCGCATTATGTAGGTACTCCCAATGGCGCAATGAAAATCAGGAAAGCACTTGACGAATTCAAGAAGAACCCCGGCCCGGTTGTAATTGGTGCAACCCAAAATGCAGGCTGTATGGGAGCCGGCTATGAATTTCTTTTCAATTTTGAAAAATGGTGCCGCGAAAATAATATACGTGATAAGGTAGATATTCACTGGATTACTCCAGAAACATTCTTAGGCCATTTTGGTATTGACGGAATGACAGGTGCTAAATCCATGTTTAAAACTTTCTTTAAGATGTTTAAGATGCATGTGCACACCCAGGTTGGCGTTGATAAAATGGATGCAGATAATGTTTATCTCAATGACGGAAGTGTTTTGCCTTACAAATTCAGCATGTTGATGCCTCCTTTTACAGGTGTTGATTTTGTTACAAAAAGTAAGGATTTGCACGCAACAGCAACCGGTTATATGCCGGTAGGCGATGATTACCGTCACGGAGAATTTCCCAATATCTGGTCTGCAGGGTTGGCTGTAAATTTTAGTCTTCCATGGAAACCTGGTAAAGTTCCCTTTTCTGCTCCCAAAACCGGTTACCCAAGTGATGTAACAGGAAAAATTGTAGCAGAGAATATTATCAGGGTTGCAAAAGGAAAAACCAAACTGGTTCATAAATCATGGGGTAAAATTGCGGCGCTTTGTATTATGGATGCCGGGAAAAAAGAAGTGATCATTATTTCAAATCACCTGTTTAAACCCCGTTCATTTGCATTAATGATTCCTAATCTTTTTTATGATTTCGGTAAAGTCCTTTTTGAAAAATATTTTCTATGGAAAACCCGTCACGGTTATTCACGTTTACCTTAATTTTTACAACCGTATATCACCACATTTTTTAATTCCTTTTTTAGAAGTTGCCTCTTGTGAGGCAACTTCTTTTATGCAAAAGTTATTTGAAAAAGGCAGGGAAGTTTATGTGATTACAGAAAATTGAAATAGTAAGGAAATAACTAATGAACTCTTAAAAGAATATAGTAAAACAACTAATTCAGCCGATTTTTATTTTAGAGAAAGAAGACCCGTTTCATTTCTTATACCAGCGCTACCTTATAGAAAGCCACAAGATTTCCGTTTCCATCTTTTGTAACATCCATCACCAATGCATCATGCCTTGTAGTGTCTTTATCAACCCTTAATTCGATATCCTGCAATACCGGTATCGGGTTGGGTCCTTTTGGATATAACGGAGAAGCATATACGTGGTTTTCTATCTCTTTCGGAAAAAAGAAATTAGTAGTTAATAAAGTTTTACCGTTTAAATGAACTTTACCATGCAGGTGAGTGATGCGGCCATCGTACCACCCCGGAAATACAGAAGTGAACTTACAGGTGCCGTCGGCTCCTGTTTTTTGATAACCGCGCAGCCAGGTTTCATTAATGGTATTCTCTGCTTTAAAATCTGAATAATGGCCATCGGCATCGCATTGCCAGATATCCACAATAGCGCCCTCCACCGGTTTGCAATCTTCATCTTCTACCATGAAAACATAAGTAACAGGAACGCCCTTTTTATGTTCCGTGATGTCTACCCTGTTAAGTTGTTCATCTTTGTAATACGGACCTTCGGGCAAAGGCGGCGTAACAGGATCGTTACATTCGGTAAGCCTATTTTTCTTTCCCGTCTTTGGAAAAAAAATGACTCCCAAAAAACCTAAGCCGGCAAGCGATAAAAATTTACTTCTGTTCATAATTTCAATTTTAAAATGTAAAATAACCGCTCACCATAAACGGTAGCATCCGGGTGTTTGAGCGAAGTGTATTTCCAGGCTTATTAAAAATAAAGATTTTAATAATACGATGAGGAATATTTTTCGATACTACACAAACTGTAATTTTACGGCAAAAAAGAACGATGCACATAACACCTGATAACAAGTTGAAGAAACTGATTGTGATTGGCGACAGGTTATTGATAAAACCCACCCGTCCGGATGAACGGACTGAAAGTGGGCTTTACCTGCCGCCCGGCGTACAGGAAAAAGAGAAAGTGCAACAGGGTTTTATTATTAAAGCAGGGCCGGGCTATGCCATACCCATGCCTGTTGACGATGAGCCGTGGAAAGGAGAAGAAGAAAAAATAAAATATGTGCCGCTGCAGGCAAAAGAAGGCGATCTGGCTATTTTCCTGGTAAGCGCTGCCACCGAAGTAATGTACGAAGGCGATAAATATTTTATTGTGCCCCAAAGCGCTATCCTGATGCTCGAGAGAGAAGAGGATCTATAAAAATTATCATTTATGAGACATCTTTATTTTTCTCTTTAAGAAATTACTGGCATCTTTCGCTTCAAATTGTACATTTGTTTTAAATGACTTCTTCCTACTTTTCTTACAGCCGGCCAAAAGTTTTACAGGCATTGAGGTTTCATTTCTTCAGCAGAAATGAAATCAAGATCATGATCATCATTGTAAATATTTTTGCCATCACCTCTGCTGTTTTATATTTTACCGGCAAAGTAGCTCCATTGGCTTTTTTACTGAGTTCCACGCTTTGGTTTTCTTTAATGCTGGCTTTTTGGTTTGTTCTTCCAATTATTATTTACCGAAAAGCGGCAACCTTCAAAGACCGGTTCAGGGTAAGTTTTGAAGAACAGCACATGTTTTTGGAAAACGAAAGAGGAAGCCGAAGCTGGCCATGGAAAGATTTTTCAAGCTTTGTAGAAAGTACCAGTTTTTTTCATTTATACTTCAACAGCCGCTCTTTTTTCTTAATTCCGAAAAGCGCTTTCCCAAAGGAGGACCTGCACGCAGTAAGAAAACTTTTGAGAGAAAAAATCAGGAAATAAAAATCCCGGTTATTTATAGGTTTACTGTTTATTCCGTATCGTATCTTTCCACACTTTCAATACCAGGTAGTGCTTTCAGGGCAGTTACCAAATCATCCAATTCATCTTTATCATGAACATATACCCTTACGTTGCCTTCAAACAATCCTTCTTTGGCTTCGATGGTAAGCGCATTGATATTTATTTTTAAAGTACCGCTTATAAGATTGGTAATTTTATTGATTACACCCACATCATCCAATCCAACGATCTTTATACCGGTAAGGAAGGATATCTCTTTATTTTTCACCCATTTGGTTTTCACCACCCTGTGGCCGTAGTTGGACAAAAGGCGCGTTGCATTAGGGCAATTGGTACGATGTATTTTCAGGCCTTCGCCCTGGGTAATAAATCCGAAAACATCATCACCCGGGATGGGTTTACAGCAATTGGCAAGCGTATACATAATTCTGTCGCTACTCTCGCCAAATATAATCAGTTCATTATCTTTTTTATCTTTTTTGGAAACGGTTTCATGCTTTTCTTCCGGCTGTTTGGTAATTTTAGGTAGTGAGAGTTTATCTCCAAAAACCTGGAAGTCCTTTAACTCACTTAGATCGATCTTTTTTACAGCAATATCATAAAGCAGGTCAAGGTGCGAACTTACCTTATAAAACTCTGTAATCTCATCAAGATTACCCTGGCTCATCGGAACACCCATTGCCTCCATTTTCTTTTGTAAAATTACTTTCCCTTCCTCGGCAACTGTTCTCTTTTCTTCTTTTAAAGAATCTTTTATTTTAGACCTGGCCTTGCTGGTTACCACCATTTTAAGCCATTCGTTTTTGGGTTTTTGCTTGGAAGAAGTGATGATCTCCACCTGGTCGCCACTGCGCAATTTATGAGCAATGGGTACCAGTTTATGATTGACTTTGGCACCAATACATTTTTCACCGACTGCAGTGTGTACCGCAAAAGCAAAATCCAACGCTGAAGCACCACTTGGTAACATTTTTATATCGCCTTTAGGTGAATACACATAAATTTCCTCGGCTAAAAAAGAGGTTTTGAAATCCTGTAAAAAATCTACAGAATTAGTATCTGGTGCGGCCAGCATATCTCTGATCTGTTGAAACCAGCTATCAAAGCGGTTTTCTTCAGTAGTACCTTCTTTATATTTCCAGTGAGCCGCCAATCCCTTTTCTGCGATGTCATTCATTCTTTTAGTGCGTATCTGCACTTCTACCCATTTTCCATGTGGCCCCATCACGGTAGTATGCAGCGCTTCATATCCATTGCTTTTCGGGTTACTCAACCAATCGCGCAGCCGCTGGGTAGATGGATTGTATTCATCCGTTACCAGGCTGTACACTTTCCAGCAATCTTCTTTTTCTCTTTCCGTCGGTGAATTCAGGATAATCCTAATAGCAAAAAGATCATATACTTCATCAAATGATACGCCTTTCTTTTTCATTTTGTTCCAAATGGAATGAATGCTTTTGGGTCGGCCGTAAATTTCAAAATCAAAATTGCCCAGCTTTAGTTTTTCTTTTATCGGGCGAATGAAATCATTGATATAGCGGGTACGCTCTCTTTTGGTATTGGCTAGTTTTTCAGCGATGTAACGATAGCTGTCCGGCTCCATGTATTTCATCGCCAGGTCTTCCATTTCGGTCTTGATATTGTAAAGCCCCATCCTGTGGGCCAACGGTGCATACACATACACGGTTTCAGAAGCAACCTTTAATTGCTTCTCGCGCTTCATGCTCCCAAGTGTACGCATATTATGAAGTCTGTCGGCCAGCTTTATTAATATAACTCTTGGATCATCAGTAAGCGTAAGCAGAATCTTTTTAAAATTCTCTGCCTGCTGCGAAGTATTGGCGTCCAAAACATTTGATATCTTGGTAAGTCCATCGACAATTTTGGCAATCTCAGGTCCAAACTCCCTGGAAACCATATCAAGAGTAATATCAGAATCCTCTACTGTATCATGAAGCAAAGCGCAAATGGTACTGCGAACGCCAAGACCGATTTCCTCTACGCAAATCATGGCAACAGCCAGTGGGTGTAAAATATAAGGCTCACCGCTTTTGCGGCGCATGGTTTTATGCGCCTCAGCGGCCATTTCAAATGCAACCCTTATTTGCTCTTTGTTTCCGGGTTTTAACTTGGTTTTGAGGGCACGAAGCAAAGCACGGTATTTACGAAGAATTTCTTTTTTTTCTTCTTCTTCGTTCATCGTGTATTTTGGAATATCAAGAGTGGTTTCCATCAGGTACAAATTTACACCAGAAATTTCTTCAGGCATTTATAAAATAAGAGAGTGAAATACTTCTATGTTTTAATTCTGTTAAAATAAATAAGTAACCCAATTTAAGACAGAATTGAATATAGCTAAAGTAGCGTGGTTAAAAATTATTCGTAATTTTTTTTTAAAGTTTGAGTTATTTTTTTATCAAAAAAACCATTACTTTTGCCGCCCCAAAAGCGCATGTGGTGAAATTGGTAGACACGTCAGACTTAGGATCTGATGCCGCAAGGTGTGGGGGTTCGAGTCCCTCCATGCGCACTTTCTTCAACTAATTTTCTGTAAAAGAAAATGATAAACCGTAGCTAAACGGTTTTTTAAATTTAAGAGTAATGGCAAGTGTAACAAAAGAAAATCTGGGTAATCTCCACGATAAATTAACCGTAAAAATTTCTAAAGAGGATTATCTTCCTTCGTTTGAAAAAGCAATAAAGGATTACAGTAAAAAAGCAAACATTCCCGGTTTCAGAAAGGGAATGGTGCCGGCCGGCATGGTTAAAAAAATGTACGGTGCTTCCATTTTTTATGATGAAGTGATTAAATCTGTAGAAAAAGAATTGCAGGAATACCTGGTGAAAGAAAAGCCTGAAATGTTTGCCAATCCTTTACCAATGGAAAATGATTTGCGCCACCTGGATATGAATCAGCCGCAAGAATATGATTTCCCTTTTGAAATAGGTTTAAAACCGGAAATTACTTTAGAGGCTCTTTCTGCCGCAAAACCTGTTTTTTACAAAGTGAAAACTACACAGGAAATGGTAGAGGAAGAAATTGAAAAATTAGTTACCAAAAACGGTGAACTTAAAGATGCTGAAACGGTTTCTTCACCGGAAAATGTATTGAATGTTTTGTTTGAGGAAAGCGATGCTGAAGGAAATGTTGTTGCTGAAGGCATTTCAAAAGACAATTCTATTTTATTAAAATATTTTTCTGAAGACTATCAGCAAAAGCTACAGGATAAAAAAGTAGGTGATTCGATCGTTCTCCAGTTAAAAGACGCTTTTCCTGAAAAAGAAAGAGAATGGATTTTATCCGACCTCGGCCTGGATAAAGAAGACGCATCAGCGATAGAAAAATATTTCAAAATGTCGATTACCAAAATCGGGCTGGTAGAAAAGAAAGAATTGAACGAAGATTTCTTTAAACTCGTTTTTCCGGATAAAGACATTAAGACTGAAGAAGATTTTCGCAAAACCATAGAAGAAGAAATCCAAAAACAATGGGATGCCGCAGGCCACAACCAGGTGCAGGACCAATTATATCATACTTTGATCGACTCACCTGTTGAATTTCCGGAGAGTTTTTTAAAGCGTTGGCTTGAAGTTGGCGGTGAAAAGCAAAAAACCAAAGAGCAGGTTGAAGAAGAGTTCCCAAAATTTAAAGACCAGCTTAAGTGGACACTGATCAGCGATAAAATAATTAAAGAAAATAACCTTGACGTATCTGAAGAAGAATTGAGAAACAACATGAAGGAAGAAATTTCCCGCTACTTAGGCCAAATGAGCATGGGTGAAGATACTTCATGGTTGGATAGTTATGTTGACAGGATGATGAAAGATGAAAAACAAGTAGATGCTTCGTACAGAAGATTGATCACCGAAAAATTATTCAACTGGCTCGAAACACAGGTGACGCCTGAAGAAAAAGAGATCTCTTCTGAAGAATTTCTAAAGATGCAGGAGCATCATCACCATTAATAGTTCATAGTTTTTAGTTCGTAGTTCGTAGTTCGTAGTTTGGGCTGATTGTCATATTTTTAATAAAAATTATGGCAACTATTCAAAGTTTTGAGGATTTAAAAGTTTGGCAAAAAGCAAGGATACTTTGCTCAGAAATTTTTTCTTCAACCAGTATCGGTAATTTTTCTAAAGACTTTGGTTTAAAAGATCAAATCAATAGAGCTTCAGGTTCAATAATGGATAATATCGCTGAAGGATTTGGAAGAAAAGGGAACCTCGAATTCATTAATTTTCTTACCTATTCCAGCGGTTCAGTTTGCGAATGTAAATCCCAATTATATAAAGCTTTCGACAGAAATTATATTACTGAAGCAAAGCGTAAAGAATTATTAGACCTGGCGGATGAAGTTGGAAAAATGATTAGTTCACTCATGTCCTATCTTGGAGGAACTGAATTGAGAGGTGCCAAATTCAAAGCAAGAGAAAAAAAAATAAACGAGTCTATTAAACAATAGTATCAAATCGATCGCTGGACCATGAACTAAGAACTAAGAACTACGAACTACGAACTACGAACTATAAACTATAAACTACTCCCTGTCCTTTTGTCTTATTTTTTTTGTTAGCATAATATTTGGAACTTCACCGCCGTAAATTGTTATTACATTAAATTTAATTTATGAATACAGGAAAAGAATTTGAAAAATATGCCGTAAAACACAGAGGCATAAGTAGTAATACGCTCGATGCCTATATCAAACATAATGTTACTAACTTAACGCCGAACATCATTGAAGAAAGGCCTATGAATGTTGCTGTGATGGACGTTTACAGCCGTTTAATGATGGATAGAATCATCTTTCTGGGATACCCTGTAAATGATGAAGTGGCCAATATCATTACCGCTCAATTATTGTTTTTAGAAAGCACCGACAGGACAAGAGACGTACAGCTTTATATTAATTCTCCCGGCGGAGGTGTATATGCCGGCCTTGGCTTGTATGATACCATGCAATTTGTAAATCCTGATGTAGCCACTATCTGTACAGGCATAGCCGCAAGTATGGCAGCAGTGCTAATGGCAGCAGGTGCTCCGGGAAAAAGAAGCGCGCTGAAACATTCAAGAATAATGATGCACCAGCCAAGTGCCGGAGCAGCGGGGCAAGCATCTGATGTAGCCATCACCGTAAATGAAGTAAGGAAGATCAAACAGGAATTGTATGATATTTTAAGTAATCATACAGGACAAAGTGTGGAAAAAATTGCCAAAGACAGCAATCGTGATTTTTGGATGACCGCTCCGGAAGCCAAAGATTACGGGTTGATTGATGAAGTATTGTTTACCAATGAAAGAAAAGAAAAAAAATAGATTGACATAAAAATAAACGATATGAATTTTTACAAAAATAATTTAACGCGTTTTGACCAGGAAGAAGAACCTGAAACAGGTGCACCTGAAAACCCAATCGAAAAGATGATGGGAGGAATGATGTTTGATAAAAAATTTCTTGAACAACGTAAAGTGTTTCTCTGGGGCGAAGTTCATGATAAAAGTGCAAGAGAAATTACCAATCGCCTTCTATATCTTGAAGCAATGGACCCGGGAAAGGAAATTACGTTTTATATCAACAGCCCCGGTGGTGTTATTACAAGTGGCATGGTTATTTATGATACCATGCAAATGATCTCTTCACCGGTAAGCACTGTTTGTATGGGAATGGCCGCCAGCATGGGAAGTATCTTATTGAGCGGCGGACAAAAAGGAAAACGATTTATATTTCCACATGGCGAAGTAATGATTCATCAACCAAGTGGTGGCGGACAAGGCACCAGTGCCGATCTTGAAATTATGGCTATACAAATACAAAAGGCAAAAGAACTGGGAGCTAAAATATTAGCAGAAAATTGCGGTCATCCTTACGATAAAATTATGGAAGATTTTGACCGGGATTATTGGATGGATGCTGAAGAAAGTAAAAAATATGGAATTGTTGATGGAATTATAAATAAATTATAATGCATCATTTTGGCAGTTTTTGCTGTCATATATATAAGAAAATAGGATTAAAATAAGTTATCCTGAAAATATCTGTTACCTAATGGCTAAACAACAAATATTACATTGCTCATTTTGCGGAAGAAACCGTGATGAAGTTAAGATCCTGATTGCAGGACAGGAAGGGCACATTTGCGAAAACTGCATTGAGCATGCGCAGGAAATCATCATGCAGGAAATTGTTCCTACACAGGAAAACGCTGCAGGCTCCAATTACAAGCTTTCAGTAAAAAAACCAATGGAACTTAAAAAGTTTTTAGATGAGTATATAATCGGGCAGGATGATGCAAAAAAAGTACTTTCAGTAGCAGTTTACAATCATTACAAACGACTGAATCAGAAAATAGACAGTGATGTTGAAATAGAAAAGAGCAATATTATCATGGTTGGTGAAACCGGAACAGGTAAAACTTTGCTGGCCAAAACCATTGCTCGCATTTTAAATGTTCCTTTTGCTATTGTTGATGCTACCGTTTTTACAGAAGCCGGTTATGTGGGCGAAGACGTGGAAAGTATTTTAAGCCGCTTGTTGCAGGTTTGTAATTTTGATGTGACTGCAGCACAGAAAGGAATTGTATATATTGACGAGATCGATAAAATCGCACGCAAGAGCGATAATCCAAGCATCACGAGAGACGTGAGCGGCGAAGGGGTTCAGCAGGGATTATTAAAATTACTGGAAGGAACCGAAGTGCTTGTTCCGCCGCAGGGAGGAAGAAAACATCCCGAGCAAAAACTAATAAAAATAAACACCAGCAATATCCTCTTCATTTGCGGAGGCGCATTTGACGGAGTAGACAGGTTAATTGGCCGGAGGATTAATACCAACGCCATTGGTTTTAGTGTAAATAAAGAGTTGCAGGAATACCAGCGCAAAAATTTGTTACAGTTTGTAAATGCGCAGGACCTGAAATCTTTTGGTTTGATTCCGGAATTACTTGGAAGACTTCCGGTAGTCACTTACCTGAATCCATTGGACGCAACCACTTTAAGAAGTATTCTTACAGAGCCCAAAAATTCTCTCATAAAACAATACAAAAAGCTATTTGAAATAGAAGGCATTAACCTGGTTATTGAGGATGATGTATATGATTTTATGGTAGAAAAAGCGATGGAATATAAACTGGGTGCGAGAGGTTTAAGAAGCATTTGTGAAAGTATTTTAACCGATGCGATGTATGAATTGCCTTCTCAAAAAGTAAAATCATTTACCGTTACGAAAGAATATGCTACCCGAAAATTCAGCACCAGTAAATTGAGTTTGCTTAAAGTAGCATAAGGAATTTCTTTATAATAAATAATTTGTAAAGCGCCGGTTTCCGGCGCTTTTTTAATTACAATGAACCGACCGACTTACTATAAAATCAAAATAAGATTTCGCAAAATTTCTTGGTTTACTATGTCGTCGGATTTTTTAAAAAATATCTCTTATATTTTTGCACAATTTCATCCTCATTTCTGTTTTTAATTATACTTTTACCACGTTCTCAAAATTGATGATTAAATCTGTCTAAAAAATGGTTGATGTTATTCTCGGGCTCCAGTGGGGCGATGAAGGGAAAGGAAAAATTGTAGATTATTTTGCTCCTAAATATGATATGGTTGCCCGTTTCCAGGGCGGACCTAATGCAGGGCACACGCTGTATGTAGGTGGAAAAAAAATTGTGCTTCACCAGATTCCATCCGGAATTTTTCATGAAAATAAAATTAATTTAATCGGCAGTGGAGTCGTACTGGACGCGGTTACTTTAAAAAAAGAATGTGAGGCAGTAGCAGCCTTTGGTATTGATTACAGAAAATCTTTGTACGTCAGTGAAAGAACACATTTGATTTTGCCAACGCATCGTGCTATAGACCGCGCGAGCGAAGCGGCAAAAGGAAGAGATAAGATCGGTTCTACTTTAAAAGGAATCAGCCCGGCCTACATGGATAAAACCGGCAGAAATGGCTTGCGTGTAGGCGACCTTCTCGCAGGTGATTTTCGTAAAAAATACGACCAATTGAAAAAGAAACATCAGCAAATCCTTGATACTTTTTCTTTTGATGAAGATATCTCACAGTCTGAAAATGAATTTTTTGAATCGATTGAATTTTTAAAAACTTTAAAAATAATCAATGGCGAATATTTTATAAATGATGCTATCCAATCAGGCAAAAACATTCTCGCAGAAGGCGCTCAGGGAAGTATGCTCGATGTTGATTTCGGGACATTTCCTTTTGTTACTTCATCCAATACAATCACCGGCGGTGTGTGCAATGGTTTAGGTATAGCTCCACAAAAAATAAAAGAGGTAATTGGTATTACAAAAGCTTATTGTACGCGGGTTGGTAGTGGCCCTTTTCCTACAGAACTACACGATGAAACCGGCGAATTGATAAGGAAAAACGGAAATGAATTTGGCAGTACCACCGGAAGGCCACGCAGGTGCGGATGGATTGACCTGGTAGCGCTCAATTTTGCCTGTATGATCAACGGCGTTACACAACTGGTAATGACAAAAGCTGATGTTCTTGATACTCTCGACGTTTTAAAAGTTTGCACCGGCTATTCTGTAAATGGAAAAGAAACCACACAGGTTCCTTTTCAAATGGATGGTATTTCAATCGAACCTTTATATAAGGAATTTACAGGCTGGCAAACAGATATTACAGGCATAAAAGATTTTCAAGCCTTGCCCCCGCAAATGGATACTTATATTGATTACATAAATTCCACTTTAGAAATATCTGTAAAGTATATTTCCAACGGGCCAGGAACTAATCAACTGATTGTTGCTCAATGATTGAGCAATTATTTTAAAAAAAATTATTGATTATTTTTGGAGAATTGAAAATGATATTGAAAATTTACATAAAAATCCTTGGAGAATTATGAAAGCAAAATCTGAAAAGGAAAAAAAATTTCCACCCGAAAAAACTGTAAAAGACGCTCCCAAAGCTTCCTCGAAAAAAAAATCAGAGCCGGATGACGAAGATGATTTGGATGACGAAGATGAAATGCCAAAAAAGAAAGGAAAAGTTTCTTCTTCAAAAAAGAAGCGCGATGATGACGATGACGATGATGATGACGATGTAGATATTGAAGATGAGTGGGAAAAATCGGATGAAGATGAGGATTTTGATCCTGATTTTGAAGAATTTGATATACCTAAATCAAAAGTGAAAAAGAGTCCTAAAAAAGGAAAAGAAGATGATTTTGAGGTAGATGACGATTTTAAATCGCTTGATTTATTTGATGACGACGAGGACATGTTTGACGATGACGATGATTTTTAAGTCAAATATTTGGCGGTTTGATACCCAATTTTGAAAAGAAAATTCACATCATATTCATTAGCTGATTTCTATCAGTTTAAGAATCAATTGCTGAACTTTGGAAAAAGGTTCAGCAATTTTTGTTTCCTGGATAACCACCATTACGATTTCGATAAAACATTTGAATGCGTTGCCGGTTTTGGTGTAATTAAATCATTGGTTGCATCATCAAGCAATAGTTTACAACAAATTGATCAGTTTAAAAGTGAGAACACCGATTGGATATTTGGCCATCTTTCTTATGATCTTAAAAATGAAATAGAAGGCCTTTCATCGAAAAACGAAGACCATATAGGGTTTGAAGATTTTTATTTTTTTGTTCCTGAGATCGTTTTTATTTTATCCAGGGAGTCAGTTAATATTGGCGCTGATGAAACGATCAGCACAAAAGATATTTTTGAAAAGATCGTTTCAATAACTGCATCAGAAAATACTTTTACGAAAGCAGAATTAAAAAGCAAGTTTTCCAAAGAAGAATATTTAGCAACTGTAAAAAAATTGCAGCAACATATTTTAAGAGGCGACTGTTATGAAATATGTTTTTGCCAGGAATTTTTTGCAGAAAATATTCAAATTGACCCAATATCGGCTTTTAAAAAATTAAGCGAAATTTCCCCCAACCCTTTTTCGGCTTTTTATAAATTCTCTGAAAAATACCTAATGTGTGCAAGCCCGGAAAGGTTTCTTAAAAAGACTAATAATTTAATTATTTCCCAACCGATAAAAGGAACTTCCAAAAGATCCACATTTTCTGATGAGGAAGAAAAATCTTTATTGAAAAGCAATGAAAAAGAACGTGCAGAAAATATAATGATCGTTGATTTAGTGCGAAATGACTTGAGTAAAATTTGCGTAGAAGGTTCTGTAGAAGTAAAAGAATTTTTAGAAATTTATTCTTTTCCGCAGGTTCATCAAATGATTTCAACCATTGCAGGAAAGCTTGCTGAAAACGTTTCTTTAAGTGACATTTTTTACGCTACATTCCCCATGGGCTCTATGACCGGCGCTCCTAAAAAAAGAGTATTGGAACTGATAGAAATGTATGAAAAAACAAAAAGAGGTTTATTCTCAGGAAGTGTTGGCTATATTACTCCCAGTGGAGATTTTGATTTTAACGTAGTGATCAGAAGTATCCTCTATAATGAAAAAAGCAAGTACTTATCCATACCGGCAGGCTCAGCAATTACCTGGAAAAGTGATGCTGAAAAAGAGTTTGAAGAATGCGAGCTTAAAATAGAAGGAATGAAAAAAACATTGGAATGACGAGAAGAACTATCTTTTCGAAAACAGAAATCTGGTTTATTTCTTCGCTTACTGGAAATAAATTTAAACTTACATTTTTGATGGTTCCCCTGCTTTTGAATCTGTTTTTACACTTTGCAACAATTGATCAACGCTTTCATTAAGAATCTGAATTTTTCTTGCTTTAAACTCATCCATTTTTTCAGAAGGCAGTTGGAGTTTGTATTCGTTACCTGTAGAAAGTACGTTATTAAACCCTGGGTTATAATGGTTAAAATCAGCAATGCTCATCGAAATATTTTTGGCAATCACTTGTGCAATATATCTTCCTGAAACTTTGATTGAATCAACATCTTTTTTTTCTGCATCTGTAAGCTGAGCAGTAATGGCACTAATGTCATTGGCCGAAAGATCAGAATAATTAAAGTTGGAATTGGCCACATTTCCATCCGTGTTACCGGTTTCCATAATATAATGCGTTGCAATAAAATTTTTCACATGATTTCGTGATTCTTCCGGTAAATCATATTGGAGTTTCCAAAAATTATGACTCCCACTTTTTTTGATTGCGCTATGAACCCTTCCTTCGCCCCCGTTATAAGCAGCAATTACCAAAAGCCAATCTTTAAGATCTTTATATAAAGAGAGTAAATATTTTGCCGCAGCATTGGTACTTTTAAAATAATCAGTGCGGTCATCTTCATTCTGATTCACTACTAATCCATAACCCCTTGCAGTATATGGCATAAACTGCCATGGCCCGCGTGCTCCTTTTGGCGAAAGAGCGGTAGATTTTAAATCACTTTCAATAACTGCAAGGTATTTTAATTCTTTAGGCAACCCGTATTGAGTAAGAATGCCATCAATAAAATTAAAATACGGTTTCCCGGTTTTTCTAAGCTTTAATAAATAATCTTTATGCGCATTTAAATAGTCCTGCATGTAAGTTTCAGCATAAGGATTTACTTGTGATGCATAAGGCATTGAGGAATTATAGGAATAATTTTTAAACAGATCCTTAAAGCCATATTTAGTAACCTTACTCAGGTATTCGGCCTTGTCTTTTTTTATTTTTTTAGATTCTATTACCTCATCAATCACTTTATTTTCCTGGTTATTGGAAGTATCAATTTTTCCTTTTGTAATTATAGTATCAGCCTGCACTTGCATAGGCACATCCATACCTGCCTCAACAAAAAAAGGCTGCAGTATTATAAAAAGAAAAAATAAAAACAGGGTGACCCTTCTCACTTCTAATAACGTTTATAATTTTCCAAAAGCACTTTAGATAACTGCAACAAAGTTAACTCATCGCGCTTATTTGCCAGAAGCTGGGCTCCAAAAGGCATTCCGTTTGAATGTTTAAACAAAGGCAACGAAATACCCGGAATACCGGTGAGATTTGCATATACGGTAAAAATATCTGCCAAATAGGTTGCTATCGGGTCTTTTTCCATCATACCTGCGTCAAATGCAGTTGTAGGAACGGTGGGTAAAAGCACTACATCAAAACTGTTAAAAATTTCTTTGGTACGCAAGGCTAACAAATTTCTAACCTGTTGCGCCTTGGTAAAATAAGCATCATAGTATCCTTCGCTTAAAACAAAAGTGCCCAGCATGATTCGTTTTTTTACTTCTTTTCCAAAGCCTTTCCCACGATTCTTTTTGTAAAAAGTTGCCAGATCTTCCGTATTTTTTTCATCACGATATCCGTATCGCACACCATCATAACGCGAAAGATTAGAAGAAGCTTCCGCAGTAGTGAGAACATAATAAGCAGGAACGATATAATCTATCAGGTCGAAATCTATTTCTTCAACTGTATAACCGTCTTTTCGAAGGTTTTCGATCAATTCAAAAATCGCTTTCCTTATTTCGGGATCAAGACTTTCATGGTTAATTGCATTTTTAAATAAGGCAATGCGGTATTCTTTTGGGTTGGATTTTACTGATTTAGAAGAAATAACTTCTTTTGGTATTTGTTGATTTACTGTGCTATCATAGTCGTCAGGACCACTTATAACTTCCAACACGCTTGCCACATCTTCCACATTGTTAGCAAAAACTCCTATCTGGTCGAAGGAGGAGGCATAGGCAATTAATCCGTGCCTTGATACGGTTCCGTAAGACGGTTTCATTCCTACAATTCCACAAAAATCTGCAGGCTGCCTTACTGAGCCGCCGGTATCACTTCCCAAACTTACCATACACAAACCCGCTTGTACAGCCACTGCCGAACCACCGGATGAACCTCCGGAAACTTTATTTTCATCTAAAGCGTTTTTCGCTCTTCCGTAAAATGAATTTTCATTGGTATTGCCCATTGCAAATTCATCGCAATTGCAATTTCCAATGATTATAGCATCATCTTCCAACAATTTTTTTACTGCGGTAGAATCATAAATTGAAATAAACTCTTTTAGCATATTTGAAGAAGCCGACAACTTATGATCTTTGTGAGAAATCACATCTTTAACAGTAACAATCACTCCATGCAATTTACCCAAGGCTTTTCCCGCTTTTCTTTTTTCATCAAGAAATTGGGCTCTTTCTATTGACTCATTGACATACACCTCAATAATAGCATTAAGGTGGCTGGCGTTTTTTATTTTATCCAGATAATATGCTACTGCGTCCTTACACGAAACTTCGCCTTCATTTAATTGTTGCTGGTAAGTAGGAATATTTTGATAAGAAAACAATTGATAAGATTTTTAATAAAAAAGGTTCAGATGTTCACCTGCTGCAGATGTGCATCTCAACCTATATGATAATTTTTTAAAGAAATTTATTTAGTGGGTTCACTTTCTTTTACCACTTCACGTTGTTCAGACGCAGTACTCGTTTTATCATTTTCTTTCATACCTGCATCCAGTTCCTTTTTAACGCTTTCTTTGGCATCATTAAATTCTCTTACTCCCCTGCCTATCCCGCGCATCAGATCAGGAATTTTTTTGCCACCAAAAAATAATAAAACTACCAGCAAAATTAATATCCATTCAGTACCGCCCGGCATTGAAAGTAAAAATTCTGGTTTAAATAATAAAAGAGTCATGGTTTTTAAAGTTAGATAGCAAAGATAAGGTTATTAATTTTCTCTCCGATAAAGGCACAATCCCAGGAATATCTTTGATTTAATCCAAATACCGCCCACACTTTGCTTTGCCATGGGCTGCCTGGTACGGGGTGATACCTCGAGCGCAGGAAAATAATAGCATGGATAATAAAAACACGATGAGCAGGAATTTTTTCATCTTAATTATAATGGTGAGGCAAAACTTTTCTTATACAGGGGTAATATTATAACACAAGTATATAATAAAAAACCGGAAAATAAAAATTTTCCGGTTTTTTAGCGTAATATTTTAAAAAATTATTTAATTCTTTTTTCTTTGATCCTTGCACTTTTACCGCTCCTATCCCGAAGGAAATACAATTTAGAACGACGTACTTTACCCACTTTATGCAACTTGATACTTTCAATGCTTGGTGAAAAAACAGGGAATAATCTTTCAACACCCACGCCGTCACTTATTTTTCGTACAGTAAAGGTAGCAGTACCACCCTCTCCCTGGCGCTTTACAACGTCTCCCTTAAAACTCTGGATCCTTTCTTTATTACCTTCCTGTATTCTATAGTTTACAGTGATATTATCACCTGCTTTAAACTTAGGAAATTCTTTCTTTGTTGTCAACTGATCGTGAACAAAAGCAACAGCATTCATGGCTATTTATTTTAGGAGTGCAAATGTAAGACAATTTTGATAAAATCCTGCATTACACCATTCTTTTATTCTAATTTTTAAATGTGGTAACGAAGATGCTTGTTTAACTTGTTTAGCGTGCTACGTTTACTGCTCTTTTTTCCCTGATCACCGTTACTTTTATCTGGCCGGGATAAACCATTTCAGTCTGAATTTTTTGAGCGATTTCAAAGCTTAATTTATCACTTTCGCCGTCACTAACTTTCTCAGATTCTACAATTACCCTTAACTCGCGACCTGCCTGAATTGCATACGCTTTTTCTACTCCCTGGTACGCAAGCGCCAGATTTTCAAGGTCTTTTATTCTTTGCAAATATTGCTGCATTATTTCGCGCCGTGCGCCGGGCCTTGCACCACTCATAGAATCACATGCCTGTACCACTGGTGATATCACATATTCCATTTCCACTTCATCATGATGCGCGCCAATCGCATTACAAACTGCCGGATTTTCACCATATTTTTCGGCCAGCTTCATACCAAGAAGCGCGTGGCTTAATTCAGTTTCTTCATCAGGTACTTTCCCGATATCATGTAACAAACCAGCACGTTTGGCCAGTTTTGCGTTCATTCCCAATTCGGCTGCCATTATTCCACAAAGATTGGCTACTTCCCTGCTATGCATTAATAAGTTCTGTCCGTAAGAAGAGCGGAAACGCATCTTTCCTACAATTCTAACTAATTCTTTATGAAGCCCGTGAATTCCCAATTCAATTACGGTTCGCTCGCCAATTTCCATGATCTGGTCTTCAATTTGTTTGCGAGTCTTTTCAACCACCTCTTCAATTCGTGCCGGATGTATACGCCCATCCGCTACCAAACGCTGCAAAGAAAGGCGCGCTATTTCGCGACGTAAAGGATCAAAGCAGGAAAGAATGATGGCTTCCGGAGTATCGTCAACGATAAGATCTACCCCTGTAGCAGCTTCTATTGCACGAATATTTCTCCCTTCACGGCCAATAATTGAGCCTTTTATTTCATCACTTTCAAGGTTGAAAACTGTAATTGAGTTTTCTATCGCCTGCTCTGCTGCAGTACGTTGAATCGTTTGAATGATAATTTTCCTTGCTTCTTTATTAGCGCGCAATTTCGCATCGTCTACAATTTCCTGCTGAATACTAAGTGCCTGCGAATTGGCCTCATTTTTCAAAGTTTCAATCAACTGTGCTTTTGCTTCTTCAACCGATAAACCCGAAACTTTCTCAAGCCTTTTGATATGCTCTTCCTGGTGCTTTTCCAGTTCTGTTCGCTTGATATTTACCACTTCGATCTGACGGTTCAGATTTTGTTTGATCACCTCATTTTCTTTGATGATACGCTCAATATTTTGGTCTTTTTGGTTAATCGATTGTTCTCTTTGCTTAATCCTGTTTTCTGCGTCGTTTAATTTTTGGTTTCGCTGAATAACTGTCTTTTCGTGCTCGGCTTTTAGTTGTACAAAATGTTCCTTTGCTTCCAGTTGCTTTTCTTTTTTTATAGTTTCAGCTTTTGACTGTGCGTCGGAAATAATTTGTTGAGCTTGTTCTTTTGCGTTTTCTAAGAGTTGTTTTGTGTTTTTTGCAAATAATATTTTTCCCAGTATGATGCCTGCAATTAATGCTATGGCGCCCACTATTATGGGGAGAAGTTGTTCCATTGTTTTTTAATGATTTTAAGTCGGTTCATAATCTAAGTCCACTTTTTAAATAACCAATAAGTAAATAAGTAAATACAAAATTGGTAATTAACGAAGATAATAAAATTGTAAAGAAAGAATTGATTATAAATAATTTAATCCCACAACAAAAGATTAAATTATTGAAAAAGAAAAGCAGGGAAAAGTTTTTATAATGAATAAAAATTTCCCAAAAATACGTTATTGTTTATACTTCTTGATAATAATGGAAGCGTTATGGCCTCCAAAACCGAAAGTATTACTTAAAGCGGCGTTTACTTCCCTTTCCTGGGCTTTATTAAAAGTAAAATTGAGCTTTGGGTCAAATGCAGGGTCATCCGTAAAATGGTTAATCGTGGGAGGTATCACATTTTTGGTAACTGCCAGTATGCACGCAAGTGCTTCTATTACACCAGCCGCGCCCAGGCAATGGCCTGTCATTGATTTTGTAGAGCTGATGTTCAAATTATGAGCACTTTCACCAAATACATTTAAAATGGCTTTTGTTTCAGCAATATCACCCAGCGGTGTGGATGTTCCGTGAACATTTATGTAAGCGATGTCCTCAGGCTCCATTTTGGCTTCAGCAAGCGCATTACGCATTACATTTTTAGCACCCAATCCATCCGGATGGGGAGCTGTAATATGATAAGCGTCTGCAGTTGCGCCTCCTCCTGCAATCTCACAATAAATTTTGGCGCCTCTTGCCAATGCATGTTCCAGGTCTTCAAGAACCAACACTCCCGCACCTTCTCCCATTACAAATCCATCACGGTCTTTATCAAACGGACGAGAGGCAGTTTTAGGATCGTCATTTCTTTCACTCAAAGCTTTCATAGCGTTAAAACCTCCAACTCCTGATTCAGAAATCACGGCTTCGCTTCCGCCTGTAAGAATAATATCAGCCTTCCCCAAACGAATGGTATCAAAAGCGTCTATTATTGCATTAGTACTGCTTGCGCAGGCACTTACTACTGCAAAGTTAGGACCGCGAAAACCATATCGCATTGAGATTTGCCCTGCGGCAATATCTAATATCATCTTCGGAATAAAGAAAGGATTAAAGCGTGGAGTACCATCGCCACGTGCAAATTCCATTACATCATCCTGGAAGGTGGTAATACCACCTATGCCGCTGGCAAAAATAACTCCTACCCTGTCCGGGTCTACATTTTCTTTTGAAATGCCTGCGTCTTTTACCGCCTCGTCACTTGCTACTAAGGCAAATTGGGTAAAGCGGTCAAGTTTCCTGGCTTCTTTTTTTTCAAGATACTCTGTGGGGTCAAAATTTTTAACCTCACAGGCAAACCTGGTTTTGAATTTCGCGCAATCAAATTGCTGAATATAATCAGCACCAGATACACCTTTAGTTAAACCTTCCCAATATTCAGGAACGCTTTTTCCTAAAGGCGTTATGGCTCCCAATCCGGTTACTACTACTCTTTTTAATTCCATAAGCTTGCCTGCAAAGTTAAAATAAGATGATTACTTAGCATGTTCTTCCAGGTATGCTACTGCCTGCCCTACGGTGGTGATGGTTTCCGCTTGCTCATCAGGGATTGAAATATTAAATTCTTTTTCAAATTCCATGATCAGTTCCACGGTGTCCAAACTGTCGGCACCTAAATCGTTAGTGAATGATGCTTCAGGTGTTACCTCAGCTTCGTCAACTCCTAACTTGTCAACAATGATTTTTTTAACTCTTGTTGCAACGTCTTGCATGATTGTAAAGTTTAGTTAATATGGCCACAAAAATATACTTTTTGTGATAAAAAAAAATAATAACTATTTCCAAAAAAATTGCTTATTGAAAGTTTATTAAATTAACCATAAAATATGGCTTATTTCACTATAATTAAATCGTTTTTACAGGATTAATTTTTCCCAATTTGTCTTTAGCGATTATTTTTCTAAATAAAAAGAGAAAATCTCTTTCTATTTTTTTTGGGATTCCTGGAATAAGTGAATAATAAAACCTGTATTTTTATTCTTCAGAAAAAAGCACACAACTCACTTATGCCCATTAAACAAATAGATTACGGCTCTAAAGAATATGATCAAATGGTTCAATTGCGCTACGAAATTTTGCGCAACCCATTGAAACTTTCTTTTAAGAAAGAAGAACTTGAAAAAGAGAAGCATGATATTTTGATAGGTGCATTTGAGGAAGATAAAATGCTGGGTTGCTGCATTTTGAAAAGAGTAGATAAAACCTGTGTACGGCTGCGGCAAATGGCGGTACAAAACAATCTCCAGGGAAAAGGAATAGGTGCAAGCATGATGAATTTTGCAGAAAATTTAGCTCGGGATCATGGCTATAAAAAAATCATGATGCACGCAAGAAAAACTGCTATAGGATTTTATGAAAAACTCGGCTATAATGTTACCGGCAAGGAGTTTACAGAAGTTTCGATCCCTCACTTTGTAATGGAAAAAAAACTTCGTTTTATAGATTAATCTGATTGAAGATTAAAAATATAGCCTATTGGTTCGTTTACTGAACAAAGTTTCCGGGGCAAAATAAAAATCTGTATTTTTTGCTGGTTTACTGTAGAAGAAAATAATTATTTGTATTTTCTCATATCCACAACCTCATTGCAAAAAGAATACTCTTTTTTATCGTTGCTGCTGATGATGAGTAAACGGTTTTGGCAATATTTTTCTATTAAATAATGGTACAACGAAACGCCTTCTTCATCAAGATTGGTAAGGGGTTCATCCAATAACACCACTGGTACATTGCTGAAAATTGCCTGGGCCAGTTTTACACGCTGTTTCATTCCGCTGCTAAAATATCTTATCTGTTTATGAGCTGCACCTTGCAAGGCAGATAAAAAAATAACTTTTTGAGTGTCCAGTCCCGGAAGCCATCCTTTCATATTTTGATGAAAAGAAAAAAATTCGGTGAGGGTCATTTCTTCTACTACATCCAGGTAAGGAGCAGCA
The DNA here is from genome assembly GCA_028876495.1 of Bacteroidota bacterium. GTDB lineage: Bacteria > Bacteroidota > Bacteroidia > Chitinophagales > Chitinophagaceae > Ginsengibacter. The sequence goes on from JAGWRO010000047.1 coordinate 31,461, forward strand.
TAAGATATCTTTTTAAAGACTTTTTCTCCTTCAAAAGGTTCTCCATTTTCATAATAAATAATATCCCCTTCATTAAAAATGGAAGACCCGGAAATAATTTGTAATAAAGTAGATTTACCTGAACCGTTGGGGCCGGTTATTGCATATTGTTTTCCATCATCAAATTGAAAATCGAGATTCCGGAATATCCAATCCCTGTTGTAGCGTTTACCAAGTTTCGTGAGATTAATTTTCATCCATTCCTTCTTTGAAAGAAACTTTTAAAATGCCACGTTTACTGTCTTTTATAAATTTCAGAATTTCTGATTTTTCTTCAGAATCAGGCAATTCTTTTTCTATAATCTTTGTAGCCTGGCTGATATTCAATCCACGCAGATAAATGTTGCGATAGATCTCAGAAATACTGTTTATTCTTTCAGAAGTAAAGCCGCGTCTTTGTAACCCAACTGAATTTACACCAACATAACAGAGTGGCGAACGTCCTGCTTTAATATATGGAGGAACATCTTTTATAACTTCGGTACCACCGGCAATGTAAGTGTGCGCACCGATTTTTGAAAACTGGATGGCAGCAGCCATTCCACCAATAATGGCATGGTCGCCAATTTCAACATGCCCGGCAAGTTGAACCGAATTAGCAATAATTACATGGTTTCCCAAAAAACAATCGTGGGCAATGTGAGAATACGCCATCAATAAGCAATTACTTCCTACTACTGTTTTCCATTTATCCTTTGTACCCCGGTTTATGGTAACACATTCTCTTATGGTGGTATTATCTCCTACTTCAACAAAAGTTTCTTCACCCTCAAATTTAAGATCTTGTGGAATAGCGCCAATCACGGCGCCTGGGAAAATTTTGCAGGATTTGCCAATAACTACTTTTTTCATGATCACAACATGAGACATAACATGCGTTCCATCTCCAATGATTACATCATCTTCAATTACTGCAAAAGGATCAACAATAATATCCTTTCCTAATTGTGCGTTTGGATGGATATGTGCAAGGGGGCTTATCATATTAAGGATTAGGGCGTTTAACTATTTGAGCAATTAAGATGGCTTCTGTTACTACTTTGTCACCCACGTAAACGGTTCCCTTCATTTCACAGATACCACGGCGGATGGGATGTAACAGTTCCATTTTTAAAATTAAAGTGTCGCCCGGGACTACTTTTTGTTTGAATTTACAATTGTCTATCTTAAGAAAATAGGTATCATATTTATCTTTCGAATTTTGTGGTATGGCTATAAAACCACCTGTTTGGGCAAGCGCTTCAGCCAGCAGAACACCAGGCATCACTGAGTTACCGGGAAAATGTCCCTGGAAAAAAGGTTCGTTATAGGTCACATTTTTTATGGCTACCACGTGTTTATCGGTAAGCTCAATTATTTTATCCACCATCAAAAAAGGATATCGATGCGGTAAAGTTCTTTCAATATCCTGGATATCTAAAATAGGTGGAATATTTGGATCATATTTAGGAATATCCTGTCGATATTTATATTTCTTAATGTGTTCCTTTATCTTTTTGGCAAATTTAATATTTGATGAATGACCAGGCCTGTTGGCAATAATATGAGCTTTAAAGGGATAACCAACCAACGCCAGATCACCTACCACATCCAGCAGCTTATGACGGGCAGGTTCGTTAGGAAAACGTAGCGTAAGATTATTTAAAATTCCGGCTTCACTTACTTTTACATCATCTTTATGAAAAACCTTTGAAATTCTTTTTACCTGTTCTTCATCAACCGGCTTGTCCACAACTACAATGGCATTATTAATATCGCCGCCTTTTATAAGATCATTGGCAATCAATTGTTCCAGTTCGTGAAAGAAACAAAAGGTGCGGCTTGGAGCAACTTCAGTTTTAAAATTACTTATGTTATTCAGGTCGGCGTGCTGTGTTCCCAAAATCGGCGAATTGAAATCAATCAGGGTATTGATTCGATATCCGTTATACGGTAAAGCCACCATCTCCACTTTTTTTGCCTCATCTATAAAAGTAATGTTGTGTTGTATATTATAATATATCTTTTCAGCATTTTGCTTTTTTACCCCGGCCTTTGAAAGATGATCAATAAAAACCTGGGAACTTCCATCCAAAATCGGGACTTCTTCGCCGTTTATTTCAATGAGTGCGTTATCAATCTGCATTCCCATTAAGGCCGCCATTAAATGTTCAATAGTACCAATTCTTGCTCCATTTGCCTCGATGGTAGTACTCCTGTTTGTTTCAATCACATTATCAACATCAGCTTTCACAACTGGTTTACCTGGAAGGTCTACCCGTTGAAAATTAATTCCGGTACCTGGCTCAGCAGGCTTAATATTAATGGTAACAGACTGACCGGTATGAATTCCGGCTCCTGAAATAGTAACGGCTTCTTTTAGGGTATGCTGGAAATGAATCTCTTTAGAATTAAATGGTTGTTCCATGGGCACGAAAGTATGAAAAGTAATTCTTTAAATTATCCTGTGGAGATTGAAAATTAAAATTTAATGACTATGCAAGTTAGTCGGTTATCTTCTCTTTTTTTAATTGTTCTATTAATTGTTCCAGGTTTTTAATCCTTTTTTCCAATTCAGGAAGATTCCTGCTTATTATTTGACTGCGCAGCGCCTGGCTATAATCGTACGCCGGAGAGCCTGTAACTGCCGTGTTTGGCTTTTTAATGGATTTGCCTACACCACTCTGTGCATTGATTTTACTACCGTCTGCAATTTGTATGTGCCCTACAATTCCGGCCTGCCCCCCGATCATTACATTTTTTCCAATTTTGGTACTGCCACTTACGCCTGACTGAGCCGCAATTACGGTATTCATACCTACCTCTACATTGTGCGCGATCTGAATTAAATTATCCAGTTTAGCGCCGGATTTTATAATCGTTGACCCAATGGTTGACCTATCAATAGTAGTATTAGCTCCAATTTCCACATTATCTTCAATTACCACATTACCTATTTGGGGTACTTTTTTAAAACTGCCATCTTTTTGAGGTGCATAGCCAAATCCATCTCCTCCAATAACACAACCTGCATGTATGGAAACATTCTTACCAATCTCACAATCATGATGGATCTTAACCCCGGGGTACAAAATACTATTATCGCCAATAGTAACATTGTCTCCCAAAAATACCTGTGGATAAATTTTTACACCTTTCCCTATGGTTACGTTTTTGCCTAAGTAAGCAAATGCGCCCACAAATACATTCTCACCCAAAGTAGCCGAAGAAGAGATATAAGAAGGTTCTTGAATTCCGGTAAGATTAGCTTTGGCAATTTCTGAATAGGCAGTTAAAATAACAGCAAAAGAAGAGTAAGCATCTGGTACACGAATTAGCGTTGCGCTTAATTTTTTTTCTACCTCTAATGAACTATTTATAATAATAACAGATGCCTTTGTAGAATAAAGGAATTCCTCATATTTAGGATTGGCTAAAAAAGCAAGTTGCCCTTCTGTAGCTTCTTCCAGTTTTCCAAAAGATGAAACCGCCACTTCGGGATCTCCTTCGATAGTTCCATTTATTAATTCAGCTATTTTTTTTGCTGTAAACTGCATCGGCCTTGCTGGTTTTTTGAATAAAAATTAAAATTAAACTATAATATGAGTTCAAGGTTTATAAAACAAATGTAAAATTTTTTTACCGTGCCTAATAAACTTTGATTTATGAGGGCATTGTCAACTCCTGAAATATCCTTTACTGAACCATCTTTAAATAAGATATTGATGTGCTCAATTTTATGATTATACGTTTTGATCTCACTTTCGCCGGTAAATACCAGGTAAGATGCTTCATGACTATTTAATTGCAGGTATTCTTTTGCCAAATTACGTTTTTCCTCCAGCATTTTTTCAGAAACCGGTTGTGCTGAATATTTAACTTTTAACAAATGCCGGTTCACCAGGCTTTTGGAAAGAACTGATAAAATTTTATCAGGATGAGCTACCCAGGATTTTATTGAAAATAAAATATCATAGTCATCCAACGCACAAAAATCATCCAGGTATTCTTCAATATGATCACTTTCATATTCGTTGTGCAAAAAAATATTGAAAACCCGCGACGGAGAAACTGCTTTGATTTCCCTGGCCCGTTCAATAATTTTCACCAGCATTTTTTCTGCACATAGCACGGTTTTGTGAAGATAAACCTGCCAATACATAAACCTTCGTGAAACCAAAAACTTTTCTATAGAGTAAATTCCTTTTTCTTCTATCATTAACTCCCCTTCATGAACGGTGAGCATTTTGATTATACGATCATACCCAATTACCCCTTCTGTTACTCCGGTAAAAAAACTATCCCTGATCAGGTAATCCATCCTATCCACATCCAACTGTCCGCTGATTAACTGGTGAAGGAATTTTTTTGAATACTTATTGGTAAAAATATCAATCGCCATCTGCAGGCCACCCTCAAATTCTTTATTAATTTTTTGCATAAGTAATAAAGAAATCTGTTCATGAGTTACCTCTTTTATCAATGTATTTTCAAGAGCATGGGAATAAGGTCCGTGGCCGATGTCGTGTAAAAGAATAGCAATCTTAGTTGCCTGCTCTTCTTCATTTGAAATAGCTACCCCTTTGCTTTTAAGCTCATGAAGAGCAGTGCTGATTAAGTGATACGCTCCTAAAGAATGATGAAGCCTGGAATGAACCGCGCCCGGGTAAACCAATTCAGCAAAAGCCATTTGGTGAATCCGGCGAAGCCTCTGATAATAAGGATGAGAAATGATATTATAAATAAGTTCATCATCAATTGTTATAAAGCCATAAACCGGGTCATTAATTATTTTTCTAAAAGACATTTCTTCGAAATTGTTAAAAACATTTGCATCGCTGGCAAAGATAAATTTTGGGAAGGGAATAAATTATATTTGTATGAATAGGCCAAAAAGTAAAAGAAAATATTGATTTTTTATTAGCAGGATAAATAAAGATAAATGAACAGAGCAAAAATTTTATGGGTAGATGATGAGATGGAAAGTTTAAAATCTCAAATTATGTTTCTGGAGCACAAGGGATATGATGTAAAATCTTTAAGCAACGGGCATGATGCAATAGATTATGTAAAGGAAAACATTGTGGATGTGGTTCTGCTTGACGAAAGTATGCCCGGAATATCCGGACTGGAAACATTGCAGAAGGTAAAAGAAATCAATTCTCAAATTCCAATTGTTCTGATAACCAAAAATGAAACTGAGAATTTGATGGACGAAGCCATCGGTTCACAGATAACCGATTACCTGATAAAACCAGTAAACCCAAACCAGGTATGGCTTTCGTTAAAAAAGATTATAGATAATAAAAGATTGGTGGCAGAAAAAACTACTTCTGCCTATCAGCAACAATTCAGGGATTTATTTATGGCGCTGAATGACAATCCTGATTACAATCAATGGATGGAAATTTATAAGAAACTGGTATACTGGGAACTTGAAATGAAAAAAAGTGACAGCCCTGAAATGCGTGAAGTCTTTCAATCCCAAAAAAGTGAAGCCAACCTTGAATTTTATAAATATATATCAAAAAATTATTCCAATTGGGTCACCAATTCGGCCGCAGATGCACCTATAATGAGTAATTCTCTTATGAAATTTAAGGTTTTTCCTCATGTACAAAAAGGGACACCCACATTTTTTGTATTAATTGATAATCTAAGGTTTGACCAATGGAAGGCTGTTCAACCCCTGTTTGCTGAAAATTTCCGGATACAGGAAGAAGAAACCTTTTATTCTATATTGCCTACAGCCACCCAATATAGCCGCAATGCTATTTTTGCAGGGCTGTTGCCAATAGAGATTGAAAAACAATTTCCGGTAGAATGGAAAAATGACGATGAAGAAGGTGGAAAAAACTTGTATGAAGAAACCTTTTTTGAAGCACAATTAAAAAGGCTTCGAAAAGATGATTGGAAATATTCATATACCAAAATTACCAACCACCAGGATGCTCAAAAATTAGTGGATAATATCCACAATTATTTAAATAATGATATAAACATTATAGTTTACAATTTTGTAGACATGCTTAGTCATGCACGTACAGAAATGGAAGTGCTTAAAGAACTGGCAGCAGACGAAGTAAGTTATCGAAGCCTGACCGCTTCATGGTTTGAGCATTCTCCGCTGCATCAGGCCTTAAAAAGGATTGCTGATAAAAAAATAAATTTAATTGTAGCAACCGATCATGGAAGTGTGCGGGTAAATACGCCACAAAAAGTAGTGGGAGATAAACAAACAACCGCGAACCTACGCTATAAACATGGCCGCAATTTAAATTACGAACCAAAAGAAGTACTCGCATTTCGCGATCCGCGACAAGCAGGTTTACCCGTTCCTAATGTAAATTCTTCTTACATTTTTGCAAAGCAGGACGGCTATTTGTGTTACCCGAATAATTACAATCACTTCGCCAATTATTATAAGAATACTTTTCAGCACGGGGGCATTAGTCTTGAAGAAATGATTATCCCCATTATAAGAATGACAAGCAAATCCAATCCATAAAGAATCTGCCAAAATAAGAATTTGCGAAATTTATTGTTTTACTACGATTTTATTTTGAACCATTAACCTGGGTAATCCTGGCAACATATTTTCCTAAAAGGTCAAATTCGAGATTAACAGAATCATTTTCTTTTAAAGATTGGAAATTTGTGTGTGTAAAGGTATATGGTATAATAGCCACCGTAAAATGATCCTTGGTCACATTAAAAGCCGTAAGGCTTACACCGTTTATGCATATTGATCCTTTTTCAATTATAAGAGTTGCAAAATGTTCATCATATTTAAAGGTGAATTCAACACTTCCCTTCTTATCTTTTTTATTTACA
>JAGWRO010000048.1 GCA_028876495.1 Bacteroidota bacterium
AAGGCCACTTTGTTTCCATTGTTCGATGAACTCAAACATTTGCTGCCGCACTTCGGGATCATTGCGCATGATTTATTTTTTTTCATGCAAAACTATCTCTCTTTACTTTTGAAGCCAAGATGTGGTTGGCCGTGAGGATACTTTGTTTTAAATAAAAAAAGGGAACCACCTGGCTCCCCGTTTTTTGTTTATGAAAATTGATGATTAATAACTCCACAAATTTTGTTCGTAATCAAATATTTCGTTTTTTATTTTTTCGCCTTCCAACAACTGAAGTATAGGCCTTCCTTTTAATCCCGTCTGATCTTTTAAATAAGTATCAAATGGATTATCAAGCGTACTTTTAATGATTCTTCCATGAAACATTCGTGATTCAAAAAGATCTTCCCAAGTCATTCTTGCGCCATAGTTTTTACCATTGTATACATAATACTTGGCAAAAATGGGTCGCATATCCGGATAATACACCCAGAAAAGTTCAGTATTACCCAGGTCAACACCTGAAGCTGTAATCACGCGTTTTACAGGAGCAATTCCCAGTATTCTCCAGAACAATCTTGAACTTTGTTTATCAAATATTACTTCCTCTTTTATCCTGAATTTATAGAAAGAATCAAGGTTTACTTCCTGCATGGTTTCTTTATTGCCAATTACATTTCCTAATGAATCATAAATAGGAACCGAAACACTTCCACCGGAAATTGCTTTGGCTACCTCTGCTTTTGTCATCGGGGTTGTAAACCGATCGTCAATAGGACTAAAGGCTGTAACACCTCCATTATCCGGTCCATCCTGTATCGCTTTTAAAAGAATTGAAATGAATCTTTGATTACCATTATCTTCATTAGCAGAATACCTGAAAGGAAGATTTATTTTTTCGCGTGTATCTATTTCCCGCCAGATCCTTTGATCATAGGCTGCGTCTTCCTGCCGTAAAGTCTGGTAAGGAAGAGGAGTCCTGTCAGTGATCAGCCCGTTATGCACATCCAGTGCTGATTCCGGGCGTAAAGAAGGTTTAATATCAGGAATGGGAAGGCTATCATTCACCGGAGGAGCAACCACTACTGCAGTATCAACCACTGTCGGATTGATAGTAGCTTTTGTTTTTGCAGCTGTCGTCTTCTTTGCGGTAGATCTTTTTCTTACTGTACGCTTTTTGGTCGTCTGCGCATCTGCCACATTGCATAGTATTCCAAAGGAAAGTACCAGCATCATACATTTTAAAAAAACAGTTTTCATAGCCTTTTATTTTATTCTTTTTTAATACAATATAAATCCTGGTCCCGGTATACTTCTTATCACTCCATCAGGCCCCTGAACCTTTACGTTGTCAAAAGTAACTGAAGTGCCCGGAATTGATCTTTGCAAAAAGCTTTTTACCGACTCCAGGCTACCTCCACGAATCTCTGCAGATTGAACGTTAGGGAAGTTAGCGCCTGAAAAATAAAGAGTAGCACTTACGATGTTAAAATGTGCATCGAAATCAAAATTTTCCAGATCGGCACGAGCAAAATTCTGATTTTTAAAAACTACAGATTGTATCCTCCCGCCACCGCTTGGCCCAACTTTAACCACCGGGTCAGGAATTCTTTTTACCCGGAAAGGATACGTACTTACTTTACCATCTGCATTAACAGAGATAGAAGCATTACCAACAGAACTTACTTTTACGGTATATTTACCAGGACCGCCTGAAGGAGTTAAAGTTCCTCCGGACATTGAAACCTTGGTTTTATCCCAACCGGTACCTGAAGAAATGGTAACCGGGTTTGGCACACCAATATAAAACACGTTCATTTTATCGAGCATCACTGCTGCACCGCCTGGCGTTCCGACAACATAATTTACTGTTTGATGAATAGGAACTTTTATTCCGTTTTCATTGGTGAATGATCCGTTTATCTGGATGGTATGTTCCCCTGCTCCGCTTACGGTTGTTTTATATTGCCCCTGGCCATTTACCATATTTACTGGTTGGCCATTGATTGAAATATCACTTTTTACACTTGAACTGTAAGCGCCCACACCAGCAGTAACCGTTAATTCCTGGCCGGGCATAAGGTAATTGGAGTTTTGTCCCACCAAAACACCAACCTGGTCCATATGAACTTCTACAGCGCCAATTTGAGAATGACAATAGGTTACGACCATGTTCTCCGCATTCTTCACATTGTTTTGAAATTTACTAAGTATGGTTAACGCAGCAATTGTCGGCGTCATATGGAAGAAAGTTTGAGTAAAATCCTTTTGTTTTCCTTGTTCAGTTTTAGGCGGAATAGTATTTACCGGGAAATTATTGGCAAATTGAGCTTTAATAGTAGGATCAATATTCAGCATTGCATCTTTATATTCATCAAGTCTATTCTTTAATCTTTCACCTTCACCTTTAGTTTCAAACATTCGTGTAGAAGCATCAAGGTTATCTGTACGATAATCCTCTATACTATCTTTTCCATCCCATTTCATCCTCAGGTCAGCAGCCACTTTTAATGCATGTTTTAGACTATCAAGGTAAATATTCATGGCAGCAGATAACCGACGGGCTTCCATAGCCTTAGGTGCCCATATTTCAGCCTTTTCCTTGGATTGGGGTTCAGTTAATTTTTCTTCCAGCGACTTGTATAAAGTATTATTAGATGCTGAAATATTTTGGTTAGAAGTTATTAAACTACTATTTACAACTTTAAATGCAGTAATTACCTCATTAGATACGTTTAGGGCAAGAATGGCTGTAAGTACCAGGTACATTACATTGATCATCTTTTGCCGTGGTTCTGCGGGTAGTCCCATGTTATTTTAATTTACTTTGGGTTAGTTTTAGAATTTTGGATTTTCAAATTATTGCCTTCCTTGCATGGCACTTAGCATATTACCATAAACCTGGTTCAATTTACCAAGATTATTGGCGAGGGCATTAATTTGATCTTTGGTTGCCTGGGCATCATCAACAGTTGAAACCATTACTTCGCTAGCCTTAGCCATTTTACCGTAAAAACTATTTAAGGTTTTCAGATGATTATTGCTTTCGGTCAATTCCAGCTCATAAATACTATTTAACGAACCAAGATTTTTGGTTAATACCTGAACTTGTTCATGAAATCCTTTTGCACTATCTGCAGCACTGTTAAAGGTGCTCATTGTATTAGCAGAATTAGTATAGGCGTCTTTCATTAAACCAAGCGCGTTAGTAGCCTCTTTGGTTTTGGCAGAAAAATCGCCGGTTGATTTTACCACATCACCAACTTCGCCAATCTGGGATACAGTAACGCCCAATTTTTGAAAATTTTCTCCAAGTCTTTTCATATTTGCCGGAGTTATTTCTGCATCTTTCATCATTTTTTCCATAGATTGTAATGCAGGATTTCCTTCCTGTGCAGGAGCGTGAACAGCATGAGCTACTTCATGAGGTTTGGGTTTTACCCATTCAATAATAGCATAAACCAGGAATATTCCGGTTTCTGTCCACATTCCGACAGTAAGCATAGTATCAGCAAAAGCCTGGTGGGTTAATTTTGCCCAGGCAGCAAAAATTACGACTGCGGCACCTGCACTTACAAGTACATCTACCAGTGTCAAAAAGTTTCTTTTAGGTTGTTGAATCATAACAGGGTTGGTTTTAAATTTAATTTTGAATTTGCTTTTAGCCTCGCACAAAAAATGCCTATATTAATCAATTTGAAATAACAATTAATACAGGCAATAAGATGTTGAGCTAAAATTTTTCTATGGGGTTATATTTAATTATTTAATTGTATTCTACTTTTTCTTGCCGGTTGCTGGTGGCAAATCAATTACGCAACGGAATCCTATATAAGATTTCGCAGTATCCTCGTACTCAAAAGTACGGGTGCTTGTTTGTAAATAATATCCAACGTCTTTCCAGCTTCCACCACGAATTACTTTACGTTTCATTCTTGGAGATTCCTGATCCTTTGCGTTCCAACGGATATCAGGGTTCATATCAGATTGAAAATTATAACTTCCTTCATAATATAAAGAAGAAGTCCATTCAGCAACGTTTCCGGCCATACAGTATAATCCAAAATCATTAGGCCAGTATGCATCAGCACGCACGGTATAAAAACCTCCATCTTCAGGGTAATTACCACGGCCAGGCTTAAAATTAGCTAACAAACATCCTTTCCTGTTTCGGAGATAAGGGCCACCCCACGGATAAGGAGATTGGGACCTGCCCCCTCTTGCTGCATATTCCCATTCTGCTTCTGTGGGCAAACGGAAATCAGTTTCGGTTGATCTCTTTTTGCCAATTAACCAGGAATTTAAAGTTTGGGTTCTCCATTCACAAAAAGCAGTAGCTTGTTTCCAGTTAACCCCTACAACGGGATAATTACCAAAAGCAGGATGGCTATAATATTGTTTTGCCATTGGCTCGTTATATGAGTAAGCAAAATCTCTTACCCACACCAATGTGTCGGGGTAAATAGGAATGTCTTTTTTAACAATGAACGTACTCCGTGGTACATTAGGATCTTTGTTCCCGGCAGCGGCTGCATAATCAAAAGTTTCAGAATGATATACCAGTTTGGAAGGATCAATTTCTTTTCTGCCAAAAATACGGTTATCAGGAGTAACGATTAGCGCGTCAATTTTTTCTAATGTTGCCTTATCGTCCCACTTAATCGTTTTAATTTTTTTCCAATCAAGAATTCCGGTTCCATCTGCATCTTGCTTTACATATCCCATCAGTGTCCCGGCTATTGAATCGCGAACATAATTGGTAAACTGGCGGTACTCGTTATTGGTAATTTCAGTTGCATCCATCCAAAAACCACTTATAGAAACCTGCTTATTCCTTGCAGTAAAAGTATAATTTATATCCTCGTCGCTCGGTCCCATGTGAAAGGTGCCAGGCGGGATATAAACCATTCCGGGCGGCTTAGGTAAAATATAACGACCTGCCGGAGCTACTCCATGAAGCTGCCCATCATCTGGTAGCCCTTTGGATTTACCAAATTTACCACAACCAGAGAGGATGAATGCTGCTACTAGTACTGAAGTGAAAAAAGTGATTTTCATTATTTTTTACTTTGAGGGTAAGGACAAATGTAATATTTATTTAAAAAATTCTCTCCGTGCTCTACTTCACAAAATTCACTTCATAAAATCATGAAGCGATTTCTATTAAACGAGCAAGGTTTTTAATTATTGTAAAAAAGAATCAAATTTATCTAAATATCTTTAAAATTAATGAAGCAAACAAAGTAACGAAGTATATGATACATTTTGAAAAATGCTTTTCACATAAAAAGTTAATTCAGGGCTGTCAATCAAAAAATAAAACTACGAAAAAACCATTATAAAATACCTTCTATAATTTTTTTTTTACTCAAACCTGCAATCTTATTTTATCGCCACATTTGCACTTTCCTTTTTATAAAACTTTTTTTTGTATTAATTATTGTGTTATAAATGTTTTTACATCCTTTAAAATTTAATTTTTTCCCGCAAATAATTATTTTACTAAAATTTTATTAACGTTACAATAACAAAAGTAAAATCTTCCCTAAAAGTCATTTCACCGAACTACTAAACCTTCAAATAAGCGGTAATGCAAAAAAAGAAGTAGTTTAATATTGTAAATTTGCAGCCTTCATATGGCTAATAAAAAGCAAAAAGAAACAGCAGAAATTTTTACGGAAAATAAGCATATTGAGGTGTTTGGAGCAAGGGAACACAATCTGAAGAATATTGATATTGCTATTCCCAAAAATCAACTCGTGGTAATTACCGGTATCTCCGGCAGCGGAAAATCTTCATTGGCCTTTGATACTATTTTTTCAGAAGGGCAACGTCGTTACATGGAAAGCTTTTCTGCTTATGCCCGCCAGTTTTTAGGTGATATGGAAAGGCCGGATGTGGATAAAATTACCGGGCTCTCACCTGTGATTTCTATAGAACAAAAAACCACCAATAAAAATCCAAGAAGCACTGTAGGAACAGTAACAGAAGTCTATGATTTTTTGAGATTACTATATGCCCGTATTGGAGAGGCTTTCAGTTATAAAACCGGCAAAAAAATGGTAAAATGGAGCGAAGAAGAAATAGTTGAAAATATTTTAAACCAGTTTTCAGGAAAAAGAATTGTTGTACTTGCGCCTCTTGTTCGTGGAAGAAAAGGGCATTACCGCGAACTTTTTGAAGAGGTAAGGAAGAAAGGATTTTTAAAAATAAGAATTGACGGAGAAATAAAAGACCTTATTCCTAAAATGCAAATTGATCGCTACAAAATTCATGACATTGAATTGGTAGTTGACAGGCTGGCAGCAGATAAAGAACAAAAAGTAAGACTGAGTGAAAGTGTACAAAAGGCTTTACAATTGGGCAACGGTTTATTGTTTTTGCTGTTGAATGATGAAAACCGTTTGGTTCAATATAGCCGCCAACTGATGTGTGAAGAAACAGGAATAAGCTATGAAGAACCATCACCAAACGCGTTTTCGTTTAACTCGCCTTATGGCGCATGCCCGGTATGTAAAGGTCTTGGTAATGTGTACCAGGTAAACATGGATTCAATTATTCCAGATGAGAAATTAAGTATAAACGATGGAGCCATTGCTCCACTCGGTGAAGAAAGAGAAGCCTACGTTTTTAAACAGGTACAACAGCTTGCAAAGAAGAACAAATTCAGCTTAGACAAACCTATAAAAGACTTGCCACAAAATATTATGAATCTCATTTTATACGGAACAAAAAACACGGATAATAATGATGACGCTAATAACTATACACAATTCAATACTTCTTCCGAAGTGGAATATTCTTCAGATGAATATGAAGGAATTGTAAACATGATCAGGCGTTGGTTCTATTCTGACAATGTAAATGAAGGCCTGAGATCTTGGGTAGAAAAATTTATGATTCTTGAAAAATGTCCGTCATGTGAGGGAAAAAGATTGAAGAAAGAAAGCCTTTGGTTTAAAATTGACGGGAAAAATATTGCAGAAATATCTGAAATAGACCTGGTAAAATTGCTGGACTGGTTTGACGGCATTGAAAACCGCCTGACCAATAAACAAAACATTATTGCAAGAGACATTTTAAAAGAAATAAGAGAGCGAATACAATTTCTGCTGGATGTGGGTTTAACTTATCTTTCTTTAAACAGACCGTCAAAAAGTCTGAGTGGTGGAGAATCACAACGCATCAGGCTTGCTACGCAAATAGGTTCTCAACTCCAGGGAATCACTTATATCCTGGATGAACCCAGCATCGGGCTTCACCAAAGAGATAACCACCAGTTAATAAAAGCGCTAAAGAAATTAAGAGACATTGGCAACAGTGTTTTGGTAGTAGAGCACGATAAAGACATTATGCTTGCAGCAGATTACCTGGTAGATATTGGGCCGGATGCCGGAAAGCATGGTGGTGAAGTGGTAGCAAAGGGAACACCTGAAAATTTTCTCAAACTCGATACACTTACCTCATCTTATTTAAATGGAGATGTGCAAATAAAAATTCCACCAAAAAGAAGAAAAGGAAACGGGCATGAACTTATTCTTAAAGGAGCTTCAGGAAATAATTTAAAAAATGTTACAGCCACTTTCCCTTTAGGTGAATTCATTTGTGTTACAGGTGTAAGCGGGAGTGGAAAATCCACATTAATCAATGAAACTTTATACTCTATTTTAAGTATTCATGCTTATAAAAGTAAAATGACTCCTTTGCCTTATGACAGTGTTGAGGGGCTTGAGCATATTGATAAAGTAGTCGAGATAGATCAATCGCCTATTGGCCGCACTCCACGAAGTAATCCGGCAACTTATTGTGGATTTTTTACTGATATAAGAACGCTTTTTGCCGCAATCCCCGAAGCCAAAATCCGCGGTTATAAACCAGGACGTTTTTCATTTAATGTAAAAAGTGGGAGATGCGATGTATGCCAGGGCGGTGGCATGAGAGTGATAGAGATGAATTTCCTTCCGGATGTGTACGTGGAGTGTGAAAAGTGCAACGGCAAAAGATACAATCGCGAAACGCTTGAAATACGATATAAAGGAAAATCTATCAGCGATGTTTTAGAAATGACGGTGGACGAAGCAGTAGATTTTTTTCAAAATGTACCTTATCTCTACCGGAAACTAAAAGTGTTGCAGGAGGTGGGGCTTGGATACATCACACTAGGGCAAAGCGCAGTAACGCTTAGTGGCGGCGAAGCACAGCGCGTAAAATTAGCTACCGAGTTAAGTAAGAGAGATACAGGAAAAACTTTTTATATTTTAGATGAACCGACAACCGGCCTTCATTTCAGGGATATTCAACACCTGGCAGATGTGCTTAATAAATTGGTGGACAGGGGAAATACTGTTTTGGTAATTGAACATAATATGGACATAATAAAAATTGCCGATTATATAATTGATCTTGGACCTGAAGGCGGCGATGGTGGTGGCAAAATCTTATTTGAAGGAACTCCTGAGAAATTGATTGAAAACAAAGAAAGCTTTACCGCTGCTTTTTTGAAAACTGAATTAAGGTCAAATAAAAAAGGCAAAGCATAATAACAAAACTAAAAAAGTTGTGGTTTCAGGGGTTATACGGTGCACAAGAGTATGCAATGTTTTTCCGGCCTTAGCTTTTATTATATACTTTGCCATTCAGAGGCAAAAAATCAAAAATTAAATATTTTAAAATCTTGGCGGGCAACGCATTCTGCTCGCAACATTTCTATCGTAGCTGTTCTCAAAAATTGGCCCTAACCTGATTGCAAATTTTAAAAATGTAGTAAAATAAGAATCATTCTGATTGGGATTTCCCCTTTGTGTACCTGGCGAATTTCTGGTAAGCCCCGGGTTTACTATCGCAAAAACTTTATCAGAAATCTGCCTTGCAATAGCAGCATCATGCGGTGATAAATATTTATTGAATAAATCAGGATTGATATAGGTGGTACTTACATCGTCAATATAATCCGTAAATGATTTTCTTAGCAAAATTTCCAAACTTACATTTACCCTATCGGAAATATAATATTTCAGGCCCACTCCCATTGGAATATTTATTTGTGAAAGAGAATACATCTTTCTTTTAGGATATTCAGGAAAACCTTCGCCTTCAGTATGTAATGGCCTTAAATAATACCATGTTTTATTACCATTAGCATCTGTTAAAGATCCCTGCGGATTAAAATGAAAATAACCAACTCCAATCACCCCATAAGGCTGTAATCGTGGTGAAAAATCAGGTTCATTTTTGTACAACAGCATAAAAGGAAAAACTTCGGCAGCAACGTAAGCTTCTGCAATATTAGTCCTGAAATCGAGATTACGCTGCTTGCGGTATAATTCATTAGTTCCTTTTGTATTTATAATTTTATCTTCTCCTGATAATTTTCCATATTGTACAGCAGCGCGTATACCAAGCCATTTATTAGGATAATAAGTAGCGAAAACGCCGGTCATTATTTCGGTAAGAGGCAAATTAAGGTCTTTTATAAATCGCTTCCCTTTACCGCTATGGCCACCTAAATCTCCTAAAAAGAAAGAAGGCCCTACATTAAAGCCTACCTCAAATCTTGCCTTATTCCCACTGATGATTAAAGATTGAGAATAGCCTTGCTGAGAAAGCAGACAACTGAATGCAAATAGTATGAAACACGTTAGCCTTAAGGCCTTAATACGCTTCTTCATAGCATAATAATTGTTTTTGTAATGGATAATTAATTTATATGCTTCCTGTAAATGACCAGGGAAACATATCCATAACGGGAAATTATATGCTTTATTGCTTATTTAATATCAAGAAGCATTGAAATATGCTCAATGCCGTCTTCTATATAAACTCCGCCATTTTGAACGAATGAGAAGGATTCATAAAAATGTTTCAAATAAAGTTGGGCACTTATTCGGATAGGAACTTTTCCAAATAAATTATAGACTTTGTCGATTGATTGTCGCATTAATTCTTTACCAACATTCTTTCTCCTAACAGAAGGTGAAGTAACCACCCGGCCTATGGAAGCCGCATCATCATAAGAAATACCTTTGGCAAGTAAGCGTGTATACGCAACTAATTTTTCTCCTTGCCAGCCGGTAAAATGATAAGCTTTTAAATCTTTATCATCCTGATCCTGGTAAACGCAATTTTGTTCGACAATAAAGACTTCACTTCTCAATTGAAGAATTTTGTAGAGTTCAAAATTGCTTAAATCGGTAAAATATTTGCATTGCCAGGCGATCATAACAAATTTCTGAAAAATGAAAGAAAGAAATGTTTGGCAAAATTAGAAATAGAAAATTGAATTTATTTGTTTGTTTACTATATCAATTTAAAATATAAATAACACCTGAAGGATCAGAAAATGATATCAGAAAATCAAAATAATAAAATAATTTATTTGTTGATTTACTATTATCAATAACCATACTTTTCTTTCCACCTTAATTTTAAAAATTTTCTCAATTCTTCTTCTCTTGCATTTTTTCCGGGGTTATATAAAACAGTATTTTTTATTTCATCCGGCATGAATTCCATGTCGGCAAAATTATTTTCATAATTGTGTGCATATTGATAATTCTTTCCATAATCCAAATCCTTCATCAATTTGGTCGGCGCATTCCTGATTGCAAGCGGAACCGGCAAGTCACCAAATTGTTTTACCAAACCTTCGGCTTTGCCAATCGCAGCCACTGCTGCATTGCTTTTGGGCGAAGAGGCTAGATAAGTAGCACATTGAGATAAAATAATTTTTGATTCGGGATATCCAATCATATTCACTGCCTGGAAAGTATTGGTTGCTAAAACCAAAGCCGTAGGATTGGCGTTTCCAATATCTTCACTCGCAAGAATCACCATTCTTCGCGCAATAAATTTTACATCTTCTCCTCCTTCAATCATTCGCGCCAGCCAGTAAACCGCCGCATTGGGATCACTTCCACGAATGGATTTTATAAATGCCGAAATAATATCATAATGCTGCTCTCCTTTTTTATCATACAAAGCCACTTTTTGTTGCCCTGCGCGAATTACTTCATCATCAGTGATCCAAATTTCTTTTTCCATTTTTGAAGAAAGTTGATCTACCGTTAGTTCCAAAAGATTCAACAATCTTCTTGCATCACCACCTGATAAATTTATCAGCGCCTCCGTTTCCTTTATCTGAATATTTTTTTTTGAAAGAATTGCATCTGCTTTTATTGCATGGTTCATTAACTCAATCAAATCTTCTTTTTTTAAAGATTTTAAAATATAAACCTGGCAGCGGCTAAGCAAAGCGCTGTTTACTTCAAACGATGGGTTTTCTGTAGTAGCACCAATTAGCGTAATAATTCCTTTTTCTACTGCTCCCAGCAAAGCATCTTGTTGTCCTTTATTGAAACGGTGAATTTCGTCGATAAAAAGTATCGCATTTTCTTCGTGCCTTGCTTTTTCGATTACTTCACGCACTTCTTTTACGCCGGATGAAATAGCGCTTAAAGTATAAAAAGGCGCCTTTAAAGTGTGAGCAATAATATTAGCAATAGTTGTTTTTCCTACTCCCGGCGGCCCCCACAAAATCATCGAAGGAATTTTGTTATTTTCCAATGCAGTGCGCAAAATACTTCCCTTACCCGTAAGGTGTTGCTGGCCGATCAGTTCATTTAAAGTTTCCGGCCTAAGCCTTTCTGCTAAAGGAGTTGAGGTAGTCAATTGTGAATAGTGAATGGTGAAATTATGAATAAAATTAAATATTAATTGTTTTAATTAAAGCCTACTTCGGTAAATAAGAAATCACATCTTTCAATGTTACCGGCGCTTGTTTATCATCAATTTCTATCACCACACAATAACCATTTGCGCCACCGGCTTTCAACAATCCATTTACTAATTTTTGTTGGTCGCTTTCTATTCTTTTTCCGTTCCAGATTTCTTTGGTGCACAAACATCCATCTGTAGGAGTTAATGGATAATAGGGCTTTCCTAAATAATAACTGGGATCTATAGTGGTGCCATGAGCGATAATTTCACTTCTTCCGGCAAGGCCCGCATAATAAGATTCGTATAGCGGCAAAAAATCCTGTAAGTTTTTTGGAATCAGTTTTTGGTAATAATCCATTGTCCAGGTAGAATCCAAAATGTTGGTGTCATCAAAAAACTTTTGCAAACTTAATTCAACAGGCATTCCCAATTGCACATTGGCAGTTGGCCCGATAAAATTTCCCATCGAAACTTTAAATCCATACATTTTAAAAATACCTTGTGGCGTATTTCCATTGGTTAAATAGCCGGGGAGGTTGGTAATACTACGCGCGAGTTGAGTAACGGTAAAAATTTTTCCTGTTGAATCAGTTACAAAATTGCCGTCAGTATTTCTTATTATAACCATTCCCGGGTAATCGCGATTTTTTCTTTGAAGGCTGTACATCACTTCCTGGTGAGGAAGAAATTCTTTACTAAAAATTTCGGGGAGAATTTTATTAACAGAATGTTCGTGAATTTTATCCGGCGACAACCTTGTTTGCAACATATAAAGAATAGGATTTTTATAGGCGCTGTCGCTAAATTTTTCATGTAACTCTTTTGAAATTCTGTCTTTTACACTTTCGCTTTTATTGCTCTGAATTAAATATTCTGCACACATCGCAAATATTTTCGGATCGCTTGTTTTCTGTAACAAAGATTCAGAATAAGAAAGAAATTTTCCGGGATAATTACTGTAGGCTACTTCCAATAGCGCCCTCTGAAAAGAAATACTCCTGCTTTCAAGACTGTCGAACGCCGATCTGACTTTACTTTGGGTAAAAGGAGTACTGTATTCCATTACTTCCATGGCATCAAAAGCTTCTTCCCAGTTTTCTTCAGTAGAATCAGAAAGTGGCAACAAAAAATTTTGGCCAATACTGTAATTAATTAAGCCTTGCTTCATTTTCGTTCTTGCTACATCAGTTGTGTAAGATGTGTAAAGTGGTACGTTGTATTGCGCCGCTAATTGCTGGTAGCAAAATAGAATAATAAAAAAAACTATAAAAAACTTACGAAACACAATAAGGAATATTTGGGTCAAAAATTAAGAAAGAAAATGTTTATGCAAAGTGAAAATCTATCGATGCAAAAAAAGGAATTTATTGGTATTAAATAAAAATTACAGAAAGTTAGTCTGTATATTTTTTATTCAATTTATTTTCGGATTGTTTTTGTGCCTTTCCGCATCACGTAGACTTTTCTTTTCAAAATTTTTCTGAAGCGCTGAAGTCAGATCTACGCCAGTTTGATTGGCAAGACACATTAAAACCCAAAGTACATCCGCCATTTCATCAGCAAGATCTTTTTCATTCTCATTTTCTTTAAAAGATTGCTCCCCAAATTTTCTTACCATCAACCTCGAAAGTTCTCCAACTTCTTCCATTAAAATACCCAAATTGGTAAGCTCACTGAAATAACGAACACCGGTGGTTGTTATCCATTGGTCAATTTCTTTTTGGGCTTGTTCTATTGTCATAATAATTAATTTATTTCACGAATTTTAGCGAATTACACGAATATTTACTATTTGACTATACGTTTCCATACCAATGACTTTTCGCCAAAATTTATTACCATAGCCAACTTCTGATCTGAAACAGCTAAATAACTTAATGCTTGTGAAAAGTGTGCAGGAATTAACGCAACTGTAGATTTAATTTCTAAAATAATTGAATCATAAATAAAGAAATCTGCTGCATAAGGATTACGCAAGGTTTTCCCTTTATATTTTACAGAAAATCTCTTTTCTCTTTCAAATGGAATATTGTGCTCTAGAAACTCCATTTCCATGGCATCTTTATAGTTAATTTCCTTTAAACCCATTCCAAGCGTTTTATGAATTTCCATGCATATATCAATTATTGTAAAAGATTCATTTTTATTAAAAGTTCAGCCATGGGCTATGTTTTAATTCGTGTAATTCGCTAAAATTAGTGTAATAATTATTCCCTGTTCTTCGAATCAATCATTATTGTAACCGGGCCATCGTTTATTAATTCCACCTTCATGTCTGCGCCAAATTTTCCGGTAGCTATTTCTTTTTCAAGGTCAGTTTCAAGCTGGTTAATCAACTTTTCATATAGTGGAATGGCAATCACGGGTTTACTCGCTTTAAGATAAGAAGGCCGGTTTCCCTTCTTAGTAGAAGCCTGGAGGGTAAATTGGCTGACCAGCAAAATATCACCATTAATTTCCTTAACAGAAATGTTCGGCACTTCGTTTTCATCATTAAAAATGCGAAGGTTTACAATTTTATTACTCAACCATTTGATATCTTCTTCATTATCTGAATCTTCAATACCTGCCAACACCAGTAAACCAACTTTTATTGCAGATTTTACAGTATTATCAATGGTTACAGAGGCTTTTGATACCCTTTGAATGACTGTTCGCATAATTACTTTAAGTTATATATTGTAATAAATTATAATGCCAAAAAATGGAAAAACTGTAATTATTTTCTTTATACATTGCATAAAAATCACTTAACTCAATGCCCGCCTGCATTAAAAAATTTTACAAAATTCTTATCCACAGGCTGTTGATATTTTGAATATTTATTCTGGTTTAGAAAAAATATTTTCGTTCTCCCGCAACCCAAAAAAAAAATAATTTTAAAACAAAAATACTTATTACCCATGGCTATAAAAAAACAAGCTCAGGCCGGTCTCCGTTTCCCCCGGCATTTTACCAAAGAGGGGCTTACTCCTTTTGAAATGTTCGAATATGATTACCGGACGTCGATAATAAAAAACACGACCGGTGAGGTTGTTTTTCAAATGGATAATGTGGAAGTGCCGAAGCAATGGAGCCAGATTGCTACCGACATTTTAGCACAAAAGTATTTTAGAAAAGCCGGAGTTCCACAACCAGACGGAAGTACGGGAAGAGAAACCTCCATAAAACAGGTAGCTCATCGTATGGCTCATTGCTGGCGCGTTTGGGGCGAAAGAAATAATTATTTTGCTACCAAAGAAGATGCACAAATTTTCTATGACGAATTAGTTTATGCCATTTTAAATCAATCATGTGTCCCTAATTCTCCACAATGGTTTAATACCGGTTTACATGAAGTATATGGTATCACCGGAAAGCCACAGGGACATTATTATGTTGATGGAAAAGATGGTATTCTTAAAAAATCAACTTCCGCATATGAACGTCCACAACCTCATGCCTGTTTTATTTTGAGCGTGGAAGATGACCTGGTGAATGAAGGTGGAATTATGGACTTATGGGTTCGCGAAGCAAGAATTTTTAAATATGGAAGTGGTGTAGGAACCAACTTCAGCAGTATTCGTGGTGAAGGAGAAAAGC
The DNA here is from genome assembly GCA_028876495.1 of Bacteroidota bacterium. Lineage (GTDB taxonomy): Bacteria > Bacteroidota > Bacteroidia > Chitinophagales > Chitinophagaceae > Ginsengibacter. The sequence goes on from JAGWRO010000048.1 coordinate 15,277, forward strand.
TAAGTGGTGGTGGTACTTCCAGCGGTTTAATGAGTTTTCTTAAAATTGGTGACAGGGCTGCCGGTGCAATCAAAAGCGGCGGAACTACAAGGCGTGCTGCAAAGATGGTTTGTCTTGATATTGACCATCCTGAAATTGAAACTTTCGTAAACTGGAAAGTAGAAGAAGAAAAGAAAGTAGCAGCTTTAATAGCTGCGGGTTACCCCAGCGATTATGAAGGAGAAGCGTATAAAACAGTAAGCGGACAAAATAGTAATAATTCTGTTCGCATCTCCAACGATTTTTTCCATGCTCTTGAAAAAGATGGCAACTGGGAACTAAAAGCAAGAAGCGACGGGCATACCATGAAAACCATAAAAGCAAAAAAATTATGGGACGAAATTAATTATGCCGCATGGCGCTGTGCTGACCCTGGAACACAATACGATACAACCATCAACGAATGGCACACCTGCCCGGAAGGCGGAAGAATAAGGGCAAGTAATCCATGCAGTGAATATATGTTTCTCGACAACACCGCGTGTAATCTTGCATCCGTAAATCTTCGCAAATTCTTTAATGAAGATAATAATACATTCGACGTTTCGGGTTTTGAATATACAGTTCGTTTATGGACAACCGTTTTGGAAATTTCAGTTTTAATGGCACAGTTTCCCAGCAAGGAAGTGGCACAGTTAAGTTATGATTACAGAACGTTGGGATTAGGTTTTGCTAATCTTGGAAGCATGCTTATGGTAAGTGGCATTCCTTATGACAGCGACAAAGCGCGTGGTATTGCCGGTTCCATATCAGCTATCATGACCGGAATTGCCTACAAAACTTCTGCAGAACTTGCAGAGCAGTTAGGCGCATTTAGCAGGTATGAAGAAAATAAAAAACATATGCTTCGTGTGATGCGCAATCATCGTGCTGCAGCTTATGATGCAATGGAAGCGTATGAAGGCATTGAAATAAAGCCACAAGGAATTAATGCAAAAGATTGTCCTGATTATTTATTAAAAGCCGCTACAAAAGCCTGGGACGACGCAGTAAGGCTTGGCGAAAAATTTGGATACAGAAATGCACAAACCACAGTAATTGCTCCAACAGGAACGATCGGTTTGGTGATGGATTGCGACACAACCGGTGTTGAGCCTGATTTTGCATTGGTTAAATTTAAAAAGTTAAGCGGTGGTGGTTATTTCAAAATAATCAACCAAAGTGTTCCGCAGGCATTACGCAACTTAAAATATTCAGAAACTGAAATTGAAGAAATTGTAAACTACGCAAAAGGGCATGCCACTTTAAAAAATGCGCCTCACATTAACTTCGAATCTCTTGCAAAAAAAGGGTTTAATACCGTAGATCTGAAAAAAATAGAAGCCGCATTACCTACTGCATTTGAAATCGGGTTTGTTTTCAACGCTTTCAACCTCGGTGAAGAATGTTTACAGCGCCTTGGTTTTAAAGCTGAAGACTATAATAATTTTGAATGGAGTTTATTAAACGCTTTAGGATTTACAGATGAACAAATTGATGAAGCGAATGTTTATATCTGCGGAACGATGACCGTTGAAGGCGCACCTTATTTAAAAGAAGAACACCTGCCGGTTTTTGATTGTGCTAATAAATGTGGCAATATCGGCGAAAGATACATTCATTATAGCGGCCACATAAAAATGATGGCTGCAGCACAGCCTTTCTTAAGCGGAGCCATTTCGAAAACCATTAACCTGCCCAACGAAGCAACCATTGCCGAAATTGAAGAAGCATATTTATTAAGCTGGAAGCTCGGCTTAAAAGCGTGTGCGCTCTACCGTGATGGATCTAAATTGTCGCAGCCGTTAAGCAATAAAAGTGATAAGAAAAAGAAAGAAGCTGAAGAAGAAAGTGTAGAGCAACAGCACGAAACCGCTTTGGTAAATATGGGCCAGTTAACGATTGATGATTTGCTGGAAGAAGTAAACAAACGCGTTCAGAACAGCGCAGATACATCATTAAAACGCCAACTGGCAATGATAGTAGAACGCAGGTCTTTGCCGGCAAAAAGAAGAGGCTTCACTCAAAAAGCTAAAATAAACGGCCAGGCGTTATTCCTCAGAACCGGCGAATACAGTGACGGTACGTTAGGAGAAATATTTATTGATATGGCAAAAGAAGGCGCAACCATGCGCAGTATGCTCAACTGTTTTGCTATCTCAATCTCCATTGGCCTTCAGTATGGTGTGCCTTTGGAAGAGTTTGTAGAAAAATTTGTGTTCACCCGTTTTGAACCATCAGGAATGGTAGAACATCCTAATATTAAAACCACTACTTCCATCATTGATTTTATGTTCCGCTCTTTAGCGTATGAATACCTCGGAAGAAATGACCTCGTTCATGTTCTGGATAAACCCGAAGTTGAAAACCTGGGCAACCAACCATGGGACGAAAGCACGCCTACTATTGGCGAGCGCAAACCTGAATTAAGCGAAATACGAGTAACCGGTTCACCGGCAACAAAAGTTCAAAAACAGTACAGGACCGAGCATGTAAAAAAAACAAATTCTGATTTAGATGCTGTTAATGCAGCCTCAAAAAATATGCAGAGTGATGCACCTGCCTGTAACACATGCGGACACATAACCATCCGCAGTGGTACCTGTTACAAATGTTTAAACTGTGGTAATAGTATGGGCTGCAGTTAATATTTTTTCTATTGGGATTTTTAAAGGGCCATCTTGTAAAAGGATGGCTCTTTTTGCTTATAATTATCCGGCAATGAAATTCATGGAATAAAAATCTTTGTTATTTCCTGGTTTACTACAAAAAAGATTTTGTGAAATGAACTTATCAACTCAACTTTGCGCCAGTTCTTTGTGATTCACTTATCAAGAAAGGCAGAGGGAAATGGCCCTATGACGCCTTAGCAACCTAAAATATTTTTTGAATATTAAAAGGTGCTAACTCCATCCTGTAATCCCGATACAATCGGGGCGGGACAGATAAGACAGACCCAAGTTTGACTTAATAATGGCGCTGCCATAGAATATATTAACTCACCTGATCTGTCGGGTGAGTTTTTTTTTGCGTGAATCTGAAGATGATGGTAAATAAATTAAAAAAAGTAAATAAAAAAACAACAAATGGACACGCACAAGAAATTAGTTTTAGGGATTTTTGGATTTGGAGTAGTTGGTGAAGGTCTATATAAAGTACTTCATCAAACACCTTCATTGAATGCAACCATTAAAAAAGTTTGCATCAAACATCCAAACAAAAAAAGAGACGCACCTGCCGATCTATTTACAGTAAACAAAGAAATTTTGCTAAATGATAATGAGATCAACATTATTGTAGAACTGATTGACGATGCGGATGCAGCTTATGAAATAGTAAAAACAGCTTTTGCAAATGGCAAATCAGTGGTGAGCGCCAATAAAAAAATGATTGCTGAGCATTTGCCCGAGTTGCTGGAACTTAGTCAAGAAGCAGAAAAATCCTTTCTTTATGAAGCAGCCTGCTGTGCTTCAATCCCGGTAATTCGCAATCTTGAAGAATATTACGACAACGATCTTTTGCATTCCATCAATGCGGTGGTAAATGGTTCTACCAACTATATTCTTACCAAAATGTTTGAAGAAAAGCTTTCTTTCAAAGATGCTTTGATACAAGCGCAGCAACTGGGCTTTGCAGAAAGCAATCCAACATTGGATGTGGAAGGATTTGATGCGTTAAATAAATGGACTTTTTTATTAACTCATTCCTACGGCATCCTGCCCAAAAAGGAGGAAATTGTTTTTACAGGTATACAAAATATCACTTCAGAAGATGCGCTGCAGGCAGACAAAAAAGATTGTGTAACCAAACTGGTAGCCTCCGCAAAAAAACTAAAAAATGGTAAAGTGGCGGCATTTGTATTGCCACAATTTGTAAAAAAAGACGACCCATTGGCTTTTGTTAAAGATGAATACAATGGGGTGGTTATTGAAAGTTCATTTGCAGATAAACAATTCTTTTATGGTAAAGGTGCCGGTAGTTTTCCAACGGCTTCGGCTGTATTGAGCGATATTTCTGCATTACGTTACGACTATAAGTATGAATATAAAAAGCTTTATCATCAACAACAAAATGAGCTAACTAACGATTTTTATGTAAGAACCTATGTTGCTTTTACCGATTGGGGTCATGTTCGGAAGGATGATTTTGAAAGCATTGAAGAGTGGCATTCAAATGATCGAAGCAACTATTTGATTGGTATTATTCATTTCGAAAAATTACGGGAGAGTGACTGGTGGAAAAAAAATGGTGTATCTCTGATCCTTATTGCCGACCCGATCATTGAATCTCTTGATGTGGCTAAATTGAAAAAAAGAAGTCTCGAACTTGCCGGAGTTGCCGGAAAATATTCTCTATCGTGATTATTTTATTTGTTGCTTAATTTTAGAAAAGCCATCTGCAGAGATGGTTTTTGATTTTTATAAGATCATATTTCAGTAAAAAACTTAATGACCTATTTTCAAAAACCTTTTTCGGATCATTTCCAGTTGTCTATCAGTAAGGACAGACGTTTTTTTAAGAACATTTATAAAATAAGCTACTTCGTCAGGTTCTGTCGGGCAACCAACATTATTTCCCGTAACTTTTCCATCTTCAGAATGCAGCCTGGAGTCTGCAAGTAATTTACCCTTTTTATCAAGAATAAACCAATAAGGAATTCCCTGTTGGTTGCCATGATAATTTGTTAGCAGTACCGCAGCTCCCGGATTTTCAAGATCTTTTTTATCCTTGCTTTCATCCACTGTAAGATGTTTGATCACATAACTTTTATCAAAAAAAGATTTTATGGTTTCATCATTCATTGCCGTATCCATTCTATGGCACCAAATGCACCAGGAAGCGTGGAACATCACAAAAATGTTCTTATGGGTTTTGGCAGCTTCTACTTTTGCTTCTTTAATCACTTCACGGGCGCTTGCAGGTTTCTGTGCCTGGAGATTTACAATGATAAAAAAGGGCAACAAAAACCCGATTGCAGATCTTACTATTCTCACTTTGGTAAATTTTGAGCTCAATATATACACTTTTGCTTTTACCTTTTTATTTTCTATTTTTTTAATGTGATTTTAAGAAACCAGGTTCTTATAAAAAGAACAAGCCGGAGTTGATTCTCCGGCTTGTTACCTAATTGATTTTAAAAAATTAAGCTATTTCAACTTCAGCACCAGCCTCAGTCAACCTTGTTTTAATTTCTTCAGAAGTGGCTTTATCTACACCTTCTTTAATTGGTTTTGGTGCATTGTCCACCAAATCTTTCGCTTCTTTCAAACCTAAGCCTGTAAGTTCTTTAACGATCTTAACAATACCCAGTTTGTTAGGACCTGCTGCTTTCAGTATCACATCAAAAGATGTTTTTTCTTCTGCTGCGGCCGGGCCTGCTCCTTCAGCGCTGGCAACTACTGTTGCTGCTGCCGGTTCAATTCCATATTCTGTTTTTAAGAATTCAGCTAATTCCTGAACTTCTTTAACGGTTAAGCCTACTAAGTTTTCAGCTAATGCTTTTACGTCTGCCATGATTTTTTTGGTTTAATTTTTTCCACCTTCTTTTCATTTACTGATCCGGTGGAGGGTTTTAAAAAAATTGTTTGTTTATTTAATAAGCCAATTAGCCAATTCGCTAATCTGCTAATGAAATACAATTACGCTTCCGGGGTTTTTTCTGCATCACCCGATGCTGTTTTTGCTTCCTCTGCTTTTGGTGCTTCTTCTTTAGGAGCCTCTGCCTTCGGTGATGCTGAAGTTGCTGCTTTTGCTTCAGGAGCTTTTTCTTCTGCGGTTTCCGGCCTGTTTTGCAATGCACCAATTACTCTTTGAATTGGTGACATCAACAATCCGATTACTTCACCGATCAATTCGTTCTTCGTTTTGATCTTCGTAAGGTTGATCAATTGATTATCTCCCACGAAAATATCACCATTAAGAAAAGCGGCTTTCAAAGTTGGTTTTTCTCCATTTTGTGCTTTACGGAAACTGCTGATGATCACAGCAGGATCTTTCGGGCTTTCGCTGAACATCAATGCTGTTACTTTATGCAAAGAATCGTAAACGCCTGAGTACTTTTCGTTGTCAAGGCTTTCCAATGCTTTTTTGATCAGTGTGTTCTTTGCCACTTTCATTTCCACCTGCTTATCAAAGCAATGACGGCGGAGATTGGTAATCTGCGCTACTGAAAGGCTTTCTGTATCGGTAATATAGAAATTAGAATACTGAGAAAATTTATTTTTCAGTGTTTCTATTACTTCTTGTTTTTCTTCTTTGTTCATGTTGTCTGTTTTGTGCTTCTGAATTGTGATTTACAATCTGAAGCAAATAATTTAATTTAGTTCTGAACTGATTTTGTATCAATCGCAATACCAGGACTCATGGTGCTTGCCATGCTAAGACCTTTTAAATAAATTCCTTTTGAAGTAGCAGGCTTTAACCTGATGATTGCATTGATCAGTTCCTGGCTGTTGGCTTCAATTTTTTCAGGAGGAAAACTTACTCTTCCGATGGAAGCATGAACGATTCCCACTTTATCAACTTTAAAAGCAATCTTACCCCCTTTTACATCGTTTACCGCTGCTGCTACATCATTCGTAACAGTTCCGGTTTTAGGATTCGGCATCAGGTTTCTTGGTCCTAAAACTTTACCCAAACGCCCGATTTTAGGCATTACAGATGGAGTCGCAATGATAACGTCTACATCTGTCCAGCCACCTTCGATTTTAGTAATATATTCATCAAGTCCAACAAAATCAGCGCCTGCTTCTTTGGCTGCCTCTTCTTTATCCGGAGTGCAAAGCACCAAAACTTTTTTGGTTTTACCTGTTCCGTGGGGAAGAGAAACTGTACCACGTACCGCCTGGTCAGCTTTTTTTGGATCAACACCCAAACGGATGTGAAGATCTACAGAACTATCAAATTTGGTTGTATTAATTTCTTTTACCAGCGCAGAAGCTTCTTTTAATGAATAAGCTTTGTCGGCATCAACCTTGGCGTCGGCTTCTTTTCGTTTTTTAGTAATCATTTTATGAAAGTTTTTCGCGAATCCCGATAGCTACCGGGACACGGCTCATTTACAATTTAATTTTCCCACGGGGCAGTTCCTTCTACGGTTAAGCCCATGCTGCGTGCCGTACCCGCAACCATTTTCATGGCGCTGTTAAGGCTGAAAGCATTAAGATCTGCCATTTTATCTTTGGCGATCTCTTCTACCTGGGCCCACGAAACTTTGCCTACTTTATTCCTGTTAGGTTCTTTACTACCTGACTGGATTTTAGCAGCATCCTTCAACTGAACAGCAGCGGGAGGTGTTTTAATGATAAAATCAAATGATTTATCGCCATAAACTGTAATGAGAACGGGAAGAACTTTCCCTTGTTTATCCTGGGTTCTTGCATTGAATTGCTTGCAGAACTCCATGATGTTGATTCCTTTGGAACCGAGTGCAGGGCCTATTGGCGGTGCAGGATTAGCCTGTCCTCCTTTACATTGGAGCTTGACGTAGGCTGTGATTTCTTTTGCCATTTTTTAAATTTTTGGTGTTAACGTTCTTCGACAAGCTCAGAATGACAACTTCGACAAGCTCAGTTTGACATCTTCGGCAAGTTTTCAAAACTCCCATTCAATGATTTCTATAAAGAACTTTTTTGGGAGTGCAAAAGTAGGGGAATAGGTTGGAATAAAAAAGAAAAATTGATGCGCAATCGCTTTTTAGCTTTTTGCTATATTTCCGGGCTTCAGGAAAATTGAAATAATTAAACCTACGCTTACAACTACATCCACTATATTCCAAATTGTCCTGCCCAAAGCAACTTTTATAAAAGGCTGAAATAATAAGGCCAAGGCGAGATAAATAATTACCGTTAAATTTAAATTTTTGTTTCTTTCATATTTTAATTAAGACCACTACTTCCTTCTGTATTTTTTTCGAGGATTTCTTCTTGTGTGAAATATAGAATTGATAATAATTATTCCTTCCTTTTTGTAAAATTTATAAATGATTATAAAGGGAAAAGTTCTCAAAGCTATTTGTCTAAAATTACTATAGATTCAATCTTTTTAGTTACTAAATCACTAAATCTTTCTCCTAAGCCCGGGCTTCTTGTTTCGTATCATTTTGCTGCTTCCTGAAACTCAATTCGTGCATCTTCAAGAAACTTAATAGTATGCGTGCAGGCGCATGTTCTCATCATTCTAATTAACAGAAAACCCAATAAAACAGTAATCAAACAAATAATCCATTTTTCTGTTCTCAAAAAAAACAACCTATTCCTTGTTATCCATCTTCTCCACCGCCATCACCATTCTTATTTCACCATAAGTAACATCTTCGGGTAAATTTTCTTTTAAAGTTTTATAACTCTCACGCCCATGGATTTTTGCTGCTTCTTTTATTAAGATTTGTTTTTCAGGTGTAACCATTTTGTTGATGTCAATTTCGCCGGTTGCCACAAATGAAGCCAGGTGGCCTTCAATAGTTGTAACTGCAAAATTTCTTTCTTTGGCAATTTCTTCAATCGTTTTTCCTTCTTTAAATAAATTAAAACTGGTAATATTTGAAGGCGTTTTTTCTTCAGGTGATTTTTCTTTCCTTTCTCTTTTTGGATTTTCTTCTTTGGCAGCCATATTACTTTCAAGATTATTTTGGCTGCAGTATTCCATAACCATATTTAAAATATCATCACCATATTTTTCCGCTTTTGCTCTTCCAAAGCCACTAAGTTTCATCAAATCTTTTTTAGAGAATGGAAGATAAGTGGCGATTTCATTTAACGCAATTTGATTAGCCACCATGTAAATCGGCGCCCGTGTTTCTTCCACCACTTTGTCGCGCCAATTTTTTAAAAAATTATACAATTCCGGATTTGGCACATCCGAAAAATTCTGTTTTTTGCCACTTGCATACGCGGAAACTTTAAGCCGTGGAAGCGAATATTTTAATTTGTGCTGCAAAAAAGAAGTGACAGAAAAAGGTTCTTTACAATATTGTAAATAGTAATTTTCAAGATCTAAAGCCAATAATAATTGGTTTAAATATTCATTAATAATATTAGCCGCTTCCCGGTGCTCGGTAACTACCGGATGATTTTGAAGAGACTGTTGCAGCGTTTGAAATTTCGGCGCAAAATGAAGAGACGCATCATTTATTCTTTTTTGTAATGGTTTATTATTTTCGATAACTGCCTGATCTTTCATGAAAGCGGCGATATGACTTAAAAATTTCAAACCAACCGCTCTGTCGGCAGTAAACGAAGTTTTAAGGTCATTTATCCATTTCAAAGATTCGGGGTTGAGTTTTTCTTTTTGTTCATGGATTCTAAAATCCAAAACTTCAACCACCGCATTTATTTCATTAAAAGAAAATATGTCTTCCAGTAATTGCTGTGTAAAAATTTGCCTCGCTCCTTCAAACCTTTCTGCCAACGAACCTTTCGGAGTAAGTGTTTGGTGGCCTTTAATTACATTTTCGTTACTATAAATGGCCGCTGAAGGTATTTTAGATAAAAGCACAATGCCATCAAGGCTGGTACAACGGCTTAACCCTACATAAACCTGTCCGCTACTGAAAGCTGCGCCGGCATCGATCATAACTTTTTCGAAAGTAAGTCCCTGGCTTTTATGAATCGTGATGGCCCACGCAAGCCGCAAGGGAAATTGGGTAAATGTTCCCAAAGTTTCCTGTTCCAATTTTCCATCCAGCCTGTTTAAAGTATAGCGCGAATTTTCCCAGGTTTCCTGGGACACATAAATCTCCTCTCCGTCACAATCCACCAAAATCTCTTCCTGTTGCAATTTTTTTATCACACCGATTTTACCGTTGAAATATCTTTTATCCACATCATTTTTTAAGAACATAACCTGCGCGCCTTCTTTCAACACCAAAGTACCTTCTGCAGGGTACATGCTTTCAGGAAAATCACCTTCAATTTCTGCTTCATAAGAAAAAGACGGCGGCAATAACTTTTGTAACTCGCGATGATTGATCAGATCCGCCTGGTTGTTATGAGAAGTGAGTGTGATATATTTTTCTTCCAGGGCCGGCCTGAAATCCGGAAAATATCTTTGGTGCAGATCTTCAAAATCATCAGCATTCATTTGATTGTTGCGCACTTTATTTAAAAGATAAACAAACGAATCTTCTTTTTGCCGGTAAATTTTGTTCAATTCAATCAGCATCGGCATTTGCTCTTTTATAACCATGCTGTCGAAAAAGAATTCGGAAGAATAAAATTGTTGCAAAATGTTCATTTCCTCTCTTTTTGCAACCGGCGGCAATTGATATAAATCGCCAATGCACAAAAGCTGAACACCCCCAAAAGGAAGCTCATGTTTTCTGCGAACAGACCGTAAAATCGTATCGATTGCATCCATCGTATCGCATCGCACCATACTGATTTCATCAATTACCAACAATTCCATTTTCCTTAAAAGATCGACTCTTTGCCTGTTATATTTCAGCTTGCCGAGCAATTCACTTTTGCTGCCTGACGTTGGTAAAAAAGGGGTAAAAGGCAATTGAAACAAACTATGCAATGTAACGCCGCCAGCGTTAATAGCGGCCACTCCTGTGGGCACAGCTACGATAATATTTTTAGAACAATTTTCTTTTAAATACTTAAGGAAAGTAGTTTTTCCTGTTCCTGCTTTACCCGTAAGAAAAATATTCTCACTCGTTTCTGTCACAAAACGATAGGCAAGATCAAAAACTTCATTATGTTCTATCTTCAATTGGTCCATTCTTATTAATTCTTCGTTTCAGAAAAAAGCCGCGGATTTATCCCCACAAATATCCTTAACAAAATTCCAAAATCCGCGGCATTAAAACCCTAAGCATTAGGTTTCGCGCCGAGAAGTAACAATTCATTCACTACAACTTCCGTCCCATACCTTTTGTTACCATCTTTATCTACATAGTTATTGTTTACCAGTTTTCCTTCTATTGCAACTTCGGTTCCTTTTGCCAGATATTTTTCTGTAAATTCTGCCAGTTTCCCCCAGGCGATTAATCTATGCCATTGGGTTTCTTCCACTTTTTCACCTTTAGCGTTGCGATAGATTTCATTTGTAGCCATGGAAAAAATTGCTAATTTTTTTCCGCCTTCAGTTTTCTTTACTTCAGGAGCGTTTCCTAATTTTCCGATTAATTGAACTTTGTTTTTTAAAGCATTCATGACTTTGAGTTTTGCGTCCATCATTTTTAATGGACATGTTTTAAAATTGTTTTTATTTCAGTTGATGATTTTTGTTTGTTTCATCAACTCCGCAAAGATGCATTTGGTGAAAAGCGTTATTCGGTTTTTATTCGTTTATAGTTGGATATAACCGTTTGTAAGCGATTGTACGTAAAAATTAAATTGTATCTTTCTCTAATAAACAAATACCAAACAGCATGACAGCTACTGAAACTGCCACCTGCCTCAACTGCGAAAAACCGCTAAAAGGCCGTACAGATAAGAAATTCTGCGATGACTACTGCCGCAATTCTTACAATAATCAATTAAAAGCAGCTAAAAATAATTTAGTGCGAAACATTAATAACGCACTGGGAAAGAACCGAAGGGTTTTGGAAAGCTTTTTTAAACCTAAAGAAGACAAGGTTAATATTCATAAAGACAAATTGCTGGAAAAAGGATTTCAATTTAAATACATCACCCACACTTACACTACACAAAGAGGACATGTCTATTATTTCTGTTACGACATGGGTTACATGCCTTTGGATAATGACTGGTATTTATTGGTAAAAAGGAAAGAAGAAAAATCGGCGTGAGAGGAAATAGAAATGATTAAAATTTGTTGGTTTACTAGTTCCTCTTTACGCTGAATTTCTCCCTGCATTAATAATTCCAAACGAACAACGCATAACCAGTTTTTCATACGTTGGCTTCAGCGAATCTTTTATATTCTCCTGTTCCATTTCACGAATCTTCGCCATGGCAAATTGTTGAATGGTAACCAATGGTAGTATCATTTTTTCGCGCATATCAACAGAAAGCTGCTCCACAGGATATTCAGCCATCAGTTCGTTGTGGCCGGTGAGTTTAAAAAGATATTTTTTGGTTATCTCATATTCTTCATAGATCATGTTCCATATTTCACTAAACTTGCTATCTTTTGATAAATATTCTGTAAGCGGGAAATAACATTTTTTCATTGCCATCTCACAGTTATCGATTAATGTTTTAAAGAACAAAGAACCCTGGTACAATTTTTTTAGCCGTCCAAATTTTCCTTCCTGCTCCATTTTTTGCAAGGCAGTTCCCAAACCATAATAACCAGTTACATTTTGTTTGATCTGGCTCCACGAACCTACAAAAGGAATGGCTCTAAGGTCATCAAGGTTCATTTTGCCTTTTTTTCTTTTAGACGGACGGCTGCCAATATTCGTAGCACCGTAAAATTTTAACGGGCTCACCTGTACCAGATAATCCATAAAATCAGGATGATTCTTTAACGCGCTGTACGATTCAAAACTTTGCTCGGCCAGTTGCTGCAACAATTCTTCTTCTTCTTTGTCAAGTTTGATGTGCCTGTCAGAAAAGATATCGTTTGAAATACCCGCGTGCAGCAATTGTTCCATGTTGTATTGTGCCGAATCGATCGTTCCGAAATTAGAACTTACTGTTTGCCCCTGGATAGTTAGTTGTATCTCTTTATTAGAAATATTTTTTCCCATGGCTGCATAAAATTTATGTGTCTTTCCTCCACCTCTTGCCGGCGGGCCTCCACGTCCGTCAAAAAATACCACAGTCACATTATACTTCCGCGCAATGGATGTCAGTGCTTCTTTTGCCTGGTAAATAGCCCAATTTCCCATTAAATATCCGCCATCTTTTGTGCCGTCAGAAAAACCAAGCATAATAGTTTGCTTATCGTTGCGGCGTTTCAAATGCTCGCGGTATTCTTTATTCTCAAGCAAGGTTTTTAGAATAACAGAAGCGTTTCTCAGGTCTTCAATAGTTTCTATCAGCGGAACAATATCCACATTCATTTTTTCCTTTTTCCAACCACATAAAATAAACAACCCATATACTTCAAAAACATTCAGAGCAGAGGCGGAATGGCTGATTATATAGCGATTACAACCTTCTTCCCCGTTATATTGCTGAATCAGTTTAATGGCTTTTATGCTTTCAAAAGTGTCATTAATGATAGGATCGCCATAATCTTTTTCAGGAAGTACTTTAGTATTTTTAGTAAGAAATTCGATCTTTTTTTCACCACTTAATTTGGCATAATCAGCAGGAAAAAAAGTGCCGGAAGCAGCCATGGCGGCAAAAACTTTCTTGTGAATCGAACTATCCTGCCTTATATCCAGCGAAGCAAAATACAAACCAAAAATGTGCACCTTGTTGATAAGATCATCAATGAGATAGCAGAATAATCCGTTGTGCCTGTAAATTAATATTTCTCTTATATCATTTAATACTTTTAAGATGTCTTTCTTGCTGATATCCGTTCGGTTTCCGGGAATAAAAATGTTGTTGTACAATTGCTTTTCAAGATCGAGCAAAAGAACATCAACACCTTTAAAAGTAAGGCGCCGCCTCAATCTGCGAATCTCCAGGTAGTAACATTTAATGATAGCACCGCGCAATGCATCGGCCACTTTTAAGGTAGTATCAGTACTAACAAAAGGATTTCCATCACGATCGCCTCCGGGCCAAAAACCCATTTTAAGGACTTGGTTATTTTGGAAATCTGCTTCAGGAAATTGATTATTCAAAAAAGAAACTATTCTTCCCACTGCTGCAAAAAACACATTTTCCAAATACCAGATCAGGCTCATTGCCTCATCAAATGGGGTAGGTTTTTCTTTTTTGAAGAATGGTGTTTTGCCCAACTGTTGCAAATACATATTGATGCGGCCGGTATTATTTTCTGAAAGGGATTTTGAAAGATCATTGATAATACCCAAAACAGAACCGGGATAAAATTGTGTAGGATGGGCTGTAAGCACAATTTCTACTGAAAAATTATCAAGCTTCTTAACCAGCTCTTTTTCTTTTTTATATTGAGCAGTTTCTACTTCCAATTGCTTTAAAGTACCGGCTCCGGTGGTATCATGAACAAATTTAAAAGCTGCATCCTCCAGGGCATCAAAGAGTACCACCTGGCGTTCAACAAACTGTATAAACCTGAAAAGAAGATCAAGCTTTTCTGATTCAGATTTAAAAGAGGTATCCTTTAAAAAAAACTCATCAATAATTTGGGCGGGACTATATTTCTTTTTGTATCCTTCTTCACAAATGTTCAAAAACAACGACAACAGCATTCCTGTTTTTTCAATCCGATAAAAAGGAAGAGAGGTAAAAAGGCTGTTATATAGTTGAAATTTTATGCCAACATAATTTTTAAAATTCTCCAAACTGTGAGACGCATGATGCTCCATCATATTCAATATTTTATAAAAAAAACAATAATTTAATTTAATAAAAATCGCGATGAAGTTAAATCAAAAAACACTAAACGTTTTCAAATTTTCCTGATTTGCCCGTATATTTGCAACCCGGAATGATGAAAAAAATACTAATTATATTATGTCTGGCCTTCGCCTTTTCTGTTGTTGCATTAAATGCTGATGCACAATGTTCCATCTGCGCCAAAACGGTTATGCAAATGGGCAACAAGCCCGCAAAAGGCTTTAATAATGGCATTCTTTACCTGATGACTATTCCTTACCTGGCAATTGGTGTGGTTGGATTCAAATGGTGGCAAAACGAAAAAAGAAAATCCTGATATTCAGATTTTCCTATTTTTCACTTTCAATAGTTTTTAGCAAAAAGATACATATTAAAACCTGGTTTTAAGGACGCTTCTTCTATTTCCATTTTCATTTTGTCTTTATCCAGGTCTTTCATCTTTTCATTTTGGATCAAAGACCATATTTTTTCAGCCAGCAGGTTTATTTTATGCGGAGAATAATTTTCAATGTTCCATTCTTCTATTTTTTTATACAAATCCCATATCCCTTTTTTTTCAGTGGCCACTGTTTTCAAAACCTGAATTTCTTTTCCTGTATGATTAAAGGCAGGGCTAAGCATTTGCATCAAACTGTTATAAAAATTTTCGGAACCGGGCCTGTCTGATTTATTGATGACAAAAATATCCGCCACTTCCATGAGGCCTGCTTTCATCGTTTGAATAATATCGCCTCCTTCAGGAACGAGCATCACAATGGTGATATCCGCAATCGCTGCAATATCTACTTCGCTTTGGCCAACGCCAACCGTTTCAATAATTACATAATCAAAACCGGAACTTTTCACCAGGTCGGCAATCTCAAAAATCTTTGGATGTAACCCACCCAACGAACCTTTACTGGCCAATGAGCGGATAAAAACATTGGGATGATTGTACCATTCACTCATACGAATCCTGTCCCCGAGTAAAGCGCCTTTATTGAAAGGTGAAGAAGGATCCACACAAAGAACCGCTACTTTTTTCCCCTCTTTGATCATCTCTCCTATTAATGCATCGGTGAGCGAACTTTTGCCTGCGCCTGGCGCACCGGTGATACCAATGATTTTTGCAGAAGAAGAATTTAAATTCAATAACAGTTCTTCAAAGCCTTCCACCTGGTTTTCAATTAAAGAAATGCCACGCGCAAGAGATTTGAAATCAATATGAATAGGGTTTGAAGACATTTATATCACCATTAATTAGAAGAGAAGTAAAAGACTATTTTTCCAACTGAAAATATTCGTAAAAATATTCAGCAGGCTTTAAATTGATCCAGGAAGTGCGGTTTGCATTAAAATCTTCGAAGGTAAATTTATTGATCTGCTCCAATGTATAATTCAATTTATTTTCAGGCTCCCCGAAGGTTACTATTCCAAGCCCGTGATCACAATCCAAAGTAAAAACATTAATATCATCTCTTAAACTTCGCAAATGCAAAAGGATTCGCCACACATCACCATTCCATGTTCCTGTAAAATTTCTTGCTTTCCATTCTTCAAAAGAAACCGAATCTGCTTTCACTTGCGGATTGCAATCGTGCAGAACGATCACACCATGATCTGACAAATAATTCAAGCTGTTTTCAACGTCGCGTAAAGCATAATCATATTCATGCATACCGTCGATAAGAGCCATTTCTAATTTTTTATCCGTTAGCAAACCAGGCGCATCTTCCCTAAAAAAATCATCACTTGTTTTTTCAAAATACTTATTAAATACATTGTAGGGATTTAAAAAAAGCTTTCCTGTTTTTCGCAAAGTGTCAAATTGAAAATCAGGATCAACCGCTATCTTAAATGTGCTTTTCACCCTGAAAAAAATGTGACCGTTAAATACGCCTATCTCCAAATAATGAGATAATTTTTTTTGTTTCATTAAAGTGAGAATCACTTTTTCTCTATCCATACTTATAGTTGATTATTTTAGAAATCCGTGAGGAAAAGGAAGCAGCGCCTGTTTTTTAGAAGCTAAAATAAAATTTTTATTTTGTTAATAGAAAGTTTTTATCTCTTTCAATTAGCTTTCATCTTTTCTGAAATTATATTTAATGGTAATTTGCAAACAAGGCATCACCTTTAAATACATTATAGTAAACCAACAAATAAAGACAATTTCTATTTATAATTATGACAAATTTTATTCCGATATTTCCTTTATCCATTGTGGTTTATCCACACGAAACGCTGAACCTGCATATTTTCGAGCCTAAATACAAACAACTCATCAAAGAATGTTACGATCAAAAAAAAATGTTTGGAATACCTGTGGTGATCAATAATAAAATGCAGGATATGGGAACACTTTTAGAGATTAAAGAAATAACTAAAGAGTATGAAAATGGCGAAATGGATATCAAAACAAGAGGAACAAAGGTTTTCCGAATGCTTGAAGTGATTGATTCAGTTCCGGAAAAACTTTATAGCGGCGCCATCGTTAATTATCCGCACAATCATGAACATGGTAATAGATTATTGATGGATAAAGTTTTGACCCTGGTAAAGAACCTTCATGAATTGTTGAAAGTTGAAAAACCTTTACCAAAAAGCAATGAAGAATTATGGAGCTATGATGTAGCACACACCGTTGGTCTAAAACTGGAGGAAGAATACGAATTACTCATTTTAATGAATGAACTACAACGGCAGGAATATTTAAAAAGGCACCTGGCAAAAGTAATACCGGTAGTTGCTGAGATGGAATCTTTAAAAGATAAAATAAAATTGAACGGCCATTTCAAGAATATATCAGGTTTCAATATTTCATGAAATAGCAAAGTTTTTCATTTCATTTATTTTATTGATTTAATAAAGAACGTTTACTTTGCGGGGCAAAAAAACTGAAAAAGTATTTTGAGTACAACCACCCTTTGTTTTGATTTTGGAAATACGCTTTTAAAATGTGGTGTATTTATAAACGAACAGTTAACCGAAGTGGTTACATTAGAAAATGACGATTCAGAAACTATCAACCGGCTTTTGGATAAATATCAACCTGTGCACACTATACTTTCTTCGGTTATTGACCACAATACTGAAATTGAGAAGTTACTGGCTGAAAAAACCTCTTTTCTAAAATTAAATGCTTCTATAAAATTACCGTTTACTACTCCGGTTGGCAAACCGGAAACCATTGGAGCAGACAGGTTGGCGCTGGCAGCCTACGCTTCATTTTTTTATAAAGATCAAAATACGCTTGTTATTGCTCTTGGCTCGTGCATTACTTACAACTTTATTAATAAATACAATAGTTTCAACGGTGGAAGTATTTCGCCGGGAATGGAAATGCGTTTCAAGGCATTAAACCACTATACAGCTAAACTGCCTTTGGTAAAAGTTGACTGGAATTTTCCTTTGACTGGCTACGATACCACCACCAATATACTCAGTGGCGTACTACAGGGAATGGCATCGGAAATTGATGGAATTATTGATGAATACAAAAAAAAGTTTGAGAAATTTAACGTGCTTTTAACCGGCGGCGATACCGCCAATTTTGTAAGGCATCTTAAAAATAAGATATTTGCCGACCCCTATTTGATTCTTAAGGGCTTATATGCAATCAGCAAATACAATGAAGATATTAAAGATTAAATTCACCTGTTTCATACTGGCTGCGTTACCGCTCTTTTGCTTTGCCCAGTTAAATTCGCCCTATTCAAGGTACGGAGTTGGCAACCTGGTTTCCCAGGCAAGTATTGGCAATCGTGGTATGGGCGGCATTTCCGCGGCATATACAGACCCCACTTCAATCAATACAATCAACCCTGCTAGCTATAGTGACTTGATTTATTCAACTCTTGATATAGGATTGGAATATGATGGTTTAAATTTGAAAAGCAAAACTCCTCAAGGATTTTTCAAATCCAATGATGGCATCATTCCTTATCTGGAATTTGGATTTCCCCTGTTGAGAGGAAATAAAAAAGCGGAAAATCACAAGATTTCTTTAGGGATGGCCTTTGGCTTAAAACCTATAACAAGAATCAATTATAAGATTGGTAGCAGCACATTTTCAACAGATAGTTCGCTTACAAGCTATGAAGGATCTGGTGGCGTAAACGAAGCTTTTGTGGGTACAGGAATAAGAATTAAAAATTTTAGCATTGGCTTTAATACAGGCTACCTTTTTGGTGAAAAGTCTTATAATACGCGTTTATTATTCAACAACGATTCTTTGAATTATTATAAAACGCATTACGGATCGCGTACACGATTTGGAGGAATGTTTCTCGATGCGGGAATGCAATATTTAGTAAAGATAAATAAGAGTGCATTAATCTTTGGAGCCTACGGAACGCTGCAAAGAAAATATGGCGGATCGAAAGATAACCTGGTAGAAACATTTAATTATAATGTTCAGACACTGGCGCCTCAGCCAATAGATACCGTTTCTTATATTTCAGGACAAAAAGGAAAAGTTCAAATGCCTGCAACCTTCGGCGGTGGTATCGCTTATTCTAACGAACACTTACTGGTTGGCGCTGATTATGAAACTACGAAATGGAGTAATTATAGTTTTTTTGGTCAAAAAGATTTTGTAAAAAACAGTTGGAACGCAAAAATCGGCATTCAGTATTTGCCTGCTTCATCAGGTAACTCAGGTTATTTTAATTTTGTAAAATACAGGGCTGGTTTTAATTTTGGGCAAGATTATATTGATGTGGAAAATTCGCTTCCCTTTTATACAGTAAGCGTAGGAGGTTCTTTTCCCCTTAAATTAAAACGCAGCTTTTATGACAATCAGTACAGCGTTATGAACTTCACTTTTGAATATGGTAACCGTGGTAACAATAACAATAATATTACCGAAAATATTTACAAAGTAAGTCTTGGCTTTTCTCTCAGCGATATCTGGTTTCTCAGGCAGAAATATCGATAGATGCGATGATGCATTTTCTGCATGACCAATGTTTATCTTCATGCAATATTTTCCAAATGAATGATCTGAAATTCCATACTTCTTTCTTTTTTTCAGCATTGATTTTTCTCAGTTGCTTTTTAGTTTCATGCGAAAATTCTCTGGAAGATATCAATAAAATTACAGCAAAAAGAATAGGTATTGAAACAGCCAAAGACGTAAAAATAATTTACAGTATTGGTAGCGCAACCAAATCGCGGATAACTGCGCCGCTGATGTTACGCCATGAGGAAGCCGTTCCTTATGTCGAGTTTACAAAAACAATTCATGCTGATTTTTTTGATGACACCTTAGGCATAGAAAGTAAGCTGGATGCGCATTATGCAAAATATTACGAAACAGAAAGCAAAGTTTTTTTAAAAGATAGTGTGGTGGTCATCAATACAAAAGGTGATACGCTCTATTGCAATGAATTATATTGGGACCGAAAAAGAATCGGCGAAGAATTTTATACAGACAAACCGGTCCGCATTCGCACGCCCACAGAAATACTTGACGGAGATGGCCTTGATGCACCACAGGATTTTCACAACTGGCATTTAATAAATGGCAGGGGAATTGTGAGAGTAAATTCATCAGAATTTCCTGAGTAATATTAAAAGAAATTTTTCGACGTGAAATTTTAAATTTAAAAACTTATTTCTTCATCATTAAAAACAAAATAAAAAAATGAGTAAATATGCAAATGCCGAATGGCAGGGAACTGGAAAAGAAGGTAAAGGAACTTTAACTACAGAAACAAAATATCTTGATAACACCCCTTTTACCTATGCTACCAGGTTTGGAGAAGCAAAAGATGGCACTAATCCGGAAGAATTGGTAGCTGCCGCACACGCCGGATGTTTTTCGATGAAATTAAGTTTCGTTTTGAACGAAGCCGGTTTTACTCCGGAAAAGATAGAAACCAAATGTGAAATCACTTTAGCCAACGGTGCTATCTCAAAATCTCATCTTACGGTAAATGCAAAAATACCAGGCATAAGCAAAGATAAATTTGATGAATGTGCAAAAAATGCAAAAGAAAATTGCCCTATTTCCAAATCTTTAAATACAAATATTGATATTTCAATGGATGCTTCTTTAAGTGAATAGCATTTTATTTAAAAGACACAAACCGGCCTCGTTTTATCAGAAGCCGGTTTTTTTATTTCTTGTGCAACAAATGGTTTGCAGCAGTAAAACAACAAATAAAATGAATTTCTCTTCTGTCTGCAAAATGGCTCTTACCATTCAACCCAAACAATTAGGATTTTTTTTCACACTTCCCTTATATTGCATTATATTTTTTAATCATTGCTTATGTCAATACTCACTGTTGAAAATCTTTCCAAATCTTATGGAAGAATACAGGCGCTGAAAAACGTAAGTTTTTCAGTTCCCGAAGGAACGGTTTTTGGAATACTTGGACCTAACGGAAGTGGTAAGACAACCACCTTGGGAACCATCTGTGATATTTTAAAACCCACTTCAGGAACGTATAGACTTTTTGGTGAACCGGCTTCTGCAGAAAACCGCAGAAGAATCGGAACCTTGTTGGAAACGCCCAACTTTTATCATTATCTCTCAGGAATAAAAAACCTTGAAATAGCTGCGGAAATAAAACAACATGGCAAAGAAGATATTGACCACGTTTTGGAAACCGTAGATCTTACCAAAAGAAAAGATTCAAAATTCAGCACCTATTCTTTAGGAATGAAACAACGGTTGGCCATAGCATCTTGCCTCCTGGGAAGCCCTTCTGTATTGATTTTTGACGAACCAACCAACGGCCTTGATCCGGTAGGAATTGCAGAAATAAGAGAACTAATGAAAAAATTATATCGGGAAGGAAAAACCATCATAATGGCCAGCCATCTTTTGGATGAAGTGGAAAAAGTTTGTACCGACGTGGCCATTTTGAAAAGAGGCGAACTGATCGTGTCAGGAAAAGTAAATGAAATTTTATCAAATGAAGATATGGTGGAAGTTTCTGCAAAAGATCATGCAAAATTAGTCTCCGTTTTAAATTCCATGGAAGAAAAAACGAGAATTATTGATGAGAACAATTTGGTGAAAGTTTTCTTTCCCGTAGGCAAAGCTGATCTTTCTGCAGTAAACAGTTATTGCTTCTATAACGGTGTTGTACTCAATCATCTTACACTTAAAAAACAAAGCCTGGAAGCAAGGTTTTTTGAACTGACCAATAATTAATTGTTATGCTACATCTCCTAAAAATTGAATGGCTTAAAGTAAAAAATTACAAAGCATTCTGGATATTTATCATTCTTTATTTGTTCGCCATTCTTGGCATTAATTACATTGGCTATTACATCAATGAAGTAACGGTTGAAAGCATGCCGGCCAGCCAGGTTTTGCTGGGAACGCCTTATGCCTTTCCCAAAGTTTGGCAAACTGTCGGCTTCATGAGCAGCTGGCTTTTATATTTTCCAGGGATACTTTTTATCATGCTGCTTACTAACGAATTTAATTTTAAAACCCATCGGCAAAATATTATTGACGGCTGGACAAGAAAAGATTTTGTTACGGTGAAATTTGTTTTCGCGTTTTTGTTTTCTGCAGCAGCAACTATTTTCATTTTTTTGGTAGCCGTTTTATTCGGAATGATCACAACGGGTTCTCATTTCTCCTTTGCAGGAATTGAAAACATTGGTTACGTATTTATTCAAACAGTTGCCTATATTACATTTGCCATGTTCCTGGCAATTATTTTCAGGAGAAGTGGTGCTGCCATTGCAGTATTTTTTTTATATGGATTGATTTTTGAATGGCTGATCACGCTTTTAATTAATATTAAATTTGAATTGGCTCCTGTAGGATATTTTTTGCCGTTGCAGGTAACCGATGTGATGCTTCCGATCCCGTTTGGCAACAAAGTGATTTATAAGGATGCGCCTGATGTATGGATCATGGTATTGGCAAGCCTTGTGTATATTGCCGGCTACTATTTCTTTGCATTGAAGAAATTTACCACTGAAGATTTGTAGCAATAACGAGGATTCATAGTAAACCAACCCCTACCTGAATGATGCAGGGCAGGAATAATTCAGATTCTTATTTTGAAGGATTGGCAACCAATTCATCAATTGCTGATTCAATGGAAGGGTATAAAAAAGTAAACCCTGTAGCTTTTATTTTTTTATCACTAACGGTAGCGCTTTTTAAAATTTCTATACTCCTTTTTCCGAAGATGATCTTTAAAATAAAAGAAGGAACATAAACCGGTATAAAAAACTTGTTGCGTATTTTTTGCCCCAACGTTAGGATAAGATCTTTTTGAGTTACAGGTTTAGGCGCTACCGCGTTATAGCTTCCGTGTAAATATCCGTTTTCAATTGCTTCGGCATACATGCGGCAAAGGTCATCAATATGGATCCAGCTTACTACCTGTTTACCATTACCCAAAATGGGTGCAACACCAAAATTTAATGGCCTTTTGTATTCTTTAAAAGCTCCGCCTTCGTTAGTCAATACGATTCCGGTTCTCAATTTAACCAGGCGAACGCCAAGCTCTGTAACGGGCTCTGTGCTTGCTTCCCACAAAACACACGTTTCTCCCAAAAAATCATTTGAAGGAAGATCTGTTTCAATAAATCCTTCTTTTCTTTCCGGCGATTTACCATCTTCGCCGTACCAACCAATAGCAGATGCAGATACAAACGTTTTTACGTGATGATGATTTTCTTTTAAGCAATTAATGATCAGTTGAGCGCTTTTAGTACGGCTATCAACAATCAACTTTTTATACTCGCTGGTCCATTTTTTATCCATCACACCAGTTCCGGCAAGATGAATTATATAATCTGATTTTTTTATCACTTCAGCATCAATAATTTTATCTTTAACACTCCAGTAGCTGTACGATAACTTTGGATTTTCAGAAGACAAATTTTTGCTGCGGGAAAGAATAATAACATCAAAACCTCTTTCAATTAAATGGCTTGTAAGATGCGAACCAATCAACCCTGTACCACCGGAAATTAAAACAACGGGCATAATTTTTAAATAAATTAGAATTTCAAATTTAGAATTTTTAAACCGACTTGGTGAATCCCTTGTTAAAAAATGTCATAGGTAAAGAGTTAATAAAAGATTGGCATTTATCACATGCTTATTTTTCATAAATTAGTATAGCTTTATAAAAACTATTGAGATAAAAAGAATAGCAACAGACAAACAGAAAAATTACAGATAATTTATGAAAAACCTTTTTCTATTTTTTATATTAATCGCTTCTTATACTTCCTCTTTTTCACAGCAGATCACGTATTCACAGCCTGAATCGCAGGATTCACGTGCACTTGATTTTGAGATCATCGGAAAAATTAATGATAACTTTTTGATCTATAAAAACATAAGAAACAATTATGCTATCTGCGCTTACGATAATTCAATGCGCCTATTAAACCGGGTTGAACTTCGTTTTATGCCCGATAATACTTTGAATGTTGACTTTGTAACTTATCCTGATTTTGCATGGCTTATTTATCAATATCAAAAAAGAAGTATCATACATTGTATGGCAGTAAAAATTAATGAAGAAGGAAAATTGTTGAGCGATCCGATAGAATTAGATACCACACACATCAATTTTTTTGCTGACAATAAAATTTACAGTACCATAAAAAGTGAAGACAAGTCGAAGATCATGATCTATAAGATCCAACGAAAAAACGGCAATTTCAATTTCACTACTTTATTATTTAATGACAGTTTACAGCTACTGCATAAATCGCGTATAGCAACGGATTTTGACGACAGGAAAGATTTATTCAGCGATTTTTATGTTGATAACGAAGGAAACTTTGTTTTTACAAAAGGAAATAAATCGACTACAAAAGATTATATCCAAGACCTTACATTGGTTACCAAAAAACCTGAGGAGGATAATTTTATTTTAAAAACATTTGATCTTTCCGGAAATTACCTGGATGCCATCAAGTTAAAAATTGATAATGTAAACAAGCATTACATCATCAACTCTTTGTACTATGAAAAAAAACATGGAAATGTTGAAGGAATTTATACTGCCGTTTGGGATATCAACAACAAAAATATTATCACACAGGTATTTCAAAATTTGGGCGATTCAATCCGGTCAGTTGCCAAATCGAATGGCAATAATAAACTGGCGCTAAATAATTATTTTATCCGTGATGTTGTATTGAAAAAAGATGGCGGTTTTGTTTTAACTGCCGAAGATTTTTATTCCCAATCGCGCTCCAATCCATGGAACCGCTATGATTATTTGTATGGTTATCCTTCATTTTCGCCGTATAACTATTACTTGTATTCTCCTTATTCTTCGTATGGATATTACGGAGGTTACCCTTACTATAATTCACGTGGCAATAACAGGTACTATTACAACAATATTCTTGTTCTTGACATGGATAAAACGGGAAGAACCGACTGGGCAACAGTGATCAATAAAAGCCAATATGACGATGAAACAGATAATTTTCTCTCTTATGTAATCACGCTTACAGGAGGACAGTTGCATTTTCTGTTCAACTCAATAGAAAGACGTTCCTATCTTTTGGTTGACCATAGTGTATCCGGCTCAGGAAAGCTTACTGTAAACCCTCCTTTTAAAACACTTGACAGGGGTTATCAATTTATGCCCCGTTATGGAAAACAGGTAAGCGCTTCGCAAATAATTATCCCTTGTGTTTATCGCAATTATATTTGCTTTGCAAAAATTGAATTTCCATAGATAGAAAGGAATGCCCCTTTTCTATGGGAAACAATTTTAATTTTTTATTTTTGTTTTTCAATTAACTATTTATTGTGACAGGAATTTTCAGGACCAATAATCCACTTAATACTTTCCTGCTTCTTGTGTATGGAATCCTCTTAAAATTTGTATGGCTACTTCATCCGCAAATTCCTGTAATTCATAAGTCTTATGGATTTTTGTTTAATGATATCATTGAAACAATCAAACCTTATTTTGATTCTTTTCCAAAGTCTTATTTCGTTATTGCCTATTTATTAATTTTTTTGCAGGCTATCACTTTCAACCAAATCATCATAAGCCGGAAGATGATGCAAAAGCCAAATTATTTACCGGCGATGAGCTATCTTTTAATTACCTCTTTTTTCCCTGAATGGAATGTATTAAGCGCTCCATTAATTATCAATTCAATTCTCATTTGGGTCTGGTCTAAAATGAGCAATCTAAATAATAATACACATCCAAAAGCCACGCTGTTCAATGTAGGAATAGCTATAGGGCTTGCTTCCTTTTTTTATTTGCCATCCTTTGCATTTGCCCTATTTGTAATTCTTTCTCTCATCATAACAAGGCCACCAAAAGTAGCAGAGTGGCTCGTCACTTTTCTGGGAATTTTTACTCCATGGTATTTTTTATTTACCTGGCTTTTTTTAACCAACAAGTTATATTCCTTCCATTTTTTTGGGTTGGGGATTACTCAGCCGACTTATAATTTATTTCACAATGAATGGATAGCAATCATCTTTATAGGATTGATGATTTTCATAGGTATATTTTTTGTTCAATCGTATATGGCAAAACAAATATTGCAGGTAAGAAAAAACTGGGGACAAATGTTATTGTATTTACTCCTTTGTATCGGAATTCCTTTCATCATTATAAGCCATAGCCTTGGTTATTGGATGCTTGCGCTGGTTCCGGCTACTGCTTTTATAGGATGTGCTTTTTATTATCCGCGTATAAGATGGATTCCGATGGTTTTGCAATGGCTTATTGTTGGTTTTACACTTTATATGCAGTATTTCAAAAAATAAAGAAACGGAATGTTTAATTTTGCATTCAAATAAAAAATAGAAAATGAAATTTGGTGTGGTAATTTTTCCGGGGTCTAATTGCGACAGGGATATGATCGATGCGCTTCAAAATGATCTGGATCAGGAAGTGATTACTTTGTGGCACAAAGACAAAGATCTTTCAATGTTTGATACTTCTGATTGTATTGTCCTCCCCGGAGGATTTAGTTTTGGTGATTACCTGAGATGTGGCGCTATTGCACGTTTTAGCCCGATGATGCAAAGTGTGATCGAATTTGCCAATAAAGGCGGAAAAGTGTTTGGTGTTTGTAATGGTTTTCAAATTCTTTGCGAAAGCGGCTTGCTTCCTGGAGTTTTACTTCAGAATTCTCAAATGAAATTTGTCTGTAAAAACACTTTCATCAAAAACAAAATTACCAATGAAGTTTTAAAAATTCCCGTGGCTCATGGCGAAGGGAGATTTTTTGTAAAGGAAAAAGAGTTGGAAGAAATTGAAAAAAACAACCGGGTTCTTTATAGTTATTGCAATGAAAATGGTGAGATACACATTGATCATTCACCCAATGGTTCAATACACAGTATTGCAGGAATTACCAATAAAGAAAGAAATGTTTTTGGTATGATGCCACATCCTGAAAGAGCCTCCAGTGAGATTCTGGGCAATACTGATGGCAAAAAAGTTTTTAAAGAATTGTTTTCAATCAATTAATTCTTTTTCGATTTTATTCTTTTGCGCCTTTATGCGAAAACAGTAAATCAACCAATAAACATTATTTTTATTTTATGCCAATAAAAAATCCCTTCGGTTTTTCAAAGGGATTTACTTTTGTGGGTTCAGAAGCTGATATTATAAAGCAATTTGTTTTTCAATCATCATTTTTCTTAAGTTAATAAGTCCATAACGCATGCGGCCAAGAGCAGTATTAATGCTGCAACCGGTAATATTTGCGATCTCCTTAAAACTAAGATCTGCAAAATGACGCATTACGATTACTTCTTTCTGGTCTTCAGGTAGCATGTCGAGCATTTTTCTCACTCTTTCATGGCTTTGTCCCTGGATCATTTTTTCTTCCATTCCGGGTTCAGAAAAATTAAGCACTTCAAAAATGTCATGATCGGTGCTTGTTTTAATTGATGGGCTCCTTTTCACTTTCCTGAAATGATCGATACAAAGGTTGTGCGCTATGCGCATTACCCATGGCAAAAATTTTCCTTCTTCGTTATAACGGCCACCATTAATGGTATCAATTACTTTAATAAAGGCGTCCTGGAAAATATCTTCGGCAAGAAATTTATCCTTAACTAATAAATAAATGGAAGTGAAAATTTTGTCTTTGTAGCGTTCTACAAGAGTTGAAAGAGCTTCGCTATCTCCGTCAAGATAGAAATGGATCAGTTGCTGATCGGTTAAACTGTTCATGGTTTTCATAACCTGTTTGTAATTTAGGCGTTTAGGGATATTGTGTAAGTTCCAATTTAAGAGAAACAAATGAGGCAACTTAGTGCGGAAGGCAGAAGGTTCTTCATTCTTTCAGGAAAATTGGAATGCTAAAATTAATATAAAACTTTACACTTCCAAATGAAATGCTAATTTTTTTTAACAAAAATGTAAAATAGAGGAATACCACTTGGAAAAGCGCGAAATACCACTTTTTAATCAATGCCGTAAAATTACTATTCATTAATTTTGCCATCCTAAATGAAGACAAAAAAACTTTCTATCGCAAAAAACAAGATTCCTATTTCAGATAATATTTTTATAAAAGGAGCAAGAGTTCATAATCTTAAAAATATTGAGGTTGAAATTCCGCGCAATAAACTAATTGTGGTTACGGGTGTTTCAGGCTCCGGTAAATCTTCATTAACCATTGACACCCTATTTGCAGAAGGCCAGCGGCGTTATGCAGAAAGCATGAGCGCCTATGCACGGCAGTTTATGGCAAGAATGAATAAACCCGATGTTGATTACATAAAAGGCTTGTGCCCGGCAATTGCTATTGAACAGAAAGTGATAACAAGAACGCCAAGATCTACCGTTGGAAGCATGACTGAAATCTACGATTACCTCCGCCTTTTATTTGCAAGGATTGGAAAAACCATTTCACCGGTTTCTGGAAGGGAAGTGAAAAAAGATGATGTTACCGATGTGGTAAAAGCAATTAACGATTTAAAAAAAGGCGATAAAGTTCTTTTACTGGTGGCTTTCAGGCAAATGCATCATCGCGATATAAAAGAGGAATTGCACATCCTGATGCAAAAAGGGTTTTCAAGAATTTATATTGATAATAAAATTATCCGCATAGAAGATGCGCAGGAAGAAAAAGATTTGGAATCATTTTTTTCTCATAAAACCGTTTATGTTTTAATCGATCGTTTGGTGGTAAAAGATTTTGATGAGGAAGATAACCATCGCGTCGCAGATTCGGTAAATACCGCTTTTTATGAAGGCGAAGGTGAATTACTTCTTGAAGTAAATGGGAAAGAACACCTTCATTTCTCCAATAAATTCGAATTGGACGGAATCAAGTTTGAAGAACCTGTTCCTAATTTATTTTCTTTCAATAATCCTTATGGAGCCTGCCCCGTTTGTGGCGGCTTTTCATTGGTACTTGGCATCGATCCGGATCTTGTTTTTCCTGATAAAAGATTGAGCGTTTTTGAAAATGCCATCGCACCATGGCGTGGAGAAAAATCAGGATCCTATAGAGACAGATTGATAAAATCTGCCAAGCATTTTGATTTTCCTATTCACAAGCCCATTATTGATCTTACCACTTCACAATATAATTTGCTGTGGACCGGTAACGAATATTTTGAAGGCATCAACGATTTTTTTAAAGATGTTCAGCAAAATTTATATAAGATACAATATCGTGTTTTACTAAGTCGCTATCGCGGAAAAACGTTGTGTCCTGAGTGCCATGGTTACCGTTTAAGAAAAGAAGCTCTATATATTCATGTTGCTCATAAACACATTGGTGAACTTTGTGAAATGCCGGTAAAAGATCTACAGAAATGGTTTACAGAAATTGAATTATCAGATTTTGATACAACAGTTGCCAAAAGAATTTTAATTGAGATCAACACAAGATTAAAAATATTATTGGATGTAGGTTTGGGTTATCTTACTTTAAACAGGCTGGCAAATTCGTTGAGCGGTGGCGAAAGCCAGCGTATACAACTTACAAGAAGTTTGGGAAGCAACCTAACTGACTCGTTATATATTTTGGACGAGCCTTCAATTGGTTTGCATTCCCGTGATACAGAAAACCTGATAGAGGTTTTGAAAAATTTACAATCTTTAGGAAACACGGTTGTGGTAGTTGAACACGATGAAATGATGATGAGAAAAGCGGATCACATTATTGATATGGGACCATTGGCAAGCCATCTTGGCGGAGAAGTAATCGCAGAAGGGAATTATAATTCTATTATTAAAAACCCTGAAAGCCTTACCGGCAAATATTTGAAGGGAGAGTTGAAAATTGAACCTCCCAAAAATATCCGAAAATGGAACCGTTCTATAAAAGTTGAAGGAGCACGCCAGAATAATCTGAAAAATATTGATGTTGTTTTTCCATTGAATGTTTTGTGCGTGGTAAGCGGTGTAAGCGGAAGCGGAAAAACAACTTTGGTAAAACAAATTTTATATCCCGCTTTAAAAAAATTAAAAGGAGAATTTGCAGAAAAAGTGGGTTTAAGTAAAGGCCTTTCCGGTGATGTAGATTTTATTGCAGAGGTAGAGATGATCGACCAAAATCCAATCGGAAAATCTTCACGAAGTAATCCGGTTACTTACATCAAGGCTTATGACGAAATACGCGAGCTTTTCAGCAAACAACCTTTAAGTAAAATTCGCGGATATCAACCAAAACATTTTTCATTTAATGTAGACGGTGGAAGATGTGATGCATGTAAGGGAGAAGGCGAACAGGTGGTGGAAATGCAGTTCCTGGCCGATGTTCATTTGGTTTGCGATGTATGCCATGGAAAAAGATTTAAAGAAGAAGTGCTTGAAGTAAAATATAATGACAAAAATATTTTTGATGTTTTGGAAATGAGCGTGGATGAAGCGATCAATTTCTTTGGAAAAGAAAAATTGTCGTCAACAAAAAAAGAAATTTCTGGCATTGATATCGCAAAAAAAATTCAACCACTAAGTAACGTTGGATTAGGATACATTAAATTAGGTCAATCTTCTGATACGCTTTCTGGTGGAGAAGCGCAGCGTGTTAAGCTCGCTTCATTTTTAGGAAAAGGCAAGGGACAAGGACATCTTCTTTTTATTTTTGATGAGCCAACCACCGGCCTACATTTTCACGATATAAAAAAATTACTTGCTTCATTTAATGCATTGATAGAACAAGGGCATTCTATTATAGTAATTGAACATAATACGGATGTAATAAAATCTGCAGACTGGGTAATTGATTTGGGCCCTGAAGCCGGCGACGAAGGCGGAAATCTTGTTTATGCGGGTATTCCTTCAGGATTGAAAAAAGTAAAGGAAAGTTATACAGGAAAATACATAACATAACTCTTTAATTCAACTTCTACCTTAACCGATTGCTTTCTTTGATCAGTTTTGAATCTTTGTAAATGCCTCTTGCAGCCAGCACCAGAAATATAACAATAAGAAAATGAAGGATTGCCCAGATATTAAAATTTCCCTGTGAAAATTTTTGCGTTTCCCGTATATATAAAAAAACGATAAGACATTCAGCTAAAATTGCAGCAATAATAATACGAATTTGAATGCTGCGATGCTTGAATAAAAAAATATTAATAATTATTCCTGTTCCAAGAGCGCTGGTAAGAATTAAAATTAAAAAATTATCAGTGGCGGTTACCAGATGATAACTTCCATCTGTAGCCATTGAAGTAACTGCATCAGCGGTATTTTGTAAGGCCAAAGTGCCGCTATAAAAAGAAAATTTAATAGTAAGAAAAACAGCAATTGCTGCAAATATCATCCATACTGTTTGTATACGTTGTATCATAATAAACAAATTATAGTACAAAGTAAACACAATATGTTTTAGAATAGAAAAATTTCGGTTATTTCCAACTTAGCCAAGCCCGGGATATAATGGAAAAGCATTCATAAATACTTTTACATCATCTTTCACAGCTAAAATTATTTTTTCATCATCAAGGTTCATCAAAACTTTATCTACAAAATCTACTACAGTTTTCATATCACTTTCTTTTAAACCCCTTGTAGTAATCGCAGGAACTCCAACACGAATGCCGGAAGTAACAAACGGGCTTTTATCGTCAAAAGGAACGGCATTTTTATTTAACGTGATGGCAGCTCTGTCAAGTGTTTCCTGTGCTTTTTTGCCGGTAATATTTTTGTTGCGAAGGTCGATTAGCATCAAATGATTATCAGTGCCATTACTTATAAGGTCATACCCTTTTGCATTAAAAGCTTTTGCCATTGCCTGCGCATTTGCCTGTATTTGTTTTGCATATACTGTAAATTCTTCGCTTAATATTTCATAAAACGAAACAGCTTTTGCCGCAATAATATGTTCCAGTGGCCCGCCCTGTGATCCGGGAAAAACAGCCATATCCAAGAGATGGCTCATCATTCTAATTTCACCTTTCGGAGTTTTTAATCCAAACGGATTTTCAAAATCTTTTCCCATCAGCATGATTCCGCCGCGTGGGCCACGTAACGTTTTGTGCGTTGTGGAAGTTACAAAATGGCAATGCTCAAACGGGGAATTTAATAATCCCTTTGCGATCAAACCTGCAGGATGTGCCATATCACACAACACAAATGCGCCTACTTCATCCGCTACTTTCCTGATACGTTCATAATCCCAATCGCGGCTGTAGGCGGATGCGCCACAGACTATCATTTGGGGTTTTACTTCTCTTGCCTTTTTCTCCAGCATGTCATAATCAACAAGACCGGTTTCTTTTACCACACCATAAAAATGCGGTTCATAAATTTTTCCTGAAAAATTCACCGGGGAACCGTGAGTAAGATGGCCGCCCATGCTAAGGTCCAATCCCAGAATTTTATCGCCGGGTTTTAACACAGCAAACATTACCGCAAAATTCGCCTGTGCGCCGCTATGCGGTTGCACATTAGCATATTCGCAGTTAAATATCTTTTTTACCCGATCAATAGCCAGTTGTTCAGATTCGTCAACAAATTCACAACCGCCGTAATATCTTCTACCGGGATAACCTTCTGCATATTTATTGGTAAGAACACTTCCCATTGCCTGAATTACTTCGGGCGAAGTAAAATTTTCTGAAGCAATCAACTCAATGCCTTCGCGTTGGCGGTTCAATTCTTTATGAATAATGTCAAAAATCTGCTTGTCTTTCTGCATGAAATAAAATTTGGCGCAAACCTACAAAAAGTTGTGGAGTTTAGAAGTTGCGAAGTTTAAAGATTATTCATTTTGTTCGTCAATCGTTTATTAGTTGATTGATTTATAAGTTAAAGGGTAAAAAAAAGATTAAGCAGTAGTTTATGATTAAAATCAGATGAGAAATTGAAAAGCAAAACATTTACTATATTCACATCCCTTTTAAAAAACGGATGATAAACTTACATACATGAAGGCCATTATACCTGTAGCAGGTGCAGGAACTAAATTGCGTCCGCATACATACACACAACCAAAGGCTCTCATTCCTTTGGCCGGAAAAACTATTCTCAGTATAAACGTGGATCAGTTGCACGAAGCCGGCATCAATGAATTTATTTTTATTGTTGGATATCTTGGAGAAAAAATACAGGATTATATCAACTCAAAATATCCACAACTTACCTGTCATTTTATTTATCAAAATATCAGAAAAGGAACGGCTCACGCGGTGGATCTTTCCAAAAAACTGGTTGGAGATGATGAGGTTTTTATTGCTTTAGGCGATACGATTTGCGAGTATAATATTAAAGAGGTACTTGCTTCCCCTTTTTCAATGCTGGGTGTAAAAAAAGTTGACGATCCACGCAATTTTGGGGTAGCAGAAATTGATGAAGATTGCATTATTACCAAAGTCGTTGAAAAACCTTCAATACCCAAATCTAATATGGCCTTGGTGGGGCTTTATAAAATTAAAGATTCGAAATTATTATTCAATTGTCTTTCAACCATAATAACAAAAGGTATAAAAAGCCACGACGAATATAATTTGACAGATGCTCTTGAATGCATGATTGAAGGAGGAGCCACTTTCAAATCTTTTAAAGTTGAAAACTGGTTTGATTGCGGTAGAAAAGAATCGCTTTTAGAATCCAATTCCATCCTGCTTGAGAAGTTCGGGGGAACGATTGCTGAGCCGAATAATTTTGAAAATAGCATTTTTATTCCACCGGTAAGTATTGCTGAAGGATGCGATATCAAAAACTCAATTATTGGCCCGCATGTAGCAATGGGTGAAAACACGATCGTACATTCCTCCATAATAAAAGCTTCTATTATTGGTTCCTTTTCAAAATTACATGATGTAGTGCTGGATGATTCTTTAATTGGTAATGATACAGAAGTGATCGGCGAAACGCGCTCTCTCAATATCGGTGATAACACTGAGATTGATTTGGGATAATCGATTAGCTGATTAGCCAATATGCTAATATAGTAAACCCAGAGATATTCTTATTTTTTATTTTACTAATTGAAATTAGGGCGTTGACGAATTTGGAAAATAACCGGGTCACAAAATTGCTGAATGTAGAATATCCTATTATCCAGGCGGGCATGGTTTGGGCCAGCGGTTGGCGTTTATGCAGCGCAGTTAGTAATGCCGGTGCTTTGGGTGTTATTGGTTCGGGAAGTATGTACCCGGATATTCTTGAAGAAAATATTATTAAATGTAAAGCCGCTACCAATAAACCTTTCGCTGTAAACCTTCCAATTTTATATTCAGATATTGAAAATCATCTTGAGATCCTTTTTCGTAATAAAATTGAAATTGTAATTACCTCAGCCGGAAATCCTGCAACTTATACGCCGATTTTAAAAGAGCATGGGATAAAAGTAATTCATGTGGTTAGCAGTAAAAGATTCGCAGAAAAAGCTGAGAAGGCCGGCTGCGATGCGGTTATTGCGGAAGGTTTTGAAGCCGGCGGCCACAACGGAAGGGAAGAAACCACCAGTATGGTTTTGATTCCTTTGGTTTCATCAGCAGTATCGGTTCCGGTTATTGCAGCAGGCGGAATTGCCACGGGAAGACAAATGCTGGCAGCAATGGTGTTGGGAGCTGAGGGTGTGCAGGTTGGAAGCAGGTTTGTAGCAAGCGAAGAAGCCTCTTCACACATCAACTTTAAAAAAGCCATTATTAATAGCTCGGAAGGAGACACTATATTAACCCTCAAAGAACTGGCGCCGGTAAGATTAATAAAAAATAATTTTTACGAGGAGATTTTAAAAGCAAAGCAAAACCATGCAACTGTGGAAGTGCTTAGAGAGCTTTTAGGAAAAGGAAGAGCAAAAAGAGGAATGTTTGAAGGGGATTTAGAGGAAGGTGAATTAGAAATAGGGCAGGTTAGCGCTTTAATAAGAGACATAAAACCCGCTGCAGAAATCGTAAAAGAAATATGGCTGCAATTCAGGGAGGCGTTAGGAAACCCCTTAAAATAAAAGTTATATTTGAGCGTTCTTATACTTAATACACAACAAACCCCCTAATGAATCTCCTTACTAAAGGTATTAATATTAAAAAAGTACTCATACTACTATTTAGTACAGCATTTTTATCGCTATTTACTTGCAGCTACGTATTCGCGCAAATCCCATCTCAACAGGACGATCTTCAGATAGATCCTAATGCTTTAAAAAATGCTTCCCCGTCTGACCTGATGAATTTCTTACAAGATTTCAATCAGCAGAAACAAAAGGCAGGAGAAGACGTTCATAAAACA
This sequence comes from Bacteroidota bacterium, assembly GCA_028876495.1. Lineage (GTDB taxonomy): Bacteria > Bacteroidota > Bacteroidia > Chitinophagales > Chitinophagaceae > Ginsengibacter. The sequence goes on from JAGWRO010000048.1 coordinate 50,315, forward strand.
AACGACATTTTGCCAAATGCAGACCTCTCGAACAGGAATATTATTGTCAAAGACAGCACACAAAAAGATAATATCAAAAATTCGTTATCAGGCCCGCTATCAGTTTACGGAAGAAATATTTTTCAAAACAGCCAGATACTTCAGCTTTCAGAATTATCTACCCCTCCACCTGATTACCCAATTGGTGTTGGAGATCATATTGTTGTTTCTCTTTGGGGAGGAGCCGATTTTGAACAGGATTATATTGTAGGCCGCGACGGTTCTATTTTCCCGCAAGGTTTAGGGAAAATTACTGTACAAGGCTTAACTTTTGCGAATGCCAAATCAATAATTTACGATCGCTTTAAAAAAGTAATTCCACAATCAACAAATATTTCTGTAACGCTTGGCCAGCCTCGTTCAATTGTGGTGCAGGTTTCAGGAAATGTGGCTAACCCGGGACCTATGGTGGTTTCAGCCTTTACCAATGCTTTAAATATTGTGGCATTGGCAGGTGGAGTTACCCAATACGGAAACATGCGCAAAATCCTGATTTCACGAAACGGCAACATTATTGACTCTATAGATGTTTACAAATATTTAAGCACCGGTGATTTTGGTAAACACCTTTATCTTGAAAATAATGATTTTGTGATCGTTCCTTTCTATGATAAAAAAGTGCTGGCCAGCGGCCAGTTTAAACGACCCATGTACTATCAGTTAAAACGTGGTGAAGGGTTAGCTGACCTTCTTAAATTTACAGGTGGTTTTACTCCTGACGCCTATGCTTCAGGTGGAATGATCATCAGGAATATAGACGAAAAACAGACAATAAAAACCATCAACCTCAATGCAATCGGACTTTTAGCAGATGGGAAAAAAACTGATGAACCTTTATACGATGGCGATATAGTGGTTGTAAATCCAATCAATCAGGGCTTAAGCAACAAAGTAATTGTAAAAGGTGAAGTAGCTTACCCAAATGTATATGAAGTAAGAAAGGGAGATCGTTTGTTTGATGTGATAAACCGGGCAGGAGGCGTTACACCCGATTCGTATTTGGAACGCGCTTATGTCTTTAAAGGTGCTGGTGATTCTACCAACTTAAAAGCGGATAAAATTGATGTAAATCTTGCCGATCTTAATAAAAATGCCAAGAGTAAATACAACATTCCTATTGAAGCAAATGATGTAATCGAAGTTTTCAATAAAAACCAATTTTCTGACAGGCAAATGATTTCAATCGAAGGCGAAGTTCGCAATCCCGGAAAATACCAGAAATATGGCGGCATGACCTTAAAAGATCTTTTGTACTTTGCCAACGGTCTTAAGCCATCCGCGGAATATGGTAGTATTATTGTTTCAAGTATTGTTGATATTGATTCTTCACAATCAGGATTAAAGCCGACAAAAACTGTTGAAAAAATTTATTCAATCAATCAAAATCTAGATCTTGATTCTGTCACAGAAAAGGTGAAGTTGAAACCTTACGACCAGGTTTTTGTTAGAAAGAATCCTCGTTTTCATTTGCAGGAAAATGTAAAAATAGAAGGACAAGTAGTGTATCCGGGAACTTATCCAAAACTAAATGAAGATGAACACTTATCTTCTTTTCTCTCAAGAAGTGGCGGGTTAAGAGAAAACTCCAATGCAAACGGAGCAATTCTTTACAGAATGCGCGATAGTTCAATCGCTGGTAGTCCCTCCCAAAATATTCCTCGTACCAGGTACATAAAAGATTCAAACGGACAAGTAATTGACAGTGTGATTTCCTCACCTTCAGAACCAATAACCATTGATCTGGAAAAGGCTATTAATAATCCGGGTTCTAAATTTGACCTTGTACTTCAGAATGGAGATATTATTTACGTTCCCGAAATAAACCCAGTGGTAGCTGTGAAAGGAGCGGTCCAAAATCAGCTAAAAATTTATTTTGATAAAGACCATGCTAATCTTGGCTATTACATTGATCAAGCAGGAGGATTTTCAGTTAGGCCCTGGAGAAAAAGAATTTATATTACCTATGCAAATGGCAAAAGCCAGAAAACAAGGAATTTCGGGTTCCTGCATTTTTATCCTAAAGTAAAAGAAGGCAGTGTAATCAATGTGCCCGTAAAGCCGCAGGGAAAAGGGTTTCCATCCGCAATTTCGCAGGGATTTATAAGCACTATTCCTATCGCGCTGATTTATTTAATAACAAAATTGTAATTGCTCATGTCCTCGCAGGAATTAACGATAGAATTTATTAAGCGGATAAAAAAACACAGACTATTTATCATTTTTTCATCATTGTTTTTTGCTGCCGTACTTGTGGTGTATGCTTTAAAAACTCCGGTTACTTACACTTCAACTGCTTCAATTTTTCCTTTAACAGCAGGTAATGATAATAATGCTACTTCTTCAGCCTTAAGCGCTTTATTCAGCGGTGGGGATAATTCAAGCAATTCTTTTACTGACGAGGCATCAGTTAATATTATTGAACTTGCATTAAGTCGCACAACGCGTGACGAAGTGGCTTCGATGAAAGATTCTTCAAGAGAAAATAAAATGATAGCCACCTTGTTGATTGATGACATCAATAATCATCGCAGTTTTTTGGAACCAAAAATAGAAATACCTTCTGATAGCTTCAGCCTGATTGCAAAAGCGGCCAGAATTCTGAAGACAGGGTTAACAGCAGCAATAAACCAAAACAACAGTTTTGTACTTACCTACACAGGCCGCAGCCCTGAATTGGTAAGAACAATCAGCTATGGTTTTATTGATAAAATTTCAAAATTTTATATTGACCTCAAACGCGAAAAAGCAAAAACAGATTTTGAATTTGCAACCGGCAAAGTAGATTCTTTAAGGGCCGTGATGAATTCAAAGGACAATCAGCTTATTTCAATTGATAAAAGGACTTTATTTACTAATACAGATAAAATGGAATTTAAAGTTCCTACTGAAAATTTAATTACAGAAAAACAAATGCTACGCCAGCAGTATGCTGTAGCAGTAGCCAACCAACAAAACGCCGCTTATAAATTGCAGAAAGCAACACCAGTAATGAAAGTGCTCGATTATCCTGAGCCACCTTATGATGTGCAAAAAAGATCACCACTTGTATATGGCGTTATCGGGTTTTTAATTGGATTGATGCTATCAACTATATTTTTCACTCTCCGGCTTTTGATCAGGTATGCAAAGGAGGAAGCAAATAAAGCCATTTATGGTAAAGGAAACGCAACGGATAACCAAAATCATATTGCAGCCTAACCAAACATAAATCTTCGCTTATTTATATCCGTTAATTTCAAAGCAACCTTTTGTAGTAAACAAATAAATTCAGTAGATTTTTATTTTGATAATTACAAATTCAGTTCACTTTTTCCAACATAAATATTTTGCATCAGAGCGCCTGCTGAATATGGCGAAGGAGGCATTGGCGGTATTTTGATAGTTTCATCAGTAGAGACATCTACTTCTTTTCCTTTTTGCTTTTGCTGTGAAGAAAGCCATACAGTTGCTTCGCCTTTCCAGTCCTTCACTTTATCAGTACTATTAAGTTTCAATTCAAAATTATGATTTCCGGCGCCCGCAACCTGGTAAGAATAAGCTGCCCAATTTCCTTTTTGTTGTTGAACTGTCGGTTCAACTTTTTTTCCATCAACACTCAATAAAAAAGAAGGAAAATCTTTACCGTTAAATGAACTATCGGGTTTCAAAAAAACAATGTACCTGGCAGAAACAATGCCCTCATTCAAATTGATTTTAGTTTTAAGCTCATTGTTATCAAAAGTATTTTGAACTTTCTTCAGGCCTTCTTCAGGTTTATTGGAAACGATATTTAAATGATCAACATTCTGTTCGTGGTTATTAATTTTTACATCGCGTATCATTGAAGGATTTAAGAATTTTACCTCGTTGCCATTGTCTAGCAAATGCAATGAATAGTGATGTTCATCGCTTTTAGTTACTTCAAATTCAGCACCTGCAAGCAAAGGCCTTTTTGCATCTTTCAATGGATATACTTCATAGATAGCTGCTTCATAACCCTGCAAAGGAAGTGTGATGGTAGCGCCTGCAGCATAAAGATTTGGCGAAATCCAATGCGTAGGATAAGTTCTTTCCAACACAAGTGAACAAGCGGAATCTGCTATTCCTTTTGCCGGATCGAGCTTAATGGTAATTGACTGTGGCTTCATCACAGGATTTCTGGCTGCAATAATTCCACTGTCATTTTTAAAATGCACATAAGCATACGTTTCACCTTTGGTAGGATCGCCACCTTCCATATAAGTTTTGTTCAAAACAGGGAACCGTTCTTTTGCCCAGGTCAGGGATTTACTGAGTACTTTCCATTCCTGGGGATTTAATAAATCAGGAGAAATATACATCTCATACATACTAACGCCTCTTCCAAAATAAAACACGGCATCGTTTGCAAATTTTTCCAGGGGATCATCTTCTCCTCCCAATCTTTCGAGATTGCCTTTTATTACTCCATGAGTCATCATGTTGCTTAATGGAAACCATACATCCTGGTTGTGAAAATCATCATACAAAACAAAATCCTTGTAAGTAATAGCGGCATCTCTTTCATTAACGGAAGGCACATCTGCATAACCGTAATCCTGCCCCTGCATCCATATCTGATTGGCATATTGCAACCACCACGGACTGAGCCAGGTGCCGGAAGTAATATTTAAATATTCGTTCGGATTAATTGCTCTTACCGCTTTACATTTTTCAATCATACTTTCCATTGCTGCACGCTGGGAAAGGTACCCTACAGCGTGGCCGCTTTCCGGTTCACTCGAAGAAAATTGTATTCCATCCCATTTAAAATAACCAACTCCTTCTTTGGCAAAATCGGTAGTTCTTTTTTCAAATAAATTACTGTATTTCGGTCCGGCAATGTCCATCATTTCATCATTAGGTGTACTTCCTACGGTTTCATAACCATGTTCTTTCATCCAGTTAATTCTTCTCATGCGGTAAGAATAACCGCCGGTTGGGCCAAACCAAATTCCCAATGTTGTACCCAGTGGTTTCAAAGCATCTACAATCGGTTTCACGCCATGCGGGAATGTTTCCGGCCGCATCTTCCAATCGCTTTCGTACGTATCCCAACCGTCATCCAACACAAATGCATCCAGGTTAATTCCATATTTATCAATCATATTTTTTTTGAAAAGATCGATGATGTTGAGGATATTTTTTTCATTCATCACATGACTTGCTTCCACATTTGGAAAGGCCGGTGAACGCAAATCATACCAACTGTTATAAAGTGTATAGGGGCGATTGGCTGCAACGCGTACATCGGGCAAATAATTAAAAAACCAATCTTTTACGTAATGATCAGGAGCCAATCCTTCCACCACCCAATCACTTTCCACCCAATCTTTTCGAACCACTTTTCCTATCAGTTCGCGACAAAAAATTTTTACTTTATTTTCATTTCGTTTTGCAAGGTTGGTTGCGGTTGGATATTCGATGCCAAAAAAAACGCCGCCGCTTTTAAAATCAACTGCACAAGGTTGGCCAAATTCTCCTTTCTTGATAATTTCTGTAGTTTGTCTCTGCGAATTTTCAGCAGTTCCAACCTGCTGGTAATTATTGCTACTTTCCTGGCGAATCATAGTACTGCTTGCAGCAGACGAAGAAATATCACCAATTTCACCTTTCCTTGAAACAAAAGCCTGAAGCCAGTTTTTCTGCAAAAGCGAATCTTGTAATGCTATTTTTCTTTTGCTGTAAAATTTTCCAGGCACTAATTGATAGGTTATTCTTAATTGAACCGTATTGCTTTTGTCGAATGGAGTAAAATATAAATTCAGTTCTTCGCCGCCATCAGTAGTTGCATCAAAATTGTAGCTTTTATATTGATAATCTTTTTTGGTAAAATTAACTTCCAGATCTCCATTGAACTGTTTTCCGGGAGCGCTCCAATCGGTCCACATCATTTGCAAAACAAAATTTCCATCTGTATAAACTCCATGATCAATATTGTGATATTGGGCAAGCCAATCTTTATTTCCAATTAATTCATCGGCTTTTAAAACGTCATTTTCAATGATTACTTTTTCAGTAATCTTATCATTTGACAACGTAAAAATTTTCTGTTTTCCAGCGGCATCATAATTGGTTGCCACCTTTTGAGAAAATAATGACGAAGGAATAAGAAACCACAGACCCATACAATATAACCAATTCATTTTTTTCATTTTTTCAATTTATTTAAGTACCAAAAATTATAAACTTATTTCACCATAATTAAAATGCGATGCAGCGATATTAATAAAATTAATGTCTATTAAAGCCAAAAGGTTGACCGGTTAGAAAATCATCAACGATTTGGCTGCTTGATTATGAAAAATTTAGAAGCACCATCGCCCATCGCTAGCGATGGTGTTTCTAATATCTTCAACTTATAATTTTTATAATTCCTCTCATTTACTTATTCCTTTATTTTTTTTACACAATTTCAATTACAACTTATAAAAAGAGTAAAATCAATTCAATATAAACCAATCAAGAGAATATTGAACATGCAACCGGTTGTTTGAAAATATTGGTAAAAAGCCCTTTCCTTTAAAATCAAAATCATTACAATTTAAAAAATATCTTCTTCCTGTAAAGCCAGTAACACAAACCCCATTCAACGGCAAAAATTACAAGCGAAGCAGCGATATTAATAAAATTTTGAGAAACACCAATCGGGGAAATGACGCCATGTACAATTACTCCAAGATAATCGCCCAGCCATCGACTCACAACAATTTCAAAAAAAACATAAATAAAAATAGAATTCATCCCTACGATCAGAAAAAATTTCAGAAATTTTTTGTGATTCAATAAATCGATCCACCAGAAAAGAAAGCCCAAACCCAGCAAACACAATCCGCCGGAAGCTAATGTAAAGGAAGTGGTAGCAATGCGTTTTATAATCGGGGTGATTCCTGCCCAATCAAGGCCGAAGCCTAATATCAATGTAATTGCCGCCAAAGTAAAAATGCGGGTAAGTTTACTTTTATTGCCGGGTAAGGTGAGTAACCATTTACCTGCCACTGCTCCCCATATGGTATGTGCGGCAGTAGGAATGCAATTAATAGCCACCCAGCCACCGGGATTGATTTTATTCATTAGGATCACATCAATGTAGTTGCCAAAATTATGCTGATCAGTAAAAGGCTGATCAAAACCGGGAACATTGGTATATCGATAAAGAATTTCGGTAAGAATTAATAAGCCGATACTAAAAAGTAGCTGGTAGCCTGTTTTCCAGCGAAAAATAAGGAACGCCACCAACAAAGTAAAAGACAATTGTGTTAACACATCCCACAGTTCAAACGATAAATGATCTCCTCTAACGGCATAATCCAAAACTCCCCAAAAAAACAACCATCCGCTACGCTTCAACGCTTTCGAAAATTGTTTGTTCCATGTAACTCCGTTGGCAGTTTGTTTATACAAAGAAAAAGCCATAGCCACACCTGCAATAAACATGAATCCCGGTTGTATCAAATCCCAAAAGTGTAAGCCGTGCCACGGATAATGCGTAAACTGGATGGACAACGAATGTAAAAAGGAGCCCGGCGTTGACATTCGAAGAAGATGTTCATACAAGCCAGTGCTTTCCAGCATCAATAACACCATGATCAATCCACGGTAAAAATCCAACGACGCAAGCCTTACTCCTTTTGCTGAAGTTTTGGCCAAAACAGTATCGTTGGAAGAAGCAAATAATCCGGAAAGAAGATTCTCATCCTTCTTTTTTAATAATTCACTTTGGTTTGAATCAGGCATGATAAAAAGGATTTATAGAATTTCCATTAAAGCAATAAGTTTACAAATTAAAGCAGTAGTTAAAGTTAGGGGAATTTAAAATTCATCATCCCTAAATTTTTTGAATTTACTTTTATAAAAAATTACATGAAATTATTTGTTTACGAAACGTACGAAAGCATGTCTGCAAGAGCTGCAGAAGCGGTGATGTACGTTATTAATTCAAAAAAAAATGCAGTACTTTGTCCAGCTTCCGGAGATTCACCTGCAGGCTTGTATAAAAAGCTGGTGGCCCACATAAAAGAAAATGAGATTGACATTTCAGGTTTATATTTTATTAGCCTCGACGAATGGCTGGGCATGAATGGAAATGATGAGGGAAGTTGCCGCTATCATTTAAACAATCAATTGTTTCATCCGCTGTATGTGAGCGAAAACAACATTGCTTTTTTTGATGGCAGAGCACTTGATCCTCAAATGGAATGCGAAAGAATAGACGATGCTATTGAAGCGCATGGTGGAATTGATATGGCGATTGTAGGGCTTGGAATGAACGGACATGTAGGAATGAATGAGCCCGGAACTTCTCCTCATCTGCATTCGCATGTTGCGGAAATAGATCCCATCACGCAGCAGGTTGGGCAAAAATATTTTAAAGAAAAAAAAGAAATTGGTGGAGGTCTCACATTAGGGATTGCCAATTTGATGGAAGCAAAAAATGTGATACTTGTAGTAAGTGGAAATAAAAAAGCAGGTATTCTTAGAAAGATTTTAGAAGAAGAAATTTCAGAAGAACTTCCGGCAAGTTTATTAAGAAATCATCCCAATTTCAGTGTGTATTTGGATGCCGAAGCAGCAAGTCTTTTAAAAAAATAAATATGAGAAACCAGGTAATTGGTATCGATCTCGGCGGAACAAAAATTTCTGCAGGAATAGTCACGGGAGATGAACTCAACCACATTTCTTCAAAAAAAATAACTAAAGAAGGTTCAGTAGAAAAAGTATTGGAAGATTTGTTTTCAGTAACAGATGAATTGATGAATGATACTGTTAGATCAATTGGAATCGGCGTTCCTGGATTGGTTGACACGGAAAGAGGGATAGTTTACGATGTTATGAATATTCCTTCATGGCAGGAAGTGCCTTTACAGAAATTAATGCATGAGCGTTATCATTTACCGGTATATGTTAATAACGACGCCAACTGTTTTGCGCTCGGCGAATATTATTTTGGTAAAGGGAAAGGTTATAATTCAGTTATCGGGCTTACCATCGGTACAGGTCTTGGGGCAGGTTTGATTCTAAATAAAAAATTATTTGTAGGCAAAAATTTTGGTGCGGGAGAATTTGGGATGATCGATTACATGGATCATGTTTATGAATATTATGCAAGCGGTCAATATTTTAATAATGTTTACGGAATTGATGGAGAAATTGTTTTTCAAAATGCGAAACACGGCGATGCCGAAGCTTTAAGAATGTATGAAGAAATGGGAACGCATTTGGGCAACGCAATAAAAACAATTATTTATGCTTTAAATGTCGAATTGATTGTGTTAGGTGGTTCTGTACGTCACGCTTATCCATATTTTTCAAAAACAATGTGGCAGCAAATTAAAACATGTGGCTTTAAAAAATCGGCCGAAGATTTAAAAATAGAAGTCTCTGAACTAAACAACAGCGGCATACTCGGCGCTGCTGCACTGGCTTTTGACCAATAGTAATTATTACGTGAACTGTTTTAAGTTTTTTATAAAATCAAAAATGATTAACGAGGAAGTATTTGTAGCTTATGGTTTGGATAGCAAAAAGGTGGAGATAGCATCTTTGCAAAATGGTCTTATCAACTCAACATGGAAAATAAAAAACGATGATCAGTATTTTATTTTACAAAAAATAAACCAGGCCATTTTTAAAAACCCTGAAGCCATTGCATCCAACATTAGGTTGATTGCTGATTATTTACACTCAACTGATCCGGAATATTTATTCGTTGCTCCTGTAAAAACCAGGACGGGTGAAGAAATGGTGAAAACTACTACCCATAATTACTTCCGCCTATTTCCGTTTGTAGAAAACTCTCACACAATTGCTACTGTTGAAAAGCCACAGCAGGCATTTGAAGCGGCAAACAAATTTGGAGAATTCACAAAATTATTAGCCAGTTTTCCGGTAGACAAACTACAGAAAACCTTACCGGATTTCCATAACCTTACACTTCGCTATCAACAGTTTTTAGATGCATTACAGTCAGAAAACAAAGACCGTTTGCAACAATCAACCGAATTGATACAATTGATCGAAGCAAATAAAAATATTGTAGATACTTATGAAAATATTTTACAAAATCCTTCTTTCAAATTGCGCGTTACACATCACGACACTAAGATCAGTAATGTGTTATTTGACAATAACAACAAAGGTTTGTGTGTGATAGATCTTGATACAGTAATGCCGGGTTATTTCATCAGTGATGTTGGGGACATGATGCGCACTTACCTATCCCCGGTAAATGAAGAAGAAAAAGATTTTTCGAAAATTGAAGTGAGAGAAGACTATTTTAAATCCATTTGGGATGGCTACATGGGCCAAATGAACAACGAATTAAATGAAGAAGAAAAGCAACATTTTATTTACTCCGGCAAATTCATGATTTACATGCAGGCGCTACGCTTTCTTACAGATCATTTGAATAATGATATTTATTACGGCGCAAAATATGAAGGACAAAATTTTGTAAGAGCAGAAAACCAAATAGTTTTGCTACAACGATTGATCGAAAAAGAAAAATCATTACAAAAGATGTTGGATGAATCTGCAGAATAAGATTGTAAATTATTTGTTGGTTTACTAAAAAGATTTTTATCTAAATCAAAAACAAAAAGATGGAAAAGATCAAATGGGGAATGATCGGTTGCGGGGATGTAACTGAAGTTAAAAGCGGACCTGCTTTTAATAAGGTCAATCATTCTTCCCTTGTTGCTGTAATGCGCAGGGATGGAGCAAAGGCTAAAGATTATGCAGAGAGGCATCACGTTCAAAAATGGTACAACGATGCAAACCTGCTAATCAACGATGAAGAAGTCAATGCCATCTATATTGCCACTCCGCCTTCCTCACATGAAGAATATGCGCTGGCTGCAATCCATGCAGGAAAACCTGTTTATATTGAAAAACCAATGACGTTAAATTATGCTTCTGCTAATATGATCACAAAAGTGGCCAAAGAAAAAAATATAAAATTATCAGTTGCGCATTATCGTCGTGGCCAACCGCTTTTTAATAAAGTAAAACAACTTATTAAAGAAAAAGTAATTGGAGAAGTACGCTTTGTGAAATTGGAATTTTATAAGCAACAGTTGGATAAAGAATCGCTTTCCATTCCAAAAGTTGCGTGGAGGATTAATCCTGAAATAGCTGGCGGTGGCTTGTTTCACGATTTGGCACCGCATCAGTTGGATCTTATGTATTGGTTTTTTGGCGATGTGGAAAAAGCCTCCGGATATTCTACTAACCAGTCAAAGTTTTATGGTGCAGATGATATTGTTTCAGGAAATATTTTATTTAAATCCGGAGTAATTTTTAATGGCCTCTGGTGCTTTAATGTCGCGCCGGAAAGCGAAAAAGACCTTTGTGAAATTTATGGTTCTGAAGGGAAATTATCCTTTCCGATCTTTGAACATAAAAAAATAGAAATTTTTAAAAACGGGGAAAAAAACATCATTCCATTCGAGCCTTTACAACATGTGCAGCAACCTCTGATACAGGAAGTGGTTAATTATTTCCTGGACAAAAGTCCCAATCCCTCCAGCGGCGAAGATGCATCTGAGGTGATGAAATTATTAGACGAGTTTACAGAAAGATGAAATGGAAAAGATTTATGAAAAATCGAACATAAATGTGATTAACTTTGAATCACAATTATTTAATTCGTTTGTTTTTTACCTCAAAATAAATATCCCTTAATGAAAGTACTACTTGACATTAAAGAAAATAATCGCGTTCCTTTTTTTATGGAAATGGTTAAAAGCCTCGATTATGTGACCGTTCTAAAAGAAATAAAAGATAAACGCAAAAGCAGGTTTATCGCAGATCTTGCAGAAGCTTTCGAAGAAGTAAAACTTCATGAAGAGGGCAAGAAAAAACTTAAATCTGCAAAAGATCTTTTAAATGAGTTTTGATGTAATTGCTACAAGTCCCTTTGAACGCAAATTAAAACGACTTTCAAAGAAATATAAATCACTCCCAAAGGATCTTTTGCCAATAATTGAAAAGTTATCTGAACAACCAACCCTTGGCACTCCTCTTGGTAAAAATTGTTTTAAAATAAGAATTGCCATCACTTCAAAAAGTAAAGGCAAAAGCGGGGAGGACGACTTATAACATACGTTCGAATCGTTCAAAATTCAGTTTTTCTTCTTGATATTTACGACAAATCAGAACAACCTAATATCTCTGATAAAGAATTAAAATTATTGATAGAAATTCTTTCCACTGACTAATTTTCAACCAACTTTTATTTCTATTTATTAAACCAATTTACATTCCTTGTACAGGAATATTGCTAATCGCTAACTTCGCGGAAAATATGTACAAAACACTTCGCAACATATTATTTTGGTTTGATGCAGAAGACGTGCATTATTTTGCAATGAACATGCTGACTTTCTTTTGCAGTATTTCTTTCACTAAAAAGATTTTAAAAAATAAATTCACTCCCCGCAATTCAGGCGTTACAAAAGAAGTTTTCGGGCTTACCTTTTCTAATCCTGTCGGACTTGCAGCCGGTTTTGACAAGAATGCAAAATACCTTGAAGAACTGGAAACTTTGGGTTTTGGCTTTGTTGAAATCGGAACCGTAACGCCTTTACCACAGCCTGGAAATAAGAAACCACGGCTCTTTCGTTTACCAAAAGATAAGGCCTTAATCAACCGAATGGGATTTAATAATGAAGGAGCAAAAGCCGCAGCAGAAAGAGTTGAAAAATTCAGGTTTAAAAACAAAAATAGTAAGCTGATTATCGGTGGCAACATCGGAAAAAATAAAATAACACCTAACGAAAACGCATGGAAAGACTATGAAATTTGTTTTAATGAATTACATGAGGTAGTTGATTATTTTGTAGTGAATGTAAGTTCGCCAAATACTCCGGGTTTAAGAGATCTGCAACAAAAAGATTCTTTAAAAAAAATCCTTACTCATCTTCAATCTATCAATCAAACAAAAAAAAATCAGAAGCCTTTATTATTAAAAATCTCTCCTGATCTAAATCAAAACGATTTGGATGACATTATTGATCTTGCTTTGGAAATTAAACTGGACGGATTGGTAGCGGCCAACACAACCATTAGCAGAAACCATTTAATTACTTCAAAAGATGAGATTGAAAAGATCGGTGACGGAGGATTAAGTGGCAAACCTTTAAAAGAAGAATCAACGCGCATCACCAACTATATTTATAAAAAAACAAACAGAACTATTCCGGTAATCAGCAGCGGTGGTATTTTTTCTGCAAATGATGCAAAAGAAAAATTTGAAAATGGAGCCGAGTTGATCCAGGTATGGACGGGCTTTATTTATGAGGGTCCTGCAATTGTGAAAAAAATTCTTTCAAGATAATATTACTTTGCCTGGTCTTCCAGGTTCACTTCATCAACCGGGTAATTCGGCTCATCCAATTGAACCACTCTCCTGTTTTGCTTTTTCATCATCACCATATTCAGTACTTCAACCACAAATGAAAAGGCCATTCCAAAATAAATATAATTTTTTAGATGAAGATCTTCTGCCTTCTCCGAATCCCATCCCTCTATCACAAGGCTCAGGCCAATCATAACCAAAAAAGACAGTGCAAGCATTTTAAAAGTAGGATGTTTATGAATAAACCCGGCAATGAAAGGGCTGAAAGAAAACATCATAATCATCGCGATAATTACAGCAGCAATCATTATTTCAACATGTTTTGCGGTTCCTCCGGCGGTGATCACACTATCAAATGAAAAAACCATATCTATCAAAATAATCTGGAAAATCGCATTGGAATAACTTAACACTTTTGCTTTCGGTTTAATCGCATCAGGATTTTCGCCTTCCAGTTTTTCATGAATTTCGCGCACTGATTTATAGATCAGGAAAATTCCACCCGCAAGCATTACAATGCTTGCCAAATCAAATCCTTTATCAAATATAGTAATCACCGCTTTACCTTTTTGGGCAAGCAGCCATCCCAATGCAAGCAGCAAACCGCTTCTCACAATAGAACCAAGAATTACCCATGCAAGCCTTGCCTTTTTATGCTTTTCAACAGGTAACCGGTTAATAATAATACTTACAAATATTACATTGTCAACTCCCAGGATTATTTCAAGAATTACAAGAATAAAAAAACTGATAATGCTATCAGTGGTAAATAAATAGCTCATTCAATTGATTAAATTTTTTAAAAGCAGGGGCAAAAAAACATTTGTTTCCTCCCGATTTCACAAACATAAACATTCTATGAAAAAAATAATTGATTCTTCCGTGTCAGAGCAGCCTGAAAGAAGTTGTAAATTGCGTAGATTTTAAAAAGTAAAAGATATGAATATAGGAATTGTCTGCTACCCTACTTTTGGAGGAAGTGGTGTTTTGGCTACAGAGTTAGGAAAGGCATTGGCAGAGAAAGGACATAATATCCATTTCATCGCCTATCAGCAACCAGTGAGGCTTGGAAGTTTTCATACGAATATATTTTATCACGAAGTAAGCGTTCCTACCTACCCTCTTTTTGATTATCCTCCGTATGAGACAGCACTGGCCAGTACTATGGTGGATGTAATCATCAATCAAAAAATAGATCTTTTGCACGTTCACTACGCTATTCCACATGCATCAGCGGCTTATATGGCACGACAAATTCTTTTAAAAGAAGGAATCGATATTCCTGTGATCACTACTTTGCACGGTACAGATATCACCCTGGTGGGAAGGGATAAAACTTATTCGCCGGTGGTTACCTTTTCAATGAATGAAAGCACAGCCATTACTGCTGTTTCTAAAAATTTACGTGACGAAACGTACAATCATTTTAAAATGGAAAAGGAGATCGAAGTGATCTACAATTTTGTAGACGCAAAACGGTTTAATAAAAAACCAGTCACGCCTTTCAAGCAGGTGATCGCACCGAACAATGAAAAGATATTAATGCATGCTTCTAATTTCAGAAAAATAAAAAGAGTGTCGGATGTGGTACATATTTTTGAAAAAGTAAATAAAGTAATTCCTTCAAAATTATTGCTTGTTGGCGATGGACCAGAGCGATCTGCTATTGAAGATCTTTGCAGAAATACTTGCGTACAGTCTAATGTCCGCTTCCTTGGAAGACAGGAACAAGTGGAAGAAATATTGGCAATCTCTGATCTTTTTGTTTTACCAAGTGAGTACGAAAGTTTTGGTCTTGTTGCCCTGGAAGCTATGGCAGCACAGGTTCCTGTAATTTCAACCAACGCGGGAGGTTTGCCTGAAATAAATATCAATGGGGTTACCGGGTTTACAAGCAACATCGGAGATATTAATGACATGAGCAACAATATAATTAACATTCTTTCAGATGAAAAAGCATTTGCTAAAATGAAAAAAAATGCTTTGGCGCAGGCAATGAAATTTGATATTCACAATATTGTTCCTCAATATGAAGATTTGTATAAAAGGGTATTAGAAAAAGTTGCGCCTTACGAAACGGTGAAGTAAGGCAAACAGAAAAGTGAAAATTCTAAAATTAAAATGACCAACCGACAGATATTTTTAAATCATATCGGCCAAACTTCTCCTGATCCACTTGCATTGGAAATTGTAAAAGCAAGCGAATGCAAACTCTACGATGTAAATAATAAAGAATATCTTGATATTATTGGCGGTATTAGCGTATGCAATATTGGCCATGCCAATAAAAAAGTAATCGATGCTATCAAACAGCAGGCAGAAAACTTTATGCATGTAATGGTGAATGGCGAATTAGTTTTATCGCCGCAAACAGCCTATGCAAAAGCACTTACAGGCAATTTGCCTGCTTCACTTAATTCAGTTTTTTTTACTGCCTCAGGAACAGAAGCTACAGAAGGCGCAATGAAACTGGCCAAGCGTTTTACAGGAAGAACCCAAATTGCTGCTTTTAAGAATTCTTATCACGGAAGTACCCAAGGCTCACTCAGCATCATAGGCGATGAATATTGGCGAAATGCTTTCAGGCCACTATTGCCCGGAATTTTGCATTTAAATTTTAATTCTTTTGAAGATCTTGACTCAATTACCGTTGAAACCGCATGTGTAATTGCAGAAACCATACAGGCAGAAGCCGGCGTAATTGTTCCTGAAAAAAAATGGCTGCAGGCGCTGAGAAAAAAATGTACAGAAACCGGTACTCTATTGGTTTTAGACGAGATACAATGTGGGTTTGGAAGAAACGGAACTCTTTGGGCTTTTCAACAATTTGATGTGGTGCCGGATATTTTATTATTGGGCAAAGCACTGGGTGGTGGCATGCCTTTAGGCGCTTTTATTGCTGAGAAAAGGATAATGGATTCTTTAACCAATAATCCTGTTCTCGGGCATATTAATACTTTTGGAGGACATCCTGTTTGTTGTGCTGCCGGACTTGCTGCTTTGCAGGTTTTGTTGGAAGACGATATGATTGATAAAGTTTTTGAAAAAGAAAAATTATTTCTTGAACGTCTGGATAATATACCTAATATCAAAAAGATCAGAAGCCACGGACTTATGATGGCACTTGAGTTTGAAAGCTTTGAGCAAAATAAAAAAGTGATTGATGGATTATTAAAGGAAGGCGTTTTTACAGATTGGTTTTTGTTTGCTTCCGAATGTTTAAGAATCGTTCCCCCGCTTATTATTTCCAAAGATGAAATTGTAATGGCTTGCCATGCAATTAAAAAAGTGGTTTCTAATTTGTAAAACTTACAAAAAATCAAATAATATCATGCGAGTTATTAAATCCTTTGGTTGGGCGTTCAATGGTTTAAAAGATTGTATCCTTCATGAAAAAAATTTCAGAATTCAATACATACTTGCTTTGCTGGTGGTAATCGCAGGAATATTCTTTTCGCTCTCCCCAACCGAGTGGATGATAATTCTTCTTTCTTTCGCTATGGTATTAAGTTTCGAGATCATTAACTCTGCTATTGAAAAACTTTGCGACCTGGTTTCTCCTGATTTCAATCTCACCATAAAAAAAGTAAAAGATATGTCTGCATCAGCGGTTTTGCTTTCAGCAATTATTTCTTTTATTATCGGTTGTATTATTTTTTTACCAAAAATCGTCGTGCTTCTTTAGAAAAGAGAAATCTTTATTTTTTATTCGTTTACTGTAAAAATCTTTTTATTTTTCAATTACTACTTTTTTCACAGTTGAAATATCACCTCCCGAAATTTTAAGATAATATATACCGGATGGAATGGCGTGTATAGGAATACTATTATATTCATCTTTCATGATCACAGTTGAAATTATTTGCCCTACAGAATTTAAAAGAGACACGTGCAAGGTTTGTTTATTCCCCGCTACAGAAATATTGATATGATCTTTTGCAGGATTTGGAGAAATAATAACAGTAGCCGGTGCCAAATCAAATGAAACCGATCTGACTTCAGAATAAAGAATTTTTCCATCCCGGTCAGTTTGGCTGATTCGATAATAATTGATGCCTGCCAGGGGAGCCCCATCGCTTGTATTATAGAAAGTGACGTCACTTGTATTTCCGGAAGCCTTTAATGTACCGATCGGGTAAAAATGAATTCCGTCTTTACTTCTTTCAATAGTAAATTTATTGGTATTTACTTCCTGCAGGGTTGACCATTTTAACAATGCAGTATTTCCGATTTTTTCGGCAGAAAAACTCCCCCACGACAATGATAAAACCTGAGTGGTAATGGCAGTAACGGTATCTGAAATACTTTTTAAAACTCCTGAATTATCCATTAATTGTCCAAGATTATAAGCAGCAGGTGAAGTATTAATAAGGATGTCATCAATGTACCATCCGGTAGCACTGATTGTATTATCCGAAACAAAACGGAAGCGGAATTTCACTGACCTGTTTTCAAAAGAGGAAAGATTGATTATCGTTTGAATAAAACCGTTGCTGCTTCCACTAAAAGCTCGCCTGTTTGTTATATTTGTGTTGGTATTAATAGTAGAATTATACCCGTTCTGGCTCATGTAAGGGCCGGCATCAACCCACGTGGCTCCATTATCTGTCGACAATTCAACCACACCTCCATCATGCGAAGCTTCTGTATTATAGTTTTGCCAAAAACTAAGTTGTGTATTCCCGTTGACCGGATAAGATGTTTGGCTGGTTATCGTTTGTTCAACAGCGCTTGCCGGATCGCTCGCTTTTAATGAATAAGATGCACTATGGTTTGTTGTGCTTGTTGACCATTTGATAGATGAAGAGGTTGATGATGCTATGAATGTTGAAGGCATTGAGTTTGAAGAAACCTGTTCGTCGAGCAAAGTTGAAGGAACAAAATAACTGTTTACGTTAATCCTTACTCTGAAAGTGAATGTTTGAGTTGCAGAAGCTGATAAATTAGGAACATCAAAACTAACTGTTCTATATGTTGCGTCGTAGGTTCCACCGCTTACATAAGTTACATTCGGTAAAAGTGTATCCACTATTTCATAATTTGAAACCGAAGCACATTGAGCATTCACTTTTAAAGTATAAGTAAGAAAATCATTTTGAGCAGCCTGTGATTTGTCCACTGTTTTTTGAATTACTGCGCTGGCAGGAATTGAATAATCCGCTACCTGGTCTGTTGTACTGTTAGAACTTCCCTGCTGAGCTAATACGCCCATTCCTCTTCTTGCAAAAGCATTCCAGATGGCACAACTGTATTTACCATTATATAAAATCGTATCCGCTTTTAAGATGGCGTCCCTTGCATCTAAAAAACCCGGCTGGCATGGTTGCAATTTTAAACCCAACATCACCAGTTTCATTGCTACGGAATTTCCACCTGCACCATTTGCATTGTATAAGTTTGAATTGATGCCGTCTTGCTGTATAATATTCCATGTCATGTCCCATAGAGTTGCCGCCCATATTTCACCAATCGTATGAACTTCTCCACCGGCTACCCCAGCCATTTGACCATACGTCCATGGATTAATACTGAGATCTGTAGAATATGGATAGGTTCTGATCCCAGGATCTGTGGGCTGTTCGGCCAGAACATAAGTACCAAGCGAACGGGCTTTGGTTCCGTCAGATGTGGAAGCGGTGGCCCAATTAGTTGTCATCATTAGGGCCATGTAGTCACTCCATCCTTCTCCTCCCTGTTCTGCATTAGTAAGACAAGTAGCAGCAGAAGGGCCGCCGGTTAACCTATTAGAAATACCGTGCGTATATTCATGCGCCATTATTCCATTATCCAAATCTCCGTCAAGCTGAATAGTGTTAGCACTTAAGGTTACATTCACAACTGTACCTGCGGCAAGCAACGATTTAATGGTATTTCCATCGTTTTGTGTTAT